>NZ_CP087710.1:1916371-2555161 GCF_020991065.1 Nocardioides okcheonensis
GACTTCGCGGCGGCCGAGGACGCGGTGCAGGACGCCCTCGTCGAGGCGCTGCGGTCGTGGCCCGACGACCCGCCGCGCGACCCGAAGGGCTGGCTGGTCACGGTGGCGTGGCGACGCTTCGTCGACGCGGTCCGCTCCGAGACCGCGCGGCAGCGACGCGAGTCCGCGGTCGAGGTCGAGCCGGATCCCGGCCCTGCGGCGCAGCGCGACGACACGCTGCAGGTGTTCTTCCTCTGCGCCCACCCGGCCCTGACGCCGACCTCGGCCGTCGCGCTCACGCTGCGTGCCGTCGGCGGCCTCACCACCCGCCAGGTGGCCGAGGCGTTCCTCGTGCCCGAGGCGACCATGGCCCAGCGGATCAGCCGGGCGAAGCGGACCATCGCCGGCGAGCCGTTCGACCGGCCCGGCGACCTCGCGACGGTGCGGCGGGTGCTCTACCTCGTCTTCAACGAGGGCTACGGCGGCGACGTCGACCTCGCCGCCGAGGCGATCCGGCTGGCCCGCGAGCTCGCCGCCCTCGCCCGCGACCCCGAGACCGACGGGCTGCTGGCACTGATGCTGCTCCACCACGCCCGACGCGCGGCCCGCACCCGCGCCGACGGCACCCTCGTCCCGCTCGCCGAGCAGGACCGTTCGCTGTGGGACACGGACGCCGTCGCCGAGGGCGTACGCCTCCTGCAGGCGGCCCTGGCGCGCGAGCGCCGTGGCGAGTACCAGCTGCAGGCCGCCATCGCCGCCCTGCACGCCGACGCCGCGAGCGCGCCGGAGACCGACTGGGTGCAGGTCGTGCAGTGGTACGACGAGCTGCTGGCGCTCACCGGCAGCCCGGTCGTCCGGCTCAACCGGGCGGTCGCGGTGGGCGAGGCCGACGGTGCCCGCTCCGGGCTCGCCGCCCTCGCCGAGGTCGACCCCGCCCTTCCGCGGCACCGGGCGGCCGCGGCGTACCTGCACGAGCGCAACGGCGACCTCGCGCTCGCGGCGCGCCTCTACGCCGAGGCCGCCGACCTCGCCACGAGCCAGCCCGAGCGCGTGCACCTGATCCGGCAGGCGGCCCGTCTCAACGGCGCCGGCTGACGCACGCGCGGCGGACAGCGCGCCCACAGCAGGCACACAGCAACGCGCGGCAGGATGGGGCCATGACCGTGCCCCAGCTCACCCGCCCCGACGGCTCGCCCGTGCGCGTCCTCGTCGTCGACGACGAGGTCAACATCGCCGAGCTGCTGGCGATGGCGCTGCGCTACGAGGGGTGGGAGCTGCAGATGGCCCACACCGGCACCGACGCGGTCGCGACCGCCCGCGACTTCCGGCCGGACGCGGTCGTGCTCGACATCATGCTGCCGGACTTCGACGGCCTCGAGGTGCTGCGCCGGATGCGCGCGGACGGCAGCGACGTGCCGGTGCTGTTCCTCACCGCCAAGGACGCGGTGGAGGACCGGATCGCCGGGCTGACCGCGGGCGGCGACGACTACGTCACCAAGCCGTTCTCGCTCGAGGAGGTGGTCGCCCGGCTGCGCGGGCTGATCCGCCGCGGCGGCACGGCGGCGCAGGCCGACGTCGGCAACGTGCTGGTCGTCGGCGACCTCACCCTCGACGAGGACAGCCACGAGGTGCACCGCGCCGGCGCCGAGATCACGCTCACCGCGACCGAGTTCGAGCTGCTGCGCTTCCTGATGCGCAACCCGCGCCGGGTGCTGAGCAAGGCGCAGATCCTCGACCGCGTGTGGCAGTACGACTTCGGCGGGCAGGCCAACGTCGTCGAGCTCTACATCTCCTACCTCCGCAAGAAGGTCGACGCCGGCCGCGAGCCGATGATCCACACGATGCGGGGCGCGGGCTACGTCCTGAAGCCGGCGACCTGATGGTGCGCCCCCGCCTCCCCCGCACCCTGACCGCCCGCCTGGTCGCGGTCGCGGTGCTGCTGGTCGCGGTCGCCGCGCTGCTGATCGGGACCGCGACCACCCTCGCCATGCGCGCGCAGCTCACCAGCCAGCTCGACGACGAGCTGCGGTCGAGCATCGGTCGCGGCTTCGGCGGGCCGGGGCGCGGACCGTTGCCGGCCCCGCGTGACGACGACGACGGGGACGAGCGGGAGTACTTCGGGCAGCGCTACGGCGCCGTGCTGGCCGAGGTGCGCGCGGACGGGTCCGGCTACGGCGGCGTGGTCGGCGACGAGGTGCGGCCCCAGCCGCTCTCGTCGGCCCAGCTCACCGCGCTGACCGCGGTCACCGGCTCCACGGAGGCGTCGACGGTGCGGCTGCCCGGTCTCGGCACCTACCGCGCGCTGGCGCAGCCCCGCGCCGACGGCGGCTATCAGCTCGCGGCCCTGCCCACCGAGATGCTCGACGACACCCTGACCGACCTGCTGCGGCTCGAGCTGTTGGCCACCCTGGTCGGCGTGGTGGCGGTCGCCGGCGCCGGCACCTGGGTCGTACGCCGCCAGCTGGCGCCGCTGCGCGAGGTCGCCGACACGGCGCACCGGGTCTCCGAGCTCCCGCTCGCGGCCGGCGAGATCGAGATGACCGACCGGGTCCCGGCACGGCTCACCGACGAGGACACCGAGATCGGCCAGGTCGGTGCGGCGCTCAACCGGATGCTCGACCACGTGGAGCAGTCGCTGTCGCAGCGGCACCGCAGCGAGCAGCAGGTGCGCCAGTTCGTCGCCGACGCCTCCCACGAGCTGCGCACCCCGCTCGCCACCATCGCCGGCTACACCGAGCTCGCCCGCCGTCGGCCCGAGACGGCCGGCACCGCGCTCGACAAGGTCGAGACCGAGTCGGCGCGGATGACAGCGCTCGTCGAGGACCTGCTGCTCCTCGCCCGCCTCGACGCGGGGCGGCCGCTCGAGCGCGCCGACGTCGACCTGTCCCGGCTGCTGCTCGAGGCGGTCGACGACGCGCGCGTTGTCGACCAGGAGCGGTCGTGGCGCCTCTCGCTGCCGGAGGACCCGATCACCGTCCCCGGCGATGCCGCCCGGCTGCACCAGGTGGTGACCAACCTGCTGACCAACGCGCGCAAGTACACCCCCGCCGGCAGCACCGTCACCGTCACGGCCGACCCGGACGGCTTCACCGTCCACGACGACGGCCCGGGCTTCGCCCCCGACCTCGCGCCCCGCGCCTTCGAGCGCTTCACCCGCGGCGACGCCGCCCGCACCCGCGCCGGCGGCGCCGGGCTCGGGCTCTCGCTGGTGGAGGCGATCGTCGCGGCCCACCGCGGCTCGGTGGCGCTGGCGAGCCGCCCGGGCGACACGACGATCACGGTCCGCCTCCCCCGCTGATGCATCTGCGCGCCCGCCACCCGTCGAGCTGACGCATCTGCACGTGGCGCGTGCGCAAACGCGACAGGTCGACAACCCACGCGTGCGCAGACGCGACAGCTCGGTCGCCCACGCGTGCGCAGACGCGACAGCTCGGTCGCCTAGGGTCGGGAGCCATGGAGCCGGGGACGCCGATCAGCTGCGAGATGACCAAGTGGGGCGACCGGGCGCACTGGGCGTTCACCGGGATCCTCCTCGGCTCCGACGAGCACGGCGACTGGATCGGCGTCGCGGCCGGCACCCACCACCACCGGCCCGGCGCCGAGTTCCACTCCGCCGTCGACACCGTGACGGTCGTGCACCCCGATCGCTGGCACCTCCCGACGTTCCAGGCACCCGGGATCTGGTGCGACCTCTACGTCGACATGACGACCCCTCCCGTCTGGGACGGGACGGTGCTGAGGGCGGTCGACCTCGACCTCGACGTCATCCGCCTGCCCGAGCAGATGCCCGACCTTCCTGCTCCGTGGGGCGAACCGCCCGCCGCTCCCGGCGAGACGTTCGTCGACGACGAGGACGAGTTCGCCGAGCACCAGGTGACCTACCGCTACCCCGCCGACGTCGTCGCGGCCGCACGCGCCAGCTGCGACGAGGTGCTCGCCGCTGTGCGCGCGGGGGCGGCGCCGTACGACGGCTCGCACCAGCGCTGGCTCGACGAGCTCAGCCGTCGGACTCCTGCTCGGACCTCCTGAAGGCACGTCGCTCCGCGCGGGTCATCGCCCGGAACGGGCCGACCAGCCGCGGTCCGGCGAGGCGGTTCTCCAGCTTGCGCGCCTCGCGCTTGACCGGCTGGGCGACGTACTCACCGAGGATCACCCCCGAGGCCAGCGCGATGGCGACGGAGATCGCCGTCATCAGCGCCAGGATGCCCTGCGAGACGAAGGCACCGCCCTCGGCGAGGAACGTCAGCCCGCGGTAGATCGACAGGCCGGGCAGGAACGGCACGATCGCCGGCACCGCCACGACCAGCGGTGGGACCCGGACCCGCCCGGCCACGGCGTAGGCGACGAGGCCGATGAAGAACGCGGCGGCTCCGGCGGCGGCCGCGCGGCCGAAGCCGGCGACGGTGACGACCTGCGAGACCAGTGCGGCGACCCCGGTGATCGAGGCGACCGGCACGACGGCGCGGCGCGGGGCGTAGCACGCGACGCTGAACGCGGCCGCCGAGATCGCCGCTCCGACCACGACCACGGGCAGGTCCGAGATGCTGCCGAGCTTGCCGGGGACCAGCCGGCCCAGCGACAGACCGAGGCCGTCGGCGATCGAGATGCCGAAGCCGACGCCGGCGATGATGCCCGCGGTCGCCATCATCGCCTCGATCAGGCGGGCGCCGGAGGTGAGGTAGAAGCCGGTGAGGGCGTCCTGCACCGCACCCATCAGGCCGATGCCGGCCAGCAGCAGGATGATGTTGGCCGTCACGACGAGCGACGGGTCGACCTCGATCGGGGTGGCCGCGACGGCCGCCGCGAGCACCGTCGCGATCGCGCCGCCGGCGACCTGGAGGTAGAAGAACGGCAGCCGACGGCGGGCCATCACGAGCTGGACCCGGTCGATCAGCACCGCCGCCACCGCGGCGACGGCCGAGACGATCGCGCCACCGCCGAGGAAGACTCCGACCGCCGCGGCCATCACCGCCCACGCGACGGTGACCGCCCAGCGCGGGAAGGCGTGGCCGAGCGAGACGATCGTCGCCATCCGGGTGCGCGCGGTGTAGAGGTCGACCTGGTCGGTCAGCAGGTCACGCACGAGGTGGTCGACCGCGGTCAGGTCCTCGTAGTCGATGTCGCGCTGCTGCACGTGGCGCAGCAACAGCATCGGCACCTCCTCCGCGCCGCGCTGGAAGCTCATCGACAGCGCCGTGAAGGTCACGTCGATCTCGGCGCCGCGCAGGCCGAGGTGGTCCGCGACGGACCGCATGGTGGCGGTGACGTCGGCCGCGCCCGCACCCGACGACAGCAGCATCTCGCCGATGCGCAGGCACAGGTCCATGGTCAGGTGGATCTCCCGCGCGCGCTCCGCCTCCTCGCGCGCGCGCTCCTCGGCCTCCTCCCGGGCGTACGCCGCCGCGAGCTCCCGGGCCTCCCCTCGGGCCCACTCGGCGGCTGCCTCCGGCTGCTCGATCTGGTCCACGCGCACATGGTGGCACCCGGACAGCCCCACCGCGGCAGGTGGTCCGGCACCGGTCGGGACCTCCCTAGAGTTGTCGCATGCGCATCGACTTCCATGCCTCGCCGCAGCCCACGCTCGGCGTCGAGTGGGAGCTCGCGCTGGTCGACCGCGACACCCGCGACCTCGTCAGCGCGGCTGCCGACCTCGCCGAGCGCGCCACCCCGCGGCTCGAGCACCCCGACCGGCTGCACCAGGAGCTGCTGCGCAACACCGTCGAGGTGGTGACCGGGATCTGCCACACCGTCGGGGAGGCGGTCGAGGACCTCACCGGCACGCTCGGCGTGGTGATGGACGCCGCCGACGAGCTCGGCGTCGACCTGATGGGGGCCGGGGCGCACCCCTTCGCGGACTGGTCGCACCAGCAGCTCACCGACGGGCACCGCTACGAGGAGCTGATCAACCGCACCCAGTGGTGGGGCCGACAGATGCTGATCTGGGGCGTCCACGTCCACGTCGGCATGCCCGAGCGCGACCGGGTGATGCCGGTGCTGTCGTCCCTGCTCACGACGTACCCGCACCTGCTCGCCCTGTCCGCCAGCTCGCCGTTCTGGGCCGGCCAGGACACCGGCTACGCGTCGAACCGGGCGCTGATGTTCCAGCAGCTGCCGACCGCCGGGCTGCCGTTCACCTTCGACTCCTGGGCCGACTTCGAGCGCTGCATCGACGACCAGACCACCACCGGGATCATCGACTCGATGGCCGACGTGCGCTGGGACGTACGCCCCGCGCCGCACCTCGGCACCCTCGAGCACCGGGTCTGCGACGGCGTCTCCGACGTCCGCGAGCTGGCCGCGCTGGTCGCGCTCGTGCACTGCCTCGTCGTCGACCTCGACGACCGCCTCGTCGCCGGCGAGCGGCTGCCCACGCTCCCGCCCTGGCAGGTGCAGGAGAACAAGTGGCGCGCCGCGCGCTACGGCCTCGACGCGATCGTCATCCTCGACGACCGCAACCGCGAGCGCCTGGTCACCGAGGACCTCGACGACCTGCTTGAGCGGCTCACACCGGTCGCGCGCCGGCTGGGCTGCGACGACGAGCTGCGTGCGGTGGCCGACATCCCCGCCCGCGGGTCGTCGGCCGACCGCCAGCGTCGCGTCGCCGCCGCACACCGCGGCGACCTGGTCTCGGTGGTCGACTCGATCGTCGGCGAGCTGCGGACCACGCTGGGGCGTTGACCTCCGCCCGGCCACGGGCCGGGGTTGTGGCGCTCGTCCCGGGGCGAGAGGATGCGCGGACGCACGCGCCGCCGGGGGCGGGGCGGACACGGAGGAGAAGCAGTGGTCAACCCGATCGACCCGACGGCCACCGGCTTCCTGCTCGCCGAGAACCGCAACATGCCCATGCACGTCGGCGGCCTCCAGCTGTTCGAGAAGCCCGAGGGCGCGGGGCGCGGCTACGTCCGCGAGATGTACGAGCAGATGCGCGACGTCGACGAGATCGCCCCGCTCTTCCTCAAGCACCCGCACCGCTCCGCGCGCACCGCCGGGCAGCTCGTGTGGCGGCCCGACGAGCAGTTCGACATCGAGCACCACGTGCGGCATAGCGCCCTGCCCAAGCCTGGCCGGATCCGCGAGCTGCTCGAGCTGTGCTCGCGGCTGCACAGCACCCGGCTCGCGTGGGAGCGCCCGCTGTGGGAGGCGACCATCATCGAGGGCCTGCGCGACGGCCGGGTCGCGATGTACACCAAGACCCACCACGCCCTCGTCGACGGCGTCTCCGCGATGCGGCTGCTGGCGAGCGTGCTGTCCACCGACCCCGACGAGCGCGACATGCCCGCCCCGTGGGCGATGCGCCCCGGCGCCCCGCGGCCGGCCGCGGACGGCGCCTCGCCCCCGTCCCTCGGCGACGTGTCGGCGCAGACCGTGCGGGCCGCGCTGGCGATCGCGTCCGAGGCCGCGGGCATGCCGGGGGCGCTGGTCCGCACCCTCAACCGCAGCGTCCGCAACGAGACCTCGGCACTGTCGCTCTACGCCCCGCGCACGATCCTCAACCAGAACATCACCGGCTCGCGCCGCTTCGCCGCCCAGGACTGGCCGATCGAGCGGCTCCGCGCGGTCGGCAAGGCCAGCGGCACCACGATCAACGACGTGGTGCTCGCCATGGTCAGCGGCGCGATCCGGGCGTACCTCCTCGAGCTCGACGCGCTCCCGGACACCACGCTCGTGTCGATGGTGCCGGTCGGGCTGAAGGCCAAGGAGTCGCAGCTCGCGTCGTCCGACGGCGGCAACGCGGTCGGGTCGGTGATGGTGCAGCTCGGCACCCACCTCCCCGACCCCGCCGACCGGCTCGCCGCGATCCACCGCTCGATGGTCGACGGCAAGCAGGGCCTGTCGTCGATGACGCCGACGCAGATCCTCGCGATGAGCGCCCTCGGGCAGGCGCCGGCGATCCTCGGCCCGGCGCTGCGGATGAGCGGCATCGTGCGCCCGCCCTACAACCTGATCGTCAGCAACGTCCCCGGCCCCCGCACCACGCACTACTGGAACGGCGCCCGGCTCGTCGGGACCTACCCGCTGTCGATCCCGATCAACGGGATGGCGCTCAACATCACCTGCACGTCCTACGACGGCAAGCTGTGCTTCGGGCTGACCGGCTGCCGTCGCACCGTCCCCCGCCTCCAGCTGATGCTCGGTCACCTCGACGCCGAGCTGAGGGCCCTCGAGCGGGCCGCCGGCGTCTGACCCAGCGACGCCCTCGCACCCTCGCTGGTCGAGGCGGGAGGAGCGCCAGCGCACCTCGCTGGTTGAGGTGCGAGGAGCGCCAGCGACGAGCCTCGAAACCTGCGAGCGTGCACCTCGGGCATGGTTTCGAGGCTCGCTTCGCTCGCACCTCAACCATCGAGTGGCGGAGGACCCTGCGGGTTGCTCGGGCGCGGCTTGCCGCCGCGTCGCGAGGCCAGCTCGGGCAGGGCCTCGTAGTCCCCGCGGATGAGGGCCTCACGCTTGCGACGGCTCCAGCCCTGGATCTGCTTCTCGAGGGAGAAAGCGATGCCGACGTTCTCCACCTCCTCCTGCCACACGAGCGTGACGGGGCGCCGCGAGCGGGTGTAGGCGCATCCGTCTCGGTCCGAGTTGTGCTGGAACATCCGCAGCTCGAGGCTGCGGGTGCTGCCGACGTAGTAGGACCCGTCTGCGCAGCGAAGCAGGTAGACGAAGGGCATGGGAGTGATCGTCGCCACCGGCGAGCGTCCTCGCGAGGGGGTGGCGGCGATCTGTGGAGGACACGCGGACGTGGTTTCGAGGCTCGCTGCGCTCGCACCTCAACCACCGAGGAATGCCGCTCGCACCTCAACCTCCGAGGAATGCCGCTCGCACCTCAACCTCCAAGGGAGGGCGGTTCGCACCTCAACCTCCGAGGGGTGAGGCGGTCAGTCGAGGACGTCGAGCCCGCCGCCGACCTGCTCGGCGACCGCCGCGAGCCGGGCGCGGGTGATGTCGGCGACCGTGGGGAGCCCGGCGAGCCGGGCGTTGGAGCCCTCGCGGGTCGGCTCGGCGGAGTTGATGCTCACGCAGCGGCGGCGGCCGCCGTCGGCGCGGTTGGCGAGAGCGACGGCGTGACCGGTGGTCCCGCTGCCGGCGAACGGGTCGAGCACCAGCACGTCGTCGGGCACGGTCTCCAGGATCCGCCGCACCAGCCCGGTGGGCTTGGGCGACTCGAAGACGTGGCCGACGAGCGCCTTGAGCTCGGCGACCGCGGTGTCGGTCGACCCGATCTCCTCCGCCAGCCAGATGGTGCGCAGCTTCTTGCGGCGCCCGCCCTCGCGGTGCAGCCAGTCGCGCTGGAAGATGTCGGCGCGCTCGCCCCCGCGCCCGCGGATCACCCGGCACTCGAGGTCGTCGGGCCGCTCGTCGACCCGCGGGCGCGACCACCGCCACACCGCGGGCCGCCCGTCGCCGAAGACCGGGGTCAGCTCGCGGCTGCCCTCGAACGCCGCGGTCGCGACGCGGCCGGTGACCGGGTCGCCGTGCAGCGGGTAGTGCAGCGTCGGGGCGGTCAGCGGGTTGAACTTCTTGTTGGTGTTGCGCAGCGGGAGGTAGCGGAAGCGGCGTCCGTCGGCCGACGTGTGCGGGAAGTCGGCCTCGTCGACCGAGCCGCTCGAGCTCCCGTCGACCACGCACCGGGCGAGGTCGCGCGCGTACGCCAGGACGTACTCGTGGCTGGTCGCGAACCCGCGCCCGAGCTGGCGGCCCTTGGGGTTGAGGTTGACCACCACCTGGGCCAGGAAGTTCGCCTCACCGAAGACCTCGTCCATCAGCAGGCGCAGGTGCGCGGCCTCGTTGTCGTCGATGCTGACGAAGACCGCGCCGTGCGGGGCCAGCACCTCGCGCACCGCCTCGAGCCGTGGACGCATCATCGCGGTCCACGCGGCGTGGCGGCGGGCGTACGGGTCGGCGTGCGGGGAGTCGCGGACCGTGTCGCGGAAGCGGTCGGCGTAGGCGAAGTCGTTGCCGGTGTTGTAGGGCGGGTCGGTGTAGACGAGGTCCACCGAGCCCGGCTCGAGGCGCGGCAGCACGTCGAGGTTGTCGCCCGTGACGACCGTGTTCCACACGTCGCCGGGTCGGACCGGGTCGGGCGGGGTCGGCGCGTCGGGCACGTCCGGCAGCCTAGGGCGTCCCGGGCGCCCGGACGGATGCCTCGTCCCAATATTCCCACCAGTACCACACCGTCCTTTACTCTGGAGCGCGTGCCTGTCTTCTCGCGCCGCCCCGTCCTCACTCCGCCGACCCGCAGCCGCCTACTGACGGCCGCCACCGCCGGCGTCCTCCTGGCCGGCCTCGGCGTCGCCCCGTCGATGGCCGACGACCGCGACGGAGCGCCCTCCACGCAGGCCCGCGACGGCCTCACGAGCGGCGGCACCAGCGGCTACCGCGGGCGCAACCAGACCTCCGACGGCAAGCCCGGCACGCTGGTCGGCCCTCCGGTCAACCTGCGCGGCAAGGCGGCCCGGGTGGCCAACGACGTGAGCTACGAGATCGCGCCCGGCATCACGGTGCGCGAGTGGGACCAGGTCGACGGCCGCCAGCCCGTCGGCCAGGTCCGGATGAACCTGGTCAGCGTCAGCCTCGACGCGCCCAACGTGACCTTCGGGTCGCTCTCCCCCACCTACGTCACCAGCCGCAAGAAGGTGAGCGAGTTCGGCGCCTGGAACGGCGCCCTCGCCGCGGTCAACGGCGACTTCTTCGACATCGGCCGCACCGACGCGCCGCTGGGCATCACCGTCGACCGCGACCGCGGGACGCTCGGCGGCTCCCGCGACGGCTGGATCCCGGGCGTGAACTCGACGCTGTGGTTCGACGCGGACGGCCCCCACATCAGCCCGCTGAGCCTGCAGTACCAGCTGCGCCAGCGGAAGGCGTGGGCGATCTCAGGCCTCAACCACCCCTCGATCACGCCGGGTGAGATCGGCGTCTACGACTCCGACTGGCACCGCACCGAGGGCTACCAGGTGACGGCCGGCAAGAAGCGGGCGCGCGAGGTGTGGCTGCGCAAGAACCGGGTGGTGTCGAACCGGCCGAAGCTGTCGAGCGGCAAGAAGATCCACAAGAAAGAGCGGGTGCTGATCGGCACCGGGCCGATGGCCGCCAAGCTCAAGAACCTGAAGAAGGGCAAGAAGCTCACCCTCGCCCAGCGCCTCGACGGCGGCAAGCCGACGCTCGCGGTCAGCGGCGACCGGCCCCTGCTCGTCAACGGCGTCCGCACCGTCATCAACAACACCATCGCCCACCCGCGCACGGCGGTCGGCATCGACGCCGACGGCCGCAAGCTGCTGATCCTCGTGGTCGACGGCCGCTCCGCGGTGAGCCGCGGCTACACGATGGTCGAGCTCGCGGACATGATGACCGCGCTCGGTGCGGAGAACGCGATCAACTTCGACGGCGGCGGCTCCTCGGCGATGTACACCCGTGGCGCGACCGGCGCGATGGGGCTGATCAACGAGCCGTCCGACGGCAACGAGCGCCTCGTGGCCAACGCCTTCGGGGTGTTCTACAACGGCGTGCTGCCGCCCGTCGTGCCGATCACGCCGGTGACCCCGACGCCCACCCCGACCGTCCCGCCCACGACGCCGCCGCCGGCCTGATCCCGGGGCCCGGGGACGGGCCCGCTCAGGCGTCGGGGACGGTGAAGACGATCACGAAGGTCATCGCCGCGAAGCACTCGATGTTGCCCTTGGGCAGCTTGGCCACCACCTGGAAGCCGGCCTCGCCGGGCTCGATCGCGACCTGCCGCGGCCGCTCGCAGCCCACGCCGGCGACCGCGCCGTAGGTCGTCGCCCCGGAGGCGGCGGCCTGCTGGTCGGCCGCCGTCTGGCTGACCACGGCGCCGAAGGCGGGGTCGAGCTGGGACACGAAGTCGGCGCGGGCCTGGTCGGTGTCGAGCGCGAACGCCAGGTCGGAGGCCTGGCCGCCGGCGTCGGTGCCGGTGAGCAGCACGGCCTCCGTGGCGCCGGCCGACCCGCGTACGTCGATCGGCTCGGCGACCGGGGTGGCCGGCTCCGACGACGACTCGCTGGGGGTCTCGCTCGGCGTCTCGCTCGGGGTCTCGCTCGGGGACTCGCTGGTCGACGGGCTCGACGAGCCGGCCGGGTCGGTGGCGGTGTCGCCGCCGTCGTCCGAGCCGCAGCCGGCGAGGGCCGCGGTGAGGGCGACGCCCGAGACGAGGGCGGCGAGGGTCCGGGTGCGGGCGCCCGAGCGGCGCAGTGAGGTCGTCATGGTGGTCAGACGTTAGCGGCCGGCCTCAGGCTCCCCCGGCAGGCGCGTCGACGCGGCGCCCGCGACACTGGCAGGCTGGGCGCATGCCCGAGACCGAGCCCGTGGCCGAGCGTGAGACCGAGCCCGTCCGCGAGGCGGTGCGCGCGTACGCCGCCCTCCAGCCGCAGCTGGTCGCGGCCACCGCGGGCTACGTCACGCTCGTGCGCACGCTCCTCGACGACGCCGGCATCGACTACCTCAGCGTCACCGGCCGCACCAAGAGCGTCGCGTCGTTCGCCGCGAAGGCCAACCGCGGCGCCGACGGGCACCCGCTCTACCCGGAGCCGCTCACCCAGATCACCGACCAGATCGGCGTCCGGGTGATCACCTACGTGCACCACGACGTGGCCGCCGTCGCCGACCTGCTGGCCGACGAGCTCGAGATGATCGACGACCGCGACCTCGGCGCCGAGACCGCCCGCTCGGGCCGCTTCGGCTACGCCAGCCGCCACCTCCTGGTCCGGGTCCGCGAGGACGACGAGGCGCACCGCGACCTGGGCGGGCACCGCGCGAGCGTCCAGGTCCGCACCGTGCTCCAGCACGCGTGGGCCGAGTTCGAGCACGACATCCGCTACAAGGGCAACGTGCCGGAGGAGGCGGCGGCCGACCTCGACCGGCGCTTCACCCTCGCCGCCGGCCTGATCGAGCTCGCCGACCAGGAGTTCGCCACGATCCGCGAGCGGATCCAGGCGGCCGCCCCGGGCAGCCACGCGGAGCCCGAGGCCGACCACATCGTCGGCCAGGAGCTCGCCACCTTCCTGGCCGGGCACTACAGCGACGCCGGCTGGTCCCACACCGACCACTACGACTGGATCGCCGACCTGCTCGCCCAGCTCGGCATCGACACCGTCGACGACCTCGCCGACCTGCTGACGTCGGTCGACGCCGACGCCGTGATCCGGCGGATGGGCTACCGCTACCCCGCCGGAGCCGTGCGCCGCCTCGACGACGCGCTGCTCGCCATCTTCGGCGAGCAGTACGTCACCCTCGAGGGCAACAGCCACCGCGTCCCCAAGCTGCGGGCCCGGCTCGAGCGGCTCTCCACCCCTGAGAACTGAGAGGCCCGCTCAGGATCGCCGCCTAGGGTTGGCCCCATGACCCGGCCGTCGTGGACCACCGTTGCCCCCGTCCTGGCCATCGTGGCCCTGGTGCCCGCGTGGTTCGCCCATCCCGAGAGCAGCCTGGTCCTCGGGGTGCTCGCGCTCCTGCTCGTCGGCGCGGTCCTGGCCGCGGTCCACCACGCCGAGGTCGTCGCGCACCGGGTCGGTGAACCGTACGGCTCCCTCGTGCTCGCCGTCGCGGTCACGATCATCGAGGTCGGGCTGATCGTCACCTTGATGGTCACCTCCGACAAGGACGCGTCGGGCCTCGCCCGCGACACCGTGTTCGCCGCGGTCATGATCACCGTCAACGGCATCGTCGGCATCTCGCTGCTGGTGGGTGCCCTCAAGCACCACCTCGCCGTCTTCAACCCCGAGGGGACCGGCGCCGCGCTGGCCACGGTGATCGCCCTGGCCGTCCTGTGCCTCGTGGTCCCGTCGGTCACCACCTCGCAGCCCGGCCCGGAGTTCACCGGCGCCCAGCTCGCCTTCGCGGCGATCGCCTCGCTGGCCCTCTACGGCATGTTCGTCTTCACCCAGACCATCCGGCACCGCGACTTCTTCCTGCCGGTCGCGCCCGGGCAGTACGTCCCGATGGTCGCCACCAAGGCGGAGGCCGTCGCGGCCGCCGAGGACCGCGAGGACGCCCGCGAGACCGCGCGCCAGGAGCGTGCCGGCGGCTACGAGCACGAGCCGGTCGACCTCGACGAGGACGGCCACGCCGACCCGCCCACCGACCGTGCGGCACTGGCCAGCCTCGGGCTGCTGGTCGTCTCGCTGGTCGCGGTCGTCGGCCTGGCCAAGGTCGAGTCCCCGGCGATCGAGTCGGGCGTCGCCGCCCTGGGCTTCCCGCAGGCCGTCGTCGGCGTGGTCATCGCGCTGCTGGTCCTCGCCCCGGAGTCGATCGCCGCCGTGCGCGCGGCCGCCCGCGAGCGCGTGCAGGTCAGCCTCAACCTGGCCCTGGGCTCGGCCATGGCCTCCATCGGCCTGACCATCCCCGCGATCGCCGTGGCCAGCATCTGGCTGGACGGCCCGCTCGAGCTCGGGCTCAACCAGCTCCAGACGGTGCTGCTGCTGCTGACCGCCGCGGTCGCGATCCTCACCGTCGTCCCCGGCCGCGCCAAGCCCCTCCAGGGCGGGGTGCACCTGGTGCTGCTGGCGGCCTTCCTGTTCCTCACCATCGCGCCCTGACGGCGCCCGCCACGACGCAGCACGGCCCGGCAGGGTGACCTGCCGGGCCGTGCTGGAGGCTGGCTGTCAGCCGAAGTACGAGGCGAAGATCTTGTCGTAGGTGCCGTCCTCGCGGAGGTCGGCGAGGGTGCCGTTGATGGTGCGCAGGAGCGGGATGTTGCCGTCCTTCTTCACCGCCATGCCGTACTGCTCGCCGGTCTCGAACTCCTTGGCGAGCTTGAGCCGCGGGTTGTCCTTGACGAACTGGCCCGACACGGTGTTGTCGAGCACCGCCGCGTCCAGCTCGCCGGCAGCGAGGGCAGCCTGCAGCCCGGCGGCGTCGTCGTAGGCCGTGACCAGGGTGCTCTCCGGCGCGAAGTCGCTGATGTAGGTCTCGCCGGTGGTGTCCTTCTGCACGCCCACCCGCTTGCCGGCCAGCTCGTCGAGCTGGTCGAGCCCCGAGCCGCGCGGCGTGATGAGGGCCTGCTTGGCGTCGAAGTAGGGGCTGGAGAAGTCGAGCACGCGGGCCCGGTCGCCGGTGATGGTCATCGCGGAGATCGCGACGTCGCAGACGTCGTTGTTGAGCGCGTCGCCCGACGTGATGTCGTCGAAGGACACGTCGACGACGTCGATGTCGACCTCCAGGGCGTCGGCGACGGCCTGCCCCAGGTCGACGTCGAAGCCCACCAGCTTGCCCTTCTCCTCGTAGACGAAGGGCTGGTACGGGCTGTCGGTGCAGACGGTCAGCACACCGTCGAAGACCAGGTCGACGCTGCTGAGGGCGTCGGCGGACTCGCCGTTGGCGCTGCCGCCGCACGCGCTCAGCGTGGACATCAGGGCCATCGCCGAGAGGGCGGCGGCCGCGACACGGAGGGGCCCGGGACGGGCGGAGGTGCGGGTCATGGGTCAGTTCGCATTCACGGTGAGCGACTCGCGCAGTCGCATGAGGGCGTATTCGGTGATCTTCACGAGCGCGCCCTTGGCCTGCTCGCGGTCGCGGGCGTCGAGGCTGATGATCGGCACCTCGGGCGGCAGCGCGAGGGCGGCCGCGATCTCCGAGGCGGGGTAGCGCGGGACGCCGTCGAACTCGTTGACCGCGACGATGAACGGGATGCCCTTGGACTCGAAGTAGTCCAGCGGCGAGAACGACTCGTCGAGGCGCGCGACGTCGACCAGCACGATGGCGCCGATGGCGCCGCGGCACAGGTCGTCCCACATGAACCAGAAGCGACGCTGGCCGGGCGTGCCGAACAGGTAGAGGACCAGGTCCTCCGCCAGCGTCAGGCGGCCGAAGTCCATGGCGACGGTCGTGGTCGCCTTGGTCGGCACGGCGGCGAGGTCGTCGACGCCCTCGGACTCGTTGGTCACGAGTGCCTCGGTGCGCAGCGGGTCGATCTCCGAGACGGCGCCGACGAGCGTCGACTTGCCGACGCCGAAGCCGCCTGCGATGACGATCTTCGTCGACGCAGCCGCTCGCTGTGCCTTAGTAGTTTCGAAGTCCACGGAGGGTCCTTTCGATGAGCTCGAGACGCTCATCTGTCGACGTCTTCTCGGTGATGGTGGCCTGGATACGGACCAGGCCCTGCTCGATCAGGTCACCCAGCAGCACCCGGGTGACGCCGATCGGCATCTTGGTCAGCGCCGACACCTCGGCGACGGACTTGCGGTCGCAGACCTCGAGGACCTGCGCGGCGGAAGGAGTGAGGACGGGCGCCTCCGCACCGGCCTGGAGGCGCAGCGTGGCCTCCATGGGCAGGTCGACGGCAGTGGCCGTCCGCCCGGCGGTGATCGTGTACGACCGGATCAGCCGGGGGCGGTAGCCCTCGTCCTCCGGCTCGACTGGCGGCGTCATGCCCGGAGCTCCGGTCAGCCGCCCGTACCGACGCGGGCCTGGGCCTCGACGGTACGTCCCACACGGTCCACGAGGAGGGCCATCTCGTAGCCCACCTGGCCGATGTCGGCCTCCTCGGTGGTGAGCACGGTCAGGTTCGACCCGTCACCGACGCTCATCAGCATCAGGAAGCCCATCTCCATCTCGACGATGGTCTGCATGACCGAGCCGCCCTCGAACAGGCGCGCGGCACCGACCGCGAGGCTCGCCAGACCGGACGAGACGGCCGCGACCTGCTCGGCGCGCTCACCGGGGATGCTCGTGCTCGAGGCCATGAGGAGGCCGTCGGCGGAGACCAGGATCGCGTGCGCGGCGTCGGGGACTTCCTCGACGAATCGCGACATCACCCAGTCGAGGTCGCGGTCGTCCGCAGCGGTGGCGCTGGGAACGGCGGCGGAGGATTCGTAGCTCATGCGGGGCCTGCTTCCGTGTGCTGGGGGGAACTTTGGGCTGCTCGTCGTCCGCGGGACACGCCTGCGGTGTGGGCCTGGAGCCGACGCCGGATGGCTTCGGGGTCACGCGTCTTGGCGGCTGTGGGCGGGGTCACGCTACCCGGCACCAGGCGCTCTCCGGGGGCACGTCGCGGAAGTCCGCTGGGCGTCGACGCCGGCGCCGGGACCTCCTCGGCCACGTGCTCGGCGATCTCCCACCCGCGGTCGACCTCGGTCTCGTGGATCTGGGTGGCGTCGCCGGTCAGCCAGCCCGACCGCATCGACTTGAAGATCGGCGAGTCGCCGCCCGCCCGGACCGGCTCCGCGGAGCCGCCCGGCAGGCCGGGCATGTCGCGGTTGATCTCCGCGGCGGCACCGGGCGTACGGGTCGGCAGCGCGCCGTTGAGGGCGAACGCAGCCAGCTCGCGCTCGGGCTCGGGCTCGGGCTCGACGGCGACGGGCTGGGGCTCCGGCTCGAAGACGACGGGCTCCGGCTCGGGCTCCGGCTCGACGGCGACCGGCTCGGGCTCCGGCTCGGGCTCGACGGCGACCGGCTCCGGCTCGGGCTCCGGCTCGACGGCGACGGGCTCGGGCTCGACAGCGACCGGCGCACGCGGGGTGTCGAGACCCAGCGGGTCCGCCGCGTCGACCTCGACGTCGTCGTCCACGCGGGCCACGGGCTGCTCGGCCACGGGCTCGTCGGCGACGGGCTCGTCGGCGACGGGCTCCTCGACCACCGGCTCCGCGGCCACCGGCTCGTCGACCACCGGCTCGTCGACCACCGGCTCCTCGGCCACCGGCTCCTCGGGGAGCGGGTCGGTCAGCGGGTCCGGGGTCCGGACGGGCGCGACCTCGTCGCTCACCGCGAGCTCGACCTCGGGCTCGACCTCGGCGTGGACCTCGGCCTCGGGCTCCGTCTCGACCTCGGACGTCGTGACCCGGGCCTCCTCGGCCTGGGCGCGCTGCCGCGAGGCGAGCGCGGTGATCGGCACGACCGGGGCGACCTTCTCGGGCGTCGTGTCGGCCTCGGTCACGGCCGCGGGCTCGGCGGCCTCGGCGCCGTCCTGGCGGACGGCGTCGGAGGCCGGCTCGGACGTGGGCGTGCTGGGCGTGGAGCGCTTGCCGAAGAGCGGTCCGGTGGCGCCGGAGGTCTCCGGCGGCAGGAACGCGTCGGCTCCGGTGCGGGGCATGTTGGCGCCCGGCTCGCGGCGCGGCAGCAGGCTCTCCAGCGGCGGGCGGTCCGGCGTCGGCTCCGAGCCGAGGACCGTCTCGGCGGCGACCGGCGCGGACGTCGATGCCTCCGCCGGCACGGTCGTGGCTGCCGGCGGCTCCGCCTTCGCGGGCGCCTCCGGCTTCTCGGACCGCGCGGCCTTCTCCGCCTTCGCGGCGGCCCGCGCCTCGGCCTTCGCCTCGGCGCGCTCGGCGCGGCTGAGCGTACGGCTGCTGCGCTTCGGCTCGGTCGGCACGGTCGGCGCCTCGACGGTCTCCGGCTCGGGCAGGCGGACCGGCGACTCGAGCGACTCGGCGGCCTGTGCCGGCGCCGCGGCCACCTGCGGCAGGTCCGGCAGCACCGAGGCCGGCAGCGCGACGGTCGCCGTCATGCCGCCACCGGGGTTGCGGTCGAGGGTGGCGACGATGCCGTGGCGCTCGGCGAGGCGCGACACCACGAACAGACCCATCCGACGGGCCGTGTCGGGCGTCGCCTCGGCACCGTGGGCGAGGTCGCGGTTGAGCTGCTCGAGCTCGGCCGGCGGCACGCCGAGGCCGGAGTCGGTGATGGTGATCGCGACGCCCTCGCCCTGGAGCTTGGCGGCGAGCCGCACCGGCTCGGTCGGCGGGGAGTAGGTGAGCGCGTTGTCGACCAGCTCGGTGAGCAGGTGGACCAGGTCCGCGGCGGCGTCCTCGCCGACCCGGGTGGTGAGGTGCGACAGGATCTGCACGCGCTGGTAGTCCTGCACGCCGGACGTCGCGGCCTGGAGGGCCTCGCCGATGGTCAGGCTGAAGGACCCGGCGGCCCGGTTCGGGGCGTCGGCGAGGATCAGCAGCGAGTCGGCCGTACGACGCATGCGCGAGGCGAGGTGGTCGAGGCGGAACAGCGACTCGAGGCGCTTGGGGTCCTCCTCGTCGTGCTCGAGGCGCTCGATCTGGGCGAGCTGCTGGTTGACCAGCGAGTTCGACCGGCGCGAGAGGGTCACGAACATCGCGTTGACCGTCTGGCGGAGCTGGGCCTCGCCCGAGGCGAGGTGGATGGCCTGGCGGTGGAGGTCGTCGACCGCGCGGGCGACCTGGCCGATCTCCTCGTTGGTCGTGACGTCGATCGTCCTGATCGGCTCCGGCTCCTGGCCGGCGCGGATCCGGGCGACGGCGTCGGGCAGGCGGTGCCGCGCGACGGCGAGCGCGCCCTCGCGGACCCGGCCGATCGGGTCGAGGAGGCTGCGGGCGATGTAGAGGGCGATCGCCACCGCGACGGCGAGCGCCAGCAGGACCAGCGCGGCGCCGAGGATGGCGTTGCGGCGGGCGTCCGACGCGGCCTCGTTGAGCGAGGCGGTGACGCCCTTGAGGAGCTTCTGGGTGATCTGGTCGTAGGGCGCGTAGGCGTCGCGGCCGTCGAGGTTGGTGGCGGCGTCGTCGCGGATCTGGCCGGCGTGGCGGGTGTTCTGCGTCCGCAGCTCGGCGGTCTGCGCCTCGGCGCCGGTGACCGATCCGGCGAGACGGTCGATGGCCGCCGCCTCCACGCCGACCTCCGAGAAGAGCTCCTGCGAGCTCGACTGGGACAGCGTCGTGGCGAGCAGGCCCTGCTGCATCGCGAGCGAGAGCCGGCCGCTCATCGTCTGGGAGAGCTGCTCCAGGCGCGGCTCCGGGGTGTCCTGGGCGGCGTTCACGCTGGTGATCAGCTGCGAGACGCTCGACTCGAGCTGACGCACCAGGGCGATCCAGGTGGCGGGGCCGAGGTTCTCGGCGCCCTCGTCCCGCATCGCCTGGCTGAGGTCGAGGAGGGCGCTGACGTGGGCCGACTGGAGGTCGGTGAGGTCGGCGCCGTCGCGGGCCTGGGTGAGCGCGTCGGCGTTGGCGGAGATGTCGCTGATGGCGTCGATCAGGTCGCCCTGGCTGGCCGCGCTGTCGGACTGCGCGGCGACCATCGCGGTCTCGGCAGCGGTCAGGTAGTCGACGGCCGGCTGGATGATCGTCACCTGGTTGGCACTGCTCGCGGCGTTGCGCGAGTCCGCGACGTCGTTCTGGACCCGCAGGCCACCGAGGAGGGCGGCGAGCAGCAGCGGGATCGCCAGGGCGAGCGCGATCTTGCGGCGCAGTGGCCAGCCAGCGACCGTGCTGGCCGCACCCTGACGGGTCTTGGCTGCATCCTGAGTCATGTGTGCCTCGCGATACGTGAGCGATTCGACGAAGAAACGGCGCTTCGGTCTGGACCGGAGCAAACCCAACGTAGGGATCTGGGCGACATTCCGTGGCGTTTTCACAGAACTGTGTCTCGAAGGTGTATGCGCTCCCTCAAGACGCCGGGGTGACCGACCGGCGACCGGGGCCTGACGAGCGGGTGGCGAGCACCCGCTGCCCCTTCCGCGTCGGCCGGAGTTGCGGCAGGCTCCCGGCCATGACTCTCCATCTCGGGAAGGGTCGGTCGCTCGCGGCCGCCCTCGTGACCACCCTCGTCCTGCTCGTCCTGCCGTCGGCGATGTCATCGCCGGCCCGGGCGGCCACCCCGCTCACCGTCAGCCAGGCGATCGGCCAGCAGACCGGCGCCTCGCAGACCGTCCGCGGCTACGTCGTCGGGCAGCCGACCGCGACCAGCACCGTCGTCCGCTCGGGCTTCCCCAGCGACTACGCCATCGCCATCGCCGACTCCGCCTCGCAGACCAGCACCTCGGCGATGCTCTACGTCCAGGTGCCCTCCGCGTTCCGCTCCCAGTGGGGCCTGAGGTCGAACCCGTCGCTGCTGGGCAAGCAGGTCGACGTGACGGGGGCGCTCGCGGCGTACTTCTCCCACCCGGGCATGACCAGCACCTCCGCCTTCGCGCTCGCCGGTGGCACCACGCCCACCGACCCACCGCCGACCGGCGGCTCCGGCCCGTACGACGGCACCTACTACGCCCCCGCGATCGGCAAGACGGGCAGCGCGCTCCGCACCGCCCTGCACGGCATCATCGACGGCAACACGACGCTCTCCTACGACCAGGTGTGGACCGCGCTGCAGGACACCGACCAGGACCCGAACAACACCAGCAACGTCATCGAGCTCTACACGGGCCGCTCGATCGCCAAGACCAACAACGGCGGCGGGTCCGGGCAGTGGAACCGTGAGCACGTGTGGGCCCAGTCGCGCGGCGGGTTCACCACCAGCGCGGGCCCCGGCACCGACCTGCACCACCTGCGCCCCGAGGACGTCACCGTCAACTCCACCCGCGGCAACAAGGACTTCGACAACGGCGGCTCGGCCGTCTCGGGCTGCACCGACTGCTGGACCGACGGCGACTCCTTCGAGCCGCGCGACGCGGTCAAGGGCGACGTGGCGCGCATGCTGTTCTACATGGCGATCCGCTACGAGGGCGGCGACGGCTTCAACGACCTCGAGATGAGCTCGACCGTCGGCAGCTCGTCCTCGCAGATCGGTGACCTCGAGACCCTCCTCGCCTGGAACTCGGCCGACCCGGTCGACGCCTTCGAGCTGCGCCGCAACGACCGGATCTACACCCGCTGGCAGGGCAACCGGAACCCGTTCATCGACCACCCGGAGTGGGCCGCCGCCATCTGGAACTGACGGTCGGACTGGACCCGGAGTCCCCGGATATCCGGGGACCTTCGTTCTTCGCACCCGCGATCTCGGGTGCGAAGCACGAACCCCGGGTGCGGAGTACGCCGTGGGGCGGGCGCGAGCGAGCGCCCGCCCCACGCCGCGTCAGCTGCCGGACCCGTGGCTGTGCGGCGGCACGACCGGGCCCTCGGAGGGCTGCACCACGACGAAGCCGGGGCCGGAGAAGGCGTACTGGAACGCCTCGCCGGTGCCGCCGCGCAGCATCGAGCGCATGTTCATCGAGCTGACGACCTGCGGCACCAGGTTGGCCGACCAGCAGACCGCGGCGTTGATGTCGACGTAGGTCGGGGTCTGCGAGCAGTCGAGGATCAGCGGCTGGCCGTCGCTGGTGAGCGCGACCGTGCCGTGGCCCTGGATCAGGGTGTTGAACATGCCGCCGCTCATCATCCCGGCGCCCTTGACCCGGTGGACGTCGTAGTCGAGCGTCGCGTCCATCGCGAGCAGCGCGGTGCCGTTGACCGACAGGCCGTCGCCCTCGAGCGCGACGAGGAAGATGTCCTTGGCGGTGTCGGCGAAGAACACCTCGCCCTGCCCGGACACGGTCATCAGGGGGGTGTCCTCGGAGGTCACCAGGCGCCGCATCATCTTGCCGATCGAGCCGGCCGACTTGTGCTCGAAGGTGACCTGGCCCTGGTAGGCGACCATCGCGCCCTTCGCGGCGAGCACCGGCTCGCCCAGCACGGCCCGCAGCGTCTTGCGGTGGTGGAGGCTGAACCGCTCGGTGGTGGTGCTCTCCTGGTTGGCCTGGTCGAACAGCTCGCTACGCATGGTGTCCCCTCGTCGGTGGCGGCCCCGTCGGCCGCGCTCGACGCCGAGCCTAGTGAGGCTCAGGGAGCCCGGTTGCCGCGCGCGTCCTCCTGCGCGACCACCTCGGCGAGGTCGGAGAGCCGGTCGAGCCCGGTGAGCGCCCGCGACATCCGGTGGTTGCCGGCGAGCTGCTCGCGGTGCCGGTCGAGGAACCACCAGTAGCCCGCGCTGAACGGGCAGGCGTCCTCGCCCACCCGGACCTTGGGGTCGAAGCGGCACGAGCCGCAGTGGTCCGACATCTTGTTGATGTAGGCGCCGCCGGACGTGTACGGCTTGGTGGCCATCACCCCGCCGTCGGCGTGCTGCGACATGCCCACCACGTTGGGCACCATCACCCAGTCGTAGCCGTCGACGAAGGCGCGGTGGAACCAGTCGGTGACCTGGGTCGGCGCCCAGCCGCGCTGCAGCGCGTACGACCCGAGCAGCATCAGCCGCGGGATGTGGTGGACCCAGCCGTGCTCGGCGACCTGGTCGAGGGTGTGCGACAGGCAGCGCGCGTCGGTGGCGGCGCCGTCGAGGTCGGCGAACCACTGCGGCATCCGCTCGGTCGCGCGCAGTGCGTTCTCCCGGCGGTAGTCGTCGCCCTGGTGCCAGTAGAGGTGCCAGACGTAGTCGCGCCACCCGAGCACCTGGCGCACGAAGCCCTCGACGCCCGCGATCGGGGCGGCGCCGGAGCGGTACGCCTCCTCCGCGCGCTCGACGACCTCCAGCGGGTCGAGCAGGCCGAGGTTGAGCGGGGCGCTGACCAGGCTGTGGGCCATCCACGGATCGCCCTCGAGGATCGCGTCCTCGTGGGCGCCGAAGTGCGGCAGCCGGTGCTCGACGAAGTGGTCGAGCGCCGCCAGCGCCTCGCGCCGGGTGGCCGGGAAGCGGCGCGGGCCGTCGCGGCCGATCGTCTCGATGCCCTCGTCCCGCTCCCAGCGGTCGAGGTCGTCGCGGACCTCGGCGTCGACGTCGTCCTCGGTGGGCCACCACGGGTCGCTGACGCCGAGCGAGACCGCACCCTTCGGCGGGGGCTCGCGGTTGTCGTGGTCGAAGTTCCACCTCCCCCCGGCCGGCTCGCCGTCGTCGAGCAGCACCCCGTGGGCGAGCCGCGCGCGGCGGTAGAAGTCCTCCATGAGCAGCCGCTTCGCGCCGCGGCCCCCGGCCCAGCGCTCGAAGTCGTCGCGGGCGGTGGCGAAGCCGCGCGGCGGCAGGACGCCCGCGCCGAGCCGCTCGACCAGCCCGAGGGCGGCGTACGACGTGGGGTGCACGACCTCGACGTCGCCCTCGACCTCCCGCACCACCTCGCCGTAGGTCTCGGCGCGGACGTAGGTCATCCGGTCGCCGAACTCGGCCGCGCGGTGCCGCATCGCGCTCAGCACGAGGTGGGCCTTGGCGCGGTGGAACCGGCGCCGGCGGAACACCGCGCGCGACTCGACCAGCAGCAGCGGGCCGCGGTGGTCGTCGGTGAAGTGCGGCCCGAGCTGGTCGCCGAACAGCCAGCGGGTGGTCATGCCGGTCAGCCTAGGCAGGCGCCCTCAGGCGCGCTGGACCTCGCTCTGGAGCTTGAGGACCGTGGTGCCGTCCTCCTGCTCGATGACGTAGGCCGGGTCGTCGTCGTTGCCCTTGCGGGTCACCTTCTCCCCCTTGGTCGTGCGGGAGACCTCCTCGTGGTGGACCTCCTTCACGGTGCCCTCGGCCCACGAGGAGCCCCACTTCCACTTCACGTCGGTGCCGGTGCGGATCGCCATGACGACCACGGTGCCACGCGGCACCGACGGCCAGACCACCCCTCAGGACCGGACGTGCATCCGCTCGCCCTGCGGCCCGAAGATCGCCAGGACCTCGGCCGGGGTCGGGCCGGGGTTGCCGATCCAGTGGGGCGTGCGGGTGTCGAACTCGACGACCTCCCCCGGCTCGAGGGTCAGGTCGCGGGTGCCGAGGACGAGCCGGACGCGCCCGCTCAGGACGTAGAGCCACTCGTAGCCCTCGTGGGTGCGCAGGGTGGGCGCCGGCACGTCGTCGACCGGCATCACCATCTTGAACGACTGCAGGCCGCCGGGTCGCCGGGTCAGCGAGATGAAGGTGCGCCCGTGGCGCACCATCGGCTTCGAGCGCACCCGCGGGTCGCCGGTCTCCGGGGCGTCGACGAGCTCGTCGAGGGCGACCCGGTGGGCTCGCGCCAGCGGCAGCAGCAGCTCGAGGGTCGGCTTGCGCTGCCCGGACTCCAGGCGCGAGAGCGTGCTGACCGAGATGCCGGTCTCCTCGGCGAGGTCGGTCAGGGTCGCCTCCCGCTCCAGCCGCAGCTGGCGCAGCCGCGGGCCCACGTTGCGCAGCACGCCGTCGTCGTCCATGCCGCCCAGTTTGCCATTAAAGCAAGAATGTTTGTCAATATCGCACGAACGCCCCACAGTGGTGCACATGACGGAGAACCCGACGTACGACGTGGTGGTCATCGGTGGCGGCGCGGCCGGGCTGAGCGGGGCGATGGCGCTGGGGCGCTCGCGCCGCTCGGTGCTGGTCGTCGACGCCGGCGAGCCGCGCAACGCCCCTGCCGCCCACGCCCACAACTACCTCGGCCGCGAGGGCGTGAGCCCGCTCGAGCTGCTGCGCATCGGCCGCGACGAGGTCGCGCAGTACGGCGTCGAGGTGCTGTCCGACCGCGTGGTCGGGCTCTCCGGCGAGGCCGGCGACTTCCTCGTCACCACCGCGGGCGGACGCCGGGTCACCGCGCGACGGATCCTGGTCGCCGGTGGCGTGGTGGACGACCTGCCCGACGTGCCCGGGCTGGCCGGGCGCTGGGGCCGCGACGTCCTGCACTGCCCCTACTGCCACGGCTGGGAGGTCCGCGACCGGCGGATCGCCGTCCTCGCCACCACCCCGATGGCAGGACACCAGGGACTGCTCTTCCGCCAGCTCTCCGACGACGTGGTGATGGTCGTCCACGACGGCGTCGAGCTGCCCGACGACGAGGCGGAGAAGATGGGCGCGATCGGCGTGCGGCTCGTGCACGGCACCCCGCAGGAGGTCGTCGTCGACGGCGACGACCTGGTCGGCCTGCGGCTGGCCGACGGCTCCGTCCTCGAGCGCGACGCGATCGTCGTGGCGTCGCAGGTCCACGCGCGCGCCGACTACCTCGCCCCGCTCGGCATCGACCCCGTGCCGTTCGAGATGAACGGCACCACGTTCGGCTCGGTCCTGGCCGTCGAGCCGAACGGCGCCACGTCGGTGCCCGGAGTCTTCGCGGCCGGCAACATCACCGACGTCTCGATGATCCTCGTCGCCTCCGCCGCCCACGGCACCCGCGTCGGCGCCTGGATCAACGCCGAGCTCGCCGGCGAGGACGCCGCCGCGGCGGTCGCCGAGCGACGGGCGTCGATGTTCGAGCGGCCCGCGTGGGAGGAGCGCTACTCCGGCGACCGGGTCTGGAGCGGCAGGGTCAACGTCCAGCTCGCCGCCGAGGCCGCCGACCTCGAGCCGGGCCGGGCGCTCGACGTCGGGTGCGGCGAGGGCGGCGACGCGCTCTGGCTGGCCCGGCGCGGCTGGCAGGTCACCGCGTCCGACTTCGCCGAGGCAGCGCTGGAGCGGGTGGCCGCGCACGCCGAGGAGGCCGGCGTCGGCACCCGCGTGGAGACCCGGCTGCTCGACGTCCGCACCTTCGAGCCCGACGGCGAGACCTGGGACCTCGTCACCGCCCACTTCGTGCACCTGCCCGACGGCGGCATGGTCGACGTCGTACGCCGCCTCGCCGGCGCGGTCGCCCCCGGGGGGACGCTGCTGGTGGTCGGCCACGCCCCGAGCGACCTGCACTCCGGCCTGCGGCACGGGCACGTGTCGTTCATGCACACCGCCGACCAGCTGCTCCCGGCGCTCGACGACGACTGGGAGGTCGAGGTGTGCGAGTCGCGCCCCCGCACCCAGGCGCACCCCGAGACCGGCGAGGAGATCGAGATCGTCGACGCGACCCTGCGAGCCCGCCGCAAGGGGTGATCGGTGACGGCGGCGGCCCCGGCACACTGGAGCCATGAGCACTCGGGACGTCGCCCTTCCCCCCGCCCGCACCTGGTGGACCGTGGTCCCCTTCCTCGTCGCGGTGACGGCCGTGGCGGGGATCGGCGGCCTCGCGGCCGGCGGGTCGCAGGCGACCTACCGCGCGCTCGACCTGCCGCCGTACGCCCCGCCGTCGTGGCTCTTCGGCCCGGTGTGGTCGGTGCTCTACCTGATGATCGGCGTGGCCGGCTGGCTGCTGTGGCGTGCCGGCGGGTGGGACCGGGTGATGTGGCTGTGGACCGCCCAGCTGCTGCTCAACCTCGCGTGGACGCCGCTGTTCTTCGCAGCCGACCTCTACACCGTCGCACTGGTCGAGATCCTGTTCCTGGCCGCGTCCGTGGCGCTGCTCATCGCCTGGTCGTGGCGGCGCTCGCGGGTGGCGGCGTGGCTGCTGGTGCCCTACCTCGCGTGGGTCTGCTTCGCGACCGCCCTCAACGCCGGGATCGTCGTCCTCAACTGAGGTCGAGCCGCGCCAGCACCATCGCCGCGAGCCGGTCGACCGGCAGCGCGGGGTCGACGTCCATGCCGTGCTCGTCGGCCCGCAGCGGCTCGAGGGTGTCGAGCTGGGACTCCAGCAGGCTTGGCGGCATGAAGTGGTCGCGGGCGTTCATCCGCTGCAGGACGAGGTGCTTGTCGCCGGTGCAGTGCACGAAGAAGGTGCCGTCTCCCCCGCGTCGCAGCACGTCGCGGTAGGCCACGCGCAGCGCGCTGCAGGTGATGATGGTCGGCTCGTCGCGCGCGTCGCGCTCGGCGGTCCAGTCGGCGAGCGACTCCAGCCAGCCCCAGCGGTCGACGTCGGTGAGCGGCGTGCCGGCCGCCATCTTGGCGACGTTGGCCGGCGGGTGGAAGTCGTCGCCCTCGGCGAAGTCCCAGCCCAGTCGCTCCTGCACCGCCCGCGCCACGGTCGACTTGCCGGAGCCCGACACGCCCATGAAGACCAGGTGGTGGGTCGTCATCCGACCGCCCACACGCCGAGCGCGAGCACGAAGATGCTCAGGCCCAGCGTGGTCTCCAGCACCGTCCAGGTCTTGAGCGTGGTCGTGACGTCCATCCCGAAGAACCGGCTGACCAGCCAGAAGCCCGAGTCGTTGACGTGCGACAGGACGGTCGCACCGGCCGCGATCGCGAGCACGAGCGCGACCAGCTGGAGCGAGGACGGGTCGGCGTCCGCGACACCGGCGGAGATCAACCCGGCCGTCGTGGTGAGCGCCACCGTCGCCGAGCCCTGCGCCACGCGCAGGATGGTGGCGATGACGAACGCGGACACGACCAGCGGCAGCCCGAGGTCGGCCAGCGAGTCGGACAGCGCGTCGCCGATGCCGCTGTAGCGCAGCACACCGCCGAACATGCCGCCCGCGCCGGTGATCAGGATGATCGCGCAGATCGGGCCGAGCGCGTCGTTGAGCAGCGTCTCCACCTCGGTGCGCGAGTGGTGCCGCACGGCGAGGGTGTACGTCGCGACGAGCAGCGCGATGAGGAGCGCGACCGGCGTCTGGCCGATGAAGACGAACGTGTCGACCAGCCCACCCTCGGCGTCGATCGACCCATTGGCGCGCAGCGTCGTGAGGACCGTGTTGGCGCCGATCAGCACCAGCGGCAGCAGCAGGATCCCGAGCACGTGCCCGAAGGACGGGCGGTTCTCGGCGTCGGCCTCGCGCCCGCCGGTGAGCACCGAGTCGTCGATCGGGACGTGCACCTTGCCGAGCGCGCCCAGCGTCACGGCGTAGACGCCGACGAACCACGCGACCACCGCGGCGACCACGCCGACGAGGAGCGTGAGGCCGATGCTGGCGCCGATCTCGGTGGCGGCGGTGACCGGGCCGGGGTGCGGCGGGACGATCGCGTGCATCGCCGCGAACGCGCCGGCAGCGGGCAGGGCGTACATCAGCACCGAGCCGCCGAACCGCTTGGCGACCGAGAAGATGATCGGCAGGAAGACGACGAGGCCGGCGTCGAAGAAGATCGGCAGGCCGAAGAGCAGGGCCGCGACGCCGAGCGCGAGCGGCGCGCGCTTCTCGCCGAACCGGCTGACCAGGGTGTCGGCCAGCACCTGCGCGCCGCCGGTCACCTCCAGGATCCGGCCGATCATCACGCCGAGACCGACGAGCAGGGCGACCGAGCCCAGGGTCGAGCCGAAGGCCGCTATCGCGACGGTGGGGACGTCGGCGACCGGCACCCCGGCCACGACGGCGGTCGCCAGGCTGATCAGCACCAGCGCCACGAAGGCGTGCATGCGCAGCGCGATGATCAGCACGAGCAGGGCGGCGACGGCGACCGCGGCGATGAGCAGCAGGGTGCCCGAGCCGTGGACGGGGGTCATGGGATCCACGAGATACCTCCGAGGTGGGTTCGGAACACCCTAGGTGGCGCCACCCCCACCGCCGTCGGGGTGGTCGCGCCCGGCCAGGACGGCCTTGATCTCGGTCTTGAGGACCTTGCCCACCTTCGAGCGCGGCAGGTCCGCCCAGACGTGCACCTCCTTCGGCGCCTTGACCGACCCGATGCGCTCCTTGACGAAGCCCGTCAGCGCGGCCGCGTCGAGGCTCGCGCCGGGCTGGGCCTGGACGACAGCGACCACGCGCTCGCCCCACTTCTCGTCCGGGAGCCCGACGACCGCGCAGTCCTGGACGGCCTCGTGGGCGAGCACGGCCTGCTCGACCTCGGTGGAGTACACGTTGAAGCCGCCGCTGATGATCATGTCCTTGGCCCGGTCGACGATGTGGAGGAAGCCGTCGTCGTCGAGGAACCCGATGTCGCCGGTGTGCAGCCAGCCGTTGCGCAGGGTCGTGGCGGTGGTGGCGGGGTCGCGCCAGTAGCCCGCCATCACCAGCGACGAGCGGGCGCAGATCTCGCCGCGCTCCCCCGCCGCGACCGGCTGGTCCTGCTCGTCGAGGATCGCGACCTGGACGAGGGGCGAGGGCCGGCCGGCGCTGGACAGCCGCTCGGTCGCGACCGAGCCGTCGGCGCGGAAGTGGTCGGCCGGCGGCATCACCGAGATCATCATGGGCGCCTCGGTCTGGCCGAACAGCTGGGCCATCACCGGGCCGATGCGGGTGAGCGCCTCCTCGAGCCGCGCCGCCGACATCGGCGCCGCGCCGTACCAGAAGCACTGCAGGCTGGTGAGGTCCGTCGCGTCGAGGTCCGGGTGCGCGAGGACCATGTAGACCAGGGTCGGCGGCAGGAAGGTGTGCGTCACGCCGTGCTCCTCGACGAGCCGCAGGAACCTCCCGACGTCGGGCGCGCGCATGATCACGACCTCGCCGCCGAGCGAGAGGACCGGGAAGCACAGCACGCCCGCGGCGTGGGTCAGCGGCGCGAGCGCGAGGTAGACCGGCCGCCCGTCGAACGGGTAGCCGAGCAGCGTCAGCGCGGTCATCGTCTCGAGGTTGGTCGGCGTGAGCATCACGCCCTTGGGCCGGCCGGTGGTGCCGCCGGTGCCGACGAGCATCGCCAGCTCGTCGGGTCCGGGGCGCAGGGGCAGCGCCGGCACCTCGCGGTCCGCGCCCGCGGCGAGGAGCTCGTCGAACGTCAGCGAGCCGCCGTCCGGTCCGTCGAGGCACACCCACGTGTGCACGTCGGGCAGGTCGTCGCGGATCGCGGCGACCAGCGGGGCGTACCCGGACTGGTAGAGCACCACCTCGGCGCCGAAGAGCGCGAGCAGCTCACGGTTCTCCGCGGCCTCGTTGCGTGGGTTGACCGGGCACCAGACCCCTCCGGCCCGGCTGATGCCGAACACGCAGGTGAAGGCGACGGGGTCGTTGGCCGACACGATCGCGACCCGGCCGCCCTCGCCGAGGCCGCGGGCGAGCAGCGCTGCCGCGAGGGCGTACGACGACGCCACCACCTCGGCGTACGACGTCGAGGCGCCGTCGGTGGTCAGGCAGGGGCGGTCGGGGCCGAGGGACGCGCCCTTGTCGAGGTAGTCGTGGAGGCGCATCGCCGTCCCCTCACATCCCCATGCCCCCGTCGACCGGGAGGCCGGCGCCGTTGACGAAGCGAGACTGGTCGGAGGCGAGGAACGCCACGGCGTCGGCCATGTCCTCGACCTCGCCGAGCCGACCCGACGGCGTCAGCTCGACGACCGCCCCGACGGCCTCCTCCGGGCTGGCGTAGAGCCCGAGCTCGGCCATGTCGTTGGCGAGGCCGGCGCCCATCGCGGTCGGGACCAGGCCGGGGTAGATGCAGTTGACCCGGACGCCGTAGCCGAGCTTGCCGGACTCCATCGCCGCGACGCGGGTCATCCGGTCCACGGCGGACTTGGTGCCGGAGTAGATCGCGATCGCGGGGAAGGCGATGGTCGCGGCGACCGACGCGATGTTGATGATCGAGCCGCCCTTCCCCGCCGCCCCGCCCGGGCGCATGGTGCGCAGGCCGTGCTTGAGGCCGAGCGCCGTGCCGAGGACGTTGACGTCGAGCATGGTGCGGATGTCCTCGGTCCGCACCTCGGTGATCAGGCTGCTGATCTCGACGCCCGCGTTGTTGACGAGGACGTCGAGGCCGCCGAGCCGCGCGACGCAGTCGGCCGTGGTCGCCTCCCACCCGGCGTCGTCGGTGACGTCGAGGCGGGCGAACGCGTGGCCGTCGCCCAGGCTCGACGCGACCTCGGCGCCCGCCTCGTTGACGTCGGCCACCATCACCCTCGCCCCGGCCGCGGCGAGCGCTCGGGCCATGCCCTCGCCCAGCCCCTGGGCGCCTCCGGTCACCAGTGCCACGCGTCCGGTCAGGTCGATCCCGCTCATACGCCCTCCTCGGTGGGTTGTGATGGGGCTCACAGTGGACGAGGTTCTTGACAACTGTCAAGAGATCGCCGCGGCGGGGGTTAGGATCCGGGCATGGCAGCCCGTTCCGCGCCCGTCGTCGACGCCCCGTCGGCGCCCGCCGAGGTGCCGCCGACCAAGCATGACCGGCGTCGCGACGAGCTCGCGGAGTCGGCGCTCACCACCCTCGGCGAGCGGGGCTACGCCAGGACCTCGCTGCGCGACATCGCGCACAACTCGCCCTTCTCGCACGGCGTCGTGCACTACTACTTCGCCAGCAAGGAGAGCCTGATCACCTACTGCGTGCGCTTCTACAAGCGCACCTGCGTGACCCGCTACGACGCCATCGTCGAGACGTCGGCGTCGGCCGACGAGCTGCGCGAGCGGTTCGCCGCCAAGCTCGCCGAGACGATCCGCGAGGAGGGCCCGCGCCACCAGCTCTGGTACGACCTGCGCAACCAGTCGATGTTCGAGCCCGCACTGCGCGAGGTGGTCCTGGAGATCGACGGCCAGCTGGAGGCGATGATCTGGCGGGTGGTGAGCCGCTACGCCGAGCTCGCCGGCCGGCGGCCGGCCATCGACCCGTCGACCTGTTACGGCATGCTCGACGGGCTCTTCGCGCAGGCGCTGCTGGCGTGGGCGACCGGACCGGTCGACGCCCGCGCTGACGTCCTCCTCGTCCTGGCGGCCCGGGTCGACCTGCTGCTGCCGTCGCTGCTCGCCTGACGGGGTTCTCCACAGATCGCCCGGTGGGGCTGTCGCGGCGGCCGCCCCGCGGGCGAGGGTCGACCCATGATCATCTCGGGAACGGTCGTCCTCGACGCGGACGGCCAGGCCACCACCAGCCGCGAGCTCCACGCCCGCCTGGCCGACCTCGTCGAGCGTCGGCGCGCGGCCGCCGCGACCGTCGCGGCGCTGCTCGACTCCTGGCGCGGCGCCGCGGCCACCGGCTTCGCCGAGCGGTCGGCGGAGTGGGACGACCACGCCGGAGCCGTGCTCGACGCGCTGGGCGCGTCGCTCGCGGCGATCGACCTCGCGCGGGCCGACCTGCTCGACGCCGACTCGCGCCGCGGCGACGCAGCCGCCGTGCTCGTGGGACGGCTCGGATGACCGCCTTCGACGTCGACCTCGACGAGCTGCGTGCCGCCGTGGCGGCGCTGGGCGGCTGCCAGCGGGAGATCTTCGCGCTCGCCGCCGACGTCGACGCGCTCCAGGTCAGGCTGCAGGGCGGCTGGTCGGGGCTCGCCGCCGACTCCCAGTCGACGACGTACGCCTCGTGGCGCGCCGACTGCGCCGACATGGTGAGCGCGCTCGCGGCACTGCGGGCGGTGGCGTCGGCGGCCGACGAGCACTACGCGGCCGCCGTCTCCGCCAACCTCGAGCTCTGGCGCCAGGTCGCTCCGTGAGGATCAGCGTGGAGTGCGGCGGCTTCGAGCAGGCCTCCGATGCCGCGCGCACCGCCAACCAGGTGGTCGCGCTCGCGACCGACACCCTCACCGGCAGGCTCGCCGGCTGTGCGGCGATGGCCGGCAACGACAGCCCCGGCGCGGACTTCGCCGCGGCCTACGACGCGGGCGCGAGCGAGGCGGTCGCCGCACTGGCCGACCTCGCCCGCGCGTTCATCGGGCTCGGCCGCCTGCTCGCCGCGACCGGCCTCCACCACGCCGAGGCCGAGTCGGCCGCCGCCGGGCAGGTCCTCGGCTCGGTGTCCGCCGGCCTGACGTCCGACGCCTACGTCGCCGTCACGCCGTCCGTCCCGCCCTCCAGCCTCGGCGGGCAGGAGCCGTCCTTCGGGCCGGTCGACCGCTGGATTCTCGACCACGTCGAGGGCTTCGTCTGGCCGAGCGGCGACGTCGACCTGCTCCGCGACGCCGCCACGACCTGGCGCCGCACGGCGGAGTCGGTGGCCGGCCTCGTCGACCACGTCGCCTCCGCCCGTGCGTTCCTCGAGGTGCAGGTCTCCCCCGAGGTGCCGGTGGCCCTCTCCTGCCTGGCCGACGTGCGCTCGCTGGTGCTCGACGTCGCCGCCGAGCTCGCCGCCCTCGGCACGGCCTGCGAGGAGCACGCCGCCGCGATCGAGGCGGTCCACGAGCGGACCCGCGCCCTGCTCCGCGAGGTCGCGTCGATGGCGGTCGAGGGCGTCACGATCTCCGCGCTCGTCGCGGCCCTCAGCGGCCCGCTCGGCGGCAGCCTCGGCATGGGCGCCCTGCTCGCCCGCATCCGCGCAGTCGCACCCCGCTTCCACGCCCTCCTCTCCACGCTCCGCGTCTCGGTCGCCTCGACCGCGGCACGCCTGCGCACCGGGCGGGCGACCCTCGCCGACCTCCGGATCCGGCTCGAGCGGTATGCCCGGGTCGGGGTCCGGGACGAGCGGGGGTCGGCGAGGATCCCGGGCGGTGGATTCGCTCGAGGCCCCGGGCGCCCACGTCCTCACGTCGAGGACGCAAAGCTGGAGAACTACGTCCACCAGCTCTTCAAGGGCACCGAGAACCCCCGGCGGCTGGGGGACGGGACGACCATGGATGCCATCCGTCACGAGCTCGCGGGAGGCGATCTGGTCAACGGGAAGGACCACGTCGGAAAGGGCCGCGAGATACTCCGAGGGCTCGACCGCTGGTTGCGACAGCACTCGGACGCGTCGGGCCCTGACCGAGAAGTGGCGCAGAATCTCGCCGACGAGCTACGGGGGCTACTCGAATGACCGCTGAGACTGACTTCATCGATCGCCTGCGGGCTGTGGCGCCCGAGATCGAACCGGCGCTCCAGGAGCACCTCCGCGACCAGGAGGGCGAGCTGCTCCCGTACGTGTTCTCGTTCGAGATCGCCAAGTGGCTTGACGCGTCGGCATCAGCGGACACCGCACGTGCCGCGACCGTCCTCGCGTGGCTGGAGGACGAGTTCGCCCGGGGCGAGTTCGCCGTCCGGAACCTCATCGACGTCGGCATCATCGAGATGCTGCCGTCGGTCCCAGAAGGCCGGCCGGTGCTGGACCTCCTCCCGCCGGGGCTCAAGGCGCTCGCCGAGGACGGGGGCCTGTTCCTCCCGCGCGAACCGTAGTGGCATGGCACGGCCACCCGAGGCAGCGACACGATCCCGCGAGCTCGACAGCGGCGCGTGGGTCTTGCCCAACCCACCCGGGTACGTCCCTGACCGGCGAGCGCCGGGCCGCATGCAGCGGGCGGTCGCAGACACGCGGACAGAACTCCGCCCGCGTGTCCCCGCCGAGCGTGGACCCGACGCGCCCGAACGACTTCTGTCCGCGCGTCTCCTGGGCAGGCCCACGTACCGACCACCTGCGGGCCGGCGGGGGCAAGCACCCACAGCCGTCGCCCGCGCATCCGACGCAACTCCCGAGCAAGGACACCCCAGTGGCGGCTGACCAGCACAGCACGATCATCGCGATGAGGTGCTTGGTCGAGCAGTACCAGGCGGACGGCACCTCGCTGGCCGACTTCGAGGACCGGTTCCTTTCCCTGCACTCCACCGTGCCGGGCAACCTCCCACATGAACTCGCGGAGGTGGTCGACGAGCTCTTCTGGGCCGTCGAGTCGTACGTGCCGGACCCGGAGCTACGCGACAGCGGCGACACCGGTGACGAGGAGCTGCGCGCGGCCGTCCGTCGTGCCCGGGTTGCGCTGGCCCGTCTCGAGTGAATCCCACGCGGCAAGCGCACGTCGTCCCGATCCCTCTGAGTGACTCATGGAGCAGCTTTTCCCCCTACAGGAGGACTGACATGACAGAGCTGCGGCACCTGATGGCGGCGTACTTCCACCAGGACTGGATGGACGAGTACGACGACTCCTGGGAGCGTGCAGTCGACGACTTCCTCGACAGGTCGCCCGATCGAGCAGCAGCTGCCGCCGGCCAGATCGACGCCCTGCTCGCCGAGGGACTGGACCCCGGGTCGCTCGGCCGCAGGCTCAACGACCTCGGCAACTACCGCCACGCAGGCGACGAGCCCGACGCCTACGCGACATGGCTGCGCTCCGTCGCTATCCGGCTTCGCGAGGCGAGCCCAGCGACGACGACATCGCAGGACCTGGCGAAGCGCCTCACGAGCGAGTTCGCCTCCCTGCGTCCCTTGATGGAGGCGCATCTGGGGGAGCAGGAGAACGAGCTGCTCCCCTATCTGTTGATAGCCGACATCGCCCGGTGGGCGCACGCAACCATGGCGGTCGACCCTCAGCTGGTCGGTGACGTCGTCGACTGGCTGGAGAGGGAGTTCGACGCTGCCGCGCCACCGGAGCAGGACCTCATCGGGCTCGGCTTCGTCGAGACGATCCCGTTCCCACCGGAGGGCGCACCCTTGCTGCTCCGACTCGGCCCCTCGCTCACTCGCGTGGCGAGGGAGATCGGCATCCTGCCCGACGGCGAATGATCGGCGCGATGCGCGCCGACGGACGCCGGGCACCCGCGAACGGAGACCTGAACTGATGACGAGGGACGAATCGATCGACCTGGTCCGCGAGCTCGAGGAGGAGCTCGACCTCGACGGCGTCCTTCCGCTCTACCAGTTCACCTGGTACCAGGACATCGGAAGTCGGCCGGACGAACGCGACGCGATCCTCAGGCTCGCGCAGGACGCGTACGACGAGATGTGCCGACGGCGCCCCGACGCGCGGCTGGGCTGGGTCACCTGGCCGCACCTGTCACCCGACGCCGTGGAGACCTCCGAGGCGGGCACGCGACCTGACTTCCTCCTCGACCCGGACGGCGCCGAGGCTCGCGCACGCATCCAGGTGCTGGTCGTGGACCAGCTGGACCCCTGAGCCACCGCCCGACCGTGGCGGCACACGACATCCGGGAGCGCCGATCGAGTGCCGTCTGCCGCCACCCTCGCCAATCGGATGCCGTCTGCCGCCACCTTGCCGGGCCGACGACGCCATCCACACGCGCGCAAGTCCTGGCCGCGCGCAGCGCGCCGGGTGGTCGCGCACGCGCGGACAGAACTCCGCCCGCCGGTCACCGCCGAGCGTGGACCCGAAGCGCCAGAACGACTTCTGTCCGCGCGTCTCCGCTGACGAACGGGCCTGACGCCGACAGCGGGGCACTCAGCCCACGACCCCCGGGCGCACGACCGTGGCGTAGACCCCGAACACCGGCTCGTTCGCGGCGTTGACCGGGCGGTGCTCCACCAGCGCCTTGAGCAGCCGCAGGTCGCGCGCGCCCGTCTCCGGGTGATGGTCGACGACGGCGCAGCGCGGGATCGGTCCGCCGATCCGGAGCACGGCGGACCCGACCGCGACCTCGCCGCCGAGCCAGGTGTCCTCGACGTAGGGCTCCGAGGTCTCCACCACCAGCGTCGCCCGGAAGCGCGCGGCCTCGGAGACCAGGGACGGCCGGTCGACCCGGGCGGCGACGTCCTCGAGCGACGCCGTCCCCAGCAGCGTGACCGGGGCGTCGAAGACGACCCCGCCCCGCGGCGCCGCCGCGAGCTGGACGGGGCGTCCGAGGAAGTCCGACAGCAGCTCGGAGTGCGGCCCGTCGGTGAGCGCGAGCTCGACCGTCCGACCCCAGTAGTCGCAGGCGAGGGTCTCGCCGGTCGGCTCCGGCTCGAACGCGGCGCCGGTGCCGTCGGGGAGCACCATCGCGAGCTCGTCGCCGGTCTGCTCGGCGACCACGCCGATCAGCGACGGGTGCTGGACGGTCCGCAGCACCCGCGCCGCCTCGACGTCGACCAGGCACCAGGCGCGGTCGCCGACGGCGCCGAGGTCGTCCAGCCGCACGCCCGGCACCGGCTGGTGCCGCAGGCCCTTCACCGGCGAGAAGCCGGCCGAGCGGACGACCAGGGAGTCGGTCATGCGCTCATCGTGCCACCGTCGTCAGCCGCGCACCGACCCCGCCGTCAGCCCCGCGACGAAGTAGCGCTGGAGGAAGACGTACGCCACGACGAGCGGCGCGGACGCGACCAGCACCCCGGTGAAGAGCAGGGGGTAGTCGGTGAGGAACTCGCCCTGGAAGTCCAGCAGCGCCAGCGGCAGCGTGCGCTTCTCCGGCGTCTGGATGAACAGCAGCGGGTAGAGCAGGTCGTTCCACTGGATCACCACCAGGAAGATCGCGGTGGCGGCGATCGACGGCAGCGACAGCGGCAGCACGACCGACCGGAGCGTCTGCCACGGCCCGGCGCCGTCGAGCGCGGACGCCTCGTAGAGCTCGGGCGGCAGGGTGCGCATGAAGCCGGCCAGGATGAACACCGCGACCGGCAGGCACACGACGGTCTCGATCAGCACCAGTCCGACCAGGCTGTTGAGCAGGCCGAGCCGGTCGAACAGGACGTACTGCGGGATCATGTTGGCCTGCGCCGGGACGGCCATGCCGAGCACGAGGAAGCCGTGGATCGCCCACCCGGGCCAGCCGGGGATCCGGGCGATGCCGTAGGACGCCAGCACCGCGACCGTCAGGGTGAGCAGCACGCCACCGCCGGCGACGAGCGCGCTGTTGAGCAGCGCCGTCGACATCGCCTGCTCGCCGAGGACGGTGCGGAAGTTGTCGAGGCTGAGCGTGCTCGGCAGGCCGAACGGCGAGTCGAAGAGCTCGGGCGTGGTCTTGAAGCTGCCGGTGAGGACGAGCGAGAGCGGCAGCAGGATGAGCAGCGCGTAGAGGCCGAGCAGCGCGCGGCGGCTGAGCGAGGCGATCATGCGCTCACGCCCCCTTCTGGGTCAGCTTGAGGGTGCGCCGCTGCAGCACGGTCACGGCCAGGATGATCGCCATGAAGAGCAGCGACTCGGCCGCGGCGTAGCCGAACTCGGCGTTGGTGAAGGTCGTGTAGATGCGGGTCGACAAGATGTCGAGCGAGCGCCGTGGCGGGTTGCCGCCGAGGCCGAGGATCAGGTCGAACGCCTTGAACGACTGGATGGTCGTGTAGGCCACCACGATCGTCGTGGTCGGCGCGACCAGCGGCCAGGTGACGTTGCGGAACTGCTGCCAGCGGCCGGCGCCGTCGAGGCGGGCGGCCTCGTAGAGCTCCTCGGGGATCTGCTGGAGCCCGGCGATGAAGATGACCATCAGCTGGCCGGCGTGCGCCCAGACCTGGGTCATCGCGACCCAGTAGATCGCCTGGTCGGGGTTGCCGAGGAAGCCCGACTGGAGGGAGTCGAGCCCGACCGCACCGAGGGCCTGGTTGACCGCGCCGACGTTGGGGTCGTAGACGAAGCGCCACACGAACGCGACCGACACCGACGACAGGATCGTCGGCAGGAAGTAGATCGAGCGCAGCAGCACCGACGACTTCGAGTTGCGCAGCAGCATCAGCGCGAGCCCGAGCGAGAGCAGCGTCTGCAGCACCACGACGACCAGCAGGAACTTCAGGTTGTTGGTGAGCGCGGTGGTGAACAGCGAGTCGCCGCCGCCGGCGAGCTTGGTCAGGTTGTCCGCGCCGACCCGCTCGAAGTCGGGGCTGAACCCGTCCCAGTCGGTGGTGGCGTACTGCACCGCCTGCAGCGTCGGGACGACGAAGAAGACGACGTAGAGGGCGATCGCGGGCAGCGGGAAGAGGTAGAGCGCCGGGTGCGGACGGCCCGGCCCGGTCAGCCGCTTCATCCGATCTGCTCGTCGACGATCTTCTGGGCCTCCTCGGCGGCCTGCTCCGGCGACTGCCCGCCGACCACGGCGACGCAGGCGGCCTCGACGGCGGCCTCCACGTCGAGGTCGAAGAACTGGTAGCGCGGCGCGAGGATCGTGTTCTTCGACAGCCACGGCTCGATCCGCTTGAGGTCGGGGTTGGTGTAGTCGACGCCCTCGACGGTGACGTGCTGCGCGGTGCCGTTGGCGTACGCCCCCGCCACCTCCGGGTCGGAGAGGTGCTCGAGCCACGCCACGGCGGTCTCCTGCTTCTCCGAGCTGCCGTTGACGCCGAGGATGAAGGTCGCGTTGTGGACGCCCTCGTAGGTCGCCTCACCGGCGCCGACGGTGATCGGCGCGACGAGGTCCATCGCGAACTCGGCGCCGAGCGCGCGGGTCGCGGCGATGTGATAGCTGCCGGTCGCGAGCATGCCGGCCTTCTCCTGGGCGAAGAGCTGCTGCAGCGGCTCGGGCGCGCTGCCGGCGGCGTTCTTCTGCATGTAGGGCACGAGCTCGGCGTACTGGCCGAGGGTCTTGAGGAACCAGTCGTCGGTGACCTTGAGCTCACCGGCCTCGATCCGGGTGCCGAAGTCCTGCGACGGCGCGTTGTTCATCGTCATCGAGTTGAACAGCTGGGCGGCGTTGCCGGCGTCGCCGCCGGGCCAGGCGATCGGGGTCACGCCGGCGGACTTCAGGGTCTCGCAGAGCGCCAGGAAGCCGTCCCAGTCCTGCGGGAGCTCGGAGACGCCGGCCTTCTCGAACAGGTCGACGTTGTAGATCGGCATGAGGAAGACGACCTGGTAGGGCAGGCCGTACTGGGTCCCGTCCTTCTGGCCGACCTCGACGAAGCTGTCGGAGAAGTTGGCGACGAAGTCCTGGTCGCCCAGCTCGGCGAAGAGCCCGGCGGAGACCATGTCCTCGAACTGTGCGCCGCGGAAGGCGGTGAAGGCGTCGCCCACCTCGCCGCCGCGCAGGCGCTGGATCGCGCTCGACTGGTAGTCGGTGGAGGGCGAGATGTCCTGCTTCACGCCGGCGTCGGGGTTGGCCTCGACGAAGCTCGCGATCAGCTCGTCGAAGACCTGCTGGTCCTCGGCGCGCCAGTGCGCGAAGGAGATCGTGTCGGTGGCCGTGCCGCCGGACGGCGCGACCCCGCCTCCTCCGCCGGACGAGCCGGGACCGGCGCACGCGGTGGCTCCCCAGGCGAGGCCGGACGCGCCGACCAGACCGAGCAGGCCCCTGCGGTCGAGGGTGAGCGGGCGGTGGCGGCTGGGCATGGTGGATCCTTTCGGCCTTGACAAGTAACTCAACTACTTTAGTTGAGTTAGAAGCTGGCCCCGACACCGCCTCCCGTCAGGAGGTGCGCGGCCCGAGAAGTCCCAGGACGTACGCCGCCTGCCCGAGGTGCTGCAGGCAGTCGCCCTGGATGCTGACCAGCCGCTGCCCTGCCGTGACCGGCGGGTCCCAGCGCTGGTCGACCTCGCGCTCGAGCTCCGCCTCGTCGACGGTCCCGAGGTAGCGCGCGGTCGCGAGGGTCACCTCGTGGTGGTACGCGACGAGCAGCGAGGCGTCCTCGACCCGGATCGCGTCGACCTGCTCGCTGGTGTGGCCGTAGCCGATGTCGTCGGTGCCGTTGGGCAGGCCGAAGCGATCCTGGAACCGCTCCCAGACCTGGCTCGTGCCGGCGAGGTCGGCGACGTGGTCGTCCTGCACCCGCGCGAGGTGCCACAGCAGCCAGCCGACCGGGTTGCCCGTCCCGCCCGGGCGGTGGTGCAGCTGCTCGTCGTCGAGCCCCTCGGCCGTGCTGGCGTAGAGCTCGGTGATCCGGCCGAAGCCCTCGGTCAGGAGTCCGCGAACGTCCACAGGGTCACTCCGCGGGCGTCGCGGCGCGGACCTGGGGCGTCGGGGACGACTCGTCCTTGAGGTCGTCGATCTCCGCGAGGATCCGCGTGCGCTCGTCGTCGGGCAGCGACACCCGCGCCTGGCTGAGGCCCTGGTCGAGCTCGTCGGCGATGACCGCGTCCTCAGCGCTGTACTGGTAGGAGCTCACGTCGTCGACCACCCGCTGGGCCGCCTCGACCGCTGCCTGCTGCTCGTCGTCAGTCATGCGCTCCACCGTCCGTGAGCGGCGCGCGCGACACCACGTCCCTCAGGGTGAAGCAGTCCAGAAGGCCTTCAACAGGTCCTCGATCCCGGGCGAGCCGAGCACCACCTGGGTGAGCAGGACAGCCACGACGCCGTCCGGGTGGACGTACGCCGACGTGCCGGTGCCACCGACCCAGCCGTAGCGGCCGACGACGTTCCACGGCTCGATCAGGCTGGTGTCGACGCCGCCGCCGTAGCCCCAGCCCTGGCCGTCGAGGAAGAACCCGGCCATCTCACGGTCCTGCGCGGTGGTGTGGTCGGTCATCATCTGTCGCACGGACTCCGCGCGGAGCACCTCGCCACCACCGGCGAGCAGCATCCGGCCGAAGGCCAGCCAGTCGTCAGCCGTGGTGACCAGCCCGCCCGACCCCGACGCGAAGGCGCACGGGCGGGCGTGGGCGCCACTGGGCCTGTCGATCGGCGCGAGGACGCCGTCGTCCGCGGCGTAGAGCGTGGTGAACCGGCCGAGGCTGTCGGCCGGGACGTGGAACCCGGTGTCGGCCATCCCGAGCGGATCGAGGATCCGCTCGGCCATCACCTCGGCGAAGCCCTTCCCGGTCGCACGACCGGCGAGCACCCCGAGGACGTCGTAGGAGGCGTTGTAGGTCCAGCCGTCCCCCGGCTGGTGCATGAGCGGGATCTCGCCGAGCCGCCGCATCCACTCGTCGGGCCCCGGCACCAGGTGGACGTCGCTCTCCGCCTGGCCGAGCCGCTCCATGAGCACCGCAGGCACCGGCGACTCCCACGTGGCGAAGCCGTGCCCGGCGGTCCCGCCGAGCAGGTGACGTGCGGTGATCGGCCGCTCGGCCGCGACGGTGTCGTCGAGCGGGCCCTCCCGCGTGCGCAGCACGCGCGGCGCGGCCAGCTCGGGCAGCAGGTCGGCGACCGGGGCGTCGAGGTCCAGGGTCCCGTCGTCCACCAGCGACATCACGACCGCGGCCGTCAGCGGCTTGGTGATCGACGCGGCCCGGAAGATCGAGTCGCGGGCCATCGGTGCGCCGTCGTCGTCCCGCGTGCCGAGCGTGACCACCTCGACGCGCTCACCCCGCGCGACCAGTCCGACCAGGCCCGGGACGTCACCGGAGTCGACGAAGGGCCGCAGGATCGCCTCGAGACCAGCCACCCGCCGACCGTACGCCGGCTACAGGTGGTGGAGCTTGGCGTACGGGCTGGTGATCCGCAGCGTGCGCTCGCCGAAGTCGACGCTGACCGCGTGCGCCTCGACGTTGACCACCCGGCCGAGGCCGTAGAGGTCGTGGGTGACCCGGTCGTCCTTCTCGAAGGTCTCGATGACCGGTTCGACAGCCTTCTTGAAGGGGCTGCTGCTGCGGCGGTTGCGGGGCGTGTGGGATGAGTCAGTCATTTGACCCCATCATCCGCCCTCGGTGGTGATCTGGCGACTCCGCACGCCGTTAGGCTCGCTGCATGAGCACCCCCGTCGCCCTCGTCACCGGCGGATCGTCCGGGATCGGCGAGTCCACCGCCCGCGCCCTGCTCGCGCAGGGATTCACCGTCCACGCGGTCGCGCGACGCGTCGACAAGATGGCCCCGCTCGCCGCCGAGGGCGTCCACACGCACCGGATGGACGTCACCGACGACGCCTCGATGGTCGCCGGCATCGACCGGATCCTCGAGGAGGAGGGCCGCCTCGACGTCCTGGTCAACAACGCCGGCTACGGCTCCTACGGCGCGGTCGAGGACGTCCCGATCGACGAGGCGCGGCGCCAGTTCGAGGTCAACGTCTTCGGCCTCGCCCGCCTGGTCCAGCTCGTCACGCCGCACATGCGCGCGCAGCGCTCGGGGCGGATCATCAACATCTCCTCGATCGGCGGGAAGTTCTACGAGCCGTTCGGCGCGTGGTACCACGCGACCAAGTTCGCCGTGGAGGGCTTCAGCGACAGCCTGCGCATGGAGCTGCGCCCGTTCGGCATCAAGGTCGTGCTGATCGAGCCCGGCCCGATCCGGACCGAGTGGAACGAGATCGCCCGCGACTCGCTGCTCGAGCGGTCCGGCGACGGCGCCTACGGGGCGTACGCCCGGAAGGCGTTCGACGTGATGCAGCGCTTCGACGAGCCGGCGCGCGCCTCGACGCCGGAGGAGGTGGCGGACAAGATCGTGAAGGCCGCCACCGTCGCCCGGCCCGCCGCGCGCTACCCCGTCGGCCGCGGCGCGCGCACCATCACCACCTCGCGCGACCTGCTCCCGGACCGGCTGTTCGACGAGGTCGTCAGCCGGACCTACGGGACGCGCTAGTGCGTGCCGGCGCGGGCGGGGTGCGGGCCCCGAGGACCCGCACCCTCCTCGCGTCAGGAGGCCGGCGTGAAGGCGATGTAGGCGCGGCCGACGGCGGCGGTCGGGCTGATGAGGACCGACGGGGCGTCGCACGTCCGCGGGAGGGCCAGGCCCTCGACCCGGAAGCGCGCGTCGCCGCCGGGCACCGAGAGCTCCTGCGGGCCGCTGTCGGCGACCGGCGTGCCGGCGCAGTAGACGACGGCCGTGATCGACGCGACCGGGTTGTCCTGCGTGCCGTCCGGACGCGGGATCTGGAACCCCTCGAGCCGCACGTCCATCCGGCCGTCGTCGCGGACGCGGACCTCGCCGCGGTCGAGCACCCACGGCGCGGCGCCCGGAGGGAGGCCGTTGACGGTGCCGAAGGTCGGCTGGCTCGGGACCAGGTCGGCGCGGACCAGGTCGTGCTTCGACGAGGCGAGGGCGGGAGCGGCGGCGACGGACAGCGCGAGCAGCGTGGCCGCGGCCACCGCGCCCGTGCGAGTGGTGGAGTGCATGGCGTTCCTCCGGGATCGGGGTCGGTGCGCGGTCGGACGACCACGCCACGTCCGGGTCGTACGGGACCGGGGCGCGCACGGTTCAACCGTCCCGGGATCGGTGGTTGAGGTGTCCGCCGACGAGCTGGTCGCCCGCGCCCGCCGCCTGCTGGCGATGCCCGGGCGCGCGGTCCTCGGCATCACCGGCGCGCCCGGCGCCGGGAAGTCGACGCTGACCGCCGCGCTCCTCGACGGGCTCGGTCCAGACGCCGCGCACCTGCCGATGGACGGCTTCCACCTCGCCGACGTCCAGCTCGACCGGCTCGGGCTGCGCGACCGCAAGGGCGCGCCCGAGACCTTCGACGTCGACGGCTACGTCTCGGCGCTCGCCCGGCTCCACTCCGCGCCCGACACGGTGCTCTACGTCCCCGGGTTCGAGCGCGACCTCGAGCAGCCGGTCGCCGCGGCGATCGCCATCGCGCCGGCTGCGCGGCTCGTGGTCACGGAGGGCAACTACCTCCTGCTGACCTCCGGCGGCTGGGAGCGCGTACGCCCGCACCTCGCCGAGGTGTGGTTCGTCGAGGTCGACGACGACCTCCGCCGCTCGCGGCTGGTGTCGCGGCACGAGGAGTTCGGCAAGGCGCCCGATGCCGCGCGCGAGTGGGTCGAGCGCAGCGACGAGGCCAACGCCCGGCTGGTCGCCGCGACGCGGGAGGCGGCCGACCTGGTGGTCCGGCTCGACTGAGCCCGGCTCAGGCCGGTGCGAGCACCTCGATGCCGAGGGTGGCAGCGGCGTCGGCCATCCGGCGGTCGTAGGTGAGGACCGCCTCGACGTCGAGCCGGATCGCCGCCGACAGGTGCAGGGCGTCGAGCGAGCGCAGCGACTCGCCCGGCAGCAGCCCGGCCTCCGTGAACAGCGGCGGCGGCAGCTCGTGCAGATCGACGCCGCGCAGCAGCCGGGTCACCGCCGCCTGCGTCAGGGCAGGCTCACGACCGGCCAGCCGCCTCAGCTCGGTCTCGAGGAGCAGGCAGGCCACCACGTGGACCTCGTCGTCGCGGAGCTCCTCGGCCAGCGCCTCCGACTCCGCCTCCTCGACCAGCAGCTTCGCCGCGGCGGACGTGTCGAGGTAGAGACGCCGGATCACCGGTCGCCGCGGAGGTCGTCGAGGTGCCCCGCCGTCGGGCGCGTCGCCCGCACCCGCGGCAGTGCCGTGACATCGACCCCCTCGGCCGCCGGACGCACCACCCGGAGGTCCGTGTCCGGGACCGGGGTGAGCCTGGCCACCGGCACGCCGCGCCTGGTCACCACGAACGACTCGCCCGACTCGACGGCGCGCATGATCGTCGCGTTGTCGTTGCGGAGCTCGCGCTGGCTGATCGATCGCACGTCCACGACCGTAGCACCTCGTAGCACTTCGAGGCGTCGGCCCGGTATCACGCCGCCACCGACGAGGTCCCGGCCAGGTCCAGGAGCCGACCGCGCGCGGGCGGGTGGACCAGCGCCGCCCACCGCTCCCACGCCGCTCGTTGCTCCTGTCCGGCGAGCGTGCGACGTGCGTCGGCGTGGGCGGCCGGCTGGAGGACCGCGGCCGCGACGTGGGGCGCGTCCGACTCGTCGATCCCGCCCTCGGACGCGCGACGCAGGATCCGGTACGCCGCTCGCGGGATCTCGTCACGCCCCTTGCGGAGCTGCCGGGTGACCCGCTCGAGGTCGGCCGGCGGCGTACCGATGCGCAGCAGGTCGATGCTGAGGACGTCGGTGACCAGCTCGAGGTCGGGCCGCATGAAGTCGCGCTCGACCAGCCTGCCCTCGTCCAGGGCCTGCTTCACCTGCAGCCACGGGGTGTCGGAGGTCGCCACGTCGCGGGCCACACCCTCGGACACCGACACCGGCGGGCTGTCGAACATCAGGAGGTCGTCGACCCCGCTGGGCACCAACCGGCCCAGGACCCACCCGGAGTCGCCGGCCAGCTCCCGGGCACCGAGGTCGAGCACCTCGAGCTCGGAGCCGTCGACGTCGCCCACCCGCAGTCGTCCTCCGGGTGCGGGCTCGCCGATCCGGTGGCCGCTGAGCCGGGCCCCCGTCCACGACCGTGCCAGCGCGGCGTGCTCGGCGAGTCGACCGGTCGCGAGCTCGTCCACGAACCGGCTGAGCCCCTCGATCTCGTGGAGCAGGAGCTGATGGAAGAGCCACGACTCCGATGCCACCCACGAGACGACCTTCAGCGGGTCGCCCCCGTTGGCGTGGCAGTCGGCGAGCTGGTCTGCGTGGAAGGTCTCGACGGCGTACTTGAGCACCTGCCGCTGCATGCGCCCGGTCGCGGTCGTCAGGTCCTCGCACCGGGTGGCCTGGTAGGCGATCCACCGCGCCCACACCCAGTCCGGCAGGTCGTCGCCGAGCGCCGCCACCTGGGCCAGCAGCAGCGGGTGCCGCCCCCTGGCCGGGAACGCCGGGACCGCGACGTGCAGCGCCCGGGCCCCGGCGGCGTCGCCGGACCGCTCGGCGCCGAGCGAGCGGTCCACGAGGTCGTGGTGAGCCGCGGTCATCCGGTCGGCGACCCGCGGGTGCCGACGGAAGCCGGGAGAGACGTGTCTGGACATGCCTCCAGTGAAGGCTGCGGCCGGGCGCTGCCACAAGCCGTCCCGACGGATCTGTGGACAGTCCTGGCACCTGTGGAGAGGCGTTCGCCATCACCGCGGTTCGGGTGCAGCATCGGGCGATGCTCGCCGACATCGTCATCACCACCCAGGCCCAGCTCGAGGAGGCGTGGCACGACCTGATGGGGCCGTGGAGCTTCGGCCGCCACAGCCTCTGGCTGCTCGTCATCGCGGACGACCGCCCCGTGCCCCATCTCACGGAGATCGAGCTCGACGCCGACCCGCCAGGTGCCGAGGACCTCGACGGCATGGCGCAGGTCCTCGACATGCTCGCGGAGGACCTGGGGCCGGACATCCGGGTCGCGTTCCTCCGCTCTCGTCCCGGCATCGACACGATCACCGCCACCGACCGCGCCTGGGCGTCCAGCCTCTACGCCGCCGCCCGCCGGGCTCGCGTGTCGTGCGAGGTGGTCCACCTCGCGACGCGCGGCTCGGTCCGCCCGATCCCCGCCGACGTCGTCGGCATCCGGTCATCGGCGTGAGGCGTCGGCTCCGACACCCGCACGTGCAGCACCATGGCACCATGCCGCTGTCCCTCACCGAGGTCGAGGACCTCATCGACTCGTGGGAGCTCGATCCGCGCCTCGACACCGTTCCGCACGCCACCGAGCTCCTGGCGACCATGTCCGTCGGCGATCCGGGACGGGTCGACGTGCTCCAGGTCATCGCCGATCACCAGTCCATGCGGGGGGACGTCGACGCCGCGCTCGCCACGCTCGACCTGGCCGTGGATGCCTCGGGTGAGCAGGCGGACGTCGTCGCCGCCATGCGGATCGGCTTCCTGATCGAGGCCGGTCGTGGCGCGGAGGTCGAGTCGCAGCTCGTCGAGCTCCGACGCCGTGGATCCGCACTGCCCGTCGAGGCGGTCGAGCGGGTCTGCGACGCGCTGGAGCAGGACAATAGGCTCAGCGAGGCGCAACGCTGGTACACGATCGCCTTGCGGGACCTCGACCCCCGGCTCGACCTCCCGGACCAGGACGAGACGTACCTGCTGTTCGGGCGCCTGCGAGTACGGCGCGCCCTCGGTCTTGCGTCGGACTCCTACGACGAGCTCGCCCGCGTGCTGCTGGAGGAACGCCACTTCTGACCCTCTGAGCCTCTGGGTCGCCGGCGTCGCGGTCCGGCTGTGCGCCGGCTACACCTCGATGACGACGAGCGTCGGATCGAGCCGCGCGATGTCGTCCGGGTCCGACGTCAGCACCGCGAGGTCGCGGCGCCGCGCGTGCAGGGCGACGTGCCCGTCCACGACGTCGGCGACGCCGCTCATCCCGCACATCACACCGACCGCGAGCGCGCTGTCCCGATCGAGATCGACGATCGCGACGTCGCTCGCGCGGAGGAACCTCGCCAGCCGCGACTGGCGCGCACCACCTCGCCACACCTGCGCGAGGACCGGCGCCGGGACCTCCAGCGAGCCGCCCGCCGCGAACGCGCGGTCGAGCAGGACCACCACTCGGCGGTCACCGCGCTCGAGACCGATCAGCGCACCCGCGTCCAGGCACAACCCGCCTGTCACGACCTGAGGCCGGCCCTCGCGAGCGCGACCTCGACCCACGTCTCGTCCTCGGCCGACAGGGGCTCCGCCGAGGCGCGCCAGTCGGCCAGGACGTCGGCGACCGACTCCCGCTCGGACTTCTCCCGCAGGGCGGAGGCGACGTACGCCGACACGGACGCTGCCTCACCGGCCGACACTGCGGCGGTCGCCGACGCGACCAGCTCGTCCGGCAGACTGACGGTGATCCGGGTACTCATACTTTGATCATACTCAGCGCGGCGCAAGCGGGACCACCTTCGCCGACTCCTCTGGGAGCGGGCGCCGGCGCCGCCGGATCCGGTCGGCGTCCTGCCGGTCGATCTCGCTCTCGTAGGGCAGCGGCGGGTAGTCGCGGTACCTCGGGTCTGCCGGCGTGATCACCGCACGGGTCACCACGTTGTCCTCGACCTTGATGGCGAAGAGCTCCTTGTTGTCACGGCGGCAGCCGACCAGGGTCCCGTACAACACGTGGTCGAAGGTGAACTCGTCGAACCGCGGGTCGCCCGACGCCCGCGCGCCTTCGCGCAGGAAGTGGTCGATGACATACCGCAACCACGGCTCCATCGAGTACGACTTCTCCTTGCCACTCCACGTGATGCAGCAGCCGTGCCAGCAGACCTGCCAGTCGCACCAGAGGTTGGGCTGGCCGTGCGGTGGCCGGTTGTAGCGGTCCGTGGCCACGCCCTCGCCCGACTCCGCGGTCGGATTCCCGGGGAGCGTGTAGGGATCACCGCGGTCGTAGTGCCGGGAGCCCGCGAACGCCAGCAGGTAGTACATCTCCGCGTCGTTGAGCGGCGGGTCGATCTCGATGTGCCCGACGAAGTCCGTGCTTGATCCCATGCGCCCTCCTGGTGGTCGGTGGAGTTCCCAGCGTCCTCGCGTAGACGGCTCGCTTCCAGACCCGACGAGCAGCCTGTGGATGACGACAGCGGACGAACGGCGGGTCGGGCACGCTCATGGGCATGGAAGAACTGAGGCCGTACGAGCTGCGAGACCCCGAGGCCCTGATCCGTGAGGTCGCCGAGCGCGTCACCCTCGGCGAGGACACGGCCTGGCTGGCCCTGGTGCACCACCCGTCGACCGAGCAACGCCTGGTCAGGGTCGAGCCGCTGCCGGTCCCGGCGCTCCTCGATGACGCCGACGACGTCTCCCCCCACCTCCGCGCAGCGGTCGAGTCCCTGGGTGCGGGGCCGAGCCGTGGCCGAGGTCCCGAGCACATGGCGGTGACCGTCATCGTGAGGCCGGGGTTCACCGTGTTCGGGCCCAACGAGGGGGTCTGGTGCACGAGCTGGCGTCGCGCCAACCATGGCGCGTCCGCCTACACCGGGGAGTTGATCCTGGTCACCGAGCACGGCTGGCTCGACTTCATGTCCGAGGCGTGCGGGCACGAGCCGCGGATGGCTTCGTGAGCCTCAGGACGCAAGCGTCCGCCGCCGACCCCGGATCGCACCGGCCCGGACGTAGACCACGGTCGTCACGACGTTGAGCACCACCAGCGTGACGACGTACATCGCGAGGTTGAGCCCCGGCACGACGTCGGCGGGGAGCGTGTACGCCATCACGACCCGGGCCGCCGCGTCGGCCAGCGTGCCGGCCGCCCACCACGCGCTGGACGTGCGCCACATCCGGCGGAACCACTCGTCCTCGCGCCAGCGCCGCTCCCAGTCGCCGACCCAGCCGCCGCGGCCCTCGATCATCGGCCTGGCGAACTGGTAGGCCAGCGGGCGGTCGGACCAGCGCAGGCTGGCGAGGAACCAGAGGCCGACGCCGCTCGTGACGAGCGCGTCCTTGGCGAGCAGGAACCGCTCGTCGCCGGGCAGCAACGCGACCGCGAAGCTCGCGAAGAGCAGGACGGTGAAGAATGCCTCGAGCCCGCTCGGTCGGTGGCCGCGCAGCAGCGAGACGCACGCCGGCGCGAGGGAGAGCACGGCGCCGACGACGAGAGCGGCGTAGACGCTGACGCCGAGGTGGCGCAGCAGGTAGTAGAGCGCGGTCGAGCCGGCGATCCCGACGGCCGGTCGCACCAGGGTCACGGTTCGGACCGCCCCTCGGCTCGGGTCGCGCGGTCGAAGAGCTCGACGAGCTCGCGGGCGTACGCCGCGCAGTCCAGGTCCGGGTCGGCCTGCAGCGCGAGCGGGACCGTCTCCACCGCGCGCTGGATCGTGGTCGCCATGACGGCGACGTCGAAGGAGCGCATCTCCCCCGCCTCCTGGCCTCCCCGCAGGATCCGCTCGAGGTGGGACAGGTCGCTCGGGGCGTCCATCGCGCTGCCGCCGGCGCCGGCCATCGCCACCTGGAGCAGCGCCGACATCGGCGCGCGGTGGGTGTCGGCGTAGGAGACGACGCCCTCGACGTAGGCCGCGAGCCGGCCGCGCGCGGTGTCCGCGGCCGACACCCGCGAGCCGACGTGCTCCCCGATCCCGGCCACGACGTGCTCGACGAGGGCGGCGACGAGGTCGTCCTTGCCGGCGAAGTGGTAGCTGATCAGCCGGGTGCTGGACAGGCCGCCCCGCTCCGCGATCCGCGCGAAGGTCGCCCGCGCGAAGCCCTCCTCCGCGACCACCGCGATCGTCGCATCGAGGATCTGCGCGCGACGGGCGCTCGACGCGACCGAGCGAGTTACCTGCATGAGTAAAAAGTACCCCGGCCGGGTAACCCGGTCCAGCGGTCCGGGCTCGTGGGAGCATTCCCGCGACGATCCCGAGCCGACCAGGAGGGCGGTCAGCAGTGCCCGACCCGGACGCGCCCGTCGTGCCGCCGCTGCGCCTCCACCAGCGCGAGGCGCTCGCGGCGCTCGAGGCCGCGTGGGCCGACGCGGACCACCCGCGGGCCTGGGTCGTCCTGCCCCCGGGCGCCGGCAAGACCCGCGTCGGGATCGAGGCGGTCGCCGCCGAGCTGCGCTCGCACCCCGACACGCGCGCCGTCGTGCTCGCCCCCAACACCGCGATCCAGGCGCAGTGGATCGCCGAGGCGCGCGCGACGGGACTCGACGCGAGCGACGACAAGACGCTCGCCAGCGCGCTGACCTGCCTGACCTACCAGTCCCTCGCCGTCTTCGACTCCGAGGCCGCGGACGAGTCCGCAACCGTCGTCGACCGGCTCCACCCCAACGGCGTCGCGCTCTTCGACCGGATCCGCGCGCAGCCCCGGCTGGTGCTCGTGCTCGACGAGTGCCACCACCTGCTCGAGGTCTGGGGGCGGCTCCTCGCCGAGCTGCTCGACGCCGTCGGCCGAGCGCACGTCCTGGCGCTGACCGCCACCCCGCCGGAGAGCCTGGCCGGCGAGCAGCGCGCCCTCGTCGACCAGCTCTTCGGCGCCATCCGCTACCGCGTCTCGGTGCCGGCGGTGGTCAAGGAGGGCCACCTCGCGCCGTTCGACGAGCTCGTCTGGCTCACCACCCCGACCCCCACCGAGGAGGACTGGCTGACCGGGGAGGCGGTCCGGTTCACCGAGCTCACCACGCTGCTCACCACCCCCGGCTTCGGCTCGGTCGGGTTCTACGCGTGGCTCACCGCCCGGTTCGTGGAGCCGGTCCCGGCCACCACCACCTGGGCGGCCCTCGCCGAGCGCGAGCCCGACCTGTGCGACGCGGCGCTGCGGATGCACCACGCCGGGCTGCTCGCCCTCCCGGCCGGCGCCCGGCTGCGCGAGGAGCACCGGTACGCCCCGTCCGCCGAGGACTGGGTCCGGCTGCTCGGCGACTGGCTGGTCCACCACGTCGCCGGGTCCGACGACCAGGTCGACGCCGAGGTGCTCGCGGTGGTCCGGGCCGCGCTGCCGTCGGTGGGCTACCAGTGGACGCGACGCGGCGTACGCCGTGGGCGCTCGACCGTCGACCGCGTGCTGGCGCGGTCGTACGCCAAGCCCGGCGCGGCCGCGCAGATCATCGCCGCCGAGCACGCCGCCATCGGCGACCGCGCGCGGGTGCTGGTGCTGTGCGACCACGAGCGGGCGTCCGCGACCGTGCCGGTCGCCCTCGAGGGCGTGCTCGACGCCGAGGCCGGGTCGGCGATCGCGGCGCTCGAGGTGCTGCTGACCGATCCGGGCACCGCCGTCCTCCGGCCGATGCTCGTCACCGGGTCCGTGGTCGCCGGAGCCGAGGAGACGCTGCACGACCTCGTCGCCTTCGTGGCCTCCCGCGATCCCGACCTCGCCGCGCGGCTCCGGGTCGAGGCGGGCTCACCGGTCGCGACCTGCTCCTCGGGCTGGACCTCGCGGACCTGGGTCACCCACGTCACCGCGTTCCTCGAGGCCGGGCGGACCCAGGTCCTGGTCGGCACCCGCGGGCTGCTCGGCGAGGGGTGGAACGCCCGCGGCGTCTCGACGCTGATCGACCTGACCACCGCGACGACCCTGACCGCGGTCGTGCAGACCCGCGGGCGGGCGCTGCGCACCGACCCGGGCTGGCCCGACAAGGTCGCCACCAACTGGACGGTGGTCTGCGTCTCGGAGGCCCACCCGAAGGGCGACAACGACTGGTCGCGGCTGGTTCGCAAGCACCAGAGCTTCCACGGCGTCGACGCCGACGGCGACATCGTCGACGGCGTCGCCCACATCGACGCGTCCTTCTCCCCCTTCGCTCCCCCGCCGGTCGCGTCGTTCGACGCCCTCAACGCCCGCATGCTCGTCGCGGCCGCCGACCGCGACGGCATCCGCGAGGCGTGGCGGGTGGGCGAGCCGTACGACGACGTGACGCTCGCTTCGCTGCGCGTCCGGCCGGCCGTCGCGTCGGTGCCCGCTCCGGCCGACGAGGTCGTGGCGCTGGAGCCGGTCGCGCCGTCATGGCGGCTCTCGGACACCGGGCTGACGACGGACGCGCCGCTGCCGGACCGGCGCTGGGACCCGGCCTGGGCGCTCGCCGCAGCCACCGGCGGTTTCGCGGCCGCGTCGGTCGCCGGGACCGCCGCGGCTCTGACCGTGGGCGCCGTCGGCGCGGTGGCAACGCTCGCGGACCGCCGTCGTGAGCCGCGACCAGACGGCGCTGCTGACCGGGTGGGTGCGCTCGCAGGTCGCCCTGACGTCGGGCGTCCCGCCGCTGGAGGCGGTGGCCGCCGCCGCCGCGGACGCCCTCCACGCTGCGGGCCTCACCGGGGTCGGCGCCTCGGCCCTCGCGGTCGACGTCCACCCGGGCGGTGAGTACCGCTTCCGACTCGTCGGCTCCGAGGCCGACGCCGAGGCCTTCGCAGTCGCCCTCGACGAGGCGATCGGCCCGGTCGGCGCCCCGCGCTACCTCGTCTCGCGCCACACCGACGCCGCCTCCCCCGATCGGCCCGTGCGTACGCGTCGGGGTGCCCGCGCCGCCCTGCGCGCCGCCCGTCCGACGGGCGAGGCGTGGCACCCGGTCCCGGCGGCCCTCGGCCGCAACGCTCGCAGCGCCGGCCACTACCTGCGGGCGTGGAACGCCTGGGTCGGCGAGGGTCGGCTGCTCGCCGCCGCGAGGCCCGAGGGCGCCGGGGTCGTCGCCGCCGTCTCGGGCGAGGACCCGTTCGCCGCGACCACGGTGATGCGGCGGCACTGGTCCTGACGACGGGTCAACCCGCATGGTCGAGCCGACCGTTGACGCCGAGCTCGGCCAGGTCGGCTGCCGCGAGCCCGGCGTTCCAGCCCTCGCTGTTGCTCACGCTCGCGCGTCGGCCGGTGCTGTGCGGGACCAGGCGGTCGAACTCCTCGGCGACCTTCTCCTCCTGCGACCGGAGCACGGGGAGCAGGTCGGCGCCGGCGGCGCGCGCCGCGTCGGCGTTGGCCCGCTCCAGCCGGTCGGCGATCCGGACGGCGTAGGCGGTGAGGAACGACTGCCGGAACGACTTCGTCCGGGCGGCCCCGCTCGCGCTCGCGCGGCGACCGTGGCGCAGCATCGCCGCGTCGGCCTGCACGAGCAGCGACGTCACCAGCAGCTCGACGGCATCGAGGTCGGTCGGCGCACCGACCACCACGCTGAAGCCGAGGCTGTCAGCGGCCGCCGCCCGGCACCGGTTGGCCGAGGCCACGGCAGAGACGAGGATGGTCTTCGGCCGGACGTAGGGAGGGTCGAGCCAGAGACGGCGCACCTGCAGGTCGCTGCTCCCGCGGGCCGCACCAACCTCGAGGAGCCGGTCGAGCGCGTAGCGGGAGATGAGCTCCTGCGCCTTCGCCGACAGCGCCTCGGCCTCCTCGTCGAACTCGGTGGACTCCGCCTTGGCCAGCAGCGCCCGCACCCGCGCGAGCTTCGGGTGCTCCGGCCCGGCCTCCTCGGCGGTGCCGGCGATCGCGTCGGTCAGCCGCGGCGCTCCGTTCAGCTGGGCGAGCAGTCCGAGCAGCGCGGTGACGGGCTCGATGGCGCCCAGGCCGAGCGACGGCTCGTCGAGCGCCTCGATCGAGTCCCGCCACGCCTGGCTCCGTGGACTCGTCCGCTCGTGGGCGCGCAGCTCCGCCGCGAGCGCCGCGACGTACGCCGGCCCGAGGTTGCGCCTGACCAGCTCGCCGAGGTCCGACGGCGACCAGCCGCCCTCGACCACGGCACCGACCACGTCGGACGCGAGGTCGTGCAGCACGAGCTGGACCACGTGCCTCGGGTAGGGCGCGCACCGGGCGACGAGCCGCTCCGCGGCGTGCGCGACCTCGGCGTCCGTGAGCTTCTTCAGGGCGAGCATCCGGAGCGCGAACAGCACGTGCCCCTCGACGTCGGCGCCCGCCCGTGCGGCGTCCCAGGCTTCGTCCGGCCGCACCTGACCGGGCGGCCCGCTCCGCTGATCGTTGCGCTGCCGCGTCGCCCTGCGCTTCCTGCTGTTGGCGCCCATCGCTCCCCCTTCGTGGTGCGCAGGACGCTACGACGACACACCGACAAGCCGCGCGGCTCCTCCACAGGCTGCCCGGCGGGACCTTCGCCCCGCCGACTGCGGGACCGTACGCCCTGACCTACGACGTCGCGTAGGAGAAGGCTCGCGGTGGAGCGAGCGACGCTCCCAACGAACCCGAGGAGCACGTCATGAAGGCTGCCGTCGTCCCCACGCTCGGCGCACCGCTCGAGATCCGCGACGTCCCGATCCCCGAGCCCGGCCCGGGCCAGGTGCTCGTCCGGATCGAGACCTGCGGGCTCTGCCACACCGACATCCACGCTGCACGCGGCGAGTGGCCGGTCAAGCCGAAGGACCAGCTCATCCCCGGCCACGAGGGCGTCGGCATCGTCGAGGCCGTCGGCTCGGCGGACGTACCGGTCGCGGTCGGACAGCGCGTCGCGCTGCCGTGGCTCGGCCACGCCTGCGGCCAGTGCCGCTACTGCGTCGACGGCTGGGAGACCTACTGCACCGCCCCGGCCTACATGGGCTACACGATGGACGGTGGCTACGCGGAGTACGCGGTCGCCTTCGCCAGCCACGTCGTACCCGTCCCCGACGGCATCGACCCGGTCGACGCCTCGCCGCTGACCTGTGCGGGCGTGACGACCTACAAGGCGCTCAAGGTCGCCGAACCGAAGCCCGACGAGACCTGCATGGTCGTCGGCATCGGCGGGCTCGGACACCTGGGCCTGCAGTACGCGCGGATCTTCGGCTGTCGCACCGTCGCCGTCGACGTGCACGACGACAAGCTCCAGCTCGCCAAGGACCTCGGCACCGACCACGTCGTCGATGCCCGGGGCGACCAGGCGGCGCAGCTGGCGCAGATCGGTGGCGTCGACATCGCGCTCGTCACCGTCCCCTCGCCTGCCGCCATGCGGGCGGCGCACGCGGCGCTCAACCCCAACGGCCGGCTCGTCCTGGTTGGGCTGCCCGCCGACAACCGCCTCGAGATCCCTGTCTTCGAGACCGTGCTCAAGGGAGTGAAGGTGATCGGCTCGCTCGTCGGCACCCGCAACGACCTCGCCACCGTCTTCGACCTCCACGCCCGCGGACTGACCCGCGTCGTCACCGAGACGCGCCAGCTCGACGACGTCAACGCGTGCTTCGAGGAGGTCCTCGCCGGCGAGGTGCCGGCGCGGCTGGTGTTCGACATGCGCTGACCGCCGGCCCTATCCACGGGGACGTCCGGAGGTGCAGTCTGGGAGGGCGAGGGCCTACGCCTCGCTCCCCCGGACGAGGAGTTGCCGTGGCCGCACTCGAGAGCACCCAGCTGCTGACCGAGCTCGAGCCGGTGGTGGAGGACAACCTCAACCGGCACCTGGCGATCGCCGACGAGTGGATGCCCCACGAGTACGTCCCGTGGAGCCTGGGCCGCGACTTCGCCGACCTCGGCGGCGACCCGTGGGAGGTCGCGCAGTCCCAGCTGTCGCCCGTCGCGCGCACCGCGCTCGAGGTCAACCTGCTCACCGAGGACAACCTGCCGAGCTACCACCGCGAGATCGACCGCGCGTTCGGCCGCGACAGCGCGTGGGGCACGTGGGTGAACCGCTGGACCGCCGAGGAGGGCCGCCACGCTTTCTGCATCCGCGACTACCTCCTCGTCACCCGCGGCGTCGACCCCGTCGAGCTCGAGCGGGCGCGGATGGAGACGATGGAGACCGGCTACGAGGCGATGGACAAGTCGCTGCTCAACGTGTGCGCGTACGTCTCGTTCCAGGAGCTCGCCACCCGCGTCTCCCACCGCAACACCGGGCGCTACACCGAGGAGCCGATCGCCGACAAGCTGCTCGCCCGCGTGGCCAAGGACGAGAACCTGCACATGATCTTCTACCGCAACCTCGTCACCGCGGCGCTCGAGCTCACCCCGAGCCAGACGCTGCGCGCGATCACCGAGGAGGTCGTCGGCTTCCAGATGCCCGGCAGCGTCATCCCCGGCTTCTCGCGCAAGGCGGTGCAGATGGCGAAGGCCGGGATCTACGACCTCCGCATCCACCACGACGACATCGTCACGCCGCTGCTGCGGCAGTGGGGCGTGTGGGAGCTGACCGGCCTGGACGCCGACGGCGAGGCCGCCCGCGAGGAGCTGGCCGCCGCGGTCGCCGCGCTCGACGGCGAGGCGACGCGCTTCGTCGAGCGCCGGGACGAGGCGGCGGCGAAGAAGGCCGCGCGCCAGGCATAGTCGTTGGTCGAGGAGAGCCGAAGGCTCGTCACGAGACCCCACCAGCCATGATCGACACATGACCGAACGCAACGTCCTCGGCGGCGAGCTCGACCCCTGTGGCACCGACCCGCTCACCGGGTTCCACCGCGACGGCACGTGCACGGTCGGCCCGCAGGACGCCGGGCTGCACGCGATCTGCGCGGTGATGACCGACGAGTTCCTCGCCCACCAGAAGGCCGTCGGCAACGACCTCTCCACGCCGCGGCCGGAGTGGCACTTCCCGGGTCTGGTGCCGGGTGACCGCTGGTGCGTCGTCGCCGTCCGCTGGCTCCAATCGTACGGCGCAGGGGTGGCCGCGCCGGTCGTGCTGTCCGCGACCTCGGAGCGGGCGCTGGAGGTCGTACCCCTCGAGGTGCTGCAGGCGCACTCCGTCGACGTACCGCCTGACCTCAGCACGCTCGACGGCTGAGGAGGTCGCGCCGTCCCCGGTGGTTGAGGAGGTCGCGCAGCGACCGTCACGAAACCCCGCCCACTACCCTCCCGTCGTGCGCATCGGGACCTGGAACCTCGCCGGGCGGTGGTCCCCGGACCATCGCGACCTCCTGCTCGGCGCCGACTGCGACGTCTGGCTGCTGACGGAGGTCAGCGAGAAGACGGTCCTTCCCGGGTACGCCATCCACTGCACGTCGGCGCGGATGGCGGCGCGTCGCCACTGGGCGGGCGTCGCGAGCCGCCTGCCGTCCGCCGCGTTGCCGGACCCGCACCCCGCGAGCGCCGCTGCGCAGGTCGGCGGGTGGGTGTTCGTGAGCTCGATCCTGCCTTGGAAGGGCTGCGGCTCCCGCGCCCCGTGGGTCGGAGACCGTCACGTCGACAAGACCACTCATGCGATCGACGACCTGATGCTGCGGCTGCGCACCTAGCCCCGGCTCGTCTGGGGTGGCGACTGGAACCACGCGATCACCGGCCGCGAGTACGCCGGCTCGATCGGCGGCCGCTCCGCGATCGCCGCCGCGCTGGCGGAGCTCGGCCTCGCGGTCCCGACCACCGACCTGCCGCACCGGATCGAGGGGCTGCTGAGCATCGACCACCTCGCCGTTCCGGCCTCGTGCGACGCCACCGCCTCGCGGATCGTCGCCGAGGTCGGCGGCAAGCGGCTGTCCGACCATGACGCGTACGTCGTCGCGGCCGACGTCGTCTCGTAGCCAGTCCGTCCCGTGCCGGAGCCGCCGCCCGAAAGCCCTCTACTCGCACCTGTGGACGGCACCTCGGCCTGTGGAAAGCCGGTTGGCTCGCACCGGTTCGTGTCTCAAAGTCGGTGTCCATGACTGACGACCTGTTCACCTCGCCCGTCCGCACCCAGGCCGACCTCGAGTCCGCGTGGCGCCGCCTGATGGGACCTCAGCCCTTCGACCGCTGCTCGGTCTGGATGATGCTCATCCAGGACGACGTCCCCATCCCGCAGCTCACGGAGATCACCGACGCCGATTCCCCCGACCACACCATCCGCGCCAACCTGGCCGAGGTGCTGCGGTTGCTGGCGCAGGGCGGCCCCGACGGCGTGCGCTTCGCCTTCCTCGTCTCCCGGCCGGGCTCCGACTTCCTCACCACGACCGACCGCGAGTGGGCGACAACGCTCTACGCCGCGGCCCGGATCGGCGGCGTCGCGTGCGAGGTCGTCCACCTCGCGACCGCCGCGTCGATCCGTCCGATCCCGCCCGACGAGCTCGAGCCGATGGCGACGAGCGCCTGAGCCGGCTCAGCCGCTCTCAGAGTCGCGGTCTCGGGGCGCGGCCGCCTGAATACAAATCGCTCTACCTGTCGGACACACTGTCCGCATGACTCGGACGATTGACGTCGTTGGCGCAGCCATCATCCGCGACGGTCGGATTTTCTGCGTGCAGCGCGGCCCGGATCAGTCGCTTCCTGGATTGTGGGAATTTCCTGGGGGCAAGATCGAACCAGGTGAGGCGCCCGCCGACGCACTTGCGCGCGAGATCGACGAGGAGTTGGATTGCGGCGTACGAGTTGGGAACCTCGTCATTCGAACGGTTCATGAGTACGAGTTCGCGACTATTGCCCTCTCGACGTTCACGTGCGAGCTCACCACCGGTGAGCCAACACTGCGAGAGCACGCAGCATCCCGCTGGCTGGCGCCCGCCGAGATGTTCGATGTCGTGTGGGCGCCAGCTGACGTGCCTGCCGTCGAGAAGCTGATCACCATGACAACGCAAGGCATTCCTGACAATTGAGCACGGAGTCCTGGCAAGCTTCCGTCGCGTGCATGATCAATCCCCGCTGCCAATCGGCCTCTACGAGACGCTTCTGACCGAGCGCGTGCAGTCCCTCATCGGGCTCGGCGAAACTCTTGGGCACGAGCAGGGTCGGGTGGACGACGCGGATCAGGCTCACGTTCTCACTCGCCACATCGCGGCAGCAGTCCACCGCAGGTTGTCGGGATTGAAGGATCCCTCGGCCCGATTGGACGCCGCGAACGCACTGCTCCGCGCCATCGACGAGGCTGCACCGCCCGTCGCGAATCCGGTTGGCCAACTACTCGCCGTTCGCACGCCACCGGGCCCGGGTCAGGTGTCGCGCTTAGCGCTTCGTCCGAAGACGCCGTTGAACGACGCCGCGCTGCTCACCAACGCTCACGGCGAGCCGAGCCTCGCATCCGAGTTGCGCGCCGAGATCGACTCAGCGGACAGCATCGATCTCCTCTGCGCCTTCGTGATGTGGCACGGCCTCCGACTCATCGAGGACGAACTGAAGGCCGCTCACGAAGCCGGGATTCCGATCCGCGTGGTCACCACGACCTACATCGGCGGGACCGAACGACGGGCACTCGATCGCCTCGTGACCGAGTTTGGGGCCCAGGTGAAGGTTCAGTACGACGCCAAGCGCACCAGGCTTCACGCCAAAGCCTGGCTGTTTGGACGCCACACCGGGTTCGACACGGCCTACGTCGGGTCCTCAAATCTCACCACCTCCGCGATGCTCGAAGGCGTCGAATGGAATGTTCGGTTGAGCGCTGCTGCCACCCCGAGCTTGCTTGACAAGTTCCGTGCCACTTTTGACGCGTACTGGAACAGTCCCGAGTTCGAGCCGTACGACCCTGAGCGCGACCGTGACCGTCTTGATGACGCGCTTCTTGAAGCGAAGGGCGGCAAGTACTCAGACCGAGTCACCATCACCCTTGCTGGCTTGGAGGTACGGCCGTACCCCTACCAGCAGGAAATGCTCGACGCGATCAACGTCGAGCGCGTGCTCCATGACCGGCATCGAAACCTGGTCGTCGCGGCAACGGGGACCGGCAAGACTGTCATCGCTGCTCTTGACTATCGGGGTCTGGCACAGGCTGCGGGGACGCGACCGCGTCTGCTCTTCGTCGCACACCGCAAGGAAATCCTCGTGCAGTCGATGCGGACCTACCGCGAGGTCCTGGGCGACGGCGACTTCGGCGAGCTATACGTGGGCGGACAGCGGCCCGAGCGGTGGCAGCACGTCTTCGCGAGCATCCAATCTCTGACGGCGTACGGCGTAGCCAACATTCCTGCCGATGCATTCGACATCGTTGTCATCGACGAGTTTCACCACGCCGAAGCGAAGACCTACCGACGGATCCTCGACCATCTCGCTCCGCGGGAGCTGCTCGGCCTTACAGCGACACCGGAACGAGCGGATGGGGTGGACGTACGCGACTTCTTCGGCGGTCGCACTGCCGCCGAGTTGCGCCTGTGGGACGCTCTTGGAGCCGACCTGCTCTGCCCCTTTCACTATTTTGCGATCTCCGACGGCACGGACCTCCGGTCGATCACGTGGTCGCGCGGCAAGTACGACGAGTCGCAGCTCGACGGTGTGTTTACCGGCAACGACGCTCGTGCGCGCATCATCCTGAAGGCCGTCGATGACAAGATCGCCGACGCAGGTCGCATGCGGGCGCTCGGCTTCTGCGTCAGCGTCGCGCACGCCGAGTACATGACGCGAGTGTTCAACGACGCCGGCATCCCTGCACGAGCGGTGACAGGAACGACGCCCCATGAAGAGCGAGCCACTGCGCTGCGCGCAGTTCGGGATGCTGAGGTGAATGTCCTGTTCACCGTCGACGTCTTCAACGAGGGGCTCGACATCCCAGACGTCGACACCGTTCTTTTCCTGCGTCCGACCGAGAGCTCGACCATCTTCATGCAGCAATTGGGTCGCGGGCTGCGCCGAACATCGAGCAAGGCGGTGCTGACGGTTCTCGACTTCGTCGGCTATCACCGCAAGGAGTTCAGCTTCGCTCGCAAGTTCAGCGCTCTCACGGGGCTTCAGGGCAAGCAGCTCGAGAAGGCGGTGAAGGAGGACTTCCCATTCCTTCCGTCTGGCTGCCAGGTCCGACTAGATCAGCAGAGCCAGCAGGTGGTGCTGGAAAACCTTCGCTCGCAGATCAACACGCGATGGGCTCAGATCGTCGCTCATCTCAAGGCAACGAAGGACGACTCGCTGGAGCAGTTCCTCGATGGGTCTGGGCTCGAACTCAGCGACGTCCTTCGGCGCGGGAGCCATTCGTGGACCAAGCTGCGGAGAGACGCTGACATGCGGACGCTCCCCGGGTCAGACCTTGAGGGGCAACTCCTCAAGCGGGTCCGGGCGTTTGCACACGTCGACGATCCCGACCGAGCGGCGGCCTACAAGTCGCTTCTAGACGACTCCGCGCCTGCCTACACGCAGCTCTCACAGGCAGAGCAGCGCCTCGCGCGCATGCTCTTCTACTCGCTCTGGTCCGACGGTGGCGGGCACGCGACCATCGCTGACGGTCTTGCGGCGCTGAGACGCCAGCCGGCGACTCGCGCAGAGATCTCGAGCGTTGTCGACCTTAGCTACGAGGCCGCACGCCACGTTCCGTCTGATCTTCCGGGTCGGCTAGCAAACGTCCCGCTCAAGGTGCACGCGAGATATCAGCGCGAGGAGATCCTGGCTGCCCTCGACTTCCCGCGAAATCCGAACAGCTTCCGAGAAGGAGTCCTCTACCTGGAGCACCTCAACGTCGACGCCTTCTTCATCACGCTGAAGAAGTCGGAAGCTGACTACTCGCCCACGACGATGTACGCGGACTACCCCATTTCGCGGGATCTGTTCCACTGGGAGTCGCAGTCGACGACGTCCGTCATGTCGAAGACTGGGCAGCGATACCTCAACGGGACGAGCACCGTCTTCCTGTTCGTCCGTCATGAGCAGAAGGATGACTTCGGCACGTCGCCGTACCTCTTCCTTGGCCCCGCCACGTACGTCAGTCACACGGGCGACCGACCCATTGCCTTCACATGGCGCCTCGCCACCCCGATGCCGATGGACTTCTTCAACCATGCGTCGGCAATTGCTCAGTAGCCCGGGAGGAGTACGTCGATCAATCTCTGGCGGTGCGAAGCGGCAAGGTGTCGTCGACGCGAGCAGAAGGTGGGTCCCCGACAAGTTCGGGATCAGCTAGCTCCGATGCCGAGCCGGCGTGCCACGTCGTCGCCCGCCACCCGGCGTACGGTCGCCGGGTCGCCGACCACCACCAGCTCGTCGGTGGCCCGCGACATCCCGACGTAGAGCCGCTCGCGGGCCCGGTCGCGCGAGCCGTCCTCGTTGAGGCACAGCACGACCGCACGCCGCTCGAGGCCCTTGCACCCGAGGACGTGGCCGTAGAAGACGTCGTCGTCCCAGTAGGTGCGCCAGTAGCCGTCCTGGTCGTGGAAGTCGGTGCGCTCGACCTGGATCGGGTGCCGGTGGCCGGTGGTGAGCAGCGCGACGTGCCGCGGGTCCCACCCGGCGTCGAGCAGCTGGTCGACCTGGTCGTCCGCGACGTCGAGCGGGTCCTCCTCGGCGACGTCAACGAAGCGGACCGAGGGCCCCTCGCCGCCGCGGCTGTACATCCGGCTCGGCGCGAGCGGACCGAAGGACTCGTGGATCTGCTTGGTGTTGCGCAGGTTGTGGTCGAGCACCAGCGGGACCAGCGCGACCGGCGGCCGGCCGAAGCGGGCGAAGATGCGCTGGTTCTCGTCGGAGTAGACGTAGAGCCCGCCCTCCTCCTCGTCGCGCAGCGCCCGCAGCACCGGCGTCCACCAGGAGTCGGCGAAGTCCTGCGCCTCGTCGACGATCACCGCGTCGAACTTCTTGCCGTCCGGCAGGTCGGTGGCGAGCGCGGCCATCTCGGCAGGCAGCCGCTCCTCCCAGAACTCGCTGTCCTGCCGGTCGCCGTCGGAGGCGCCCCACTGGCGCCCGAAGTCGTGGAAGGTGCCGACGAACGCCGGCCGGTGCCCGTGGCGCCAGGTCGCGACCTCGCGCTTGAGGTGCTCGGCCAGCCCGATCGAGTAGCAGAGCAGCGCGACCCGCTGCGACCTGCGGTCCTGCCCTCCGCGGGTGAGCTCCTTGGCCTGCTGCAGCGCGAGCACCGTCTTGCCGCTGCCCGCGCCGCCGCGCACCTCGACGCGGTGGAGGAGCCGGGTGACCTGCAGGATCGTGGCCTGCTCGAGCGTGAGCCGGTCGGCGACGCTGGCGCGCTCGTCGGCCTCGGCGCGGATGTCGTACGACGTGGGCAGCCGGCCTGTGAGGATGTCGGCGATCGCGTCGACGTCGTCGGCGGTCGCAACCCGCTGTCCGTGGGTCATCTTCTGCGCGTTCTGCCGCAGCCGTCCGACGAGGTGCGCCTGGTCCTTGGTGTCGTGCAGCGACCAGCGCGGCAGGTCGGTCAGAGCGAAGTCGGGGTCGAACTCCGAGTACGGCGTGACGACCGCGTGCGCCCACGCGACGCGGGTGCGGCTCCCCCACCGCTCGTCGCGCTCGACGTAGGCGCGCAGGGCGTACTTGCCGTCGCGTGCCTGGTCGACCGGGTGGATGACCGCCTCGCGGCCGCGGCGCTTGATGCGCCAGCCCTCGTCCCACCAGACGCTGCCGCCCTTGACCTCGAGCGCGACGATGCCGATGTCGGGCATGAGGACGACGATGTCGACCTCGTGGTCCTTGGTCTCGTCGGTGAGGCGCAGGTTGGTGATGAGCACGTCGTCGTCACCGAGGCCGTCGCGCAGCCGCTCCCAGACCGCCTGCTCGGACTCTGTGGTGAAGGTCGGCTGCTCCGGGATCAGGCGAGGCATGCGGACACCCCATCACCGACGCGCCCGTCCCGTCCGGCGAACGCGCTCACCGGCCGGTCCCCGCTTCGTCCTCGTCGAAGAGGGCGAGCTGGTCGAGCTGCACCTTCCGCACCGGCGCGTCCACGATCAGCCGCAGCGCGGCGCGCATCCGGGCCGCGAGGTCGCGCAGGTAGTCGTGCCGCGCCTGGACGACCTTCTCCCTGCTGTGCTGCTTGAGGTTGCGCGCCTCACGCACCTTGCCGCGCATCTCGCGACGACGCTGCTCCGTGATCCGGATCGCCTTGAGCAGCAGCCCGGTGTCGTTGCCGTAGACCCGCGCCATCGTCGCCGGACCGACCGACCCGCGCTGGTCGCGCTCGAGCTCGGCCATCACGGCGTACGCCGCCTCGAAGCGACCGTCGCGCCGCTTCGGCTCCTTGGTGACCGCGGAGAGCTTCTTCTCCAGGTCAGTGGCCCAGCCGTCGACCTGGGTCAGCAGCCGCTGCACCTCCATCAGGAACGTGGCGGGGGTCGCGACGTCCAGCCCGACCTCGCGCGTCACGCTGATCCGGCCGTCGACGAGGAAGAAGGTCAGCCCGAACTCGGTGCGGTTGAGCTGGTTGACCTCCGCAAGAGCCGCCTCCTGGTCCGCCACGTCCTCCACGAGGAGGCAGGAGATGAGCACGCGCGGGATGGTCTTGTGGACCAGGATCCACACCTGCTGCTCCTCCGTCGGCAGCAGCAGGTCGCCTTCGTCGTCCCACTCGGGCGCCTCGTCGTAGAGCCCGGCCACGGCCACGTCGATGAACGCACGCACCTCCTCGACCGACGTCGGACGGACGACCTCGTGCATGTCGGGCTCGGCGCGGACCGGCTTCGGAGGCAGCGGCTTGCCGCCCTCGCGCGCCGGCTCGAGACCCTCGGCGTCGAGGTAGATCGGGTGCAGCACGCCGTAGACCTCGCGCAGCGCGCGGACCACCATCACGGCGACCCGATCTGCCTCGCGCCGGTCGACGTCGAGCCAGAAGTTGGTGTCGCCGTCCTCCCAGCTCCAGGCGTTGGGCTGCTGGAACCCCATGTCCCCCAGCGCCGCCTCCTGGTCGTCGTCGAGCAGGCACTCGTCGGCGAGGTAGACGTTGCTCACCGCCTCCACGCGCGCGACGTCGTCGCCACCGGCGACCTGGCAGTACGGCGACGCCCCGCCGTCGTGCTCCTGCGGCATCTCGACGACGAGCGAGTCGTCCGGCCCCATCCCCGCCACGTGGTCCGCCAACCGCTGGCGAAACTCCCGCCACGCCGTCTCTACCGCGTCGTCCCACCGACGCTCGAGCTCATCAGTCATCTCTCGACCCCCGTCTGGATCGCCCCCGCGATCCCCACGAAAGACACGCTAGAGGAGGCCACCGACACTGACTCGGGTTGGCGCTCGGCACGGAATCCAGTCGTCTCGACGGCGGGTGCGACCTACGCTTCGACCATGTCGGACCATGCGAACGCCGGGACCTCGGAGGGCCATGAGGCCGACGAGCCGTCCATCGCCGACATCATCGCGGGCCCGACGTGGGAGGAGCTCACGTCCGACGGGATCATCACCCTCGACGAGCTTGACAGCATGATCCGCGCGAAGGGCGGCGATCCGTCCGCGTATGACCCGGTCCCGGTCGCGGGGGGGCCGCACACGGGCACACTCGAGAGACTCGAGAGCGTCCTCGACCTCGTGGTGGAGCTCGACGAGGCTGCCCAGAAGGCGCGCTCGCGGATCGGGAACTCGATGCCGACGGCTCGGTCCCGAAGTCGCTGGCCTCGCTCGTGACCAACCCTTTCACCTGGTCGTGCAGCAGTCCCCATCACCAGGTTGGACAACCTGGCTGGGCATCACAGCTAGGAGCCTGCACGTGAAGTTTTACCAATACGGCCCCTGCCCGACCTTTCTGCGGGTATCAGCAGAAGTTCAAACACCCTGCGCTTGACTGCCCTCGCAACGTCAACTGCTCGCGCGACGGCGTGCTCCGCCTCGGGCACCCGGACGCTGCCCCTCCCTCCATAAGGCTCGGGATTCCAAACCGACTGCACCACCACCACGATGTAGGCGACCCGCTCCGTCGCGAGGACTGTGTGCTACTGCGAATGGCAGCCGACGCCGCCCGTGTCCTGGAAAACCGACATGGCATCCGGCGGCAAGAGTACGGTGCTCCTGTTCGTGCGCCAGGGGCAGAGAGGATTCGGCACGTCTTCATGCTCTCTCCTGGGACCCAGCCCTACGCCAGCCACACGGGCGACGAAGCCGTCACCATCACGCGGCGCGGCAGGCCCCACCTGACCGTGGACTTCTTCAATAACGCGTCAGCAGTCGCTCGCCAACATCGTCAACCGACGCCAGCGTGCCCACCATATAACCGGCTTTGGCGGCGCATACGATCAGCCTGTTCGCCCTAAACTCGAGCATGCATCGAGGTAGCGCTCGAGCAGCAATAAAGCGCAAACACCAGCAGAATGGACCCTAGATGACCACCACAGACGTCGACGCATTGTTCAAGCCAACCTCCGCATCCGTACGTCAGCTCCTCTCTGACCTTGTAGGCGGATTTAGCATTCCGTCTTACCAGCGGCCATACCGATGGCTTCCAGCAGACATGCGACGCCTCTGCGAGGACCTAATCGCTGGGCTAGACCGACTTGTAAAAGACCCATCAGCAGTAGCGTTCGTCGGCGCGATCATCACGGTCAGTGGGGCTGGGGACGATCACCCCACCACTCCGTCGGACGCTCGACAAATCATCGACGGTCAACAGCGTCTAACCACCGTGGTAATGCTCGCAGTAGCACTCCATGAGTATCTTGGAAGAATTCACGTCAAGCTCGGGCGGGATACAACTCTCCCGGCGACCGAAACCGAATGGTTCAACGAGCACATTTCCGAGGTTCGGGGCCAGCTCTATCTTTGCCTCAGCGACCAAAAGAGCTACGGCGACGAAGACTTTAAGAAGCTTCCGAAGTTGACTCGAGGAATTACAGATCGATGGAGCAACAGGGCCTCAACGGCGAGGTACTTGTCCCCTATTGCGAACCTAATTCACGGCTATCTCAAGCATCCTGGGCCCGGAACCTACATTCCAGAACGCCCAACCGTCGAGGTCAAGCCTGAATCCACGGGTAGCTCGCCCGCAGACTTCGAATACCTGCACTTGCGCTACCAGCAGCTGAAGCGAATGGTTAGAGATATCGCCAAGGGATCCGACGGAGACTTGGCGGACAGTATCGATCTACAGATCATCCTCGGAAGCGGATCGTCTGTCTTGGAGGCACTTTTCAGGACCTCAGCCGAGACCGCACCCGCACTGCGTGCTCTGTCACAGACAAAGGACGATGTGGGTCAGGCGCTCCGACTTTTGGTGTTCGCTCGATTCCTCCTTGAACGGGTTGCAGTAACGCAGATCAACGCCAAGGATGAATCGTACGCTTTCGATCTGTTCGACTCCCTTAATACGACCGGCGAGCCACTCACCGCATTCGAGACGTTCGTTCCGCTCGTGGTTCAGGCCGAAGGTGTCGAGTCGTACGCCGCCTCTGAGAGCTTTGAGCACATTGCGTTGACGAGCCGACTCTTGAGCGCCGACGAAGGGAATGTTCAACGTCAAACCGAACGACTGATGACAAGTTTTATTCTGGCCGATGCCGGCGTGAAGGTCGCCAGTAAGCACAACGAGCAGCGCCGCGAACTCACCCGCCTCTACCGAACAGCTGAGAATGACCAGCAGCGCCGAGCCATGACTCGCCAGCTGGCTGACTGCGCTCTTTGCTACTTCCACCTGTGGCAAAGACTTGAACTAGCACGCGGAGCGACTGGAGTCGAAGGATCGCTCGACGAAGAATCTCTTTTTGCACTACGTTTTCTGGCAAGAATCAATCACACGATCGCTCTCGCTCCACTCTCTCGCTATTACTCGCAGTGGGTTGCGGATCCAACGCCGGAGTCGGTCTCCGAGCTTGAGACGGCAATCAAGGCGTCAACCGCCTTCTCGGTGCTTTGGCGAACCGCTCACGGTGGAACCGACGGCATAGACGGGGTGTACCGGCGTCTGATGTCCCATGGGTGCGACGGCATTTGCGCCCCCCTTGCAAGAACCGATGGCCAGAATCATGACGTGCGCCCACTTCCCCCAGCACAAGATCTGGTGAAGGCCTACCGTCATGTCGCTGCGCACGCAAATACGTTCCCGGTCACTAACCTGGATGCTTGGCTTACGCACTCGTCGGCGCGTCCCATCTACGACGACCAGGCAGAACTTTCTCGGTTCCTGCTACTTGTTGCGGGCCACCACGCAGTCGCTGATGGAACGACCGGACTCACAAAGGATGGCCAGGTCGCTGACCACACTGCCATGCTTCGCGCCGATCGCTATACGTCTGACGATCGCTTGGCAACGGTAGAACATGTCGCCCCGCAAACGCCGGAAGATGGTCACTGGCAGGCCGAGATTTATAGGGCCCCGAGCGCGGTGTCAACGCTCGGGAACCTGACCCTGCTCCCGGTCGACGACAATAGTTTCATCAGCAACCGTCCGTGGTCCGAGAAGCGGTCGATCTATGGCGCCCTGTCGGCGGACGCACCCGACGAGACAAAGGCAGTCCTGGAGGCTGCCGTAGCCGGCGGTCTGTCATTGTCGGCAGACAAGCAGGAGTACCTTGTCGAGCGACGCCAGCACCTGCCCATGCTGCGGGCCATCAGCCAGTACAGCGGCGACTGGGATCGTGACTTCATCGAGTCTCGGACGAAGCATTTGTTGACTCGGGCGTGGTCAAAGCTCGATGAATGGCTCACGCCTGACGAGTAAGAGTCAAGTAGCCACAACGAGTGCCCGGCCGAGAAACCTACTTCCCGGCCGGGCCTCGTGTGGCAGGTCGGCGACTTCTCGGATCGCAGTCGGCTCTCCGGAGAAGGTAGCCAAGTTTCGTGATCAAATCGCGCAAACGACGCACGCGTCGCTGTCGTCATCCTCGTCGAGAGCACCTGAAAGAACATCGATAAGGGGGAGATTGCGTCGAGTCTTTGCCGCCCGCGCCATCGCCTCCGCGTGCTTCTTCAGGATTTCGTCCCGGCGATCAAGAAGTTCGCTCAGGGTCTCTCCGTTCGACCACGTGTAATCGCGCCCCTGCATCGCCTGACCCTGGTAGCTGGCGTCTCCCGAGGCACCAGCATCCTTCAACACCTTCTGCTCAATGGCTACCGCTCGCTCGAAAAGATCCGGGTGGCGGTCCGCGAGCCCAACCCACTCCGCTTTGCGCTGATAGAAGCAGAAGTAGCATCCGCTTCGGGTACGCCACTCGTAGTACGCCGGTAATCCAACCCCTGCTTCGTCCAGGATGCGCAGGACGCCTTCGTGGTCAACATCGTCCTCGACGAACGGGAACACCGCACTGATGTTGGGCTTGGTGGAAACGTATCCCTTGCGATTCTTCTCGTCAGCGCGAATTGCCACATAGCTGATGGCCTCGTCGTCGCCAAGCCATGCCTCAAGGGGCTTGATCTTGACAAGCTTTGTGCACCATCGCATTTGCGGAGACGGCAGCGTTCCGCGGTACACCTCAAACCAGTGATCGAACCCCTTATCAGCATTGAGCCGAGCAATCGGCTTTCCCAGCACGACTTCGAGTTTGTTCAGATACTCGTAGGTCTCTGGCAGCTCAGCTCCCGTATCGCAGAAGAAGTACTCCATATCTGGCACGCGGTCGCGAAGATAGATCGCGAGAGCACTTGAGTCCTTGCCTCCCGATATTCCGCATACGTGCCTGACTCGATCCGCGCTCATGCGTTTCGCTCCTCAGTTTGGGTAGTACGCTCACCGTACGTGGCAAGACTGACATCGGCTTGGGCGTGGGCATCTGCGAGCTCGGCCTCGAGCAGGTGCGCAAGAATCCACTCGCGAGCCTCGCTGCGACTCACTCCCGACTCACTCAGCTTCTGCATCGCTGGACCGAGAGCAGCCGCCACAATCTCGGACCGTTGATCGTCCAGCTGCACGAGCCGAACAAGGTCGCCGCCGCGCGACGAGTTGACCGCGATACGGATCGCCTCGAAGTCTCCTGTGACAGCTCTCATGTCGGCCGTGAGCGCCTCAACGCGCAGAAAGGCCATCGCAAGGTCATGTATGGACATCGCGAAGCGCTCAGACTCAGCGTCGCTCCAGCTATCGGGCGGCGACCCGACAACCTGCATAGCCACGTAGTCCAACCACTCGGCCTCGTCCATGTCTGCCTGGAGCGCCGTGGAGAGCGCCCTCAACCGAGGGTCCAGGATCTTGTCGTGGACCTGCCGGCTACGAACCGCGAGAGTGGCCTGCATGTCACCGCTCACCTTGAGCTCAGTGGCCACGGAGCTCGCTATCGCCTCCGACAGCGTCGCGCGCGATGCCGCGAGCTCCTCGAACGCCCCAGCGATAGCCTGAGCGGTCCGTTGCAGCTCAGCCGCGGAGCGACGGTCTCTTGTCGCGACGGCGTCTTCGCCGACGGCGGCCGGAAGGAGCGCGAAGAGGAGCTCGTCCGGCTCAGTAGCAGCAAGAAGTGCTGTTCGTACGGCGACCGCACCGTCGCCCAGGCGCCGTGTCTTCTTGGCGTAGACAGTGAGAGCGTTAAGGCGAGCAACCATAGACGAGACAACAGAAACGACACTCGACGTCCGACCGTCCCGGACGGGCTCCATCGCAGCAGCCACAGCTTCGATAAAGTCTCGCCTCGGCCTGCTTCGAGTGCCGAAGCACTTGACCTCGAAGTTTCCAGGATTGCGAAGCAGTCGTTCCACGACGTCCGCACTGAGACGCGGTCGGAAGGTGCCGTGCTCATACATTGCGAACTCGTCTGCGTGCGCGCACATGACGGCCAAGAGCAAGAGCGGAGCGACCCCCGCCCTGAGGCCATAGGGCGGCAAGAAAAGCTTCTCGAAGAGACTTTCCACGTTACGGCGAGCATCCGTCGCATGACGGAGGTCAGCCACAAGTGCGGACCACACCGGGTAGGCGGGACTGCTCTTGTCCGGAGCGGCGAACGACCAAGCTCCATCTCGCTCATGATGGATGCCGAAGGCCGCGAAGAGTGAGAGATACAGCGTCCGGTCCGGGCCGAACCCTTCAAGACCAAGAGCTGGAACATGCTGGCGCGCTTGCATCACCTCAGCGACCTCGCGCCGCGCCTTGGCCGCTTGCGACGATAGCTCGTGGCGATTGAGAAGGTCATTGCGAAGGGGAATTGCTGAGGCGTAGCACTGGTCAGAGACTCGCGACAACACCCCGGGAAGCGATCCGCGCAGAGCGCTCTCCATATGGCCATCTCCATTCACCCAGGACCAGGAGACCTCCGCGAGCGGTCCAAATGCACCCTCGAACTCGCGCTTTACCTCGGTCATCGAGGCGACGAGCCGCTCGTTAACTTCCTTGCGGATGACCCAGTCGGATTGGGCCGCGCCCTCTCCGGTGAGCAAGTCGCGCAGGGCCAGGACCTCCCGTGCGGCGTCAATCAAGCGCGCAGCATCAGACTGACCCAGCACGATCGGCTTGTCTGTCGCGCCGCTTGCAACGCGACCGTCAAACGTCCCGCCGACCACGTAGGCGACCAGGCCGTCTCCTCTGTCGGTTGCCGTCAGAGGAGCGATCGCAGCCTGTGCATCAACCCACGCCCGCTCGAACGCGCGCAACGTGCCGGTCTGATGGGAATGGCGGGCTGCCACGACTGGCGACAGTGGAAGCACAGATCTCAGGACTTCGTCGCTCGGAACATCTCGAAGTCGTCGCCTCGCGTTCTCGATCGCAGTCTTGATGTCAAAGTCGCTGCCCTGCCACACGCGATACTCATCGGCGAAGTCTCTGTAAGTGATGAGTCCTTGGCTCGCCAGCTCTGAGAGCGCCTTCTCAAGCTCATCCGACGACCCGACTGCTTCGCAGAGCGCGTAGCGCAGGATCTGCTCGCTGGCTCGAAGAGAACCGCCTGTCGACGTCAGGTTCAGGACCCCAATTGCCTTAAGAAGCTGACGCTGAATGTTCGTGACGTTCCGCGCGTCGCGGATCCTTGTGTCGATCTCGATCCAGCGGGAGGCATCTGCAGAAATGCCAACCATGTTGGAGGCCGAGTCGATGAAGTAGTCATATACGCGGTCTAGGCCGACCACCGGCAACGGCTGCGCGGGAGCCCAGGGAGTCTCCCGCATGAAGCGCCCCACGCTCATCGGCTCGTGGCTTGCCAAGAACGAGAACATGGTTCGCTCGTTCTGCCCGTATCTATTGCACAGGTCCGGAAGCACCGCCAGAGCGAGTGGATGGAGCGGCCAGCTGCGACTGAGAGTGTCTGGCGACTCCCCCAACTCGTTCAGCCCGAGCTGCCTCAGACGGATGCTGTGCGCAGTTGCCCACTCGTCCAGCTTCTCAGCGAGCTGCGGCGCGGCATCTTCGAACGAAGCAGCGATGAGGGCGCGGGTCTGGGTGGGCGTATCGACGAAAGGTACATCCTCGAATCGACCCTGCACCTTCATCCACTCACGTCGCTGAACGCCGCTTGCTCCTAACGCGTAGTCGCCGAAGGCCATGTGTTGCATGGTGACGAGGGCGACGGGGTGGCGTTCGCTCGAGTTTGTCCACTCCGCAAGCTCTTGCAGCAGAAACAGGTCGCCATCGCCAGGGTTCTCCGCGAAAGCTTCGAGATTCTTTCCGAACTCATCGATGATGATGAGCAAAGGTGCCGTCGCGCTTACCTGCCGCACGAGCTCGCGAATGTGCCGGGTCTCCACTACGGCATCAGGAGAACCTACTGCGTGCCGAAGCTCGGAGACTCGGGAAAGGAGATCCGCGAACGTCTTCTGGTGCTGCGCCGACGCATACCGAGTCAGCCCGTACTCGAGCGCCCGAAGCACGGTCTTCGCAACCGGTTCGCGCTGTGCGGTAACAACTGCTCGGACGAATCCGTGGCGCTCGGCTCCGGCCTTGGCCCGTGCGGCTGCAACGCTCCGCATCACCGCAGGAGCTGCCGCCGTGAGCGCTGCCTCTGCGGACTCTCGGCCGCGATGGTCGGATGGCGCGAATAGGCAGTCGAGCAGCAACGCCAGAGACGACTTTCCTGTTCCGTATGGCCCGGTCACGGAGAGGGCCACCTCGCCGTGACCCAGCATCGCAGCGGCAAGCCGATCGACACTGTCGATGGCGCGCCCCACCGGCAAGTATCCGTCGATGGCGTGCGAGCCTGAGTCACGCTCGACATTGACCGACCGAGCGAACCGCTCCTTGGGCGACTTAAGGTCGATTAGTGCTGTCATGCCACACCATTCATGTCGAGAGTGTCGAGCGAGAACGGCGCACCAAACTCCGCGTAGTGATCTCTCAGTAGGTGCGCCACTACTTCCCGGGGATGCGCCGACATCGCCAGCTGCGGCATGCCGTTGGACATGCGGACCTGCACTGCATTGGACTGCGCTGCGGCTTGCTCGAGCAGGTCTTGCGCTGCACTGTCGGTCAGACGGAACGCACGTCCGGGGGAGCCAGGCTCCGCTAGGGCCCGACTCATGCTAACGACCCGATCTTCGCTGCCTGCGCGGAGCGTGAAGTCGATGACCGTCGCAGCGAACACGAGTGGTGGCAGCGTGACCTTCGGTCCGACAAGGAAGCGATAACCGCCAGCCGTGCCCGTGCTGGGTTGGATCAGCGAAAGCTCTCTGAACGGGCTGTCGATCTTGTCTTCAAAGGTCGCGCGCGTCGCGTGTCCCGATGAGTACATGCGGAGAAGAACGTTCACGTCCTTCTTAAGAGACGACGGGTTGGGCTTTCCGAACCCCTCGAGGCGGTCCGATACGAAGGCAAGCAGCTCTTCTTCCGTGAACTCAATTCCCGTGAACTCGTTGAACGTCACCCACCACACGGGAGCTTGACTAGGAGGCGCGAGTAGCCACCAGTGCAGCAGCCAGTTCGTTCCGGGCAGCTCCATGAAGGGGTCGGCCCCACTGTCATCATCAAAGATCGCCACGCCAAGGTTGGTCGGTCGTAGGACAGGCGTGCGCTGACCGTCTACCTTCGCAGCCTGCAAGACCTTGAAAGCGATACTCCAGTGTCGAATGGACCTGACCATGTTCTTGCCAACACCGAGGCGAACTACCGCCGCTTCCTTCGTGAAGATGTTGGGGTCGCTTGAGGCGTCGAAGCCCTTCTTCACCCATCCGTACCGCGGGTGGAACGTTTCGTGGCGGGCGAAAACCCGCTCGCACGACTCGTCAAGCCTCACAACTACTCCTTCTCACGACAGGGCCCTGACCCTCTCAACTGCTGAGGCAACACAACCAGCTGCCACTGACATCTCATGCGGCGTCGTCCCCCGGCCCACACTGAAGCGAAGACACTGGTAGGCCTCTTCCTGGGTGAGGCCCATCGCCTGAAGTACGTGCGACGCGTCCGGGACGCGGGACGTGCATGCAGATCCGGTGGACATAAGAATGCTTGGCGCATTCACCATGACAGCTTCGCCGTCCGCACCTGCGAAGCGCAGGTTGATGGTGTTCGGTAGTCGCCGAGCGGTTCCAGTCGTGACTTCCCACCCTGGAATGGCGCGTTCGAGATGCCCCAGGAAGACGTCGATCAAGGATCGGCTTCGATCCGCATCTTCGACCAAGTTGTCCTTGGCCAGGGCGGATGCGACGCCTAGTCCAACGACTCCTGGAACGTTGATGGTCCCGCTGCGCAGCCCACCTTCATGTCCGCCACCTACCTGCTGAGGGGCGAGATCTACGCCACGCCTCACGTACAGGGCGCCGACTCCCTTTGGACCGTAAAACTTATGACCGGAGATCGATGCCAGATCGACGGACAAGGTCTCAACATCGACTTCGATGCGCCCAGGTGCCTGCGTTGCGTCCGTGTGAACAAGAGCGCCGACGCGGTGCGCGAGTTCGGCAATCTCGCCGATCGGCTGAATCACGCCCGTCTCGTTGTTGGCCAACATCACCGACACGAGTGACACGTCATCCGCCAGCGCGTCCTTGTAATGGTCGAGGTCGAGCAACCCGTCTCGTCCGACGGGTAGGAGCTCTGCCTTGAACCCCGCGACCGCGAGCGCATCCGCTGTTTCAAGCACGGCTTTGTGTTCTGTCGCCGCGATAAGGATCCGACGACGGCCTGCATGCGAAAGGACGGATCCTTTGATAGCGAGGTTGTTCGCCTCGGTAGAACCGGAGGTGAAGACGATCTCTCTGTCGCGCGCGCCGATGAGGTCGGCGACCTGGCCACGTGCGGTCTCCACCGCCCTCGACGCCATGCGGCCACCGAGGTGAGCGGACGCAGCGTTCCAGGGCTTCTCTGCCATCCAAGGAAGCATGGCGTCGAGGGCCTCCGGCGCCAGCGGCGTCGTCGCGTTGTAGTCCAGGTAGACCAACTCAGACACTTAAACCTCCACTCCCACCGTATGTGCCGCGGTCCCGCCAGCGGCGGACATCCACAGCCTTTTGAAACAGCGATGTGGCGCCGGCGGGAAGCCCGGCCGGCGCCACATCCAGAACCTCAGGTCAGCTGCAGCCGCTGGTGGACCCGCAGCCCTCGCAGACGTAGCACGAGCCAGCCGGCCGCATCTTCGTACCGCAGGTCATGCAGAGCGGGGAGTCGACGGCGGTGCCGGTGATCTTCTCCAGGAGCTCGGCGGAGGTGTGGACGCCCTTCGGGGCCTCCTTCACGTCGGCCTCGACGACGACCTCGGCAGCGGCCGGGACCTCGTCGACCACCGGAGCGGCGGTGAGCTCCGACGCGTTGCCGGTCTCCTCCACGAGCGGCTCGTAGGAGCCGGTCTCGAGGTGGCGCTGGCGCTCCTCGGCGGAGTAGATGCCGAGCATCGAGCGCTCCTCGAAGGACAGGTAGTCCAGGGCGAGGCGGCGGAAGATGTAGTCCATGATCGACTGCGACATCCGCACGTCCGGGTCGTCGGTGAGGCCGGCGGGCTCGAAGCGCAGGTTGGTGAACTTCGAGACGTAGGTCTCCAGCGGGACGCCGTACTGCAGGCCGATCGACACCGCGATCGAGAAGGCGTCCATCACGCCGGCCAGGGTCGAGCCCTGCTTGCCGAGCTTGAGGAAGACCTCGCCGAGCTGGCCGTCGTCGTGGGCGCCGGAGGTCATGTAGCCCTCGGCACCGCCCACGGTGAACGACGTGGTGCGGGAGACGCGCGACTTCGGCAGGCGCTTGCGGGTCGGGGCGTAGACGACCTTCTCGATCACCTTGGTCTCGACCGCGGCGTCGGCCGCGGCCTTGTCGGCGGCGTCCTTCTTGGCCTTGCCGCCACCGTCGGCGAGCGGCTGGCCCACCTTGCAATTGTCGCGGTAGACCGCGGTCGCCTTGAGGCCGAGCTTCCAGGACTGCATGTAGACGTCCTCGATCTCCTCGACCGTGGCCGTCTCGGGCAGGTTGACCGTCTTGGAGATCGCGCCGGACAGGAACGGCTGGGTGGCCGCCATCATCCGCACGTGGCCCATCGGCTTGAGCGAGCGGGCGCCCATCGCGGTGTCGAAGATCTCGTAGTGCTCGGTCTTCAGGCCGGGGGCGTCGACGACGTGGCCGTGCTCACCGATGTAGGCGACGATCGCCTCGATCTGCTCGGGCTGGTAGCCGAGCTTCTTCAGCGCCCGCGGGATCGTCTGGTTGACGATCTGCATCGAGCCGCCGCCGACGAGCTTCTTGAACTTCACCAGCGAGAAGTCGGGCTCGATGCCGGTGGTGTCGCAGTCCATCATGAAGCCGATGGTGCCGGTGGGCGCGAGCACGGAGGCCTGCGCGTTGCGGAAGCCGTTCTTCTCACCGGTCTTGATCACGTCGGCCCACGCCTTGGTGGCCAGCTTGTGCACGCGGCCGTCCTCGGTGTGCAGCACGCGGACGACGTCGTTGGCCGCCTGGTGCTTGCGCATCACGCGCTTGTGGGCGTCGGCGTTGCGGGCGTAGCCGGCGTACGGGCCGACGATGCCGGCGAGCTCGGCCGAGCGCTTGTAGGACGTACCGGTCATGAGCGAGGTGATCGCGGCAGCCATCGAGCGGCCGCCGTCGGAGTCGTAGCCCAGGCCCATCGCCATCAGCAGCGCGCCGAGGTTGGCGTAGCCGATGCCGAGCTGGCGGTAGTCGCGGGTGGTCTGGCCGATCGGCTCGGTCGGGAAGTCCGCGAAGCAGATCGAGATGTCCATCGCGGTGATGATGAACTCGACGGCCTTCGCGAACAGCGCGGCGTCGAAGGTGTCGTCGTCCTTGAGGAACTTCAGCAGGTTGAGCGACGCCAGGTTGCACGAGGAGTTGTCGAGCGACATGTACTCCGAGCACGGGTTGGACGCGGTGATCCGGCCGGTCTCGGGGTTGGTGTGCCAGTCGTTGATCGTGTCGTCGTACTGCAGGCCCGGGTCGGCGCAGGCCCAGGCGGCCTCGCTGATCTTGCGGAACAGGTCGCGGGCGTCGATGGTCTCGATGACCTCGCCGGTGCCGCGCGAGCGCAGGCCGAACTCGGTGCCGTCCTCGACCGCGCGCATGAACTCGTCGCTGACGCGGACCGAGTTGTTGGCGTTCTGGTACTGCACGGAGGTGATGTCGGCGCCGCCGAGGTCCATGTCGAACCCGGCGTCGCGGAGGGCGCGGATCTTGTCCTCCTCCTTCGCCTTCGTCATCACGAACTCCTCGATGTCGGGGTGGTCGACGTCGAGGACGACCATCTTGGCCGCGCGACGCGTGGCGCCGCCCGACTTGATGGTGCCGGCGGACGCGTCGGCGCCGCGCATGAAGGAGACGGGGCCCGAGGCCGTACCGCCGGAGGACAGCAGCTCCTTGGAGGAGCGGATGCGGGAGAGGTTGAGGCCGGCGCCGGAGCCGCCCTTGAAGATGAAGCCCTCCTCCTTGTACCAGTTGAGGATCGAGTCCATCGAGTCGTCGACGCTCAGGATGAAGCAGGCGGAGACCTGCTGCGGCGACGCGGTGCCGACGTTGAACCACACCGGCGAGTTGAAGGAGAAGTACTGGTTGACCAGGAGCCAGGTCAGCTCGTGCTCGAAGATCTCGGCGTCGGCGTCGGAGGCGAAGTAGCCGTGGTCGACACCGGCCTTGGTGTACGTCTTCACGATCCGGTCGATGAGCTGCTTGAGGCTCCACTCGCGGGCGTCGGTGCCAACCGCGCCGCGGAAGTACTTCGTGGTGACGATGGTGGAGGCGTTGACCGACCAGAAGTCGGGGTACTCCACGCCGCGCTGCTCGAAGACGGTCTCGCCGGTCTTCCAGTTGGTCTGGACGACGTCGCGACGCTCCCAGGTGACGGCGTCGTAGGGGTGGGTGCCCTTCGTGCTGAAGACGCGCTCCAACTTGAGGCCCTTGCCCTTCGCCGCTCCCTTGGCGCCGGTGGAAACCGTCTCGGTCATGCCATCTCCTGTGGTGGTGGTTTCTCTGTTCGCGAGTCGTCTCGCGGGTGCTTGGTAGGCCCGGCAGGCGGCTTCCCCACCACCTGCCGGGCCGTCTGTGGTCAGCCCGACTGGGCTGAGGTCTCGCTCGAGCCGTCCGTCGCGCGCTCGAGCCGCAGCATCGCGATCTCGTCCTCGAAGGCCTCGACGGAGTCGAAGGCGCGGTAGACGGAGGCGAAGCGGAGGTAGGCGACCTCGTCGAGCGCTCGCAGCGGGGCGAGGATCGCGAGGCCGACGTCGTTGGCGTCGAACTCGGCCTGACCGCTCAGGCGCAGGGCGTCCTCGACGTCCTGGCCGAGGCAGGCGAGCTGGGCGTCGGTGACCGGGCGACCCTTGCAGGCCTTCCGGACGCCGGCGATGGCCTTGTCGCGGTTGAACGGCTCGGTGGCGCCGGAGCGCTTGAGCACCGTGAGCTGCATCTTCTCGACCGTGGAGAACCGACGGTCGCACGCCGAGCAGCTGCGACGGCGGCGGATCGAGCCGCCGTCGTCGGCGACGCGGGAGTCGAGGACCTTGGTGTCCTCGTTCTTGCAGTAGGGACAGTGCATGGCGGCCCTCCTCCCGGGCGTCTGGGCGCGCTTGATACACCTCTATAACGAGGCTGCGCCTGTGGATCTTCCTGTGGACATCTAGGCTTCCCCTGTGCGTAGCTGCCCGTGGCATGTGCACCAGATGTGGATAACTACAGCGGTGTAAGTACTAGATGTAGTGGTTACCGTACGTCGCCGCCACAACGCTTGGCAAGCCGCTCGAGGGGACCAAATCGGGCCCCGGGCGTGTCGTCGGCAAAACCGCAGGTCAGTGCTCCGCCACCGGATTTCGCCCGGGCGTGTCGCGCCTTCCCGGGCCAGGTCGGCATGGCCCGAACGGGCTATCCGACCCCCGCGGGCTGGCCTCATCCGACACAATGGTCCTCGTGACGGGGAAGCGGGCAGGCTCGAGGCGCGCGGCCCCCGCGTCCCGCGGCCCCTCGCCGGCCGCGCTGGCGATCTGCGTCGGCATCACGGTCTGCGTGATCGCCTGGGGATACCTCGTCTACGCCGCCATCGACTTCGGTACGGCCGGGCGCGGGGGCTCCGGCTCGTCGGCCTGGCTGTTCATGGGCCTGGCCTGCCTCGGGGCGATCGCCTGCCTCTTCGTGGGCCTGATGCTCGTCGCCCGGCTGTCGCGGACGCTCGGGATCACCCGCGAGCCCCCTCCCCCCGGCGAGGCACCCCGCCCGGTCGGCGGGAAGCGCGCGGCTCGCTGATCTCTTGTGCGGCCTGCGTGGTCCGCCTGGTGGACCACGGGGGCCGCGCTCGTCCTCGGACGCGACGGACTGGGAGATCGTGGAGCTTTCGAGCCACCTGGTGGCTCCAGGGCTCCACGATCCTCGTCTCAGCCGACCTCGTAGGCGACGACCGAACTTGTTCGACGTCCTCCCGAGAACCAGCGTTTGCATGCATCGGGCGGCGCGAGGCGGCGCACCGTCATTCCGAGAGCTCGCGGCTTTCCAGAACCTGCCAGGTAGATCCGTAGGGCTCGAGCTTGATGAACTGGATAACGCGTCCACCTGCAAGAGTCATCCATGGCGCCGCTCCAGCTTCTCGGTAGCGCGTGGGCGCAGAGTCGACGACAAACCTGAAGGCGTGGTCAGACGAACTGCCTATGTTCTCGATGGTGCGGACGGTCCATCCATCCCACCTGACCGTTCCTCCGGCCTCGTAGATTCGGTCGGCCGCTTGGGCGATCTTGCGGCAATCGGCGCAGTTCGGGCCAAGCCCGAGGAACGCGCCCGTCTCGCCGGTCTCGAACATCTTCCGGTCTTCCTCGACCCACCGACGAATGAAGTCCTCCGCGCTCTCCACCTCCGGAGATTCAGACTCGGTGGGCGTCGACGAGGAACTCGTCGGCTTCGACATCCTTGGGGTCGGCTCGCCCTTGGGATTGCCGTTGGAGCACCCGGCGACAACGAGCGGGACAAGGACGAGCGGTGCGAGTGCGCGGCGCGCAACCTTCGAGCCTGCAGTCGACATCAAGGCTCAGCACTCACGACGGGACTTGCGTCAACATCGTCATCTGCCACGGCCGGCTCTGCGAAAGCCTGAACCGGTAGACGACCGTCCCGCCCGGAAGGCGCTGCACGGGGGCGCTCATCCGCTCCTTGAAGGCGGTGGGCGCGGAATCAACCCGAACGTCGATCACCGGACCATTTCCCCACGCCTCACTGGACGACATGTGAAGGACTGTCAGCCCTCCTGTGCGGGCGAACCCTCCGGAGTCGAACATCGACTTCACGCGCTTCGCGATCGCCCTGCAGTCCGAGCATCCCCGCGAGATGCTGAGGTATGGACCGATCTCGCCCGTGTTCTGCATCTTGTTGCTGACCCGGATCCATCGGCGGACAAAGGCCTTTGGTGACTCGTGCGGCCGCGATGAAGCCTTGTCTCCTGGGGTCAGTCCGGGTGAGTCACCCGCGGCCGTCGACGGCGAGCTAGCGACCACATCTTCCGCGGCGTCGACGAGGCGCGGCGAGTCATCAGCGCTGCAACCGGCGCCGACAGCACTCACCAAGGCAAGGGCCATCGCCTTCGAACAGAGGACGTACCGAATGCGTTGCATCAACGCACCACCAGCTGCGGCAGCGCCTCGACGATCGCGAGCCCCTGCTCCTCGCCCGCGATTGTCAGCGTCACGTCCATCGGAGTCCAGTCCCCGTCGCCGATCCGGTACTCCCCCGAGTACGTCGTGTCGAGACTGACCGCCACGTCGTCGACGCTGGCGTAGGTGTGCGTCACGTCGAGGTTCGGGTGCGGGCGGCCCGGGGAACTGCTGGCGAGGCTATCGCCGTCCCCGAAGTGGAAGGTGTAGGTGATGGGCGTGGCTCGGATCACGACCCGACGCTTCGCGATGGTGACAGTTCGCGACACAGGCGAGTGCTCATCGGTGTAGAAGTTGGTCGGCAGGTTGACGAGAGTCTTGCCGCCGCGTGGCTGGACAAGAAGCCTTGATTCGGGCCAGCTCATTCGCTTGAACTCGCGGAGGATGAGTTGAACGACATCCACCTGATCGACAGCATCCTCTGGCATACACACGTCGCCGACATCGATCCCGTCCCTAAAGATGTCGTGCCAGATTCCAGGGACGCCGTTCTCGACACATTCAATGTGCTCGGCGCAGATTCCGCCGTTCGCGCACTGGATCGTGGTGACCCAAGTGTGACTGGGCTGGGAACTCGACGTCTCCGTGTATTCAGGGAGTGTCCAGTCGCAATCCGCCGCTACCGCCTGCCACGTGACTTGGAGGCAACGAGGCTGATCGTCGTCGCCCTCGTCCATTCCAAAAGCCGCGGTAGGGGTGAAAGAGATTGCGGCCATCGCTGCAAAGCAGTACGCGAGGATCTGAAGTGCGAGCCGCATCTAGATCACCGAGTACTGGCGCATCACGAAGGTATCTCCCTTGCGCTCGAGGGTCATCCGGTAACGCTGCGTTGCGGCTGGAAAGACGCGAGGATCTTCTCCAGGGACTTCGATGCTCAAGCGCGCTGCCCGCACCTCGACCACAAATGTGGGAGGCGATGGAGCGTCCTCCTTTACCTCCACCACTTCAGACCCCGAGAAAGTTACTTTCCCGGACTTCTCGTAGACGTCCGTCACCTGCTCCGCGTAGGTCGCACACGCCTGACAGCCGGGCGACATCCTCAAGAACTCCTTCGCGTTGCCCGTTGTCACCATTGCGTCTGCCGTTGCTTGCCACCGCCGGATGAAGTCCTCCGCACTCTCGACCTCCGGCGACTCGGACTCGGTCGGCGTGGGCGTCGAGCTCGACGAGTCGGGCATCTTCGGGGTCGGCTCGGCCTCGGGGTCGCCGTCGGAGCATCCAGCCAGGAGCAGCGGGGCGAGAACGGTGAGCGCAAGTGCGCGGCGTACGTGCATGGAATGCCTTCCCGAGACGACCTCAGCACGCTGAAGTTACCCATCTTGAGACGACTCGAACCACCCTCGAACCCGAATCTGTGGATAACCGGCGCGAGGGTGGCGGCGGACGACATCACGGACGCTTCGTTCGATGTCGTGTGCCGCCACCTTGGGAGGCCGACGGATATCCGACGCGTCGGATAGCTCGGCGCCGAGGTCTCGCGACAGGGCCCTTCGAGACGGCCGCGGGCGGCCTCCTCAGGACACCGCTTCGCCCTTCCTCGACCAGCGGGGGCGAGGAGTCTCGTGACAGGGCTTCGCCCTTCCTCGACCAACAAACGCCGAAATGCGCCGAGGGGCGGGCCCACAGGCCCGCCCCTCGGTCTTCCCCTTGGTTCCACCAGCCGGGGTCGAAGCGACTGGTGGAGGCCTCGCGCGTCAGTCGGTGACGACCGGGACGCGGAGCTTCTGGCCAGCCGACAGGCTGGCGGACTCGAGGGCGTTGAGCCGCTCGATCTGGGTCATCGCGTCGCGCACGTCGCCGTCGACGGCGACGCCGGAGGCGATGTCCCAGAGGGTGTCGCCGGGGGCGACGGTGATGGTCTCGGTCGGGACCTGCTCACCGGCCGAGTCGGTGCCGACGGCACCGCCGGCGAGGGCGACCGCGACGACGAGGGTCACGACGAGCGCGGTCAGGAAGACCACGAGCCGGCCACGCCGCGTCAGGCGCACCGAGGAGCGGGCGCGGGCGGGAGCCGGGGTGAAGACGGGGGAAAGGCTGAGGGTGCTCATGGTGGCCTCCTGGGGAAGATCAGCCGGGTCGGTGTGTCGAGGGAATGTCTAGTGATGGCCACCGACAGTGGGTCGGTGTCGAGCAGACGTTCGATCGAACACGTGTACGACGGTAGAGCACCTGTTCGAACGCGTCAAGCACTTCGCCGAACAGATGTTCGACGACGTTCGACCCGCTCGGAGGGGACCAACGCACCTGCCACGACGGGGCCGGGAGGAGAAGCATCGGGAGCAGGGCGACACCGGAAGGAGACACCCCCATGTCCCGGAAGAAGGTCCTGGTCCTCGGAGGCAACTTCGGCGGGCTCAGCGCCGCGATCACCGTCAAGCACGAGCTCGAGGGGGACGTCGACGTCACCGTCGTGTCGTCCTCCGACGAGTTCCTCTTCACGCCCTCCCTGATCTGGGTGCCGTTCGGCAAGCGCTCGCGCGCCGACATCACCTTCAAGGTCGGCCCCACGTTCGAGGAGCACGGCGTCGACTTCGTGCACGCCGAGGCGACCGAGATCGACCCGGTCGCGAGGCGGGTGCAGACCACCGCCGGCCCGCAGGACTACGACTACCTCGTCATCGCCACCGGCTACCGCAACCGCTTCGAGGTGATCCTCGGCCTCGGCCCGGACGGCAACGCCCACACCATCACCACGATGGAGGACGCGATCCACGCGGGCGAGGGCTGGACACGGTTCAAGGAGGACCCGGGCGACGTGGTCATCGGCGCCACCCAGGGCGCCGGCTGCTTCGGCGCGGCCTACGAGTTCCTCTTCAACACCTCCTACCAGCTCAGGAAGGCCGGGCTGAAGGACAAGGTGAAGCTCACCTACGTCAGCGCCGAGCCGTTCCTCGGCCACTTCGGCATCGGCGGCCTGCCCCACGGCGAGTCCCTGCTCGGCATGTTCCTCAGGAAGGAGGGCATCGAGGCGGTCCTGGACACCGCGATGGACCACGTCGACGACGGCCGCCTGGTGCTCGCCGACGGCCGGGCGATCGACTTCGGCTACGCGATGATCATCCCGCCGTTCTCCGGCCAGGACGTCGTCCAGAAGGCCGGCGAGCTCGCCGACGCCAACGGCTTCGTGAAGGTCCGGGACACCTACCAGAGCGAGGCGTTCGACGACGTGTACGCCGTCGGCGTCGCCGCCGCGGTCGAGGTGCCGTGGCAGACCCCGACCCCGGTCGGCATCCCCAAGACCGGCTTCCCGACCGAGCAGCAGGCCCACGTCGCGGCGCTCAACATCGCGGCCCAGGTCCGCGGCGAGGAGCCGCAGGAGCACAAGGCGTTCGGCGACATCCCGGCCGTCTGCGTGATGGACGCGGGCAACAACGGCGTCGTGATCCTGGCCGACAAGATGCTGCCGCCGCGCAAGCACGGGGTGCTGATCCCGGGCCCGCAGGCGCACCTGATGAAGCTCGGCTTCGAGAAGTACTTCCTGTGGAAGATGCAGCACGGGCAGGTGCGCCTGCCCTGACAAGGACGACCACGCCCGGTCGCGCACCGGGCACCTGGAGGGACGGCCGTCCGGCCCGGAGGGGCCGGGGGGCCGTCCGTGGGTTGCGACGGAGCGACGCTCAGCGTCGCCGCATCGCCCGGCGTCCCTGCGCGGCGAACAGCCCGACGACGTGCTGCGACACCCCCGGTGCCAGTGCGGCGCCGCGCGCCACTCCTCCGCGCCAGCCCGGCAGCGTACGCACGACGCGGCGCGAGCCGAGCAGCGCGACCGCGGCCTCGGCGACCTGCTCGACGGTGAGGATCGGCCCGCCCGAGTGGACCAGCTGCGCGCCCACCCCGGCGGGGTCCTGTGCCGCCAGCATGGCGGTGTCGGCACCGTCCGGGCACAGCGCGTGGACCCGCACGCCTCGCGGCGCCTCGGCGTTGACCGAGGAGCTCAGCGACACCACGCCGGCCTTGGTCGCGGCGTACACGCTGTAGCCCGGCGCCGGCGTCAGCCCGGCCAGTGACGCGACGTTGACGACGTCGCCGCCCCGCGGTCCGAGTGCGGCCAGCGCCGCCCGCGTCCCCCACATCGTGCCGAGCAGGTTGACCTCGACGAGCCGGCGCACCTGCTCGTCGGTGAGCGCGGCCAGCGTGCCGTCGTCGCCGACGCCCGCGTTGTTGAACCAGGCGGTGAGCGGTGCGTGCCGCGCCGCCTCGGCCGCGACGACCCGGTGCGCGTCAGGGTCGCGTACGTCGTGGGCGAGCCCGGCGACCGCGCCGATCTCCCCGGCCGTCGCGGCGACGGCCTCCGCGTCGACGTCGCTCACCACCACCCGGTGCCCGCGCGCGACCAGCAGTGCGGCGATGCCGCGTCCGATCCCACGCGCCCCACCCGTCACCACACAGCTCGTCGGCCCGCCGCTCGTCATGGACGCGACGCTAGCGACACGCTGCTTCGAACAGGTGTTTGATCCACGGGTGCCGGGAGGTCTACGGTGGCACCACCTGCTCCGGGCGGACGGAGCGGGCCACCACGCCGGGAGGACTGAGCCAGATGGCCAAGCAGGACGACAAGAACGTCATCGAGATGCCCGACGGCCCACCGGACGCCACCGGGCTGACCCCGCGCCAGCAGCGCGTCCTGGCCACCATCAAGGACTCCATCGAGACCAAGGGATACCCGCCCTCGATGCGTGAGATCGGTCAGGCGGTCGGCCTCACCTCCTCCTCCAGCGTCGCCCACCAGCTCCGGGTGCTGGAGGGCAAGGGCTTCCTCAAGCGCGACCCCAACCGTCCGCGCGCCCTCGAGGTGTTCCTGCCCGAGGTGATGGCCGCGCGCCGCTCGATCTCCAGCGCCGACGACTCGGGCGTCGACGAGACCGGCATCGGCGACGTCTCGCCGTCCGCGGTCAACATCCCGCTCGTGGGCCGCATCGCCGCCGGCGGCCCGATCCTCGCCGAGCAGGACGTCACCGACGTCTTCCCGCTGCCCAAGCAGCTCGTCGGCGACGGCACCCTCTTCCTGCTCGAGGTCTCCGGTGACTCGATGGTCGACGCCGCCATCTGCAACGGCGACTACGTCGTCATCCGCCAGGAGCAGACCGCCACCAACGGCCAGATCGTCGCCGCGATGATCGAGGGCGAGGCGACCGTCAAGACCTTCCAGCGCAAGGACGGCCACGTCTGGCTGCTCCCCCACAACACCGCCTACGACCCGATCCCCGGCGACAACGCCACGATCCTCGGCGTCGTCACCGCGGTGCTCCGCCGGGTCTGACCGCCCTGCCCTGCGTGCGTCGACGCGCCCTCCACCCCACGGGGCGGAGGGCGCGTTGAATGTCCGGGGTCGAGCGGACACGATGGCCGGACAGCCAACCGTCGGGAGCGCGCATGAGCAACGTCCAGGAGTCCTACGACTACGTCATCGTCGGTGGGGGCGTCGCCGCCACCAGCGCCGTGAAGGGGATCCGCTCGCAGGACTCCTCGGGCACGGTCGCCGTGCTCGGCTCGGAGCCGCACGACCCGGTCTACCGCCCCGCGCTGTCGAAGGACCTCTGGCTCAAGGACGACGAGTCGCTCGAGGGGCAGTCGCTCGCCGGTGACCTCGACGACGACGACGCCGTCGACCTCGTGCTCGACACGACCGTCACCGAGATCGACCCCGCTGCCCACGCCGTACGCCTCGCCGACGGCACGTCGGTCGGCTACGGCAAGCTGCTGCTGGCCACCGGCGCCGAGCCGCGCACCCTCGGCCTCGAGGCCGGCCCGCGGGTCGTCTACTACCGCACGTCCGCCGACTACGAGCGGCTCCGTGGGCTCGCCACGTCCGGCAGCCACGTCGTGGTCGTCGGCGGCGGCTACATCGGCTCCGAGATCGCCGCCGCGCTCGTGCAGAACGACGTCGCGGTGACGCTCGTGCTCGACCTCGAGGACGTGCAGGAGCAGATGTTCCCGCGCGCGCTCGCCGCGAGCCTCACCAAGGACTTCGCCGAGCACGGCGTCACGATCGTGCACGGCTCGGTCAGCACCGGCGAGGAGACCGGCGACGGCGTCCGGATCCGGCTCGACGACGGGACCGACGTGGTCGCCGACGCGGCCGTCATCGGGGTCGGCGTCCAGCCCCGCACCGGGCTCGCCGAGGCCGCCGGGCTCGAGGTCGACAACGGCGTCGTCGTCGACGAGCGCCTGCGCACGAGCGTCGAGGACGTGTACGCCGCGGGCGACGTGGCGTCGTACCCCGACGCCCTGCTCGGGCGCCGCCGCGTCGAGCACGTCGACCAGGCCGAGAAGTCCGGCGAGCACGCCGGCAAGGTGATGGCCGGCGCCGACGAGACCTACACCTACACCCCGATCTTCTGGTCCGACCTCTTCGACGCCGGCTACGAGGCCGTCGGCGAGACCCGCTCCGACCTCGACATGGTCGAGGACTGGAAGGACGGCGAGCTCGGCACCGGCGTCGTGTACTACCTGAAGGCCGGCTCCGTGCGCGGCGTGCTGCTCTGGAACGTCTGGGACAGCACCGACCAGGCGCGCGAGGTGATCGCCGAGACCAAGGACGCGCCGCTCGACGACCCGGAGAGCCTGCGGGGCCGGATCCCCTTCGGCTGAGGGCGCCACCGCTGGTCGAGGAAGGCGCCCTGGCGCCTGTCACGAGACCCAGACGCGCCGACGGGTCTCGTGACACGACTTCGTCGTTCCTCGACCACCGGTGGTCGGGGGTCTCGTGACGGTCGCTGCGCGACCTCCTCGACCAACGGGAGTTGCGCGCGTCGACCAGCGACGCGCCGCTCGACGACCCGGAGACGCTGCGCGGCCGGATCCCCTTCGACTGAGGGCGCCACCGCTGGTCGAGGAAGGCGCCCTGGCGCCTGTCACGAGACCCAGACGCGCCGACGGGTCTCGTGACACGACTTCGTCGTTCCTCGACCACCGGTGGTCCGGGGGTCTCGTGACGGTCGCTGCGCGACCTCCTCGACCAACGGGAGTTGCGCGCGTCGACCAAGGACGCGCCGCTCGACGACCCGGAGAGCCTGCGCGGCCGGATCCCCTTCGACTGAGGGCGCCACCGCTGGTCGAGGAAGGCGCCCTGGCGCCTGTCACGAGACCCAGTCGCGCCGAGGGGTCTCGTGACACGACTTCGTCGTTCCTCGACCACCGGTGGTCGGGGGTCTCGTGACGGTCGCTGCGCGACCTCCTCGACCAGCGAGGCTTCGGGCCAGGGGGCGTGTAGCCTCGCGGCGATGTCCGAGCACGCAGGCGGGGCGCCGTCGCCCGAGGTCTTCCGCACCCGGCCGGGCAACCGGCGTCGGCTGACGCCCGCGGCGGAGGCCGAGGTGTCCCGGCTCGCGGCGGCGGGCGAGGCGTCGGGCTGGCTCAGCCCCCTGGCGTACAACCTCACCGTGAGCCACAGCCACCGGTTCGTCTGGTACCGCGTGGCCAAGGTCGCGACCCGCACCATCCGCCACCACTGCGAGGCCTACGGCGTCACGATGGACGTCGACCACGCGATGCGGGTGCGCTACCCGCTGGGGTCGTTCGCCGACTACTTCACCTTCGCGTTCGTCCGCGACCCGCTCGACCGGTTCGTCTCCGCGTGGCGCGACAAGGTGGTGGACCACAACTACTACGCCTTCGACGACGAGACCCACGCGCGGATGCAGACGGTCGAGGAGTTCGCCCGCTGGACCGCGGCGCAGGACCTCTCCGCCGTCCCCGGCACCGACCAGCACCTCACCCTGCAGAGCCGGATGATCGACCTCAACCGGGTCGACTTCGTCGGCCGGCTCGAGACCTTCGACCGCGACTTCGCCGAGGTGTGCGAGCGGATCGGGGCGCCGGCCGTCCCGACCGCGCCGAAGAACCAGACCGCGCCCCGCGGGCAGGACCGCAACGCCTCCGACGAGCTCAAGGAGCTGGTGGGCACGATGTACCGCCGCGACTACCAGCTGTTCGGCTACGAGGTCCCGGCCTGAGGGCGTCTCCCGGCCGACCGTCGCGATGGCGGTCTACGTGCTCGTCGGCTGACCGAGCCGCTTGAGCGCCTGGCGCACGAGCGCCGGGTCGGTGGTCGACCACATCGGCGGCAGCGACGCCTTGAGGAAGCGGCCGTAGCGCGCGGTCTCGAGGCGCGGGTCGAGCACCGCGACGATGCCGCGGTCGGTGGTGGTGCGGATCAGCCGGCCCGCGCCCTGGGCCATCAGGAGCGCGGCGTGGGTCGCCGAGACCTCCATGAAGCCGTTGCCGCCCCGGTCGTCGGCGGCCTTCGCGCGCGCCGACATGAGCGGATCGTCGGGCCGCGGGAACGGGATCCGGTCGATGATCACCAGCTGGCAGGTGTCGCCCGGGACGTCGAGGCCCTGCCACAGCGAGAGCGTGCCGAACAGGCAGGTGTGCGGGTCCTCGACGAACTGCTTGGCGAGCTCGGGGAGCTGGGCGTCGCCCTGCGCGAGGGTGGTGAGGTGCGGGAGCCGCTGGCGTACGACCTCGGCGGCGGCCTCCGCGGCCCGGCGGGAGGAGAACAGCCCGAGCGTGCGGCCGTCGAGCGCGTCGACGAGGTCGCAGATCTCGTCGAGCTGGGCCGGGCCGAGGCCGTCGCGGCCGGGCTGGGGCAGGTGGCGCGCGACGTAGAGGATGGACTGCTGGCCGTAGTCGAACGGCGAGCCGACGTCGATGCCCTTCCACGGCAGCGCGTCGTCGGCGTCGGTGGTGGCGATCTGGTGGCCGACCCGCTCGGTGGGCTTGAGGCCGAGCGACGTCGCGACCGCGCCGAACTCGCCGCCGAGCATGAGGGTCGCGCTGGCGAAGACGACGGTCTTGTCGGTGAGCAGCTTGTCGCGCATCGGGCCCCACACCTGCAGCGGCGCGACGTGGAGCCGCGCGGGGAACCGGTCACGGGCCTCGCCGAGCCACAGCACGTCGCGGTCGGAGCCGGCCGCCATCCGCTCGGCGTTGACGAACACCTCCTGCACCATGCCCTTGGCCTGGGTGCGGCCGGCGTCGCCCTCGCCCTCGCCGCCCGACTCGCGCGGGAACGCCGACAGCGTCGCGCGGGCGGCGTCGCGGACCGCGACCAGCGCGTCGGCGAGCTGCGGCGGGACCGTGTCGATGCGACCGGCGGGCAGTGCCGCGAACGCCTCGGCGAGCTGGGCGCCGGCGTCCTCGAGGTCTCCGGCCGGGTCGCCGCCGGCGTCGTCGGCCCACCGGCTCGCGCGGCGCGCGGCCCGCTCGACGTCGTTGGCGCCGAGCTCGTCGGTGGCGGCCTGGGTGACGCGCGCGACCAGCTCGTGGGCCTCGTCGATCACGACCGTGTCGTAGTCGGGGATCATCGGCACGTCCTCGATCGCGTCGATCGCGAGGAGCGAGTGGTTCGTGACGACGAGGTGGCTGCGCTGGGCCTTCTCCTTGGCCAGCTCGGCGAAGCACTCCGCGCCGAACGGGCACTTGGTGGCGCCGAGGCACTCGCGGTGGTTGACCGACACCTGGCGCCACTCGCGATCGGTGTGGCGCGGGGCGTTGTCGCGCTCGCCGCTGCCGCCGCCCTCGGCCTCCTCCTCCGCCCACGCCCGCAGCTCGAGGACCTTCTCGGCCATCGCGCCGAGCGGCACGTCGACGAGGGTGCCCTGGTCGTCCGGCACGCCGGCGCGGACGCGGTGGAGGCAGGCGTAGTTGGAACGGCCCTTGAGCACGGCGTACGACGTGTCAAGCCCCGGCTGGCCCTTGACCGCCTCGACCAGGCGCGGCAGGTCGCGCTCGACGAGCTGGTGCTGGAGGGCGAGGGTCGCGGTGGCGACGACGACGCGCTTGTCGTGGAGCATCGCCGGCACGAGGTAGCCCAGCGACTTGCCGGTGCCGGTGCCGGCCTGGACGAGGAGGTGGCGGCCCTCCTGCATCGCGTCGGCGACCTCGCGGGCCATCTCGACCTGGCCGTCGCGCTGCTGGCCCCCGAGCGCGGTCACGGCCTTCGCCAGGACCTCGGTGACGGGGCTGGCGGTGGTGACGGTCTCGGGCACCAGAGAACCCTACGGGGCGGCCCCGACAGTGCGGCGTACGCCATCCACAGCGCTGCGCGTCAGGGCTGCTTCTTGCGGCCGATCTGGCGCTCGATGCGGCGCTCGGGCTGGCCGAGCACCTTGGCGAGGAGCTTCACCCGGTAGCGCCACGCGACGACGCCCAGGACGACGATGACGAGGAACCACAGCATGCGACGAGCGTACGCCGACGCCGCAAGGTCCGGACGCGACGAAGCCCCCGCCGGGGCGGGGGCTTCGTCGTGGCGTGCGGGTGCGAGGTCAGACGACCGCGCCCGAGTCCTCCGGCGCGCGGGCGACCTTCTCCTTCTTCACCCGGCTCATCGGGGCCTTCTCCTGGAAGTACGTCAGCAGCGGCGTGGCGAGGAAGACCGAGGAGTAGGTGCCGACGATCAGGCCGACGAGCAGCGCGATCGCGAAGTCCTGCAGCGAGTCGCCGCCGAGGACGGCGAGCGCGGCGAGGATGAACATCGCGCCGAGGCCGGTGTTGACCGTGCGGGGCACGGTCTCCACGCACGCCTTGTTGGCGACGTCGGTGAAGTTCTCCTCCGGCTTCGATCCCCACCACCGCTCACGGATGCGGTCGAAGACGACGACCGTGTCGTTGACCGACAGACCGACGATCGTCATCGCGGCGGCGAGGAAGATGCCGTCGATGGGCTTCTGCAGCCACGCGAAGAGGCCGACCACGAGGATCACGTCGTGGGCCATCGCGAGCACCGCGGCGACGCCGAAGGTCCACTTGAACCGGATCGCGAGGTAGAGCAGCTGGGCGAGGAACGCGACGCCGAAGGCGATGAGCGCGTTGTTGCGCAGCTCCCGGCCCAGCGAGGACCCGATCGTCTGGTCGTCGATCTTGTCGACCGCGCCGCCGACCTTGGCGAGCTCGGCCTCGATGGCCTGCTCCTCGTCGTTGGAGATGTTGCCCGTGCGGACGGTGAAGCCGGTGTCGGCGGTCTGCACCACGGCCTCGGAGAAGCCGGCGGCGGTCACGGCCTCGCGGGCCTGGTCGACCGAGATGTCCTTGCTGACCGAGTAGTCGAGCTGGCGTCCGCCGGTGAACTCGACGCCGAGCTGGAGACCCTGCGTCGCGATGCCGGCGATGGCGAGCACGAGGGCCGCGGCCGAGACGCCGACCCAGGTCTTGCGGCGCTTCATGATGTCGGGGTTTTTGCGGTCCAGCCAGGTCCGGACCCGGCCGACGTTGCCGAGGCCGCTGACCGCCGGGTGGCGGGACACCGGTCGGTTGGCGACGGCGAGGTCGCACAGCACGCGGGCGACGATCAGCGCCGAGATCATCGACGCGACGACACCGATGGTCAGCGTCACGCCGAAGCCCTTGATCGGGCCGGAGCCGAGGAAGAACAGCAGGCCGGCGGCCAGCAGGGTGGTGACGTTGGAGTCGATGATCGCGCTCCACGCCTTGTTGAAGCCGACCGCGAGCGCTCGCCGAAGGCCGGCGGAGGGGTACGCGACGTACTCCTCCCTGGCTCTCTCGAAGACGAGCACGTTGGCGTCGATCGCCATGCCGATCGCGAGCACGAAGCCGGCGAGTCCCGGCAGCGTCAGCGTCGACCCGAGCCCGACGAGCATCGCGTAGGCGAGCAGGGCGTACGACGCGAGCGCGATGGTCGCGGCGAAGCCGACCAGGCGGTAGACGACGATGATGAACAGGCCGGTCAGGATGATGCCGATGATGCCGGCCTCGATGGAGGCGTCGATCGCCGCGGCGCCGAGCGAGGGGCCGACGAGGCGGTCGGAGATGGCCCTGAGCTCCAGCGGCAGCGAACCGCCCTCGATCAGGGCGGCGAGGTCGCTCGCCTGCTCGGACGTGTAGGAGCCGGTGATCTGGGTGCCGCCGCCGCGGATGCCGACGTCGCAGCCGACCGTGGTCTGCACCTCGGGCGAGGAGATGATCTCGCCGTCGAGCACGATCGCGATCCGGCGCTTGGGGTCGCCGGACGGGTTGCAGGCGGCCTTGCCGGTGATGTCGGCCCAGGTGTTGCCACCCTTGCCGTTGAAGTCGATCGAGACGACCCACTCGACGCTCTGCTGCGGCTGCTCGGCCGCAGCGGAGGTGATCTCGTCGCCGGGGATGACCGTGGGGCCGATCTCGAGGGTGTCGCCCTGGTCGGACGGCAGGACCTGGTTGCCCTTCTTGTCGGGCTTCGCGTCGGGCTCGGCGGTCTTGAGGACCTCGTGGATGGTCAGCTTGGCGGTCTGGCCGATCCGGTCCTCGGCGTCCTGCGCCTCCTCGTCGGAGGTCACGCCGGGCAGCTCGACGAGGATCCGGTTCTCGCCCTGGCGCACCAGCGTCGACTCCGCGACGCCGAGCGCGTCGACGCGGCCGCGGAGCACGCTGAGCGTCTTGTCGACGTTCTCCGAGGTGGCCGGCGTCTGGTCGGTGCCCTCGGCCTCGAAGACGAACTGCGCGCCGCCCTTGAGGTCCAGACCGAGATTGGGCTTGACGTTGATCGCCAGCGCCACGCACCCGGCCAGCAGGCCGAGGACGAGGACGAAGCGGATCCACACACCACGTGACATGCGCGACATCCTCCACCACGAGACTCCGTTGCCCCGAATCAGGGCACGGAAGGGTTCAACGGCCGACCGGGCCAGTTGGTTCCGGACCCTCGACATCCCGCACGAGCGGGTGTTGTCTGTGAAGGGTCTGCGGCCGACTCGCGGCCGCGCTCTCGGGAGGGCACATGTCGACACGCAGGAGCACGTCCAGATCGACCCGGCTGGCCGCCGTCACGGCGCTGGTGGCCGCCGGTCTCACCGCCGGCGCGGGGGTGGCGGTGGGCAGCACCGCCGGCGCCGCGCCGGACGACGGCAGGCGCGAGGTCGCGCGCACGTCGTCCGACGACACCACGCAGGTGGTGATGGTGAGGGCGCCCGAGGTCGCCGACCGCAACGAGGTCATCGGCCTCGGCCTCGACGTCACCGAGCACGCCGACCAGCGCGGCATCGAGGTGGTGCTGCACGACGCGCAGGACGCGCAGGCCCTGCGCGACGCCGGCTTCACCTGGAAGGTGACCGTCCCCGACCTCGAGGCGCTCACCGAGGCCAACCGTCGCAAGGACCGCGCGTACGCCGCCAGCACCACGCGCTCGGCGCTGCCCAGCGGCCGGACGTCCTACCGCACCTACGACGACTACCTGCGCGACATGGGCCGCCTCGCGCGGCTCTACCCGACGCTCACCAAGCCGCTCACGCTCGAGAACCGGACGGTCCTCGGCGAGCCGATCCGCGGCCTCGAGATCAGCGTCGACGCCCGCGACGTGCGCGACGGCAAGCCCGTGTTCCTGCTGATGGGCGCCCACCACGCCCGCGAGTGGCCGAGCGCCGAGCACACCATGGAGTTCGCCTACGACCTGCTGCAGTCCTACTACTCCGGCGACCGCGCCGAGCGGCAGCGGGCCCGCGAGGTGCTGACGACCTCGCGGGTGATCGTGGTCCCGGTGGTCAACGTCGACGGCTTCCAGATCTCGCGCAGCGCCGCGCCGCTCGGCGACTTCAGCACCTTCGACTACGAGATGAAGCGCAAGAACTGCTCGATCTCGGCCGCCACCCCCGCGGAGTACCTCGGCGGGACGTGCGCCGACAACCCAGCCGGCCGGCTGCGCGGCACCGACCTCAACCGCAACTACCCCGGCTTCTGGGGCGGCGGCGGCGCGAGCCCGACCTGGTCGAGCGACACCTACCGCGGCGACGCCCCCGGCAGCGAGCCGGAGTCGGACGCCGTGCGCAAGCTGATCTCCCAGCGCGCGGTGACGGTGATGATCTCCAACCACACCTACGCCAACCTGGTGCTCCGGCCGCCGGCCATCGCGGCCACCGGCAAGGCGCCGGACGAGCCGCAGCTCAAGGCGCTCGGCGACGCGATGGCGGCGCAGAACGCGTACACCAGCCAGGCGTCCTACCAGCTCTACGACACCTCGGGCTCGACCGAGGACTGGAGCTACTGGATCACCGGCGGCTACGGCTACACGATCGAGATCGGTGACGAGGGCTTCCACCCGGCCTACGAGGAGGCCGTGGTCGGGGAGTACCTCGGCGAGGCGCCGGCCGAGAGCGCCGGCCTCGGCGGCAACCGCGAGGCGTACTGGCTGGCCGCGGAGGCCGCGGCCGACGACGCCCAGCACGCGCGGATCCGCGGCACCGCGCCGGCCGGGCGCACGATCACCGTCTCGCGGCGCACCGTCTCGCCGACGTCACCGGTGATCCAGGCCGACGGCACCGTGGGCGACCCGATCCTCTACGAGGACACCCTGGTCAACACCTACGCCACCGACCGCGGCGGGCGCTTCACCCTCGACGTCAACCCGTCGACGCGGCCGCTGGTCGCCGGCCGGTACGGCCGCTACCCCGAGGCGCCGCCGCAGGCCGCCGTCACGCTCACCAACCCCGAGGGCATCCCCGCCGTCGGGTCGAGCGAGTCGACGACCTTCGAGGTGTCCGGCCTCCCCGAGGCCGACAACGGGTTCCTCGACGTGTCGGTCGGCTGGCCGTCGGACGACGCGGAGGCCTACGACTGGGACTTCACCCTGCTCGGGCCCGACGGTGCCCCCGTCGGCTCCGGCGCGACCCTGGCCAACCCGGAGACGATCCGGGTGCCCGACCCCGCGCCCGGGACGTACACCCTCGTCGCCGACAACTTCGCCGGCGGCGACGCGGCCCACGACTGGTCCGGCACGGTGACCTTCGAGAGCCCCGACCCGCCGATCGACACCGGCGTGAAGGAGGCGTGGCTGGTCTCGTGCACCAACAACCGCGGCAAGGTGTTCGGCACCCGCGAGGTCATCGTCGACCGCGGCCAGGTCGTCGGCGTCGGTGACCTCTGCCGGCGGGCGAGCTACAAGCGCTGAGGGGGCCTCGGCGGCCGCATTTCAGCGAGAGCCTGACATGTTCAGCGATCCCCGGTCAGCCGGGGATCGCTGAACTTGTCGGCCCGTGCAACGCCTGACATGTTCAGTGATCCCCGGTCAGCCGGGGATCACTGAACCGGGCGCTCAGCGGGCGTAAGCCGCCAGCTCGCCGGCCAGGTCCGCGTTGGCGCGGCCGACGACGAGCGTGCCGTCGCCGGTGTGCTCCATCGAGCCGATCTCGGCCTCCTGGTGGATCCGGTTGACCAGGTCGCCGCGCTCGTAGGGCAGCAGCACGTCGAACTCGACCTGCGGGCGCGGCAGCTCGGACTCGATGGTCCGCAGCGCCTCCTCGATGCCCTCGCCGGTCTTCGCGCTGACCACGACGCTGTGCGGCTCGCGGGCCCTGAGCCGGCCGATCACCAGCGGGTCGGCGGCGTCGGCCTTGTTGACCACGATGATCTCGGGCACCTTGTCGGCGCCGATCTCGGCCAGCACCTCGCGGACGGCCGCGATCTGGCCCTCCGGGTCGGGGTGCGCGCCGTCGACGACGTGGAGCAGCAGGTCGGAGTCGGCGACCTCCTCCAGCGTCGAGCGGAACGCCTCGACCAGACCGTGCGGCAGGTGGCGCACGAAGCCGACCGTGTCGGACATCGTGTAGACGCGGCCGTCGGCGGTGGTCGTACGCCGCGTGGTGGGGTCGAGCGTCGCGAACAGCGCGTCCTCGACCAGCACCCCGGCGTCGGTGAGCCGGTTGAGCAGCGACGACTTCCCGGCGTTGGTGTAGCCCGCGATCGCGACGCTGGGGATGTGGTTGCGGCGCCGCGACTGGCGCTTGACCTCGCGGGTGCCGCGCATGTCCTTGAGCTCGCGGCGCAGCTTGGCGATCTTGGTGTTGATCCGGCGCCGGTCGGTCTCGATCTTGGTCTCACCGGGACCACGGCCACCGATGCCGTCACCGCCGGCGGCGCGACCACCGGCCTGGCGCGACAGGTTGCCGCCCCAGCCGCGCAGCCGCTGCTTCATGTACTGCAGCTGGGCCAGCTCGACCTGCGCCTGGCCCTCCTTGGACTTCGCGTGCTGGGCGAAGATGTCGAGGATCAGCGCGGTCCGGTCGACGACCTTGACCTTGATCCTGTCCTCGAGGTTGCGCAGCTGGCTGGGCGCGAGCTCGCCGTCGCAGATGACCGTGTCGGCGCCGGTGGCCCGGACGATCTCGCGGATCGCCTCGACCTTGCCGCGGCCGATGTAGGTCGCCGGGTCGGGCTTCTGGCGGCGCTGGAAGACCGCCTCGAGGACCTCCGAGCCGGCGGTCTCGGCGAGCGCGGCCAGCTCGGCCATCGAGTTCTCGGCGTCGGTGACGGACCCGTCGGTCCACACGCCGACCAGCACGACCTTCTCGAGGCGCAGCTGGCGGTACTCGACCTCGGTGATGTCCTCGAGCTCGGTGCGCAGGCTCGCCACGCGGCGCAGGGCGTGGCGCTCGGCGAGCTCCTGCGCGCCGAGCGTGAGCTCCTCGGGGTCGGCCTCGTCGTAGTCGGTCTCCTCGGCGTAGCCGGACCCGACGTCGTCGCCGTCCTCCTCGAGGAGGTCGTCGTCGAGCTCGATCGAGTCGTCGTCCCAGCCCCGGGTGGCGTCCAGGGCGTCGCGGAGGTTGAAGTCAGGTGCGTTCGTCATATGCCGACAAGGGTAGGTCGCCCTGCGTGACCTGCGCGAATGACTTTGGCGACGGACCCGCTCAGGCGCGGTGGCGGCCCACGGGCGCGACGACCGTCCCGTCCACGCTCGCGTGGTCGATGAACTCGTCGCACGCCGCCCGTACGTCGTGGGGCGTGTGGCCGGCGCCGACCACCACGACCCGCACCCCGGCCGCGTGCAGGCGGTGCACCAGCGGCAACGCCGAGGTGAGGTCGCCGGCGAGGACGACCTCGTCGACCGAGGCGTCGCGGGCGATGTCGACGGCGTCGATCGCCATCGCGACCAGGGCCTGGTCGTCGTCGTCGGTGAAGTGGTGGAAGGAGTGCAGGCCCTCGCGCCGCATCCGCCCGGCCCAGTCGCCGAGCTCGGCGCGACTCCAGTCGGCGTACGCGCGGCACACGTTGACCGAGCCGCGCTCGGCCAGCCGGCCGAGGAGGCCGGCCGCGACGTCCGCGGAGACCCGCCGCGCGTCGATCAGCACCGCGACCCGGCGAGGCTGCTCGGCCTCGTCACCGGTCGGGCGCTGCGGCAGGCGCGGGTGGGTCGCCGCCACCGGCTGGACCGGGGCGGCGCACCCCCCACCCGAGTCCCCCTCCGGGTCCCCACCCGGCTCGTCCCCCTGGGTCGCCCCGACCGTCGGCCCTGCCGGCTCCGCGGCCACCTCGACGGGCTCGACGGGCTCGGCGGGCTCGGCCGGCTCGACCACCGCCTCGACCGACTCGTCGGGCGTGGGGGCGATCCGCAGGGCGCTCTCACGACGCACGCGCTCCTGGACGCGCGTGCCGGCAGCCATCCAGCGACGCACCAGCGTCGCCAGGTCGCCGTCGGGGAGCGACCCGTCCGCGTCCGGTCCCTGATCCGGACGCGACACCGCGGCCACCGCGTTGGTCATCTGCGCCACCTGCGTCCACCCCACCTCGTGCTCGGCCCCGTGCGTCCCGTAGCGGCAACGATTCCGTCCGGGCGTGGGACACGCGGCGTTGTATCCGAATTGAGGACGTTCGGTCCAGACCACCGACGGGCGGTCCGTCAGGGGGTCACTTGGGGGGCATCCGGATGCCGCCGTCGACGCGGATGGTCTCGCCGTTCATGTAGGAGTTGGTCAGGCACTCCACGACCATGCTCGCCAGCTCCTCGGCGTGGCCGAGGCGCTTGGGGAAGAGCACGTTCTGGCCGAGGTTGGCCTTGAACTCGTCGGGGTTCGGGAACGCGTCGTAGATCGGGGTGTCGATGAGGCCGGGGGCCACCGTGTTGAGCCGGATGCCGGCGGCCGACAGGTCGCGCGCGACCGGCAGGGTCATGCCGACGACGCCGCCCTTCGACGCGGAGTAGGACGCCTGGCCGATCTGGCCGTCGAACGCGGCGACCGAGGCGAGGTTGACGATCGCGCCGCGCTGGCCGTCGGCGTCGGGCTCGTTGCGGCTCATCACCGTGGCGGCCTGGCGGGTCATGTCGAAGGTGCCGATCAGGTTGATCTCGACGACCTTGCGGAAGGCGTCGAGGTCGTGGGCCTGCTCGAGGAGGCCGTCGCGTCCGATGGTGCGCTGCGCCCAGCCGATGCCGGCGGAGTTGACGCACGCGCGCAGCGGCGCGATCTCGGCGGCCGCCTCGACGGCTGCGGCGACCTGCTCGGTCCGCGTGACGTCGACCGACGCGAAGACGCCGCCGATCTCGGCGGCGAGCGCCTCGCCCTTCTCGGCGTTCAGGTCGGCGACGACGACGGTCGCGCCGCGCGCGGAGAGGGCTCGGGCGACGGCGGCGCCGATGCCGCTCGCGCCGCCGGTGACGATGGCGGTGGATCCGGTGATGTCCATGCCCCGGATCCTAGGACGTCCGAGCACCGCCTCAGAGGTCGGTGGTGCCCTCGGCGACCAGCTCGGCGGGGCCGGTCATCAGCACCCGGTCGTCCTCGGTCCAGACGATCCGCAGGGTGCCGCCGGGGACGTCGACGCGGTACGCCGTCCCGCGCGGGGCGTCGTCGGCCAGCGCCGTCGCGACGGCCACCGCGCAGGCGCCGGTGCCGCAGGACCGGGTCTCGCCCGCGCCGCGCTCGTGGACCCGCATCGCGACGTGGTGGTCGCCGCGGCGGACCACGAACTCGACGTTGACCCCGTGGGGGTAGACGGCCGGGTCGTGGCCCGGTGCGTCGAGCAGCGTCCCGGCGTCGGCGAGGTCGTCGACGAAGGCGACCGCGTGCGGGTTGCCCATCGAGACGTGCCGGGCCGCCCAGGTCAGGTGGCCGACGGAGACCTGGGTGGCGCCGTGCACGACCGGGCGTCCCATGTCGGCGGTCAGCCCGGGGCCGTCGCCGTCGCGGGTCAGCACCTTCACGCCGTCGCGGGTCTGGATCCGCATCGGGAAGTCCTCGCCCTGGTGCTCGTGGAGGTAGCGCGCGAACACGCGGATGCCGTTGCCGCACATCTCGCTGATCGAGCCGTCGGAGTTGCGGTAGTCCATGAACCAGCCGTCGTCGCGCCGGACCGCGCGGAGCACGCCGTCGGCGCCGATGCCGGCGCGACGGTCGCACAGCGCCCGGACCCGCTCGGGGTCCAGGTCGCCGTGCACCGACTCGTCGGGGTCGGGCAGGACCACGAAGTCGTTCTCGGTGCCGTGGCCCTTGAGGAAGGGGTAGCTCACGCCCCCAGTGTGTCAGGGGCGTGCGGCCTCAGCGGGGGTCGACCACCGCCGCGGACCCGCGGCCGCGACGTACCGGCTCGGCCACCGCGGTCAGCCGCTTGCGCGGGCCGATCTCGACCGCCGTGGCCGCGCCGATCTCGGCGGCGCTGGTGAAGGCGTCACCGGCCGGCGCGAGGGTGTGCCCGAGCGCGGTGAGCGCGGTCCCGTAGGCGGTGATGAAGTCGGGCTCGGCGGTCACGCTCGCGGTGTTGCGCTGGCTGGCGCGGGGTGCGGCGACGGCCTCCTGGATCGTCATGCCGAGGTCGATCCGGTTGACCAGCACCTGCAGCACGGTCGTGATGATCGTCGAGCCGCCGGGCGAGCCGAGGGCGAGGAACGGCTTGCCGTCCTTGAGCACGATCGTCGGCGACATCGAGCTGCGCGGCCGCTTGCCGGGCTGGATCCGGTTGGGGTCGGCGGCGTCGTAGACGGTGGAGAAGTCGGTCAGCTCGTTGTTGAGCAGGAAGCCGTGGTCCGGGACCGTGATCCCGGAGCCGCCGGTCTGCTCGATGGTGAGGGTGTACTCGACGACGTCGCCCCAGCGGTCGACGACGGTGAGGTTGGTGGTCGAGATGTTCTCGGTGTCGGCGTCGACGCTGCCCTGCGCGGCCGCGGGCGCGCACACCCCGTCGTACGACGTCACGTCACCGGCCGCGACCGGCTTGGTGGCGGCCTTGGCGGGGTCGATCCCGCAGGCGCGCTCGGCGGCGAAGGTGTCGTCGAGCAGCTTCCTGACCGGGACGTCGACGAAGGCGGGGTCGCCGACGTACTTCCCGCGGTCGGCGAAGGCCAGCGCGCTCGCCTCGAGGTAGTGGTGGAGGGCCTGCTCGGTGGTCATCGCGGAGAGGTCGTAGCGCTCGAGGATGTTGAGCGCCTCCCCCACGGTGGTCCCGCCGGACGACGACGGCGCCATCCCGTAGACGTCGTGGCCGCGGTAGGTCGTCCGGCTCGCCTTCTGCGAGCGCACCCGGTAGTCGCGCAGGTCGCGCGGCGTGAGGTAGCCCTTCGGCGTGGGCAGGTCGGTGTTCCTCGTCGTCCGGGGCTTGCGCACCACGTCGGACATCAGCCGGGCGAGCGGGCCGCGGTAGAAGGCGTCGGTGCCGCGGTCGGCGATGAGGTCGTAGGTGTCGGCGAGCTCGGGGTTGCGGAAGATCGACCCGACCTTCGGGGCGTCGCCCCTCGGGAGGAACAGCCTCCGGGTGTCCTTGAACGCCCGGAACCGCTCCTCGTTGTCGAGCGTCTGCTGGCGGAAGGTCTCGTCGACCTTGAACCCGCGCCGGGCGACCTTCGTCGCCGGGGCCAGCGCGTCGGCCAGCGACAGCGTCCCCCAGTTGGCCAGCGCCTTGTCCCAGGTGGCGAGGGTGCCGGGGGTGCCGACGCTGACGCCGCTGGTGACCAGGTCGGGGGTGAACGGGTACGGCTTGCCGGTCGCGGGGTCGATGAAGGCGTCCTGCGGCATCTTGCGCGGCGCGGTCTCGCGGCCGTCGAGGGAGCGGACCTTGCCCGAGCTCGCGTCGTAGTGGACGAAGTAGCCCCCGCCGCCGATGCCCGCGCTGTAGGGCTCGGTGACGCCGAGGGTGGCGGCCGCGGCGACCGCCGCGTCGACGGCGTTGCCGCCCGCCTTCAGCACCTTCAGCCCGGCGGCCGTCGCCTCGGGGTCGACGGTGGTGACGGCACCGCCCGTGCCGATCGCGGTCGCCCTCTTGGCGGTGGGCCTCGCCTGGTCGTTCCGGTCGGGTGACGCGCCGGAGCCGGGCGCGGCGGACGTCGGCGCGGTGACGGCGAGGGCGGCGAGCAGGCCGGCCGAGGTGGCGGCGGCGAGGGGCGTGCGGATGCGCATGGGGGACCTCCCGAGTGGTGGAACCTCCACCCTGCCGTCCGGCCCCGGCGCTGTCCACGACCGCCGGGGTGGGTGTCAGCGCACCACGGTGTGCCGCACGCACGCGAAGTCACGGTTGCGCGCCACCTCCTCGAGCCTGAGCTCCATCGCCCGCGGCAGGACGGGCGCGCCGCCGCCGAGGGTGCAGGGTGCGTACTGGATCCAGACCTCGTCGAGCAGCCCCGCGTCGTGGAACTGCCCGACCAGCTCGCCACCGCCGACGACCCAGAGGTCCTTGCCGTCGGCCGCCTCCGTCATCTCGGCGTGCACCTCGCGGACGTCGGCGGCGGTGAACCGCACCTGCTGCGACGGCGCGAAGTCGCGGTGGGTCACCACCCACGTCGGCTTGGGGCCCCACGGGTCGTCGTCGTGGTCGAGGATCCACTGCCACGTGTTGGCCCCCATCGCGCACGCGCCGACGCGCTCGCTGAAGGCGGGGTAGGCCATCGGCCCGTCCTGGTCGATGTCGCGCGAGGTCAGCCAGTCGAGGGAGTGGTCGTCGGTCGCGATGAAGCCGTCGAGGGAGCAGCCGGTGTAGTAGATCGTCGCCATCGACCCACCCTCGCACCGGCCACCGACAGCCCGCTCGACCGAGGTCCGCGACCCGGCCCGCCCACGGGTTCAGCGCACGAGGGCGGTGAGCGCGGGCTCGGCGGCCTCGACCGGGAGGTGCCCGAGCATGATCAGCTGGGCCATCCCGTGCACGGTCGACCACAGCGCCGCGGACAGCGCGACGGGATCGCGCCCCTCGTAGCCGGGCTCGCGCACGAGCCGCTCGACCAGGCCGCCGAGCAGCTCCTCGTTGCGCGCGATGAGCGGGGCCATCTCCTCGCTGGGCTCCCCCGCCGCGCAGTACTCCGGGTCGAAGACGAGCGCGAACGCCTGCGGGTGGGTGGCGGCGTAGGTGACGTAGGCGAGGCCGAGCGCCTGGACCTGGGCCACGACGCCGTCGACGCCGGCGACCGCCTCCTCCTGCGCGGCCAGCAGCGCGGCCATGCCCCGAACGCCGAGGGCGCCGAGGAGCTCGGACCGGCCCCCGAAGTGGTGGTAGGGGGCGTTGTGGCTCACGCCGGCGCGGCGCGCGACCTCGCGCAGGCTGATCCGGGCCGCCGGGGTGGTCGTGAGCAGCTCGAGCGCGGCGTCCTCGAGGGCGACCTGGAGGTTTCCGTGGTGATAGCCGCCGGTGGATCTTGACATGCGCAACATCGTACGCCAATCTTGCTGGTGTCCACATTCTTGACAGTGTCCACTTCGCACCGGAGGTCCCCATGTCCCACGTCCTCGTCCTCGACGGCCACCCCGACCCGCGCTCCCTCACCGCCGCGCTCGCCGCGGCCTACGCCGAGGGGGCCGGCGGCACCCTGCTGCCGCTGCGCGACCTCGACTTCGATTTCACCCTCCGCACCGGCTACCGCACCCCGCAGGACCTCGAGCCCGACCTGGTCCGCGCGCAGGAGCACCTCGCCGGGACCGACCACGTCGCCGTCTTCACGCCGCTGTGGTGGGGCTCGGTGCCGGCGCTGCTCAAGGGCTTCTTCGACCGCACGCTCGAGCGCGGGTGGGCCTTCCGCTACCGCGACAACGGGATGCCGGAGGGCCTGCTCGCCGGGCGCACCGGACGGCTGGCCGTCACCTCGGACTCCCCGGGGTGGTACCTCCCGCTCGTCGGCGACAGCACCGTCAAGCAGGTGCGCGGACGCACGATGGAGTTCTGCGGGATCAAGCCGACCCGGGTGACCCGGTACGCCGACGTCCGGGGACGTACGCCCGAGCAGCTCGCCCGGTGGGTCGAGGAGGCGGTCGCCCTCGGCGCGCGCGACGCGGCCCGCGCGCCCAGCGGGACCCGGACGCCCGCGCCGGTGCTCAGCCGCTGACGCGCCCGCGAGGTCGGCCACGGCCGCCAGCGCGGCCTCGACCCGGCGGGGGTCGTCGTGGGCGACCCCGACGACCCGCGGGTCCTTGCGGAACCAGGAGTCCTGGCGGCGCGCGAAGCGGCGGGTGGCGACGACGGTCTGCTCCTTGGCCTCGGCGAGCGTGCGGTCGCGGCGAGGACCCCGCGACCTCGCGGTAGCCGATGGCCCGCCCCGCGGTGCGCCCGTCCGCGAGGCCGCGCGCGAGCAGCGCCTCGACCTCCTCGACGAACCCGCTTGCGAACATCTCCTCCACCCGGAGCGCGATCCGCTCGTCGAGGGTGGGCCGGTCGATGTCGACGCCGACCTGCACCGTGCGCGGGTCGGCGTACTCCAGTCGCGGCAGGCTCGCGCTGAAGGGGCGGCCGGTGAGCGCGACGACCTCGAGCGCGCGCACCACGCGGCGGCCGTTGTCGGGCAGGATCTGCGCGGCCGCCTCGGGGTCGACGCCGGCGAGGCGCGCGTGCAGCGCCGGGCTGCCGACCCGCTCGAGCTCGACCTCGAGCTCGCGGCGCAGCGAGTCGTCGGTGCCGGGGAACTCGAAGCGGTCGACGATCGCGCGGGTGTAGAGGGCCGACCCGCCGACCAGCACCGGCGTGCGCTCGCGGCCGCGGACGTCGGCGACCACCTCGCGCGCGAGCCGCTGGAACTCGGCGACGCTCGCGGGCTCGGTGACCTCCATCAGATCGAGCAGGTGGTGCGGGATCCCCCTCCGCTCCGCCTCCGGGAGCTTGGCGGTGCCGACGTCCATCCCGCGGTAGACCTGCATCGCGTCGGTGTTGACGACCTCGCCGTCGAGCCGCTCGGCGAGGTCGAGGCTGAGGCCGGTCTTGCCCGAGGCCGTGGCGCCGACGACGGCGACGATGGGACGAGCCATGGGCCGATTGTCGCAGCCCGGCTAGTCTCGATCGTGCCGGAGTCCCCCGCCCGCGGGGTGGGGCGGCGCACCCCCCGGGAGGGACCATGGGTTTCCTGGACAAGGCCAAGGCCAAGCTGACCGACGCGGTCGACCAGCACGGCGACAAGATCGCCGACGGCATCGACAAGGCCGGCAGGCTCGCCAACGAGAAGACCGGCGGCAAGCACGCCGACAAGATCGACAAGGCGACCGGCAAGGCTCGCGACGCCCTCGACTCGCTCGACGGCAAGAACGACGACATCCCGCCCGGCACCACCCCCGGCACCCCGCCCCGCTGACCCCTCTAGGGTCGGCCGGGTGACCGAACGCTTCGCCCTCGTCCCGGCGTCCTACGTCTACCTGCTGCGCGACGGCGCCGGCGGGACCGAGGTGCTGCTCCAGCGGCGCGGCCCGGTGCCCTACATGCCGGGGCACTGGGCGGCCGCCGCGGCCGGCCACGTCGAGCCGGGCGAGACTGCGTACGACGCCGCCCGCCGCGAGGCGCTCGAGGAGCTCGGGATCACCGACCTCGACCTGGACTTCGCCTTCACCATGCAGCGCAGCCAGTTCGGCGCGGCCATCGAGGAGCGGGTCGACTTCTTCTTCACCGCACGCTCGTGGTCGGGCGAGCCGCGGATCGTCGAGCCTGACAAGGCCTCGGAGCTCACCTGGGCGCCGCTCGACGCGCTCCCCGACCCGGTGGTCCCCCACGAGGCCCACGCCCTGTCCCACCTCTTCTCCGGCGAGCGCTACCTGACCTTCGGCTGGCCCACGTCGCCCTAGCGGGGGTGGCCCGCGCCCGGGCCGCGAGGCACGATCGCAGCGACCGACCACAGGAGGCAGCCATGACCGACGACGACCTCGGCCCGATCCCGGAGCCGACCGCAGAAGAGCCCCAGCTGGTGGCCGGGGGCGTCGACGCCGACGCCCTGCACAGCGACCCCGCCGACGACGGCCTGGGCCGCGACCTCGACCCCGACGACAACCCGGCGGTCGACGACGCGACGCCGGACGAGATCTCCGAGCCCGACGACAAGCCGCAGGCCCCCGAGGGCGAGGCGGACGACCAGGAGACCGGCACCACCGCCGACCCCGAGGCCGGCCAGGAGGCCGAGGACGGCTCGCCGGAGCCTCCCGCCTGAGGATCGTGGAGTCCTGCGGCCACCTGGTGGCTCCGGAGCTCCACGATCGTCAGGCAGCCGCGAGCCACGCGCACGACGGACCGCAGGGTCGCCCACCCCGGAGACCGTGACGCTCGAGCACGACGGACAGCTTGGCGGCGGTCGAGCACGGCCGACCGACCACCTGACCCCAGGTGAGCCGCACCGTGCCGGCGCCGGCGACCGCGGCGTCGAGGTCGCGCTCGTGGTCGCGGTCGCGCTGCTCCGCCGTGTCGTGGAACAGCCGCCCGTCGAGCTCGACGAGCAGCTCGTCGTAGGCGTTGTCGCGGTAGACGATGCCCGACAGCGTCCCGGCACGCTGCTGCCGCGTGCCGGCGGGCAGGCCGTGCGGCCGCTCGACCCGCGCGACGTGCTCGCGCTCCAGCACCGAGCACGCGCCCGCGGAGACGTCGGCGAGGACGGCCTCGAGGAACGTACGCCGCGGGGCGCGCGACCTGCGCCCGAGCGCCTCGCCCATCCGGGCGGCCGTCGTGTGCCGGCTCTGCACCGCCCGTGCGATCGCGCCGATCGCCGCGAGCTCCTCCGGAGCCGCCAGCGCGACGTCGAGCGCCGCCTCGTCGTAGCGCATGCGCGGCGGGCCCACGTTCCACTGCACCCGCGCGCCGAGGTCGAAGGTGCGGACCACCGTGATGCCCGGCGGCGCGAGCACCCGGCGCTCGCGCGGGATCGCCACCACGATCGGTCCGGCGTCCTCGCCGCGCCCGGGACCGTCCGCCGCGCGTACGGCGGAGGCTCCGGCCAGCGCCGCCCCGGGGCCGCCCTGCTCGTCGTCGCGGGCCGCGCAGAACAGGACCGCACCCCACGCCCGTTGGAGCCAGGTCGGCTCTCCCGTGTGGTCGACGAGCACGCCCGGGAAGACGGGCGCGAGCTCACGTCGGCGGACCAGGCGGCGGAGGTCGTGCGGCGCCACGCCCTCCGTCAGCGCCTGGCGGCGTGACACGACGCCGCCCTGGCTGGCCAGCAGGGGCTGCAGGATCTCCATCCGAGGACGATCACCCGTCGCGGACGGCCGGCGCGACCCCCGTCACGCCATCTGTGGATGACGTGATCGTGGAGCCCCGGTGCCACCTGGTGGCTCGGCGGTTCCACGATCCGCGCTGGATCCCCGGCCGGCCGGGGATCCAGCGGCAACAAGACCTCAGCCGCAGGCAGGCGCTGGAGGCAGCGGGGCGGGCACGCCGACGGACGGCATGCCGAGGCCGACGGAGGACGCGGAGGGCGGGGCGGACGTACGCCGCTCCCAGGCGTCACCGGCGCGGGTGCGGCGCACCGAGCGGATCGCGCCGTCGGCGACGAGGTGGTGCGGGGCGGCGTAGGTGATCTCGACGGCCACCATGTCGCCCGGGCGGACCGAGTCTGCGTCCACCGCCGAGAAGTCGGCCGCGAAGTGCACCAGCCGGTTGTCGGGCGCCCGACCGGAGAGCCGCTTGGTGGCGGAGTCCTTGCGCCCCTCCCCCTCGGCGACCATCAGCTCGACGGTGCGCCCGACGATCGCCTTGTTCTCCTCCCAGGCGACCTCCTCGACGACCTCGACGAGGCGCTGGTAGCGGTCCTTGACGACGTCGGCCGGCACCTGGTCCTCGAGCACGGCGGCGGGGGTGCCGGGCCGCTTGGAGTACTGGAAGGTGAACGCGGCCGAGAAGCGCGCGGCGCGGACCACGTCGAGGGTGGCCCGGAAGTCCTCCTCGGTCTCGCCGGGGAAGCCGACGATGATGTCGGTGGTGATCGCGGCGTCGGGGATCGCGGCGCGGACCCGCTCGATGATCCCGAGGTACTTCGACTGGCGGTAGGAGCGCCGCATGTCGCGCAGCACCTTGTCGGAGCCCGACTGCAGCGGCATGTGCAGCGAGGGCATCACGTTCGGGGTCTCGGCCATCGCCTCGATGACGTCGTCGGTGAACTCGGCGGGGTGCGGGGAGGTGAACCGCACCCGCTCGAGGCCGGGCACGGCACCGCACGCGCGCAGCAGCTTGGAGAAGGCCTGTCGGTCGCCGAACTCGACGCCGTAGGCGTTGACGTTCTGCCCGAGCAGGGTGATCTCGGTGACGCCCTCGGCGACGAGCGCCTCGATCTCGGCGAGGATCTCGCCGGGGCGCCGGTCCTTCTCCTTGCCGCGCAGCGACGGGACGATGCAGAAGGTGCAGGTGTTGTTGCAGCCGACCGAGATCGACACCCACGCGGCGTAGGCCGACTCGCGCTTGGTCGGCAGCGTCGAGGGGAAGACGGAGAGCGACTCCAGGATCTCGACCTGGGCCTCCTCCTGCACGCGCGCCCGCTCGAGCAGCACCGGCAGCGAGCCGATGTTGTGGGTGCCGAACACCACGTCGACCCACGGCGCGCGCCGGGTGATCTCCGAGCGGTCCTTCTGCGCCAGGCAGCCGCCGACGGCGATCTGCATGCCCGGGCGCTGGGCCTTGACCGGCGCGAGGTGGCCGAGGTTGCCGTAGAGCTTGTTGTCGGCGTTCTCGCGGACCGCGCAGGTGTTGAACACGACCACGTCGGCCTGCTCGTCCGAGCCGGCCCGGACGTAGCCGGCGTCCTCCAGCAGGCCGCTGAGCCGCTCGGAGTCGTGGACGTTCATCTGGCACCCGTGGGTCTTCACCTCGTAGGTGCGCGGGGCGGTCTCGGGAGAGGTCGGGGCAGCAGCAGTCATGGCCGTCCCAGAGTACGGCGGCGCGCGGGGGCGGGCGGAATCGATCGGTGACGTCCGACCCGGGCCCGGTGAGGCCTTCTGACCTTTCGGGTTAGCCCGTTGTGACTACGACGATCTCCTCTTTGGATCAAATGAGGCGCAGGGACTGGCATTAGCCAAGGATCGGACACAAGATCTTTCCTGTATCCACAAATTGGTAACACGTGCAACGGGAATCGGGTCCCAGGCGCTGACAACAGTCACCGGGGGACAGACACATGAGCTTCACCGCTGCGCACCGCAGGCCGGACGCACGGGCCGCCAGCGCCGCCGTACGCCTGGGCCGGGTCGTCCTCACCGTGCTTGTCACCATCGTGTTGATCGGGCTCACCGTCGGCCACGCCGACGCCGCCGACGGCAGCACCTCGCAGGTCGCCGCCAAGGCCCAGGCCCACAAGCCCGCCAAGGCCCGCAAGGGCGCGCGCAGCACCAAGGTCAAGGTCACCGCCACCCTCGCCGCGCTGCCGCCGATCGTCCAGCCCGGCACCTCCCCGGCCGCGCCGTCCAACCAGGCCTCGCTCGTCGCCACCTTCTCGCCGGCCGCCCCGGGCCAGCGGGTCACCCTCGAGCGCCGGACCGCGAAGGGCTGGAAGCTCGTGGCCATCGGCACCGAGGACGCCTACGGCACCGCGACCTTCGCCCCCGGCCCCGGCGTCTACCGCGCCTCCACCACCGCCTCCGGCCTCACCTGGACCTCCGGCACCGTCACCGCCGCGCGCTGGACCCCGGAGTTCGAGGACACCTTCTCCGGCACCGCCCTCGACGCCACCGTCTGGAACGACCAGAAGCGCGAGCGCGAGAGCGTGTACGCCCCCCGCACCTGCGCCCGCGTCGACCCGTCGGCCCGCAGCGTCGGCGGCGGCGTGCTCCGCCTCGGCATCGGCGTCGACCCCACCATGGGCGGCGCGACCTGCAACTACGTCTCCAACGGCACCGCCGGCACCCAGCAGTACCTCGTGAACAGCCAGGTCGCCACCGAGAACACCCGCTTCTTCCAGCACGGCATCGTCGCCGCCCGCATCAAGCCGCAGCGCGCCAAGGGCATGCACACCGGCTTCTGGATGCTCCCGGCCGGCACCACCTACACCGACGGCGTCCCCTCCGCCGGCACGGAGATCGACATCATGGAGTTCTTCGGCGAGAACGGCCGCGGCAACGAGGCCGTCGGCTCGCACGTCCACTACTACGAGGCCGGCTGGGAGAAGGTCAGCCACGGCGACCTCTTCCCCGCCACCCGCCAGGTCCTCGGCAAGAACCGCAGCTGGTGGGACGAGTTCCACGTCTTCTCCGTCGAGTGGACCCCCACCTCCTACATCTTCCGCGTCGACGGCCGCGAGTACTACCGCGAGACCGCCGCCGTCTCCCAGGCCGCGCAGTACCTCGTCCTGTCGAACCTCACCTCCGACTACGAGCTGGCCAACCTCACCGGCGACGAGCTCGGCGACGCCGCCCAGGTCGACTGGGTCCGGGTCTACGACGCCACCTCGATCGAGTCGGCGCGCGTCACCCGCGGTCGCAAGTCCGCCTGACCCCACCCGGCACCGCCCGGGCCGGACCTAGGCTCGCTGCATGCCCCGCATGCACGCGATCGAGCTGCTGCCCGACGAGGCCGGCGCCGAGGTCGTACGCCGTGACTGGCAGGCCCTGCGCGACGCCGGGCTCCCCTCCCAGCTCGACCACCGCGGCCCCACCAACACCCCGCACGTGACCGTCCTCGCCGCTCCCGCGCTCCGCGCCGAGGACGAGCAGGTGGCCGCGCGCGTGCTGGGCCCGCTGCTCCCCCGCTCCGTGCGGGCGGCCGGGCTCGCCCTCCTCGGTGGCAACCGCGTCACCGTCGTCCGCCTGCTCGACGTCGACGACGACCTGGTCCGGGCGGTGCTCGACGTACGCGCCGAGGTGCCCGACCCCCAGCACCTCGGCTGGCTGCCGCACGCCACGCTCGCCCGCCGGGTGCCGCGCGCCGACGTGCCGGCCGTGCTCGACGTGCTGGGCCACGCCGACGCGTCGATCAGCCTCGCCGGACTGCGCCGCTGGGACCCCGACGCGGGGGCCGTGCGCGACCTCTGACCACGCCGCCGCCGCGCATCACGATCGGGTGACGCCTGCCCCGTCGGGCCCGTGCGCGATGGCAGGTCCAGACCAGTGCCGATAGGTTGCCGCCATGACCGCGCAGGAAACGGCCCCCGTCAGCGCCGGCCGGGGCGAGCCCCTCGTCGTGCTCAGCGGCGTGCAGAAGCACTTCGGAGCACTGCACGCCCTCAAGGACATCGAGCTCACCGTCAAGCGCGGCGAGGTGGTCGTCGTGATCGGCCCGTCCGGCTCCGGCAAGTCGACGCTGTGCCGCACCATCAACCGGCTCGAGACGATCGACGAGGGCACCATCACCCTCGACGGCCAGGCCCTCCCCCAGGAGGGCAAGGCGCTCGCCGGGCTGCGCGCCGAGGTCGGCATGGTCTTCCAGAGCTTCAACCTCTTCGCCCACAAGACGATCCTGGAGAACGTCACCCTCGGCCCGATCAAGGTCCGCGGCGTGAAGAAGGAGCAGGCCGAGGCCAAGGCCCGCGAGCTCCTCGAGCGCGTCGGCGTCGGCCACCAGGCCGAGAAGTACCCCGCCCAGCTCTCCGGCGGCCAGCAGCAGCGCGTGGCGATCGCCCGCGCCCTGGCCATGGAGCCCAAGGTGATGCTCTTCGACGAGCCGACCTCCGCGCTCGACCCGGAGATGATCAAGGAGGTCCTCGACGTCATGGTCGACCTCGCGCAGCAGGGCATGACCATGGTCGTCGTCACCCACGAGATGGGCTTCGCCCGCACCGCCGCCGACCGGGTCGTCTTCATGGCCGACGGCGCGATCGTCGAGGAGAACACCCCGGAGGAGTTCTTCACGAACCCGACCTCCGACCGCGCCAAGGACTTCCTCGGCAAGATCCTCAAGCACTGACCCGCTGAGGACCCACCAGCTCGGGACACAACAGCACATTCCATCCCCAGAAACCCCCGACGGCCTCGGGCCGCCAACTGAAGGAGAGCAAGGATGAGATTCACCAGGACCAAGGCGATCATCGCCACGGCGGGATTGGCCCTGTCGCTCGCTGCCTGCGGCAACGCCGGCGAGGAGACGGAAGGCCCGGACGTCGAGGCGGCCGAGAACGCGGCCGACAACTTCGACGACGGCACCCGGATGAAGGAGCTGGCCGACGCCGGCACCATCAAGATCGGCGTGAAGTACGACCAGCCGGGCCTCGGCTTCAAGGACGCGGCCTCCGACACCCCCACCGGCTTCGACGTCGAGATGGCCAAGCAGCTCGCGGCGAGCCTCGGCATCACCGGCGACGACATCGAGTGGGTCGAGACGATCTCCGACAACCGCGAGCCCTTCCTCGAGGACGGCACCGTCGACCTCGTGCTGGCGTCGTACTCGATCACCGACGACCGCCGCAAGGTCGTCGGCCAGGCCGGCCCGTACCTGGTCACCGGCCAGCAGCTGCTGGTGCCGGCGGACAGCGACGTGGCGTCGACCGACGACCTCGCCGGCCAGGAGGTCTGCTCGGTCACCGGCTCGACCTCGCTGGAGAACGTCAAGGCCGAGGGCATGAAGCCGGTCGGCTTCGACACCTACTCCGAGTGCGTGGAGAAGGTGCTCGACGGCACGGTCCAGGCCATGTCGACCGACGGCACGATCCTCGCCGGCTACGCCGCGCAGAACGAGGGCGAGCTGAAGGTCGTCGGCGACGAGTTCTCCGAGGAGCGCATCGGCGTCGGCTACTCGATCGACCGCCCGGAGATGTGCCAGTGGATCGTCGACACCATCACCGACGCCTACGACAGCGGCGCCTACGAGGAGGCCTTCACCGCCACGCTCGGCCCCTCGGGCGTCGAGGTGCCGGAGCTCCCCGAGATGGACGCCTGCGCGTGACCTCGCGCTGAACCACCCCCGAGCCGGGGTCCGGGCCACCCGGGCCCCGGCTCGACACCGCCCGACCCGCCACTCCCGCTGAGAGGAGCCTCGTTGAACGCCGTGCTCGACAGCCCGGACCTCTACGTCAAGGCCTTCGGCTACACCGTCTTCCTGTTCCTCGTCTCCGGCGTCCTCTCCGTGGTCCTCGGCACCGTCCTCGTCGCGATGCGCGTCGGCCCCGTGTCGGTGCTGAGCCGGGCGGCGACGGCCTACGTGACGGTGGTGCGCAACACCCCGCTCGTGATGATCTTCCTGTTCTTCCAGCTCGGCGCGCCCAAGGTGTTCCAGACGCTGCGCTTCTCCTGGGTCGACATCCACATCGGCCCCTACGACTTCACCGCCTTCTTCAGCGCCGCGGTCGTCGCCCTGACGCTCTACACGTCCTGCTTCGTCTGCGAGTCGCTGCGCGCCGGCATCAACGCCGTGCCGCTCGGCCAGGCCGAGGCCGCGCGCGCCATCGGCCTGCCCTTCGGCGGCGTGATGACCCAGGTCGTGCTCCCGCAGGCGTTCCGCGCCTCGGTGCCGCCGCTGGCCAGCACGCTCATCGCGCTGCTCAAGAACACGTCCGTGGCCGGCGTCTTCGGCGTGATCGAGGCCGCGGCCCAGATGAAGTCGTTCACCAACGACTTCGCCAGCGAGCGCACGGGCATCTTCATCATGTTCGCGCTCGGCTACGTCGTCCTCGTCGAGATCGTCTCCGCGGTCGCGATCTACTTCGAGCGCCGGTGGAGGATCGCCTGATGGCCGCCAGTGTCCTGTTCGACGCCCCCGGTCCCGCGACCCGCGCGCGGCACCGCACGTACGGCATCGCCACCGTCGTCGGCCTCCTCGCGCTGCTCGGCTGGGTCGTGTGGCGCTTCAACGAGACCGGCCAGTTCGAGTACGCCAAGTGGGAGCCGTTCCTGACCCCGCGCTACATCCAGGCGATCCTGGTCGACGGCCTGCTGGTCACCCTGCAGATGGCGGCGAGCGCGATCCTGGGCGCGGTCGTCTTCGGCCTGGTCTTCGGCGTCGGCAAGCTCTCCGACCACGCGATCGTGCGCTGGCCGTGCTGGCTGGTCGTCGAGTTCTTCCGCGCCGTGCCGGTGATCCTGCTGATCGTCTTCGTCTTCTACTCGGTCGTCAGCGGCATGGACGAGCTGTCCCGCCGCACCTACTGGGCGGTCGTCATCGCGCTGACCCTCTACAACGGGGCCGTGCTGGCCGAGGTCTTCCGCGCCGGCGTCAACGCCGTCCCGCGCGGCCAGGCCGAGGCGGCGTACGCCGTCGGGATGCGCAAGTACCAGGTGATGACGCTGATCCTGCTGCCGCAGGCGGTGAAGATCATGATCCCGGCGATCATCAGCCAGATGGTCGTGGCGCTCAAGGACACCAGCCTCGGCTACGTCGTCGCGGGCCTCGGCCTCACGCGCGTCGCGAAGGCGATCTATCCGCAGTTCGCCAACCACGTGCCGACGATCATCGTCATCGCCGCGATCTACATCGTGGTCAACCTGCTGCTGACCCTCGTCGCCACCTGGGCGCAGAAGCGGCTCGTGGGCGAGCGGAAGGTGCTCGAGGTCGGGATGGTCGGCGAGGCCAAGGTCGGCGGATCCGCGCCGTTCTACAAGGGCGACACCGGCGGCGGGCCCGCCTAGGCCCTCTTGGCCGAGATCCAGAGCCGGATCTCGCCCTCGACGACGACCGTGCCGTCGGTGCGCGTGCCCCGGACGCGCACCGGCAGGTCGTAGCCCTCCCCGAGCTCGGCGGTCCACTGCTCGGGGTCGGTCTCGGCGACGCAGGTGATGTCGGAGCTCGCCTTGGCGGTGTAGGCGACCTCCATCCCCTTCGGGATCCAGCGGCGGTCGCGCGGGATGGTCGACTCGGCGAGCGCGCCCATGGCCGCCTCGAGGCCGTTGCACAGCGCGATCGCGTGCACCGTGCCGATGTGGTTGTGGACCCGTCGGCGGTCGGTGATCACCAGCTCGGCCCGGTTCGGCTCGACCACGGTGAAGCGCGGCCGGATGCTGGCGAAGTAGGGCGCCTTCTGGCTGAAGGCGAGCGAGAAGAGCCGGGCGCCCAAGGGCAGCGCGGTGGTCTTCTTCCAGAGGTCGAGGACGGCAGGCATGCCGCCGATGTTACTGCCGGGTAGCGAGCCAGGCGAGCACCCGGTCCGCCGTCTCGTCGGCCGGGAGGTCGGTGTTGTCCAGCTGGAGGTGCGGCCAGCGGGCGAGCAACCGTTCTCCCGGGGCGTCGCGGCCGGGCTCGGACGTCATCCGGTAGTCGGCCTCGAGCTGGCGGACGTTGCCGTCCGACCACTCGACGTCGCGCTTCGACTTCTTCTCGGCGAGCCGGTGCTCGGTGCGGTTGCGGACCAGCCGGGTGTCGAGGTCGGCGACCAGCTCGACGACCGCGACGTCGTCGGCGTACGGCGCAGCCAGCCGCTCGAGGTGGTCGGCCTCGTCCTGCTCGTCCATCCCCATCACGAAGGTGAAGACGAGGTCGGTGCCGGCGGCCGCGGCCTCCTCGATGACCCGGCTGCGGATCTCGGTGTTGAGCGTGCGGAACGGCGGGGTGCCGTAGTCGAAGACGTCGAGCAGCATCTCGATGCTGTGGTGGTTGTGGAACAGCCGGAAGTCCGACCGGTCGGCGACCGCGCGCCCGACGGTCATCTTGCCCACGGCGGGCGGCCCGAGGATCAGCAGCAGCATGGCCGGATCCTCCCCGAGGGACCCCCTCCCCCGCACCCGATATCCGAGGACGAAATGGGGGGCGATCCGGCCCTTCGGCCCACCAGAACGTCCCTAGATACCGGGGCTGAGGGGCGAGAGGACCTCGACCCGGTTGCCGTGGCCGTCGAAGGTGTGGAACCTGACGTGGCCGGGAAAGGTGGTGCGCTGGCTCTCGTCGACCTCGGCGCCGACGCCCCGCAGCCGCTCGGCGATCGCGTCGAGGTCGTCGACGACGAGGGCGGGGTGGGCCTTGCGCGCCGGGGAGAACGGGTCCTCGACCCCGACGTGGACCTCGGCCGTGACGGCGCCGGTGCGGTCGTACGCCCTGAACCAGCACCCGCCGCGGGCGACGAGGTCGGCGGGCTTGTCCACCTCGGTCATCCCGAGGCCGTCGGCGTAGAACCGGCGGGCGACGTCCTCGCCGCCGGGCGGGCAGGCGACCTGGACGTGGTGCAGCCGCATCACGCGACCACCTCGTCCAGCTCGGGCCTGCGCGCGACGACGAAGATGCGGCGGAACGGCATCACCACGCGGCCCGACGCGTCGGCGGGGTAGGCCTCGCGCAGCAGCGCGCGGAACTCGTCCTCGAAGAGCGGACGGAGGTCGTCGGGCAGCGCCTGGAGGGTGGGGCGGGCGCCGGTGCCGGAGACCCAGTCGAAGACCGGGTCGGGCCCGGCGAGGACGTGGAGGTACGTCGTCTCCCAGGCGTCGACCTCGCAGCCGAGGTCGAGCAGGACGCGGAGGTAGTCGGCGGGCTCGTGGCTGGCCGGGACCGCGACGTCGCGCACGTGCTCGGCGTAGGGCGCGCGCTCGGCGATGTCGCTGCGGATGGTGTGGCTCGGCTCGCCGAAGTTGCCCGGGACCTGGAAGGCGAACCAGCCGCCCGGCGCGACCCGGTCGACCAGCGACGGCAGCAGCGCGAGGTGGTCGGTCAGCCACTGCAGCGTGGCGTTGGAGACGAGCACGTCGACCGGTGCCCGCAGCGCGAGCGGGTCGGGGTGCGCCCAGTCGCGCAGGTCGGCGACCTCCCACGCGATGCCGTCGACCGAGCGCGCCGCGGCGATCATCTCGGGGCTGCTGTCGATGCCGGTCACCTGCGCGCCGGCCCACCGGTCGGCGAGCAGCGCCGTGAGGTTGCCCGGCCCGCAGCCGAGGTCGACGACGACGCGCGGCCGCTCTGCGTGCACCCGCGCCAGCAGGTCGACGAACGGCCGGCCGCGCTCGTCGGCGTACGCGAGGTAGCGGTCGGGGTCCCAGCTGTGGCTCATGCGCGTGCTCCTCCTCGGGCGGGCCGGGGTAGTCCAGTGCCGGATGGTCGTCCGGAGGTCGTCTTCACGACCGATTGTCACTGGACTACCCGGGAAAGTGTCTTGATGTCGAGACACTTGGAGCCTCGCCCGAAAACCTCTCGATGTCAAGATTCTCGACCGATCTGGCAGGATGTCGTCATGCGAGACGAGGTGGACGACCTGGTCGAGGCCTGGGGCCGCGAACGCGGCGACCTGGACCTCGCGCCCGTCGAGGTGTTCTCCCGCATCAGCCGGCTCGCCCGACACCTCGACCTCGCGCGCCGCGACGCCTTCACCGCGCACGGCATCGAGTCGTGGGAGTTCGACGTCCTGGCCGCGCTGCGGCGGGCGGGAGCGCCCTACGAGCTCTCCCCCGGCCGGCTGCTGCGCGAGACGCTGGTGACCAGCGGCACGATGACCAACCGGGTCGACCGGCTGGCCGCGCGTGGCCTCGTCGAGCGGTTGCCAGACCCCAAGGACCGCCGCGGCGTGCTCGTGCGGTTGACCATCGAGGGCAAGGCGGCCGTCGACGGCGCGTTCGAGGCGCTGCTGCGCGCCGAGGCCGACCTCCTCGCCGACCTCCCGGACGCCGACCGCGCCCGGCTCGCCGGCCTCCTGCGCTCGCTGCTCGCGCCCTTCAGCTGAGCCCTGCGCAGACGCGCGGACAGAAGTCCCGCGGCCGCGCGGCGCCCACGCCCGCGGCGAGGGGTGCTGCACGGGTTCGGTCCGCGCGTCTACTCGACGACCTCGGAGGCCTCGAGCCACTCCAGCTCCAGCTCCTCCTTCTCCGCCGCGAGCTCGCCGAGCTGGTCGCCGACGCGCGCGAGCAGGGCGTAGTCGGTGAGGTTGGCCTCCATCTCGGCGTGCAGCTCCGCCTCACGCGCGGCGATCCGCTCGAGCTGCTTCTCCACCCGCGCCAGCACCTTGCGGGCCGCGCGGTCCTCGGCGCTGCCGGGACGCGACTTGGCGAGCGTGGCGGCGTCGGCGTCGGCGTCGGGGGCGGGCTTCGCGGGTCGCGCCGCGCTCGCCGCGACCTCGTTCCTCGCGGCTTCCTGCTCGCGCGACTGCTGGGCGGCGCGCCGCTCGAGGTACTCGTCGACGCCGCGCGGCAGCATCGAGACCTGGCCGTCGCCGAGCAGGGCCCACACCGAGTCGGTGACCCGCTCGAGGAAGTACCGGTCGTGGCTGACCACGATGAGCGTGCCCGGCCACGAGTCGAGGAAGTCCTCGAGGACGTTGAGGGTGTCGATGTCGAGGTCGTTGGTGGGCTCGTCGAGCAGCAGCACGTTGGGCTCGGTCAGCAGCAGCTTGAGCAGCTGGAAGCGTCGCCGCTCGCCGCCGGACAGGTCGCCGAGGCGGGCGGTCAGCCGGTCGCCGGTGAAGCCGAAGCGCTCGAGCATCGACGTCGCGGTGATCTCCTGGCCGTCCAGCGTCTTCGTGACGCGCCGGATCGACTCGACCGTCGGCAGCACCCGCGCCTCGGGGTCGATCTCGTCGAGCGCCTGCGTCAGGTGCTGCATGGCGATCGTCCGGCCGTGCCTGACCCGGCCCACCTGCGGCGGCAGGGTGCCCGCGATCAGCGAGAGCAGCGACGTCTTGCCGGCCCCGTTGACCCCGACGATGCCGATCCGGTCGCCCGGACCGATCCGCCAGGTGGCGTGGTCGAGGAGCTTCCGCTCGCCACGGCTGAGGTCGACGTCCTCGATGTCGATCACGTCCTTGCCGAGCCGCTGGCTGGCGAAGCGCTGGAGCTCCATCCGGTCGCGCGGCGGCGGCACGTCGTCGATGAGGGCGTTGGCCGCGTCGATGCGGAACTTCGGCTTGGACGTACGCGCCGGCGGGCCGCGCCGCAGCCAGGCGAGCTCCTTGCGGGCGAGGTTCAGCCGGCGGGTCTCGGAGGCGGCGGCCTGCCGCTGGCGCTCGGCCTTCGCGAGGACGTACGCCGCGTAGCCGCCCTCGTAGGCGTCGACCGCGCCGTCGTGGACCTCCCACGTGGTCTGGCAGACCTCGTCGAGGAACCAGCGGTCGTGGGTGACGACGATGAGCGCGCTCGGCAGCCCGACGAGGTGGGAGGCGAGCCACGCGACCGCCTCGACGTCGAGGTGGTTGGTGGGCTCGTCCAGGATGATCAGGTCGTGGCGCGAGAGCAGCAGCGCCGCCAGCGCGCAGCGCCTGCGCTCGCCGCCGGACAGGCCGACGACGGCGCGGTCGAGCGTGACGCCGGCGAGCAGCTCCTCGACGACCTGCCGGGTGGTCGGGTCGGCGGCCCACTCGTGGTCCTGGCGCCCGCCGAGCACCGCCTCGCGCACGGTGTGGCTGTCGACGAGCTCGTCGCCCTGGTGGAGGTAGCCGATCTCGACCCCACGGGTCCGCGACACCCGCCCGCCGTCGGGCTCCTCGATCCCGGTCATCACCTCGAGCAGGGTGGTCTTGCCGTCGCCGTTGCGCCCGACGATGCCGACGCGCTCGCCGAGGGAGATGCCGAGCGACACGTCGTCGAGCAGCGGCCGCACGCCGTAGGACTTCGAGACGCGCTCGAGGTTGATGAGGTTCGCCATGACCGGCCGATCCTCTCAGGTGCGCCCCAGCGGGCGCGGATCGGCGTACGCCGTGCGTCCACCGCGACGCCCGGGCGGTGTCCCACCCACGTTCTCGAGAGCAGGAGTGTGGGTGGCGCACCGCCGCTCCGGCGCGTCCCGACCGACATGCCGACGAGCGGTGTCCCACCCACGTTCCCGCGGCCGGGAGTGTGGGTGGGGCACCGCTCGGACGGGCGGGCGGCGACCGGCGCTCAGCTGATCGGCTGCCCGCCGTCGGCGGGGGCGGGCGAGGTGGTGCCGAGGCTGGGCGCGGCGTCGTCGGTGCGGGCGTACTTCTGGATCAGCTGCTCGACGTCGAGGCCGGTCGTCGCCTTGAGCAGCTCCATCGTCTGCACCAGGTTGTTGGTGACCTGCCGGGGCAGCTCGCCGGCACCGTCGGCGGAGATGACGGTGAGCTTGTCGATGCCGGCCATCGGGCGGGCGAGCTCGGCGGCCACCTTCGGCATCACCTCTATGAGCATCTGCAGCACCGCGGCCTCGTTGTAGCCGGCGAAGGCGGCGGCCTTCTTGTCCATCGCCTCGGCCTCGGCCTGCCCGGCGGCGAGGGTCGCGGCGGCCTGCGCCTCACCCTCGGCGCGTACGGCGTCGGCCTCCGCGACACGGCGGGCCTTCTCGGCCTCACCACGCTTGGCGCCCTCGATGGCCTCGGCCTCGGCGAGCGCGGAGCGGCGGGACTTCTCGCCCTCACCGGTCAGACGGGCCTTCTCGGCCTCCGCCTCGGCGTTGGCGATCGACGCGGCCTTGCGGGCCTCCGCCTCGAGGATGGCGGAGCTGCGACGACCCTGCGCCTCGGTCTCGACGCGGTAGCGCTCGGCGTCGGCGGGCTTGCGGACCTCGGTGTCGAGCTGGCGCTCCTTGAGCGCGGCCTGCCGGACGGCGACCTTCTCCTGCTCGAGCAGGACGGCCTGGTCGCGGTCGGCCTGGGCGAGCGGGCCGGCGGCCGCGGCCTGCGCGTTGGCGGCGTCGGTCTCGGCCTTGATCTCGGCGTTCTTCAGGGCGAGCGCGCGCTGGGTGACGGCGATCTCCTGCTCGGCGGCGATGCGGGCCTGCTCGGCGGCCTGGCGGGCGTTGGCCTCGGCGATCGACGCGAGCTGGTTGAGCTTGGCGGCCTCCGGGCGGCCGAGGTCGGCGAGGTAGGAGCCGTCGTCGGTGATGTCCTGGATCTGGAACGTGTCGAGCACCAGGCCCTGGCCGGTCAGCGACGACTCCGACTCCTCGGCGACCCGCTGGGCGAAGGCGGCGCGGTCGCGGATGATCTGCTCGACCGACATCGAGCCCACGATCGAGCGCAGCGCGCCGGCGAGCACCTCCTGGGTGAAGGTCTCGATCTCGGCCTGCTGGCTGAGGAAGCGCTGGCCGGCCGCGCGGATCGAGTCCTCGTTGCCGCCGACCTTGACGAGGGCGACGCCGTCGAGGTTGAGCTTGATGCCCTGGCCGGACACGGCGCCGCGGATCTGCACCGAGATCCGGCGCGACGACAGGTCGAGGGTGGCGAGGCGCTGCACGAACGGGATCACGAAGACGCCGCCGCCCATGACGACCTTCTGGCCGGAGAGGTCGGTGGAGATCTCGCCGGTCTCCGGGTTGCGCACCTCGCCCTTGCCCTTGCGGCCGGTGACGATGAACGACTCGTTGGGACCGGCCACCTTGTAGCGCGTGGTGACCAGCAGTGCGATCAGCACCAGCAGGACGACGAGGCCGATCACGGAGGTGACGACCGGGGACAGACCGAACATGGACGGTGCTCCTAGAGGTGGGCGGTGGGCCTGGGCGGTGGGGGTTCAGGGCAGGAAGAGCGGCTCGACCTCGACGGCGGTCGGGGAGATCACGCGGGTGACGCTGACGCGGGTGCCGGCGGGGACGGCGGCGCTGGAGCGGGCGTTGAGGCGGGTGAGGTGACCACCGACGCTGAGCTGAACGACACCGAAGCCGTCCTCCGGGATGGCGCTCACCACCGATCCCATCTTCTCGAGCAGGTCGGACGTGCGGACGGCGTCGCCCTCCCCGTCGCCGTGCAGGAAGCGCGAGGCCTTCGCGGCGAGGGCGCCGAGCAGGACGCCGAGCACCAGCCCGATGACGACCGCCAGGGACGTCGACCCGGTCGCGTCGAGGGCGATCGCACCGCCGAAGCCGAGCGCGCCGAGGAAGCCGGCGAGGGCCTCGGTCGAGAAGAAGCCGGCGCTGAGCCCTTCGAACGCACCGTCGAGCACGTCGCCGACGACGAGCGCCACGACGAGCAGCACGACGCCGAGCGCGCCGACCACCAAGAACGCGGTCACGATCCTCCCCCAGTCACCCGCGTGGCGCGGATGTCGCGCACAACATAGCGGGATGCTTCCCCGTCCGGCGCGGTTCATGCCCGGTCGGTGCGTCCCAGCGCGAGGAAGTGCCCGGTCGGTGCGTCCCAGCGCGAGGAAGTGCCCGGTCGGCGGGTCCCAGCGCGAGGAAGTGCCCGGTCAGACGGTGGTGACGACGTGGGCGCCCGCGACCGGGCCGGTCGCGGTGAGGACGACGCGCTCGCCGGCACCGGCGAGGCCGAGCGCGGTCTCCCGCGCGCCCGCGGCGGAGTCGCAGAGGAACACCACGGTCGGGCCGGACCCGCTGACCAGGCCGCGCAGCGCTCCCTCGGCCTCGCCGCGGGCGATCAGGTCGCCGAGCTCGGGCCGCAGGTCGATCGCGGGCTCCTGCAGGTCGTTGTGCAGCGCCCGGGCGAGGCGTACGGGCTCCCCGCTGGCGAGCGCTGCCAGCAGCGGCTCGGCCGAGGCCGGCGTCTCCGGGGCGTCGGGGTGGAGCGCGTCGAAGTGCCGGTAGACGGCCGGGGTCGACAACCCCTCGGTGGACGGAACCGCGACCCACCACCACGTGCCCGCGTCCTCGACGGGCGTCACGATCTCGCCGCGCCCGACCCCGCGCGCCGTGCCGCCGACGAGGCTGAACGGGATGTCGCTGCCCAGCTCGGCCGCGACGGCGAGCAGGTCGTCGTCGGAGGTGCGCAGCCCGTGGAGGCGGTCGTACGCGACCAGGGCGGCCGCCGCGTCGGCCGACCCGCCCGCCATGCCACCGGCCACCGGGATGTCCTTGTGGACCTCGAAGGCGCCGGACGCCGGCCGACCCGCGCGGCGCGCGAGGAGCCGCGCGGCGCGGACCACGACGTTGTCGTCGCCGTCCGGCACGGCCGTCGGGTCGATGTGGTCCGCGACCCGCGTGACGACCGACAACCCGTCGGCAGGGGCGAGCGTGAGGTCGTCGTGGAGCCCGATCGCCTGGTAGACGGTGTCGAGCGGGTGGAAGCCGTCGTCGCGGACACGTCCGACCCCGAGGTGGAGGTTGATCTTCGCGGCGGCGCGCACGGTGACGCTCACGGGGCTCCCGGGGAGCCCGGGCGCGGCGCGCCCTCCTCGAGCAGCGGGAACAGCGCCTCGGCGATCCGGGCGAAGTCCTCGACGGTCAGCACCTCGCCGCGCGCCGTCGGGTCCACGCCGGCGGCCTCGAGGGCGGCGGTGGCGACCTCGGCCGAGCCGGCCAGGCCGCGGAGCGCCGCGCGCACCTGCTTGCGGCGCTGGGCGAAGGCGGCGTCGACGACCGCGAAGACCTGAGCGCGGGACGCGGTGGTCACGGGCGGCTCGCGGCGGGTCCAGGCGACCAGGCCGGAGTCGACGTTGGGCGCCGGCCAGAACACGTTGCGGCCGATCGCGCCGGCGCGGCGCACGTCGGCGAACCAGGCCGCCTTCACGCTCGGCACGCCGTAGGTCTTCGAGCCGGGCGGCGCGGCCAGCCGGTCGGCCACCTCGGCCTGCACCATGACCAGCCCGCGCTCGAGCGACGGCAGCAGGGTGAGCAGGTGGATGAGCACCGGCACCGAGACGTTGTAGGGCAGGTTCGCGACGAGCGCGGTCGGCGCCGGTCCGGGCAGCTCCTCGACGCGCATCGCGTCGGCCAGCACGACCTCGAACCGGTCGGCCTGCCCGGGGGCGTACGCCTCGATGGTGGCAGGCAGCCGCTCGGCCAGCAGCGGGTCGACCTCGATCGCGATGACGCGACGGGCGACCTCCAGCAGGGCCAGGGTCAGCGACCCCAGGCCGGGGCCGACCTCGACCACGACGTCGTCGCCGGTGATCGCCGACTCGCGCACGATCCGGCGCACCGTGTTGGCGTCGATGACGAAGTTCTGGCCGCGCTGCTTGGTCGGCCGCAGGTCGAGCTCCGCGGCCAGCTGACGCACCTCGGCCGGCCCGAGGAGCCTCGGGCCGGCCGGGTTCGTGGTCATGCGGTCACCCTAGTCGTCTGCGCTCGCGGGTCTCGTGACGGGCGCTGCGCGCCCTCCTCGACCGACGGACCGCCGCTGCGTCAGCGGGGCAGGCCGAGCTTGGCCGCGCAGCCGGGCCAGGAGCCGTAGCCGCCGGTCGCGTCACGCAGGCGCGTGGCGACGGCGATCTGGGTCTCGCGGGAGGCCTGGTGGGGATAGCCGGTGCCGCCGTAGGCCCGCCAGGTGCCGAGGTTGAACTGCAGGCCGCCGTAGTAGCCGTTGCCGGTGTTGATGGCCCAGTTGCCGCCGGACTCGCACTTCGCGAGCGAGTCCCACACGGTGCCGCCGTCGGCGAAGTTGGAGGTCGGCTGCTCCTTGGTGCCGACCATCACGACCTGCGCGACCGGCTTGACCCTGACGTCGGCGCGGACGACCTTGCGGGCCACCAGCTCGCCGTTGACGAAGCGCAGCCGGTAGGTCACGTCGCGCACGCCGTCCCTGCCCGCGCGCACGACCTGCTCGTCACCCTCGAACATCGAGGGGTCCTCGCGCTCGACGACGGGCGCCTCGACGACCTCGCGCGCCACCTTCCTGGTGGCGATGCGGATGTCGGTGACGACGATGTCGTCGCCGTCGGCGATCTCGGTGTCGAGCGAGGGCTTCACCTTGTCGCGGCCGTCGACCTCGACGCCCATCGAGTCGAGCACGTCGGCGACGGTGAGGGCGGCGACCTGGCGCTTCTTCAGCTCCTTGGCGCCGACCTTGATGCTGACGACCTTGGGCGTGACGACCTCGAGCTGGAGGCCGCTGCGCCCGATGGACGCGCTGCGGCTCGCGGAGAGGTCGGCGCCGTCGAAGCGGCGGCCGATCTCGCCGAGCGCACTGGCGACGTTGGTCGAGTTGACCCAGTACGTCGCCTCGTCGCCGTCGACGGACAGCTCGAGCGGGCGCCCGAACTGGACGGCGATGGCGGACCCGTCGGTGACCGACTCGTCCATCGCGGGGGCGACCAGGTCCTTGTCGGTGATCTCGATGCCCTCGGCGGCGAGGACGTCGCCCACGGTGTCGCCGATGGCGCTCACCTGGGTGGTCCGGCCGTCGAGGCTGAGGGTCACGTCCTTGCTGAGGGCCGCGTAGCCGACGGTGGTGCCGCCGACGGCCGCCACGACCACGGCGGACGCGGCGACGAGGGCGGTCCTGGACCTGCTGAGCTGCGCGAGACGAGAGCGCACGATTCTCCGAACGTCGTACTCCCCGGGCCTCGGGTGGCAGCACACCCCAGCCACGAGCGTGCCGGCCACGGTGGTGCAGGGGTGAGGCCGTACGACGGTGCGAGCGGGGGTCTCGCAGGACCGGCCCGATCCGGTCCTCGTGCTGCCGGAAACACTCCCGATCCCGGCCAACAATCACAAGACGATAACGACGACGGGCGGGTCCGCAAACTCGAACGCGGAAATTGGTGCGAGATCCGGGTCACGGAAGAACCTGTCACCGCCCCGCACCGCGGCCCTACCAGGGACCCCCGAAGGCGGTCTCGGTGTTGGTGTCGATGGCCCGGCAGAGCGCCTCCAGGTCGGCGTCGAGCACCTCCGCCATGGCCCGCACCGTCACCGGCACGAGGTAGGACGCGTTGGGCCGTCCGCGCCACGGCGTGGGCGTCAGGTAGGGCGCGTCCGTCTCGACGAGGACCCGGTCGAGCGGGGTGATCGCCAGCGCGTCGCGCAGCGGCTGGGCGTTCTTGAAGGTGACGGTGCCGGCGAAGCTGAGGTGGGCGCCGCGGTCGAGGCAGGCCCGCGCGAAGGCGGCGTCGCCGGAGAAGCAGTGCATCACCCACCGCTCGGGCGCGCCCTCGGAGTCGATGACGCGCAGCACGTCGTCGTGGGCGTCGCGGTCGTGGATGACCAGCGTCTTGTCGAGCCGCTTGGCGAGGTCGACGTGGCGGCGGAAGCTCTCCTCCTGCGCGGCCCGGCCGTCCTCGCCGGTGCGGAAGGCGTCGAGGCCGGTCTCGCCGATCGCCCGGACCTTGTCGTGGGACCGGGCGAGGTCCTCGATCTCCGCGAGCGCGGCGTCGAGGTCGCCGGTGGCGGCGAGCCGCGGCGCCTCGTTGGGGTGCAGTGCGACGCCCGCGACGAGGGCGGCGTGCTCCGCGGCCGCGGCGACGGCCCAGCGGGCGCCGGGGAGGTCGCAGCCGATCTGCACGATCCGCGGCACTCCGACCGCGGCGGCAGCGGCGATCGCGTCCTGCGTGGCGAGCCAGTCGCCGTCGGCGATGTCGAGGTGGCAGTGGTTGTCGACGACCGGGTGCGGCAGCGGCTCGGGTGCGGGCGGGCGCTCGCGGTCGCGGCGGGACCCGGACTTCTCCTCGGTGGCGGCGCGAGCACGCGTCGGCTCAGCGGTGGACAACGTCGTAGACCTCCCGCTTGGGCAGCCCGGCGCGGCGGGCGACCTCGGCGATCGCCTCCTTGCGGCTGGACCCGGTGGCCTCGAGGTCGGCGACGGCGGCCCGCAGCGAGCCGGGGTCGGTGGCGACGGCCGGACCACCGCCGCTGGAGCCCTGGACCACGACGGTCACCTCGCCGCGTACGCCCTCGCCGGCCCAGGCGGCCAGCTCGCCGAGCGGGCCTCGGCGGACCTCCTCGTGGGTCTTGGTGAGCTCGCGGCACACCGCGGCGGGGCGGTCGTCGCCCAGCGCCTCGGCCATCGCCGCCAGCGCCGCCTCGGTGCGGTGCGGCGCCTCGAAGAACACCATCGTGCGCTCCTCGGTGGCCAGCGCGGCGAGTCGGCGGGCCCGCTCCCCCGCCTTGCGCGGCAGGAAGCCCTCGAAGCAGAACCGGTCGACCGGCAGCCCGCTGACCGCGAGCGCGGTCAGCACCGCGCTCGGTCCGGGGACCGCGGTGACCCGCACGTCGCGCTCCACGGCGGCGGCGACCAGTCGGTAGCCGGGGTCGGACACGCTCGGCATGCCCGCGTCGGTCACCAGCACGACCCGCTCGCCGGCGAGGAGCGCCTCGAGCAGCACCGGCGTGCGCGCCTGCTCGTTGCCCTCGAAGTAGGACACCACGCGCCCGCCGAGGGTGATCTGGAGGTCGGCGCACAGCCGCTTGAGCCGCCGGGTGTCCTCCGCCGCGACCACGTCGGCGCCGGACAGCTCGGCGGCGAGGCGGGGCGGGGCGTCGCCCGCCTGCCCGATCGGGGTGCCCGCGAGGACCAGGACGCCAGCCATGGGTCGATCATCGCAGCCGTGGCCCTGCGCCCCGACACGAGAGTCCCCGGATATCCGGTGACTTTCGTGCTTCGCACCCAGGATCTCGGGTGCCAAGCACGAGTCTCCCCGGATATCCGGGGACTCTCGGGGGCAGTGGCTAGAGTGCCCGCGTGATCCCGACCGCCGCGGAGCGCAACCGCCCACGCTGGCGGTCGGAGGACCCGGTGACCGGGTGGGTCGGGGCGATCTGCCTGGCCGCGCTCGCGTTCTTCCTGCGCCGCTGGCACCTCGGGACGCCGCACCAGTTCTCCTTCGACGAGACCTACTACGCCAAGGACGCGTGGTCGCTGCTGCAGTTCGGCTACGTCCGCACCTACGTCGAGGACGCCGACAAGACGATCCTCAACGGCCAGGTGACCGGCCTCTGGCAGGACGGGCCCTCGATGGTCGTCCACCCCGAGGTCGGCAAGTGGCTGATCGCGGCCGGCATCAAGGTCGTCGGGATGGACCCCACCGGCTGGCGCACGGCGTCCGCCGTCGTCGGGGCGCTGATGGTGCTGGTGATGTGCCGCTTCGTGCGCAGGGTGAGCGGCTCGACCACGCTCGGCCTGGTCGCGGGGCTGCTGCTCTCCCTCGACGGCCTCCAGCTGGTGCTGTCGCGGCTGGCGCTGCTCGACATCTTCCTGGCGTTCTTCGTGCTGTGCGGCGTGCACTGCGTGGTCGCGGACCGGCAGTGGCTGCGCGACCGGCTGGCGGCCGGGCGCACCGGCCGCTGGTGGCAGTCGTGGTGGCGCCCCTGGCTGCTGCTCGGCGGGCTGTCCTTCGGTCTCGCCTGCGGCACCAAGTGGTCGGCGATCTACCCGCTGGCCGCGTTCGGCCTGCTGGCGTGGATCTGGAGCGCGGGCGCGCGCCGCGCCTTCGGCCAGCGCCGGCCGCTGCTGCGCTCGGTGGTGCTCGACGGCGTGCCGGCGTTCCTCGCGCTCGTCGGGGTCGCGTTCGCGACCTACGTCGCGTCGTGGACCGGCTGGCTCATGCACGCCGACGCCTACGAGCAGGCGCTCAGCAACACGCAGTACACGACGTACGACGGCGGGGAGCAGTGGCCGACCGCGACCGAGCCCGACGCGAGCGGGCTCGGCGAGGTCACCCAGTCGCTGCGCTCGCTCTGGTACTACCACCACGACGTCTACACCTTCCACAGCCACTTCCTGAACGACTCGACCCACGTGTACGCCTCGAAGCCCTCGACCTGGCTGGTCATGGGACGTCCCGTCGGCGTCGACGCGCAGACCGACATCCAGCCGGGCTCGCAGGGGTGCGAGGCGCCCAGCGGCTCGAGCTGCATCCGCCAGGTGCTGCTGCTCGGCAACCCGGTGGTGTGGTGGGCCGGCTGCCTGGCGATGGTGGCGTCGCTGGTGCTGTGGATCGGCGCACGCGATTGGCGCCACGGCGTCGCGGTCGTCGGGCTGGCCACGACCTGGCTGCCGTGGTTCCTCTACGACGACCGCCCGATCTTCGTCTTCTACGCCATCGCCTGCCTGCCGTTCCTCGTGCTCTCGCTCGCGCTCGCGATGGGCCACCTCGTGGGCACCTCCGAGGTGCCCGGACCACGACGCACGCTCGGCGTCGTGGCGGCCGGGACCGTGACGGTGCTGACGATCGTGGCGTTCGCGTGGTTCTGGCCGATCTGGACCGACGTGCTGCTCACCAAGTCCGAGTGGGACGCCCGGATCTGGTTCCGGCGCTGGATCTGACACCACCCCGCTAGCCCACCCGGGCGCCGATTTCTCAGGTTTCGTCAAGATCGACGGAAACTTTGCTCTCGACGCTCGTCCGGCCCCGTTTCCGGCCCCACGATGGTCCGAGCCACCACCGGTGGCACCGGATCACTGGTCGTCACACGACTCCTGGGGAGGGTTTGCGATGGGCTCCACCTTGCTGCACATCTGCCTGGAGACCGACGCCGCGCCGCGCGCGGACGGCACCTACGAGACCGGCGAGCGCTGGGTCTGCGAGTGCGGCCTCAACTACGTCTTCCACGAGGGCTTCAACCCCAACGGCCGCAAGGTCGACGCGTGGTTCCCCGCCCCGCCGCTCCCCCGGCCGCGCCGCTCGGTGAGCTCCCTGCTGTTCGGTCCGCGCAAGGGCTGAGGCCCGCACCCCGGACCCGTGCACCCGCGCGTCCCGCCCGATCCAGCCCGGGCGGGACTCACGGGCGCCCGCGCGCGCCCGGGCTCACCAGCTGCCGGGGAAGCGGGCCGACCCCGCGATGGCCAGGAAGTCGACGACGGCCGCGATCCCGGTCGCGGCCAGCACCGTGAGGCCGGTGGTGCGCTGACCCGGCACCACCAGCAGGACCAGCCCGGCGACGACGGCCAGCAGCGGCGCCACCCACCAGGCCAGGGCCGTGCCGAGCAGGCCGAAGACGACGGCGAGCGCGACGCCTGCGACCAGCGTCGGGACGAACGGGACGGGCCGCTCGCCGCGCGGCAGGCCGACCCGCGTGACCGGGCCCTCCTCCGGGAGCTGGTCGGGGGCGAGCACCCGGAGCAGCAGCGTCACCGTCGCGGGGTCGGCCACCACCACCACGTCGCGGAACCGGTCGTGGACGGCGTGGGCGCGGACCAGGTCGTCGAGGCGGTGGCCGCGGTCCACGTCCGGGAACCGCACCGGCGCCAGGGCGACCTCGGGTCGTGTGGTGATGCCGCCGCGTCCCCGCACCAGCGGCTCCACGACCCGCCGCGCCTCCGCGGTCGGGGCGGTGAGGACCAGGACGTCCCGGCCCAGGCGCGCACGCAGCCGGTCGACGTCCGGGGCGGACGCGGACGTGCTCACCACGTGGATCGGTTGGTGGTCGCTCACCCCCCGACCGTATCGGTGCGCCCGCCGTCGCGGCGGGCGCACCGCGGTGCTCAGCGGGCGACGAACATCGCGCGGTGGCGCCAGCTGCCGTCGTTGCTCGTCACCACCGGTGCCCCGGTGACCCGGCCGCCGGCGAACGGCGCGGACCGGAGCGCCCCGTCGGCCGAGGAGCCGTAGAGCAGCCGGCCGCCGGCCAGCGTCATCCCGGCGACCCGGGACAGGTCGACGCCGCCGTTGTCGCCGATGAAGTCCTCGGCGCCCACCACGGAGCTCTCCGGGGTGAAGTAGCGGTAGTGCAGGCGGCTGTCGCCGAAGAGCGTGTAGTAGATCCGGTGGGTGCCGGGGTCGTAGGCCATGCCGGTGAGGTTGGAGATCGCGAACGGGATCCGCTCGCCGGTGTCGGGGTCGTCGTAGAGGTTCACGACCTGCTGGGCGCCGGTCGCGCCCGTGGTGGCGTTGAAGGTGCGCCGGTAGAGCCGGCCGTCGGGCAGGCCGTAGAACAGCGTGCCGTTGACCCAGAAGGCGCCCCGCACGGTCGACCAGTCCAGGGACGTGTTGGCGGTCGTCGCGACCCCGGTCGGGGTGGCGGAGGCGTCGACCCCGCGGCGCAGCAGCGCTCCGGCGGAGCCGCTGCCCGCGGGGACGTCGGCGTCGAGCACCTCGATCGCGTTGACGAGCGGGTTCTCCACGACGGCCCGCAGGTCGATGTCGAGGCCGTCCGCGTCGCTGGTGACCGCGAGCGACCGCATGGTCCCGACCTTGTGGCCGACGGCCGCCGCGATGTCGAAGTCGTCGAGCCGGGTCACGCCGTCGACCAGCACGTCGAAGACGCGCTGCCCGGGCTGGGCGGTGCCGTCGTACTGGTTCGCGAAGTAGAGCCGCACCACCAGGTGACGGCCGGCCGGGACCGGGAAGCTCCAGTCCTGCTCCGCCCACCGCTCCGCGGCGAACAGGTCGGCCGGCGTCCCGGCCGGGACGGTCGCGTCGCGGGGGACGGTGGCGCCCCAGTCGGCGACGTTGCCGCCGCTGACGAAGCCGTCGGCCGTGGTCCAGTCGGGGCCGCCGTCCCCCGCCTGGACGGCGGGACCGGCCGCGTCGACGCGGTAGAGCACGTCGGCCGCGGCGCCGGAGGTCCGCTGGGCGAGGAACAGGTCGTTGGGCAGGGTGGCGGGCGCCACGGCCGGGACCTGGGTGCCCCCGGCGAGCGGCATGAACGCCAGCCGCCCGCGCGTCACGCCGCCGATGCGGGTGGTGTCGCTGCCGACCCACAGGCCCTGCGCAGTGGCGAACAGCGCCTGCGCGCCGACGCCCCGGGCCCGGCCGGGGTTCCACGACAGCGGGAGGCCGTTGACGGGGTCGAGCGCCGCGATGCCCTCGCGGGGGACGGCGCCGGGGCCGGCCTGGTCACCCTGGAACGGGTTGTTCTGCCAGCGCATGTGGCCCCCGACGTAGACGGCGCTGCCGGTCACGGCGACGCCGTAGGTCGTGTCGCCGCCGGTGTAGTCGGACCAGACCGGGTCGTTGCCGGTGCTGGCGGTGTCCCAGCGGGTGACGGTGTCGCACATGGTGCCGCTGGCGGCGCCGCCGGCGAACGCGCCGGTCGCGGAGACCACGAAGTAGTCGCCGGCCGGGGAGAAGTCGACGTCACGGGTGAAGGTGTCGAAGACGCTCGCGCAGCTGTTGTGCGCCCGGTCGTAGCGGTTGGTCGCCCACGACGCGACCGTCGCCGTCGGGCCGCTGGTGTCGAGCAGCGCGACCTGGACGCGCGGCAGGCCGCCGACGGTGGCGAAGTTGCCGATCGCTGCGAGCCGGGAGCCGTCGGGCGAGACGTCGAAGCGGGTGATGTTGGTGGTGCCGCCGCCACCGTTCGCGGGGTCGTAGACGCCGGCGAACGGCACGTTGACCCCGGCAAGCGTGGCACCCGTCGTCGGGTCGACCGCCGCGAGCGCCGCCCGAGCCGACGTCGTCCCGGACGCCACCGACGTGAACGACCCGCCGAGGTAGACCCGGCCGTTGCTGTAGACGACCTCGTTGACGGGCCGGTTCGGCACGGAGCGGAACGCACCCACCACCGCGCCGGAGGCGGAGAGCTTGACCACCCGCTTGATCGCGGTGTTGCCGCCGACGGACGTGAACGCACCCCCCACCCAGACGCTGGTGCCGTCGGTCGTGACCGAGTTGGCCGAGCCACCGAGGTTGGGGTTGAACCCGGGGTTGATCACCCCGGTGGTGGCGTCGAAGGCGAAGACCCGGTTGCGGACCAGGTCGTCGCCGGTGTTGGCGAAGGTGGCGGCGGGGCTGACCCGGGTGAAGGTGCCGACGACCACGACGGTGTTGCCGACCTGCGTGATCCCGGTGACCGCGCCGTTCATCACGTGCGGCGTGCTCGCCGCGGGCGTCCGCGACACGATGCGGTCGCCGTGGTCGGCGTTGACCGCGGAGGCCGGGCCGGCGGCGATCCCGGCGAGGACGAGCGACGAGGCGGCCAGCCCCGCGCAGACGGTGGTCCTGGTGGCGCGCATGCGGTTCCCCGGGTTCCCGCGCCGAGACGTCGGTGCGCGAGCCCGGCGCGTACGACCCGCCGGATGACCGTAGGCAGGCCGCCTGCCCGCCCGGCCCTCCCTGCCCGACCACCACCCATTTCAGGTACTCGGCCGCGCCTGCCGGGGTGCCGCGCGTGCCACGATGGGGCGATGAAGCTGCTGCTGACCTCGGGGGGCGTCACCAACGCCAGCATCCGCTCCGCGCTCGTCGACCTGCTCGGCAAGCCCGTCGAGGAGTCGTCCGCCCTCGCGGTGCCGACCGCGCAGTGGGGCCACCCGATGTGCGGCCCCGAGTCGCTGCACGCGTTCGTGGCCGACCGGACGCCGCCCACCATGACCGGCCTCGGCTGGGCCTCCGTGGGCGTCCTCGAGCTGGCCGCGCTGCCCACGATCGACCCCGCCCGCTGGGTGCCGTGGGTCGAGGCGGCCGACGTGCTCCTCGTCGACGGCGGCGAGGCGGTCTACCTCGCCCACTGGATCCGCGAGTCCGGGCTGCTGGACGTGCTGCCGCGCCTCGAGGACACCGTGTGGGTCGGCGTCAGCGCCGGCAGCATGGTGATGGCGCCGCGCATCGGCCAGCGGTTCGTGGAGTGGCGGCCCGACGAGCCCGACACCACGCTCGGGCTGGTCGACTTCTCGATCTTCCCGCACCTCGGGTTCTTCCCCACCAGCACCCTCGAGGCCGCGCGGGAGTGGGCCGCCGGCCTCGGCAACCCCGCGTACGTCCTGGACGAGCAGTCCGCGGTGGTCGTCGACGGCGACCGGGTCGAGGTGGTCTCGGAGGGCGAGTGGCACCGGCTCGCGGACGTGCCGGCCGACCACGTCTACCCCGAGGAGTACGAGAACAGCTGACGGTGGGCCGGAGGGCCGGGACCGGTCAGGCGGGCTTGGTCGGCAGCTCGTCCGGGGCGAGCAGGTCCTGGGCCGGGTCGGCCATGGCGGTGGCGACGTACTGCTGCAGGACCTGGAGGCTGAACGGCTTGGCGATGAAGCCCGAGGCGCCCGACGCGAACGCCCGCGCGCGGGTCTCCTCGTCGGTGTAGGCGGTCACCACGAGGATCGGGATCGCAGCGAGGTGGGGCACCGCGCGCAGCTCGACGCACAGCTCGCCGCCGTCCATCGACGGCATGCTCCAGTCGAGCAGCGCGAGCTCGATCTCGGTGCGCCGGGTGGCGAAGTCCAGGGCGGCGTGCGGGTCGTCGAAGGTCCAGGCCGTGTGGCCGGCGCGGCGCACGCACATCGCGACCAGCTCGCGGATGTCGTCCTCGTCGTCGACCACCAGGATCTCTGCCACCTGTGCACCTGCTCTCGATCAGTCGACGTCCTGCCGCGTCCCGTGGTGAGGGGACACCCGAGAACGGTGTCGAGGCTAGGCCCTGCAGCACGTCCCGGGGCGAGGTCGGCCCAAAGATGGGACCTCCGGGTGGCGGCATAGTCCATCCGGACTAGTCGAGGTGGTCACCCGCTCGAGGCTCACAGCAGTGTCGACCAGTAGGACCAGAACCGTTCGCCGATCAGCGCCAGCAGCAGCAGGAAGGGCACCAGCAGCAGCAACGCGTGCCAGTCGCGCGCGACGGCCAGCGCACGGCTGCCCGCGGCCTTGCGCCCGAGCACGCCGGCCGAGGCGTTGCGGAGCGTGACGTACCAGAAGAGCGGGATCACCACCGCCCACACGACCATGCAGTAGGGGCACAGCGCGCCGATGCGGTAGATGCTCTGGAACGCCAGCCACGCGACGAGGGCGAGCGCCGCCGTGACACCCGCCTGGAGGCCGAGCCAGTACCACCGCGCCAGCCGCCCGCCGGCCAGCAGGACCATCCCGGTGGCGAGGACGACCGGGAAGGCGGCGACGCCGATGATCGGGTTCGGGAAGCCCAGCAGCGCCGCCTGGGGCGTGTCCATCACCGAGCCGCAGCTGAGGACCGGGTTGATGCTGCAGGTCGGGACGTACGCGCTGTCCTCGGCCAGCTTGATCCGCTCGATCAGCAGGACCGCAGCGGCGAGGAGCCCGACGAGCCCACCGCCCGCCAGCCCCCAGCCGAGCCCACGCTCGCCCCGCACCGGGCCAGCGCCCTCGTCGACGTCGGTGGCGAGGTCGTCGGCCACGTCCCGCGCGGCCAACGCCGCCTTGCCCTGCTGTCGCACGTTCTCTCCCCTGACGTCTACGACACCCGATGGTAACGAGGGGCGCACACCGGACAAGCCGCTGAGCCGTCGAGCCCTTCCTGCCCCTCGCTACGTGTCGTCCGGCCGATCAGGCAGGGAGCCGCGTGCCGCAGCGGTGGTGCAGCTTCCGGCCGCTTCGTCGAGGTCGGCAGACGCGGTCCACTCCTCGTTCGTCGCCGGGGCGACGTCCTCGACCGTGGTCTCCACCGATGAGAGGGTGGCGCCGTCCTCGTCGAGCCAGGTCACGGTGACGACGTAGTCGGCGGTGTCGTCGCCGCGGTTGCGGACCGAGCCCGTGGCCTCGAGCCGACCCTCGCCCGAGGGGCATCCGGTGATCGTCAGGTGCCTGAGCGCCACCTGACGGTCGACGAGCGTGCTCGAGACGGGGGCGGACCCGCCGGTCGAGGGGGCGGAGGAGGACCCGGTCGGGCGGGGCTCGTCCGGCTCGTCGGTGCCGGAGCAGCCCGCGAGCACGGCGCCGGCGACCAGCGTCGCGGCGAGCCGCGCGCCCGTCCCGGCTCGGCGACGCGTGGGGGTGTTCATCGATCCCTCCCGGGACGTGGGCGGTCGGTCGGCGCCCGCCCGGGCGCCGACCGACCGGAGGTGGATCGTCAGCGGGTCACGCGGCGACGGGCCAGCAGCAGGATGCCGCCGAGGAGGACCAGGCCGAACGCCGTGACCAGCAGCGCGAGCTGCGGGCCACCGGTGTCGGGCAGGACCTGGTCGGGGCCGCTGGTGCCCTCGTTGTCCGCGACGTCCGGGTCGCCCTTCACGTCGACCGTCAGCGTGGACCTGTGGACGTTGCCGCCGGAGTCCTCGACCGTGTAGCCGATCGACGCGGTGCCGGTGTAGCCGTCAGCGGGCGTGAAGGTGATCGTGCCGTCCTCGTTGACGGTCCAGGTCCCCACACCGGGCTCGGTGTGGCCCTTGACGCACCTCGCGGCGCGCTGCGACCTGCCGTTCGCGACCTTGCCGGACGCGGTGCCGGGCAGGAGGCAGACCGACGCGGGGTCGAGCTCCTCGCCGGGGGCGGCCGAGTCGTTGTCGATCACCGAGACGGTGACCGGGTCGCCCGGGGCGGTCGACGTGCGGTCCGGTGAAGCGTCACCCTCGTCGTCGGTCGCCTGCGGGGCGACAGGCGTCACCGTGATGGTGAGGGTCGAGCCGGTCGTGCCGCCGCTGCGGTCGGTCACCGCGTACGCCACGGGCGTGGCCTGGCCGGTGAAGCCGGGCAGCGGGTCGAAGGTGACGCTCCCGGTGGCCGGGTCGATCGAGTAGGTCCCCTCGCCGGGCACCACCAGGGTGCGACCGCCGTTGGTCGCGGCCGGCGAGGTGAACACCAGCGTGGCCGGGTCGAAGGATCCGGCGGAACCGTCACCGCGGGGGCCCGGGGTGTCGTTGCCGAGCACCGACACGGTGATGTCGGTGTCCTGCGGGGTGGTGCCCGTGTCCGGGATGGCCTGCGGCGCGGGGCGCACCGTGACCGTCAGGAAGGCGGTGTCGGTCGTCCCGTTGGTGTCGGCGATCCGGTACTCCACGGGCGCGGTCGTGCCGTGGTAGCCGCTCCGCGGGGTGAAGGTCACGGTGCCGTCGGCGTTGACCTGCCACGTGCCCTCGGCGGTGACGAGCGTCTTGCCGTTGTTCGTCGCCTGCGCGGAGGTGAACACCGTCGCGCCCGGGACGAGCGGTGCCGAGGCGGCGCCGGGGGCGTCGTCCGTCACGGCCGGCAGCGTCACCGCCGTGTTGAACGGGGTGCCTGCCGCGTCGTCGTTGGCGAGCTTGACCACCGGGGTCACGGTGATCGTGATCGTGGAGCTCGCGTCGTTGCCGTTGCTGTCGGTGACGACGTACGTCACCGGGGTGGCCACGCCGGCGAACTGCGGCTCCGGGTCGAAGGTGACCTCACCGGTGACCGGGTCGACCGTGTACTCGCCCTCACCGGGGACCGTCAGGGTCCTGCCGTTGCCGGAGACCGTGCCCGGGTTGCCGTTGCTCGGGAACCGGACCGAGGACTCGACCCACGAGCCGTCGTCGCCGTTGGCCAGGGGGCCGGGGGTGTCGTTGGTCAGCGGGTCGACGGTGACGGCGACGCCCTGCGGGGTGGTGTCGACGTCCTGCGCGGCCTGCGGGCCGGGTCGGACGGTGACGACCAGCTGCGCCTCGTCGGTGGTGCCGTTCGCGTCGGTGATCCGGTACTCGACGGCCGGCGTCGTGCCGACGTAGCCGGCGGCCGGCGTGAAGGTCACCGAGCCGTCGGCGTTGACCTGCCACGTGCCCTCGGCCGTGACCAGGGTCTTGCCGTTGTTCGTGGCCTGCGCGGAGGTGAGGACGGTGTCGCCCGGCACGAGCGGTGCGGACGGGTCGCCCGCGTCGTCGTCCGTCACGGCCGGCAGCGTCACCGGGGTGTTGAACGGCGTGCTGGCGGAGTCGTCGTTGGCCACCGGGACGACCGCCGTGACGGTGATCGTCAGGGTCGCGAAGGCGTCGTTGCCGGCGCTGTCGGTCACCGTGTAGGTCACCGAGGTGGCGGGCCCGGAGAAGTCGGCCTCGGGCGTGAAGGTGACGTCCCCGGTGACCGGGTCGATCGTGTAGACGCCCTCGTCGGGCACGGTCAGGGTCGTGCCGTTGTTCGAGACCGTGCCGGGGTTGCGGCCCGCCTCGAAGACGACGCTCGTGCGGTCGAACGTCTCGCCCGCGCCCGGGGTGTCGTCGGAGACGACGTCGACCGTGATCGGCGTGTTCTGGAGCGTCGTGTCGGTGTCGGGGTCCGCGAGCGGACCTGCGGCCACGCGCACGGTCAGGAGTGCCTCGTCGGAGGTCCCGTTCTGGTCGACGATCCGGTACTCCACCGGGGCGGTCGTGCCGGTGTAGCCGTCGGCCGGGGTGAAGGTGACGGTGCCGTTCGGGTTGACCTGCCAGGTGCCCTCGGTCGTGACCAGGGTCTTGCCGTTGTTCGTCGCTTGCGCGGAGGTGAGCACGGTGCCACCCGGGACGAGCGGGATCGACGGGTGACCGGGGGCGTCGTCCGTCACGGCCGGCAGCGTCACCGGGGTGTCGAACGGCGTGGTGTCCGAATCGTCTTCCGCGACCGGGACCACCGGGGTCACGGTGATCGTGAGGGTGGAGCTCGCGTCGTTGCCGTTGCTGTCGGTGACGACGTACGTCACCGGGGTGGCCGTGGCGGTGAACTGCGGCTCCGGGTCGAAGGTGATCTCACCGGTGACCGGGTCGACCGTGTACTCGCCCTCACCGGGGACCGTCAGGGTCCTGCCGTTGCCGGAGACCGTGCCCGGGTTGCCGTTGCTCGGGAACCGGACCGAGGACTCGACCCACGAGCCGTCGTCGCCGTTGGCCAGGGGGCCGGGGGTGTCGTTGGTCAGCGGGTCGACGGTGACGGCGAGGCCCTGCGGAGTGGTGTCGCTGTCGGGCTGGGCCCGCGGGCCGGGGCGCACGGTGACGCGGAGGTCGGCGACGTCGGTGGTGCCGTTGCGGTCGGCGATCCGGTACTCGACGAGCGGGGTGGTGCCGACGTAGCCGGCGGCCGGGGTGAAGGTGACCGAGCCGCTGGGGTTGACCTGCCAGGTGCCCTGCGCCGTGACCAGGGTCTTGCCACCGTTGGTCGCGGCAGCGGAGGTGAACACGGTCGAGGCGGGCACCAGTGCGACGCCCGGGTCACCGGGGGCGTCGTCCGTCATGCCCTCGAGGGTGATGGGCTGGTCGAAGGGCGTGCTGCCGAAGTCGTCGTCGGCCACCGGGGCCACGTCCGTGACGACGATGCGGATCGTCGAGCCGGTCTCGTTGCCCGCGTCGTCGGTGACGGTGTAGGCCGCGGCGGTCGTCGTGCCGACGAACGCGGGCTCGGGGTCGAAGGTGACCGCGCCGCCCGTGCCGACCGTGAAGACGCCCTGACCGGCGATGGTGAGGGTCTTGCCGCCGTCGCTCACCACGCCACCGGGCGTGCCGCCGACGGTGAAGACGAGGCTCGAGGGGTCGAAGCTGCCGGCGGTGCCGTCAGCGGCGAGGCTGGGGGTGTCGTTGGTCAGCGCCGCGGGGTCGAGCACGACCTGGACCCCCTGCGGGGTCGTGTCCTCGTCCGGCGCGGCGGACGGGCCGCTGCGCACGGTGACCACGAGGTCGGCGGTGTCGGTGCCGCCGTCGCCGTCGGTGATGCGGTACTCCACGGCCGGCGTCGTGCCGACGTACCCGGGAGCAGGGGTGAAGGTGACGGTGCCGCCGGGGTTGACCTGCCACGTGCCCTGCGCCGTGACCAGGGTCTTGCCACCGTTGGTCGCGGCGGCCGAGGTGAAGACCGTCGAGGCGTGCACGACGTTGCCGGCCGGGTCGCCCGGGGTGTCGTTGGTGCTGCCCGGCAGCGTCACCGGGGTGTCGAAGCGTGTGTTGCGGCTGTCGTCGGTCGCGACCGGCTGCCCGACGAAGGTCGCCGTGGCCGTCGAGGACGGAGAGGTGGCGGTCGGGAGCCCGTTGGGCGGGGTGCCGGAGGCGGTGGCCGTGTTGGACTTGTTCGCGGCTGCGGACACGTCGGCCGGCGTGGTGGTGTAGGTCGCGGTGCAGGTGGTCGACTGGCCCGCGGCGAGGCTCGCGCCGAGGTCGACCGGGGTGCAGGTCGGGGTGCCGAGGCCGCTCATGCCGTCGTCGAGGGTCAGGTTCGAGAGTGCGGCGTTGCCGGTGTTGCTGATCGCGAAGGTGTAGGTGAGCGTCTCGCCGGCCGCGTTGAACCGGGTGGGCGAGACCGACTTGTCCAGCGTGATGGCCGGGTTGATCGGCGTGTTGGTGAAGACGCACGTGACGCCGGCGCCGCCGCCGGGGGCCGTGAAGGTGCCGCTCGAGCCGGTGCCGTCGGCGACGACCGTGCCGGTGGCGTCGGCGCACGACCAGGTGGTCGTGTAGCGCGCGAGGTCGGTCGTGCCGCTCGCGGTCTGGGTGAACGTGTACTCGTTGCCCGGGAACACGATGGCCGGGCCGGCCACCTCGGCCGGGTCGTCCTGGACGCCGTCGTCGTCGCCTGCCGTCGTGCCGACCGGGAAGCTCGAGGTGCCGTCAGCCGCCGGCCGGACGGCCGTCACGACGAACTGGTCGGTCGCAGCATGGCGGTCCGAGACACTCGCCTTGACCGTCAGGCTGGTGGGCGCGGCCGCGCAGGATGCCAGGTCCGTGCTGCTCGTGCCCGCGGGCAGGGTGACGGTGGTGCCGGTCTGCGCGCCCGTGACCGGGTTCACCTGACGGACCTGCAGCGCCTGGCCGATGTAGAGGAAGCCGTCGCTGCCGAAGGCGATGCCGTTGACGGCTGCGCCACCGAGCCCGCTGTCACCGGCGAGCCTGGTCGCGGCCCCGGACGTGGGCGAGGGACCCGCCTTGGAGTACAGCGCGAAGTCACTGGTGGAGGACGAGACGAAGTAGAGGTTGCCGGAGGGGTCGAACGAGATGTCGCCGTTGGTGCCGCTGGCGGGAGCGTTCGGGACCGAGATCGTCGCGACCGGGTTCGCGGAGGCGGTGTTCGCGACCGGGTCGTAGGAGTGGAGGACCAGGTTGCCGCCGGAGTAGCCGCCGAAGTAGTAGAGACCGTCGGCGGGGTTGATCGCGCCGGCGATGCCGAGGCCGGCGATGGCCGCGCTACCGGCGGTCTGGGTCGTGTCCGTGAGGAGGTTGCGGTTGACGATCTGGTTGGTCGTCCGGTCGGTGTTGATCGCACGGTTGCCGTCCGGACCGATGCCGAGCTGGTTCGGGTTGTTGCCGCTGGCGGTGACCGGCGTGTAGACCGACGTCGTCCCGAGCGTCTGGGTCGCCAGGTCGAGCCGCAGCACGCGGCCACCCCCGGAGTTCGCGGTCAGGTAGAGCGCGTTCACGCAGTCGGCCGGCGGTGCGGCCGAGGCGGACGGAGCGACGCCGAGCGCAGCGACCTGCAGGCCGGCGGCCGCCAGGGCGGTCGCCACGACGGAGCGGACGAGACGTGAGAAGGGCATGCGACAACTTCCGGACGAGGGGACCGACGTGGCCGCGACGGCAGCCCTCACCGACGGTCGTCCCCCGGTGGCGGTCGTCGCGCCGCGTGAAGGCTAGGGGCGATCGGTTTCCGATGTGGGTGAAATCCCAACTTCTTGAGGCAGGAGTGGCCCACGACACGACGCGGCCGGATCCGCGAAGCGGAGCAGACGCGGAAGGGCCGTGCCTGCCTCCCTCGTCGGGATGGCGGGCACGGCCCTGACCAGCGGTCTTGGTGGAGCTGAGGGGATTCGAACCCCTGACCTTCTCAAGCAGATCCGGCCGCTCCGAGACCTCGTCCGATTTCGGTTCGAGACCGGGCTGCAAGCCGCTGAACTGGACAAACACCCGTTATCGGGGTGGTTTGAGAGTTCGAGGATACCCACTCGGATCGGCCGAGATCGAGGTTTCTACGTCCCAAAGTGCGGAGTAAGTGCTGACGTCAGGCTTTCAACAACCCCCGCAAGATACGCCTATCGCGACATGTGCGCGACGGCCGAAAGCAGCGCCGCCTGGTACTGGCGGGCGCCAGCCTGATGTCGCGTTCAGGCCAGTCCTCCATCCATGCGGAATCGGTTCCGCGCTGGTGGGTGCTGCGAATCGGTGCGCAGCGGGGCGCCACAGGGTCCAAGCGGACCTGTCTGGCGCCGCCGAGCGCGCAGGCCGGCGAGGTCTACCGGTGCCTTCGTGGTCGGAACCACGGGGAGCGCGCTTCTTCTCGGTCGGGCCCCTCGAGGAGGCCGTCGCCGAAGCCAAGCGCCGCCACACCACTCTGGCCGTGCTCAACACCACCCGCGGTGACGCCGCTGTCGACGAGCACTTCCTCTCCGAGGACCAGGTCGCCGACCTCGAGTCGTCGCTGGTCTCCCACGGCATCGAGGTGTCCGTGCGCAATCACGTCGCCTCGGGCCGCATCTCCGACGAGATCGTCAACCAGGCCGCGAAGCTCGCCGCCGAGGTCATCGTCATCGGCGTCCGCCACCGCAGCCCCGTCGGGAAGCTGCTGCTCGGCAGCACCGCGCAGGAGGTCATCCTCGATGCGACCTGCCCGGTGCTGACCGTCAAGACTGCTGGCTAGATTTCACGCGCGAGGGCTAGCCAGCCAGAGGAGAGCCACCAACGGTGAGGCGTCACACCCGGCCACCGCGGTGGCTCTTCGCGTTCTTCGCCAACACCGTCCTCATCCGGGGCATCACGTTCGTCCTCCGCCCGACCGCGATCTACCGCGCCATCGAGCTCGACGTCCCCGCTGCGTGGCTCGGCGCGCTCGGCGCCAGTTTCGCCGTCGTCCCCCTCGTCCTCGCACTGCCCTCCGGGCAAGCCGCCGACCGGTACGGCGAACGGCGGGTCATGGTCGTCGGCGGTGTCCTCACCCTCGCCGCGGCACTCACGTTCGCGTTCGCCGGCGGCACCGTCGCCGGGCTCCTGGGCGCGTGCGCGCTGCTCGGCACCGGTCACCTCGGATGCATGGTGTCGCAGCAGGCGCTCGTCGCGAACCGCATCGAGCGCGCCGGCTACGACAAGGCGTTCGGCCGCTACACCTTCGCAGCGTCCACCGGGCAGGCCATCGGGCCGGGCCTCATCGTGCTGCTCGGCGGCGGGAGCACCATTCCCGACACCGCCGCCATCTTCGGGTGGACCACCGGCCTGAGCGTCCTCCCGCTCGCCACCGCGTTGCTGCTGCCCCGCACCGCAGCCGGGGCTGCGGTGGCCACCGCCGAAGCCGGCGGCGTTCGCGACCTCCTGCGACGCCCCGGACTCGTGCGTGCACTGACCATCAGCTGCCTGATCCTTGCTGCCGTCGACATCAGCCTCGTGTACCTGCCACTGCTCGGCACCGAAACCGGCATCAGCGCCGGCATCGTGGGCGCCCTCCTAGCGCTGCGCGCCGGCGCCTCTATGGTGTCGCGGTTCTTCCTCGGCCAGCTCGCAGAACGCTTGGGCCGCGGGCGACTCCTCACCGGCAGCATCGTGCTGTCCGCCCTCACCATGGCGCTGCTACCCACCCCGATGCCAGAGGCGGCCCTCGCCGTCGTGGTCGTCGTGCTCGGCCTCGGCCTCGGCGTCGGCCAGCCGCTCACCATGTCCTGGCTCGCCGAGGCCACTCCAGCAGGGCTCCGCGGTCGTGCCATGTCCCTGCGTCTGACCGGCAACCGTCTGGGACAGGTGCTCGTCCCATCCACCGCCGGGTTCGTCGCTGCCGGCGCCGGTGCAGCCGGAGTGCTCTGGTGCACCGCCCTCGCCCTCGGCGCCGCAGCCGTCGGTTCGCGCGACGTCTGGAAACGATGACGTCTGGCATGACTGCGTCAACTGGGCGACGCCCGGATCTGCACGACCTTTGTCACAGTGAGCGGCTTTGGTGAGGGTCTACCGAGCGAGTGACGGTGGACGCAGCGTCGGTGTGCGGGTCCGGGACGTGGCTTGTCCAAAGTGTCGACGAGCGGGTGCCGCGCGATCGGCATCCAGGGCGTCAGTCTTGAGGTTGTAGCCGGTGTCGGAGAGCCGCACCCGGGCCACACCCGACCCCATGCTCCTGAGTGTCGACGACCTCGATCGTCACGGACAACTGGTGGGATCCACCCCGATGATCACGCCAATCTTCATGTGGCTCATCAGCTCAACTCGTCCTCGCCTGGACACCGACAGAGTCGACGAGGTGGGAATCGCTGCTACGAGATGAGCACCCCCCGCTGGCGCCACTCCTCGTCGCGGTGGTCGACGGGAAGCAGTCCAGATGTGGGCCGCACCCGGGAACCGGGCGGGCGGCCGCAAGGAAAGCGTCCCGCAAACCTTGCGTCCGCCCAGTCCCGCGCCGCAGTCGGTTCGCTCGCGTACCGCTTCCGTGCCGATGTTGGACCGCCACACCCTCCCCTGATCGCCTTTCTCAATCCGCCATCAGCCAAGCAGCTGCATCGGCAGGCAGTTCACGCTCGGACTCGCCCCGAGTGCTGATCAGGACTGGCACGTCAATGAGCTTGATCGGCGCGCTGCCGAGGTTGACGACGCACTCGAAGCTCGCCCCCCGACGGAAGTGCAGGACGCTCTCGGGCGAGTCGATCCAGGTCAGGCCGGGGTCGCGGAGGTCGGAGATCCCACGTCGCAACGCCAGGAGTCGGCGATACAGGGTGAGCATGGACCCAGGCTCACCGTCCTGTGCATCAACGGAGAGCTCCGCCCACGCCGCCGGCTGCGGCAGCCACGGCGTGACGTCCGGCGGGGAGAACCCGAAGGGCTGCGTGCGGCCGGACCACGGGAGCGGGACGCGACAGCCGTCACGGCCACGGATCCTGCCGCCCGAGCGGTGGAAGACGGGGTCCTGGAGGACCTCCGCAGGCAGGTCCTCGACCTCTGGGAGGCCGAGCTCCTCGCCCTGGTACAGGTACGCACCGCCGGGGAGTGCGAGCGTGAGGAAGATGGCGGCTCGGGCGCGACGACGGCCGAGAGCCACGTCGCTGATCGCCCTGTCCTCCAGCTCGAGTGGTGCTCCTCCGACGTCTCGTCCGAAGCGCGTCAGGTGGCGGATCTCGTCGTGGCTGGACATCGCCCAGGTGGCCGGGGCGCCGACCAGGTCGAGCGCGTCCAGGGCGTCGTCGATCACGGTGCGCAGCTCGGCCGGGTCCCAGCTGGCGTGCACGTAGGGGAAGTTGAACGCCGTGTGCAGCTCGTCGGGTCGCAGGTACGCGGCGAGGCGCTCGGGACCGCTCACGACCGCCTCCGCCACGAAGACCTTGTCTGGGCCGTAGGTGTCGATGAGGGCTCGCCACCGGCGCATGACCTCGTGCAGGGTGTCGACGTCCCAGTGCGGGTTGTCGACCCATTCGGAGGACTGGAACTGCAGGTCGCGGGAGTACACCGCGTCCGGGAGGCCGGCCTTCTTGCCCATCGCAGGCGCCGCATCGACGCGGAAACCGTCCACGCCCAGGTCCAGCCAGAACCGCAGGATGTCGTCGAAGGCGAGCCTGACGTCCTCGGACTCCCAGTTCAGGTCGGGCTGCTCCGGAGCGAAGGTGTGCATGTAGTACTCCCCGGAGTCGTCCGACGAGCCGGGCACCCTCGTCCACGCCGAGCCGCGGAACGCGCTGATCCAGTTGTTGGGCGGCTCGTGACCTCCTTCGCCCTTACCGGGTCGGAAGATGTACCGATCGCGTTCGCGCGACCCGGGTGCCGATGCCAGCGCGGCGCGGAACCACGGGTGTTGGTTCGACGTGTGGTTCGCGACGAGGTCGATGAGGACCCGCAGACCGTGCCGGTGTGCCTCCTCGAGCAGCTGTCGCGCATCGTCGAGGGTGCCGTACAGCGGGTGGATGCCGGTGTAGTCCGAGACGTCGTACCCGCCGTCGGCCATCGGCGAGGGGTACCACGGCGCGATCCAGATGGCGTCGACCCCGAGGTCGCGCAGGTACGGCAGCCGGCTGGTGATCCCGGGCAGGTCTCCATGACCGTCGCCGTTGGCGTCGGTGAAGCTGCGTGGGTAGATCTCGTAGATGACGGCGGTGCGCCACCATGCGTCGTCGTGACGCGTGGACGTCGACATGACCGACCTTCCTCGTCGAGGCGGTAGGAGGAGCAGTGCGCGGAGGTGCGCGACTGCAGGGCGCGGGGCCCGGGAGAAGAGGACTCAGCCCTTGACGGCGCCGGCCAGCATGGCCTTGGAGAACTGCCGTTGGAAGACCAGGAACACGATGATCGTGGGCGCCATGATGATCAGCGACCCGGCGTTCAGGAGCACCACGTCGGTCGAGTACTGGCCCACGAAGTTGAGCAGAGCGCCGGCCATCGTGCGGTGCGACGGTTCGTCGATGAGCGTGATCGCCTGGAGGAAGTTGTTCCAGGTCCACAGGAACAGCAGGAGGCACATCGACGAGATGGCCGGGATGGCGAGCGGGATCTGGACGTAGCGGAATGACTTCCACGTGCTGGCACCGTCGATCGCCGTGGCCTCCGTGAGGTCCTTGGGGATGGACATGAAGTGCGCCCGCATCCAGAACACGGCGAACGGCATGAACCCGCCCACGAGAGCGAGGATGAGCCCGAGCCGGGAGTTCAGCAGGCCGTAGTCCCTCATCTGGTAGTAGAGGGGGACGATCGTCGCCTCCTGGGGAAGGGTCAGCCCGAAGAGGAGGAGGACGAAGAAGACGTTCCCGCCAGGAACCTTCAGCTGCCCGAGGGCGTACCCGGCCATCGTCGCGAACAGCGCCGCCAGCGGAACCACACCGGCCACCAGGATGAGGCTCGAGACGAGCAGAGGGGTGATGTCGGCGACCTTCCACGCGTCGGCGAAGTTGTGCCACTGCGGGTCGCTGGGCCAGCTGATGCCGGACGGCACGGAGCCCTGCGGCTGGAGGGCCGCGGAGAGCATGGAGACGAGGGGGAAGATGCAGAACAGCATCGTCACGACGAGCAGGAGGACGCCGGGAAATCTCTCGCGCACCGATCGCATGGGTCACACCTCCCTGAAGAACCGCTGGATGGGCAGGATGACGGCCAGGATGAGGACCGTGAGCACGATGCCGACGGCGCTGGCCAGTCCGACGCGTGACTCCGTGAAGCCGAGCTGGTAGATCAGGACCCCGGGAACCATGGTCGAGCTGCCGGGCCCGCCCTGCGTCGACATGAGGACGATGTCGAAGCTGGCGAGAGCGGCGATGATCGTGATCGTGACGCACACCCCGATCTCGTGACGCAGTCCGGGGAGCGTCACCGATCGGAAGGTGTTGAAGAAGCCGGCGCCGTCGAGGCGGGCTGCCTCGTAGATCGATCCGTCGATCTTGCCCATCCCGGAGATCAGGAGGATGGTGCAGAACCCCAGTCCGAGCCAGCTGCCGATGACACCGACCGAGGGCAGCGCCCAGGTGAAGTCACCGAGCCAGGCTCGCGTGAGGCTCTCGAGGCCGATCGCACGCAGGAGCTGGTTGACGGCGCCGTTGGAGGAGAACATCCACACCCACGCGATCGCTGCGGCCGCCCCCGGGATGATCTGGGGCAGGAAGAGCAGTGTGCGCGCCGTGGTGACGAGCCCGCGGAGCTTGAGCTCCTGCAGCAGTGCCGCGATCAGCAGGCCACCTGTGACGGGGATCAGGGTGAAGAAGATGATGAGGAAGAACGAGTGCCCGATGGTCCCCAGCAGCTCCGGCTCGGTGAGCACGCGGCGGTAGTTCTCGATCCCCACGAACTCCGAGGCCGTGATGCCGTCCCAGTCGTAGAACGAGTACTGGAAGGCGGTCACGATCGGGCGCAGGACGAACACCACGTACATGACCAGCGCAGGAAGGGCGAAGAGCCATCCGCTCCAGCTGGTGGTCCGCCGGGATCGAGGCCGGGCGCGCCCGCCCACGGGCCCGCCCACGGCCTCACCCACGCGTGCGGTGCCGAGGATGCTGCTCACTGGAGCTGTTCCTCGTACGCGCCCTGGATGTTGGCGAGGTAGTCGGCCGGGCTGACCCGACCCGCCAGGAGCTCCTGCGTCTGCGACAGCCAGTCGGCGTTGATGCCGCTCGTGGCGTTCTGCACGAACTGCACCTGACCGTCCGCCTCCACGAGCTGGGTGAAGGCGTCCTGCACCTCGGCCTTGAGCGAGCCCGGCTCCGTCTCGGGGGTGTCGCCGACGCCGCTCGGGCCGGCTCCCGTGTCGACGACGATCTGGCGCGCCTCGGGCGAGAGCAGGAAGTTCAAGAACGCCGCCGCGGCGTCCTTCTGGTCGGACTGCGCGGGGATGCCGAAGTTCGAGACCGGGTCGGACATGCCGAGCGGCGAACCCGAGTCACCGACGGGTGCGAGGACGAATCCGACCTTGTCACCCATCTGGTCCTGCAGGGCAGAGGCGTCCCAGCTGCCGGAGAAGAAGTACAGGGACTCGCCCTCGACGAAGCGTCCGAGCGCCACCGTGCCGTCGGTCCCGTTGGCGTCGTCGTTGAAGTAGCCGTCGTCGACCCAGCCCTTGACGATCTCGACCGCCTCGAGCGCCTCCGGGGTGTCGACGGTGGCGTCGGGGACGTTGAACACCCAGTCGTTGATCGGCTGCTTGCCGACCGTGTTGTTCATCATCATCTGGACCGCGAAGGTCGCGCCGCCGGTCTGGTTGCCGGACATGATGGGCGTGACACCCGCGTCCTTGGCGGCGGCCATGGTCGACTCGAGCTCCTCGAGCGTCGTCGGGGGCTCGACGCCGAGCTCGGCGGCCACGTCCTTGTTGTAGTAGATGCCCGTCAGCACGAACCCGCTCGCGACCGTGTACTGAGAGCCGGACCCGCGGACGCCCTCGTCGTCGACGCGATACATCGCGAGCTGCCCCTCGGGAAGCTCGTTCCAGCCGTACGCCTCCGCGTAGGGGTCGAGGTTGGTGAGCTGGTTGTTGCCAACGATGTCGGACAGCGCATTGATGCGAGCGACGTCTGGCGGGTCGTCAGAGGCCAGCACGCGGGGTGCGTTCTGGGCCTGCACGTCGTCGGGGTCGAACCTGGTCTTGACGGTGATGTTGGGGTACTGCTCTGTGAAGGCCTCGATGAGGGCGTCGTCGATGGCCTTCAGACCGGCACCGTCGTAGAGCGTGATCTCCACCTCCTCGTCGCCGACCTCGGTGCTGATGGCGTCGGGGTCGACGGTCGTGTCGGCCTCGCCGGCGCCCCCGCTGCCCGGCGACGAGCACGCCGCGAGCATCGAGGCGGCAACCAGCGCGGCAGCACCCGGGACGAGGCGGTGACGAGTCCCGCGGATCCAACGGTGAGCAGCGGTCATGAGTTCCCTCCAAGGACGAGAGCTTCCGAGGCATTTCGGAAACGTTTCCGTGAACCATGTCACACGCCTGAAAGGGGTGTCAACGGTCCGATCCGGTCGACATCCGGATGGCCCGTGACCCCGGACCCGTGTTCCAGGAGGTCGGCCAGAGCGCCACTGTGAGCGGCGAAAGTCACGGTCACGGGCGTGGCTGTGGTGCGGCGAACCGCTGCCTGACTAGAGTGAGACCTATGGCCGCCCCTGACGCCGACGACGGCGCCTCCCGCTCTCGCCGCTCACCTCGCCGTAAAGAGTCGGAAGCGGTTCCGACATTCGGCTCCACGCACGTGAACATGGAGGACATCGCGCGCGCCGCGGGCGTGTCCATGGCGACGACCTCGCGAGCGCTCAACGGTGCCTACGGCGTCTCGGAGAAGACCCGGGCGCGGGTCCTGCAGGTCGCGGCCGAGCTGTCCTACGTCGTGTCCCCAGCTGCGTCGGCGCTGTCCGGTGGGTCGACCGGCAGGGTCGCGGTGGTCGTCCCCCACCTGTCGCGGTGGTTCTTCGGGGAGATGCTGAACGGCATCGAGTCGGTCCTCCGGCAGGCCAACCTCGACCTCATGCTCTACCACGTCGGAGACGCGGAGAACCGGCGCTCGTTCTTCCACGACCTGCCCGCGCGCCGCAAGGTGGACGCCGTCCTGGTGGTCGGCATCCCGGTCAACCCCGAGGAACAGGAACGACTCGCGCTCATGGGCGTGGGCATCGTGGCGGCCGGCGGTCAGTCGGCCCCGTACCCGTTGGTCAGCATCGACGACCACAAGGCCGGCTGGCAGGCGATGAACCACCTGCTCCACCTTGGTCACCGCCGGATCGCCATGATCGACGCGATCGACCCCCACGCGGTGGTGTGGCCGATCGACGGCCGTGCCCTTGCCTACACCGAGGCGCTGAGGTCCGTCGGTGTCGAACCGGACCCGGAGCTCCTGATCCGGTCACCGTGGGGCGCCGACGAGGGGGCACAGGCCATGGCCGAGCTGTTGACCCTGCGTGAGCTCCCGACGGCGGTCTTCGTGCACTCCGACGAGATCGCCTTCGGCGCCCTGCGAGCCATCCGGCAGGCTGGCCTCCGTGTTCCCGAGGACATCTCGGTCATCGGCATCGACGACCACCCTCTCTCCGCGCAGGTCGGGTTGACGTCGGTTCGGCAAGAAGTGTTCGAGCAGGGTCAGCACGCGGGCCGGCTTGTCCTCGGCGTGCTTGGCCACGCGGATGGCTCCCACTCCTCGATCATCGTGCCGACCCGGTTAGTGCCCCGTGGCAGCACCACGCGCCTGACTGACCCCGACTAGCGCTGAAAACGCTAGCCCGGTCACGTGAGGCTGTGCCACCTCCCTGCTGACCCGGACCGTGCCGAACGCGGATCCGCCCGCATCGAAGTCCTCGTCATTGAGTGTCGTCATACTCGACACTCCCCCGGAGCCGCCAGCGGCCTCAGCGCCGCCCTCGCTACCAGTACGGCGGAGAACTGTGTGGAGGGCCCCAGGGCGCGGCGGCGGTGACCTTGCGAGCAACTCCCCCGGCCTCAGCCGCGCGCCCTGGTCCAACGACATTCGCCGCCTGGCGGCGCGTGGCCGACCTATCGCTTCTCCGTGCAGCGTTTCTAGGGCACGACCTCGGACACCAGTGCGGGGCTCCCGCGCCGCCGCCGCCGCCGCACATGAGGTGGTTCTCGACCGCGTCCTCGCTCGAACGGACCACATCCGCCGCACGTGCGCCGCTGGTCGTAGGGCCACCTGGACCGCTGTCCCGATGACCGCCCCGCGGATGCTTGTTTCAGTGACGGCAGGGTCGAATCTGGCGAGGCTCAGTCCAGGTGTCTGGGCCGTCGCCTCCAATTCGGCTGCCCACGCTGGTCGTGTGGCTCTCACTGGGTGTGTCCCTATTGGCAACGCCAGTTGCCGGGTCTGCCGATGATCGTGCGAAGGACTTGCGCAGCGCCGACACATCGACGCAGATTCAGATGTCACCTATCCGTGCAGAAGTCCCCTCGGCCAATGAGAAGTGCTCGAAGGCGGGCAGCACGTGCAGGCGCACCTGGTCGCGGTAGTTCTGCTTGGTGTTCTCGGCGAGCGTTTGGGCCTCGAGCTGGGCCAGCCACGCGTCGACGAGATCCCCGAAGCTGCTCTGTGGCGTCAGCAACGAGGCGGCGCCGAAGCGAGGTCGGTTGAGCAGTCGCTCCTTGAGGATTTTGGTCGCCTGCGCCCGGCTTCGTGCTGAGATCCGGACCTGGCGTAGACGTCCGTCGTCGTCGCGCACGCGGGTCTCGGCGATCACGCGGTCACCGTTGCGGCGGGTGGTGATGGTGCCGTACGCCCCGACCGGGGTGCGAGGTCGGCCCATCAGCGCCGACCTGGGTAGTGGTGCTGGTCGTCCTCGCTCTCGAGGCGCGACAGCCAGGCGTCGATCTCACGCTTCCGGAACCGCAGCTCGCGCCCGAGCCGGAAGCCGCGGGGACCGCGGCCTTGGCTGCGCAGGTCGTAGATCGTCTGCGCGGTGACGTGCAGCTGCGTGCACAGCTCGGACAGGGACAGGACGTCGTCACCGAGGGACGGCGTCGTGGACTTGTCGGTGGTGTCTCGAGTCGTCTCGGAAATCATGCTCCTCAGGTGTCCGAGGGCCACCGAGACCGAGCGAGAACGAACGCGTCCTCGCGACGCGACGAGATCCAAAGTGCGGAGTAAATACTGAGGGGCCATGCCTGCCTCCCTTGTCGGGATGGCGGGCACGGCCCTGACCAGCGGTTTTGGTGGAGCTGAGGGGATTCGAACCCCTGACCTTCTCATTGCGAACGAGACGCGCTACCAACTGCGCCACAGCCCCAAGCGTTCGAGAGGAACGCGGGATGAAAGATACACGAGCCGCCCGAGGGCGTCCCAATCGACCCGGTCGATCAGGCGCCGGAGGCCCGGCGCCGCTCCTCGGACTCCCGCGCGGAGCGGGCGGACTCCTCCGCGGAGCGGGCGAGGGCGGAGTCCTCGTCGCTGCGACCGCTCGACCACACGCCGGTGGAGTCGAGGTCGATGGTGGAGACCGTGCGGCGCTGCGCGGCGGGCTTGCTGACGTAGGTCGGGAGCGTCGTGGGGACCATCTCCCAGCCGCCCACGACCGGGATCTCACCGGTGGTCACGGCGGGCGCCTCGGCGGCGGCGACCGCCTCGCGCTCGGCCGTGGCCGGCGTGGCGACCTCGACCACGGCGACCACCGGGTCGCCGGTCGCCTCGGTCTCGTCGGTGCCGTGCTCGGCCGGGATGACCGGTGCGGGTCGCGACGGGACGCCGACCTCGATCGCCGATCGGGTGGAGCGTCGGGCCCGCTCACGGCGCACCGAGACCCGGCAGGCGACCAGCCAGGCCACCAGCAGGCCGCCGGGGACGGCGGTCCACGGCCAGGCGACGACGGAGGCGACCGCGAGGCCGACGACGACGGCGTTGGCGAGCAGCAGGACGCCGAGGACGTTGCGGCGGCGCTTCGCGGCACGACGCGCGGCGGCACGCTCGGCCTGCGGGGACGGCGTACGACGGGCGGGGGCGGTGACCGGGGTGGCCACGGGCTCGACCACCGGCTCGACGGCCGCGCGGGCCTTGGTCTCGACCGGCGGGCGGAGGGCGGCCTTGATCGGTGCGACGACGAGGCGGGCGTTGCGACGGTCGACCGGCTCCCGGCGCGCGAGCACGCGCATGGTGTGGGAGAACTTCTCGACCGAGCGACTGCGGACGACCTCGTCGTGGTGCTTGAGGGCCTTGGGGATCAGGTAGACGGCCCACGCGACGGCAAGGGCCACGAAGATCAGCGCGCTCAGGTCCACGCACGAAGCCTAGGAGCGCGGAGCGCGACCGGGGCGGATGTCAAGTGGTGTGTCGCAGATCTACTGGTGTGACTGGTGTGTCGCCAGCCTCACCTCGACGCCCGCAGGGGCCTCCTCGCGGGTGACCGCGAAGATCCGGTGGTCGCGCCAGTCGCCGTCGATGTGCAGGAAGCGCGGCGCGAAGCCGACCTCCATCAGGCCGAGCTTCTCCACCACCCGCAGCGAGCTGGAGTTCTCCGGACGGACACAGATCTCCACGCGGTGCAGCCCGACCGGGCCGAGGCAGTGGTCGATCACCATCGCGACGGCCCGAGGTGCGATGCCGCGACCGGCCACGTCGGCGCTGACCCAGTAGCCGATCGAGCCCCACTGGGCGGAGCCGCGCGCGACGTTGCTGACCGTGACCTGGCCGACGAAGCGGCCGCCGACCTCGATCACGAAGGGCAGGCAGCGCCCCTGCGCGGCCTGGTGCAGCAGGGACCGCACCACCACGCGGTAGGACGAGGGGCGCGGCTCCGCGCCCGGCGGCACCGTCGCGTCCCACGGGCTGAGCCACTCGTGGTTGCGGGTGCGCACCTCCTGCCAGGCGCGGGCGTCGCCGCGACGCAGCGCGCGCACGACGACGCCGTGGGACTCCAGACGAGCGGGCCAGCCAGGTGCGGTCATCGTGCTCTCAGTCGCCTCGAGTCGTCCGGGAACGGGTGGTGTCAGTGGTCGCTGCCGACGACCTGCTCGACCGCGTGGCGCACCACCGGGTCGAGCACGCCGAGGCCGTCCTTCACGCCTCCGCGCGAGCCGGGCAGGTTGACCACGAGGCAGTCGCCGACGATGCCGGCGACGCCCCGCGACAGCATGGCGCTCGGCACCCCCTGCGCGACACCCGCCGCGCGGATCGCCTCGGCGATCCCGGGGACCTCGCGGTCCAGCAGCGGCCGGGTCGCCTCGGGCGTGCGGTCGGTCGGGGTGAGTCCGGTGCCGCCGGTGGTCAGCACGACCCGGGCGCCGCCGGCCACGGCCGCCGCGACGGCCTCGCGCACCGGGTCGCCGTCGGGCACCACGGCGGGCTCCTCGCACGCGAAGCCGCGCTCGCGCAGCCACGCGACGATCAGCGGGCCGGTCTCGTCGGCGTAGACACCCGACGCCGCGCGGTTGGAGGCCACCACCACGGCGGCGCGCAGGCTCACCGGCTCCATGGCCCGGACTTCCCGCCGGTCTTGGTCTCGACCCGGACGTCGGTGATGACGGCCGCCTTGTCGACGGCCTTGACCATGTCGACCACGGTGAGCGCGGCGACCGAGACGGCGGTCAGCGCCTCCATCTCGACGCCGGTGCGGTCCGTGGTGCGGACCGTGGCGGTGATGTCGACCGAGGTGTCGGTGACGGCGAGGTCGACCTCGACGCCGGAGACGGCGAGCGGGTGGCACAGCGGGATCAGCGACGGGGTCTGCTTGGCGCCCATGATCCCGGCGATCCGGGCGACCGCGAGCGCGTCGCCCTTCGGCACGCCCTCGCCGCGCAGCAGGCCGATGACGGCCGCGCTGACCAGGACCCGGCCGGACGCCGACGCCGTACGCGCGGTGACGGCCTTGTCGCCCACGTCGACCATCCGCGCGGCCCCCGTCTCGTCGACGTGGGTGAGCCGGTCCTGCTCGGCCGGGCTGGGGCTGGGCATCAGAACTCCTCGTCGAGGCGGCGGACCTGCACCATCTCACCGGCCGTCACCGACGTCACGTCGGCCGGCACCTCGATGAGGCAGTTGGCGGTGGCGAGGTCGCCGATCAGGTGGGAGCCGTGGCCGCCGACCGGTGAGACGAACGCCCCGCCGCGGTCGGTGTCGTAGAGCCCGCGGACCAGCTGGACCTTGCCCTCCGGCGAGGAGATGCCGTGGGTGAGCCGGGCGCGCGCGGTCGGGCGGACGTAGGGCAGCTTGCCCATCATCCGGCGGATCGCCGGGAGCACGAACATCTCGAAGGAGACGTAGGACGACACCGGGTTGCCGGGCAGGGTGAAGACCGGGGTGTCGTCGTCGCCGATCGTCCCGAAGCCCTGGGGCTTGCCGGGCTGCATGCCGACGCCGCCGAACCACATCGAGCCGTGGTGCGACAGCGACTCCTTCACCACGTCGAAGTCGCCCTCGCTGACGCCGCCGCTGGTGACGACGAGGTCGGCGCGGACCAGCTGGTCGCTGAGCGCCTCGGTGAACGCGTGGCTCTCGTCGGGGACGATGCCGACGCGGTAGGCGATGGCGCCGGCGGCGCGGGCGGCCGCGGCGAGCAGGTAGGAGTTGCCGTCGTAGATCGAGTCGCGACCCAGCGGGGTGCCGGGGTCGCGCAGCTCGGAGCCGGTGGAGATCACCACGACCCGCGGGCGGGGGCGGGTGCGGACGGTCGAGCGGCCGACCGCGGCCAGCATGCCGAGGTGGCGCGGGCCGAGGACGGTGCCCTCCTCGAGCAGCATGTCGCCCTCGGAGATGTCGTCACCGGTCGGGCGGATGTGCTGGCCGGGGGCCGCGGGCCGGTCGATGCGGACCGACGCGACGCCGCGGTCGGTCCACTCGTAGGGGACGACGGTGGTGGCGCCGGCGGGCACGGGCGCGCCGGTCATGATCTTCACCGCGGTGCCGGGCGACAGCGCGAGGATCGAGGACTGTCCGGCGCCGATCTCGCCCACCACCGGCAGCACCACCGGGGCGTCCGCCGTCGCGGAGGCGACGTCGTCGGCGACCACGGCGTAGCCGTCCATCGAGGAGTTGTCGAAGCTCGGCAGCGAGATGGGCGCGACGACGTCCTCGGCGAGCGCGAGGCCGAGCGCCTCCATCAACGGCTGCGGGAAGGCCGGCAGCGGCGCGACGGTGGCGAGGATCCGCTCGACGTAGTCGGCGACCGGCAGCAGGTCAGGCATCGGCGTCCCGGTCGTCGAGGACGGTGCCGCCCTCGATCCGCTGGGCCGACGAGGAGCGCAGCGCGACCTCGCCCACGACGCGTACGCCCTTGCCGAAGGTCCAGTCGCCCTTCACCGTCAGCGCACCGGCCTCGCGCAGCGACGGCGCGCCCTCCGGGAAGCGCTTGTCGAAGTCGCCGACGAGCTTGTAGAAGTCGCCGTCGAGCTGGACGAACGGCACGCCGTCGGAGGCCTGGTCGAGCACGAAGTCCTTGCCGAGGTCGTAGACGTCGGAGCGCAGCACCAGCAGGTCGTCGGTCGTCTTGACCGGGACGAAGCGGTCGCGGCCGACCTCGATGGTGCGCGCTCCCTCGAAGACCTCGATCGCCGCGCCCATCGCGGTCTCGACCTGGATCACCTCGGGGGTCGAGGGGTCGCTCGGGTCGAGGTGCTTGACGTTGCGGATCAGCGGCAGGCCGAGGATGCCGCCGCGCGCGTCGAGCGCATCGACCATCGCCTGCACGTCGAACCACAGGTTGTTGGTCGAGGTGAAGACGTGGCGGTCGAGGTCGGCCAGCGCCTCCTTGTCGGCGTCGAGGGTCTGCGCGGACTCCCGCAGCACGATCCGGCCGTCGGCCTTGCGCCGGGCGAAGTGGCCGCCCTTGCGGTCCGACGGCGTGCGGCGGACCGCCTCGATCGCGAACGGCGCCCCGCTCTGGGCGAACCAGCCGGCGACCTTGGCGTCGGGCACGGCGCCGAGGTTGTCGGAGTTGGAGACGAAGACGTAGCGGTAGCCGGCGTCGAGCAGCCGGGCCAGCAGCCCGGTGCCGCGCAGGGCGGTGTAGATGTCGCCGTGGCCGGGCGGGCACCACTCGAGGTCGGGGTTCTTCGGGTACGCCGCGGGCATCAGGTCGGCGGCGAGGAGCTTGGGCTCCTTGTTCTGCAGGAACTCCAGCGGCAGGCCGTCGACGGCGAGGTCGTCGTAGCGCGCGAGCGCCTCCATGGTGTCGGCGGAGGTGCGGAAGGAGTTCATGAACAGCAACGGCAGCGTCGCGTCGTACTCCTTGCGCAGGTGCAGCACCTGGCGGGCGATGATGTCGAGGAAGCTCAGGCCGCGGCGCACGCACAGCAGCGACTTGGCGCGCTCCATGCCCATCGAGGTGCCGAGCCCGCCGTTGAGCTTGATCACCGCGGTGTGGCGGATCGCCTCGGCGGCCACGTCCTCGGGGACGTCGACGTCGGCGAGAGACTCCATGTCGAGGGGGTCGATGGTGTCCTCGGCGATCATGCCGGTCTCGCCGTGCTCGAGGAGCCGGTAGTAGTGCGCGAACGTGTCGATCGCGACCTCGTCGACCCCGGCCTGGCGCATCTTCTCGCGTGCGAGGTCCAGCCCGTGTGCGGTGCCCTTGCTTGCCATGCTTCGATCGTAGGCTGCTGCCGTGGGCACGTCAGCGGGCGGGGACAGGTCGATCGCGAAGACGGCGCTGCGCGACCAGGTCCTGACGGCGCGACGACGTCGTCCGCTGGCCGCCGCCGCGGCGCACGCGGAGGCCCTCGCCCGGGTCGCGCTGGCGTGGGAGCCGGTCCGCCGCGCGGGCACCGTCGCGGCGTACGTCTCGGTCGGCAGCGAGCCCGGCACCGGCCTGCTGCTCGACGCGCTCGAGGCCGCCGGCAAGCGGGTGCTGCTGCCGGTGGTGCTGCCCGGGCTCGACCTCGACTGGGCGGCGTACGCCGGACGCGACTCGCTCGCCCCCGCGGTGCGGGGGCTGCTCGAGCCCACCGGTCCGCGGCTCGGTCGCGACGCGATCGCGCAGGCCGACGTCCTGCTCGTGCCGGGCACCGCCGTCTCCTCCTCCGGCGCGCGGCTCGGCCAGGGCGGTGGCTGCTACGACCGCGCGCTCCCCCGCGTCCCGGCCGGCACCCCCGTCGCCGTGGTGCTCTTCGACGACGAGGTCGGACTCGACGTGCCGGCCGACCCGCACGACGTGCGCGTCGGGTTCGCGCTGACGTCGCGCGGGGTCGTCGCCCTCCGGGTCTGACGGACCAAGTCCCCCCGGTGGTCGAGGAGGGACGCAGTCCCGTCACGAGACCAAGGCCCGCACGACCGGGTCTCGCGACGGGCGCAGGGCGCCCTCCTCGACCAGCGGTGGCGGGTCAGTCGGCGGCGGGCGTGAGGACCAGCCGGTCCTCGGTGGCCGCGTCGACGGCGTCGCGGGAGTACGCCCAGGGCAGGGTGCGGCCGTCGACCCAGAGCTCGGTCTGGTCGGAGTAGTGCGAGGACGCCGGGTGGCCGGAGACGCCGGTCAGGTTGATCCAGCGCGAGTCGTCGAAGTCGGCGAGCGAGACGACCATCCGCATCGACGGCGCCGCGGTGACCTCGTAGCCCTCGACGGCGTTCCACGAGGTGGCGTCGACGATCGACGACCCGCCGCCGACCTCCCACCCGTCGCGGTTGAACAGCCGCTCGACGAGCCCGACGCCCGACTCGCCCAGGGTCGCGTTGTGGAGGTCCATGTGGTGGAGCCGGCCCCACTCCCACAGCCGCACGTCGCGCGACTGGCGCCGGGTGAGCTCGTCGCGCGCCTCGACCATCGCCGCGCGCAGCACGTCGTCGCGGGTCTCGACCTCGTCGGTGTCGACGTCGTCCCACCACGGCCCGGCCGGCTCGCGGAGCATCCGGCTGACGACGAGGAACCACCGGTCGCCGCCGTCGGGCCAGGTGCGCTGGCGCAGGTCGTCGTGGAAGGTCCGCTCGAGCAGGGTGCGCCACACGACGTTGAAGTACGCCGCGGGCGCGCTGTCGGCCGGCGAGGTGAAGTCCCAGTCGCGCAGCAGGTCCTGGGCGTTGCGGTAGTAGCCGAAGGGCAGCTCGATGTCGAGCAGGTAGGGCACCAGGGTCTCGGCCATCGGGTTCGTGGTGTCGAGCTGGAGCGCGGACATCTCGGAGACCGACAGCTCGCCCTCCTCGAGCAGCGCGTCGCGGATCCGGGTCGAGCGGTAGCCGTAGTCCCAGTCCTCGGTGAGCAGGTAGGGGTAGTCCTCGTCGATGACCGCCTGGTTGGCGGTGGCGATGAAGCCCTCCTCCGGGTCGAGCACGCTCGGCAGCCCGTCGAACGGGACGTACTCCCCCGTCCAGTCGTTGGCGCTGACCCAGCCCTCGACCGGCATCGTGCCGTCGTTGCCGGCCGGACGGATCGGGACCCGGCCGGGCGCCTGGTAGCCGATGTGGCCCTCGCGGTCGGCGTAGACGAGGTTCTGCGCGGGCACCGAGAAGTCGGCGGCCGCGGCGCGGAACTCGTCCCAGTTCGACGCGCGGTTGAGCTCGAGGATCGCGTCGGCGGTGGGGGCGGGCTCGAGCGCGGTCCACGCCAGCGCCACGGCGTAGCCGCTGCCGCGCTCGCCGGGCTCGTCGGTGGGCGCGTTGGCGCCGACGGTGGCGAACTCCGACGACACGTCGCTGATCAGCGGGCCGTGCACCGACTCGCGGACCCGCAGCTCGACGTCGGCCGCGCCGCGCACCTCGATGGTCTCGGTGCGGACGTCGAGCGGCTCGGACTCGCCGTCGCGGACGTAGGCGTCGTCGCCGTCGGTCTGCTCGAGGAACAGGTCGGTCACGTCGGGGCCGAGGTTGGTGAAGCCCCAGGCGATGTCGGCGTTGTGGCCGATGATCACGCCGGGGACGCCGGAGAAGGTGAACCCGGCGGCGTCGAGGGTGCAGTCCGGGCCGGTCTCGCGGCAGTGCAGGCCCATCTGCATCCAGATGCCGGGCTGGCTGGTGCCGAGGTGGGGGTCGTTGGCGAGCAGCGGCATGCCGGTGGCGCTGTGGTCGCCGTCGACGACCCACGAGTTGCTGCCGATGCCGCGGCCGGAGCCGAGCAGCGCGGGCATCGCGTCGACGCGCTGCTGCACGCGCTCGAGCGCCTCGACGACGCGCGGCGGGTACGCCGGTCGGCGCGGGTTGCGGGTCGCGTTGCCGCTGGCGTTCTGCTCGAAGACGCCGTCGACGACGCCGCCGCCGGACACGATCGGCGGGTGCTCGTCGAAGGGGTAGGCCGGCCAGAGCGAGTCGATCTCGGCCGGGGTGTGGTCGAGGGAGAGCAGCACCCGGTCGACCTCGGCGTCCATGTTGCCGCGCAAGTCCCACGCCATCGCCTTGAGCCAGGCCAGCGAGTCGACCGGCTCCCACTCCTCGGGGGTGTAGTCGAGGCCGCTGAGCCCGAGCACGGCGTACTCGGCCGACAGCTCGGACGGGCTGCGCTCGGCGAGGTAGGCGTTGACGCCCTCGGCGTAGGCCGTGAGCGCGTCGCGCGTCGCGGGGGCGAGCAGCGCCCACTCCCGCTCGGCCACCCGCCGCCAGCCCATCGTGCGGATGAACCGGTCGGTCTCGAGGGTGTCCTCGCCGAACAGCTCGGACAGCCGGCCGGCCGTGACGTGGCGCCGGAAGTCCATCTCGAAGAACCGCTCCTGGGCGTGGACGTAGCCCTGGGCGCGCATCAGGTCGGCGTCGGTGTCGGCGTAGAGCTGCGGGATGCCGTGGGCGTCGCGGAGCACCTCGACGTCGGCGCCGAGGCCCGGCACCTCGACCTCGCCCGTGGTCTGCGGCAGCGGACGGCGTACGACGACGAGCGCGGTCGCCGCGAGGGCGAGCAGCACCACGACGAGGCCGAGGGCGGTCCACGCGGTCCAGCGCACGGCCCGAGGCGCGCGGCGGAACGCCTGCCAGCGCGACCGCCGGCCGGGGTCGTCGGCGGCGGGAGTCGGGTCGGGGGCGGGGGTGGGTGCCTGCTCGCTCATCGTCCTGCCCATTGTGCCGTACCATTGGCAGTCGAAGGGCCAGAGTGCCAGCGCGTCGCGCCGGCCCTGCCCGATCGCCGAAGCACCCCCCGCGGGACTCCCGCCGGACTGACCTGAGGACCACGATGCCGACCTACCAGTACGCCTGCACCGAGTGCGGCCACTCCTTCGAGCAGTTCCAGAGCTTCAGCGAGGACGCGCTCACCGTCTGCCCGGAGTGCGACGGCAGGCTCCGCAAGCTCTTCAACGCGGTCGGCGTCGTCTTCAAGGGCTCGGGCTTCTACCGCACCGACAGCCGGTCGGCCTCGTCCTCCACCACGCCGGCCGCCTCCGGCGGGTCCTCGTCCGACTCGTCGTCCTCGAGCTCCTCCTCCTCGAGCGGCTCCTCCTCGACCTCCTCGTCCGGCTCGTCGTCCAGCTCCTCCAGCACGTCGTCCTCGTCGGCCGACTGACCCCGCTCCCTGTGGAGGAGCCCGGCGCGCGCCGGGCGATCCGGCCTACCGTCGCCGGATGCTCCCGGGACTCCCGCCGGCCCGCCGCCGGCTGCGCGCCGTACGCCACCAGCTCCGCAGGCGCCGACGCCTGATCGCCGCCGGCCTGGCCGCCGGTGCCGCCGCTGCTGCGCTGCACGCGCTCGCGCCGCCGCCCGACCCGAGCGTGGAGGTGCTGGTCGCCGCCCGGGACCTGCCGGCGGCACGACGCTCGCGCCGGACGACCTCGTCGTGCGTTCCCCGAGGCGCTCGTCCCGGCGGGGGCCGCGCGGGCCGGTGCCGGTCGGGTCCTGGCCGCGCCGCTGGCGTCGGGCGAGGTGCTGACCGAGGCGCGGGTCGTCGGTCCCGGCCTCGCGCGTGCCCAGCCGGGCGAGACGGTGCTGCCCGTGCGGCTCCCCGACCCGGGCATGGCCGCGCTGCTGCGCCCCGGCGACGAGGTCGACCTGGTGGCCACCGATCCCGGCACCGGCGAGACGCGCGTGGTCGCGCGCGACGTCCGGGTGCTCAGCGGCACCGCCGACGTCCCCGAGGCCCCGACCGGCCAGGGCGGCGCACTGGTGGTCGTCGGGGTGTCGGCCGCGGAGGCCGTCGACGTCACGTCCGCCGCGCTGGCACAGTTCCTCACGGTCTCCTGGAGCCGCTAGCGTGCTCCCGTCGGGCTCGCACCGGGCCGTCGGCGCTCTGGCACGAGAGGGAGACACAGCATGACCGGCTTCAAGAACTTCATCCTCCGCGGCAACCTGGTCGAGCTGGCCGTCGCGGTCATCATCGGCACGTCGTTCGCCGCGGTCGTCACGGCCTTCACCGGGATGCTGCTGTCGGCCGTCAGCAAGGTCACCGACGGCAAGGACCCGGACTTCGACAACTTCGCCCCCGGCGACGTCCTGGTCGGCCCGTTCCTCACCGCGCTGATCGCGTTCCTGATCCTCGCCGCGGTCGTCTACTTCTTCGTGGTCGTGCCCTACACCAAGGCCAAGGACCGCTTCTTCCCCGCCGAGCCCGCCGGCACCCCCGCCGACGTCGCGCTGCTCGAGGAGATCCGCGACCTGCTCAAGGCGCAGAACGGCACCACCCCGACCGCCTGACCGCGCCCCACGTCGTACGCACGAAGCGGCCCGCGCCCGTTGGGGTGCGGGCCGCTCGCGTTCCCGCCCGTCCCGCCCATCCCGGGGTAGTCCGTGTCAGGAAGCGCCACTCGAGGTGGGACGGCCGAAGGGGTCCCCCGTCAGCCGTGGTGCGGCGGGACCTGCTCGCGATACCAGTCGTCGCCCTTGCCCGAGGCGCCCGACGAGCCCGACGACGGCGCCCGGTCGTCGCTGGTCTGCTCGGGCAGGACCTCGCCGAAGACGGCCGCGAGGCGGCGCCGGCGCTTCCACTCCGGCTCGGGCGCACGCCCGCCGTCGCCGGCGGTCGGGGCGTCCTCGTCGGCAGGGGTCACGCACACACCCCGTAGATCCGGTCCTCCGGTGCCGTGGTCTCGACGGGCGTCTCGGGGGTGGGGGTCTCCGACGCGGTCTCGCTCGGGGTCTCGGACGGCGTCTCGCTCGGCGTCTCGCTCGGGGTCTCGGACGGCGTCTCGGACGGGGTCTCGGACGCTCCGGCCGACGGGGACGGCGACTCGGACTCGCCCGCCGGCGGCGCCGCGCTCACGGACGTGCCCTTCAGCAGGCTCGCCGGGATCTCCTCGTCCGCCTTGATGAGCTTCCAGATCTCCGTGGCCTCGGGCTTCCAGTAGACCTTGCCGAAGAAGTCCGTGTCCCGCGAGAAGTAGGCCGTCGGGAGGGTGACGAACCGGACCTTGTCCAGGCCGATGTTCTGCAGCTGCATCGCGACCTTGCCGAGCCGGGTGACGGAGTCGAACTCGGTGTCGGTGGTCAGGCCCTTGGTGGCGGCGTCGAGGAACTTCACGACCTTGTCGAGCCGGGTGAGCGTCCCTGCCGACTTGACCTGCCGGACCAGCGCGCCGATGAACTCCTGCTGGCGGCGGATGCGGGAGATGTCGTTCTGCTGGATCACCTCGCCGACGTAGCGCGCCCGCACGTAGTCCAGCGCCTCGTCGCCGGTCAGGGTCGACGGGTCGCCCTTCGGCACGAAGATCTGGTGCTCGCGGTCCACGATGTCCTCGGGCACGCACACGTCGACGCCACCGACGGCGTCGACCATGTTGCCGAAGCTGCCGAAGTCGATGCCGATGAAATGGTCGACGTAGATGCCGGTGTTCTGCTCGAACTGGTCGATCGTGCACGCCGGGCCGCCCTCGGTGTAGGCGGCGTTCCACATCACGTCGGTCGCGGCCGGGACGTCACCGCACTCGGGCCGGTCGACGATCGAGTCGCGCGGGATCGAGACGGCGTACGCCCGGGAGCGGTCGCCGGACAGGTGCACGAGGATGGTGGTGTCGGAGCGCTCGCCGGCGACGTTGTCGACGTCGCATCCCTCGCAGTCGCGGGAGTCCGAGCCCATCACCAGGATGTTGAGCGCCTCGCCGTTGCCGGTGAACACCTTCTCCGGCCGGTCGCCGCCGAGGTCGCTGATGTCGATGCTCTCGATGTTGCCGTTGAGGTGCCGGACGAAGTAGACCGTGCCGAGTCCGGTCACGAGCGCGAGCACGACGGCGCTGATCAGGATGACCCGTCCGACGGTGTGCTTGCGGGCCGCCTTGCCCCGGCGCTTGGGCGCGGAGTCGGTCGACTCCGGGCGCGACTCATCGGACACGGGGCTCACCTTGATGCTCGAGTGACAGGACTGACCGCACCCGAACCTACTTCACGAAGGCAACTCCGACCCCCTCCACGGCGCGGCGGACCACCCGCGAGTCAGCCGCGACGCCCCTCCAGCAGCCCGATGAACTCGTCGGCCATCGCGAGCTGGCGCACCAGTCGTTCGCGCCGCTCGCGGGCGTCCTCGGCGACGGCGCCGAGACGCTCGCGCGCGGCTTCGCGGTCGGCGGCGGGGACGGAGGGCGCGTCCAGCAGCTCGATGTCGGCCATCGCCGCCTTCATCTCCTCGATGCTGAAGCCGAGCGGCTTCATCCGGCGGATGACGAGGATCTTGGCGACGTCGTCCTCGGTGTAGAGGCGGAAGCCGCCGTCGGTGCGACCCGAGGGACGGAGCAGGCCGACCTCCTCCCAGTGGCGCAGGCTGCGCAGGGACAGCTCGGTGCGCGCGGCGACCTCGCCGATGTGCATCGTCGCCTGCTCCGTCATGCGCTGCTCCTCGATTCCAACCCTACCCTCACGTAAGGGTAGGGTTCTGCCACGTGCCTGCTGCCGCCCCATCGTCCCTGACGCCCGCGCCCGACGACACGTCGGTGCGCGCGGCGCTCCGCTCGCCCGCCCGCCTGCGCACCGAGGTGCTGGCCGGCCTCGTGGTGGCGCTCGCGCTCATCCCGGAGGCGATCTCGTTCTCGATCATCGCCGGCGTGGACCCCCGGGTCGGGCTGTTCGCGTCGTTCACGATGGCGGTCGCGATCGCGTTCCTCGGCGGACGCCCGGCGATGATCTCGGCGGCGACCGGAGCGGTCGCGCTGGTCGTGGCACCGGTCGTGCGCGACCACGGCCTCGACTTCCTGATCGCCACCGTGCTGCTCGGCGGAGCGATCCAGGTCGTGCTGGGCCTGCTCGGCGTGGCCCGGCTGATGCGGTTCGTCCCGCGCCAGGTGATGGTCGGCTTCGTCAACGCGCTGGCGATCCTGATCTTCCTCGCCCAGCTGCCGCACCTCGTCGACGTGCCCTGGGCGGTCTACCCGATGGTGGCCGTCGGCATCGCGATCATCGTCGGTCTCCCCCGCCTCACCACCGCCGTGCCCTCGCCGCTGGTCGCGATCGTCGTGCTCACGGCGTACGCCCTCGCCACCGGGACAGGCGTGCCCGACGTCGGCGACGAGGGCCGCCTGCCCGACAGCCTGCCGACCCTCGGGCTGCCGGACGTGCCGTGGACGCTCGAGACCCTGCAGATCATCGCGCCCTACGCCGTCGCGATGGCGCTCGTCGGCCTGCTCGAGTCCCTGCTGACCGCCAAGCTCGTCGACGACATCACCGACACGCCCTCCGACAAGACGCGCGAGGCCTGGGGCCAGGGCGGCGCCAACCTCGTCACCGGCCTCTTCGGCGGCATGGGCGGCTGCGCGATGATCGGCCAGACGATGATCAACGTGAAGGCGTCCGGGGCCCGGACCCGCCTGTCCACGTTCCTCGCGGGCGTCTTCCTGCTCGTGCTCGTCGTCGGCTTCGGCGACGTGGTCGCCCTCATCCCGATGGCCGCGCTGGTCGCGGTGATGGTGATGGTCTCGGTCGGCACGTTCGACTGGCACTCGGTCCGGCCGGCCACGCTGCGCCGGATGCCGCGCTCCGAGACGACGGTCATGCTCGCCACCGTCGTGGTCACGGTGGCGACCCACAACCTCGCGATCGGCGTCGGCGTCGGTGTGCTGACCGCGATGACCCTCTTCGCGCGCCGCGTCGCGCACCTGACCGCGGTGCGCCGCGAGCTCGTCGAGGACGCAGACGGGTCGGCGACCGCGGTCTACCGCGTCACGGGCGAGCTGTTCTTCGCCTCCAGCAACGACCTCTACACGCAGTTCGACTACGCCCACGACCCCGAGCGGGTGGCGATCGACCTGTCCGCGGCGCACGTGTGGGACGCCTCGACGGTCGCCGCGCTCGACGCGATCACGACGAAGTACGCCCGCCGCGGCACGCACGTGGAGATCACCGGGCTCGACGCCGCCAGCGCCGAGCGGCACCAGCGGCTCTCCGGCTCCCTGTCGCCGCACTGACGCACGCCGCGCGCGGCCCTCGTGGCAGGATGCTCCCCGCCGTGCGCGCACGGCACCCGCCCCAGTAGCTCAGTGGATAGAGCAGCCGCCTCCTAAGCGAAAGGTCGCAAGTTCGACTCTTGCCTGGGGCACCAGACCAGACCAGCCGGACCTGTCACCCGTGATCGGGCGCGGCGTCCGAACGTGCCATTTCGGCCACCTCGCTCGTTGTCCCGCCGTAGGTTCCTCACGACAGGCGGGCGGCACGCGCGGACGCGCGGCGGAGAAGGGGGCGGGGTGCGGATCTCGGTCTGGGTCTGGTTGGTGCCCAGCGCGCTGTTCGTCGTGGTGACCTGCCTCGGCAGCATCCTGCTCGAGCCGTCGGCCCTCCCGGCACGGGTTGTCGGCGCCACGCTCGGCGTGACGCTGGCGGCGGCCGTCGTCGCCGCGGTCGGCGAGCGGTCCGGGCGCCGCGGTGCGCAGTCGCTGGTCCTGCTGCTGCTCCTGACGTCCGCCGCGCTCGTCCACGGCTTCGACCGCGCCGCGATCGGGTCCTCTCTGCTGCTCACCGGCATGCCGGCCGGGTGGACCGCCTTCGAGCGCGGCGCCCGCGGCGCGGTCGCCGGGGTGACGGGGATCTGGGCGGTCGCGGTCACGCCCCACCTCACCGGGCAGGGGGCGGCGCACGACTCGTCCCAGCGCTGGGACGACGTCCTCGTCGGCATCGGCCTGACCTCGATGGTCCTGCTCACCTGGTACGCCGGTCGCGTCCTGCGCCAGGCGCAGTCCGACCTCGTCGCGAGGACGCGGAGCCTGGCTCGCGAGGCCGCCACCACCCGCGCGATCTTCGACTCCGTCGACGCGGCGCTCGCGGTCTTCCTCCCCGACGGCCACCTGCTCGCCAACGGTCCGGCCGCCGACCTCGGGCACGGGCTGCGGGCGCTGCCCGCGCCGACGCGACAGCACGCCGCGGCCTCGGCGTACGAGGTGGTCGACGCCGACGGCGTCACCGCGACCGCCCCCGCCGCGCAGGCGGTGCTGCGCGCACAGCGCGGCGAGGAGTTCTCCGGCCTCGTCCAGTGGACCGGGCCACGCGAGGACCGACGCGCCCTGGTGTGCAGCGCACGCCGGATCCACCTGGGCGACTGCGACGGCGACGGCGGCGGGACCGTCTTCGTCGCCTGGGACGCCACGGACACCCTCGACACCGCCCGGATGCGCGACGAGTTCCTCGGCACCCTCACCCACGAGCTCCGCACCCCGCTGACCGCCATCGTCGGCTACCTCGACCTGCACGACGAGCTGGAGCACACCGACCGCCCGGCGGCCCGCACCTACCTGTCGGGCGTGCGCCGCAACGTGCGCGCGCTCGCCGACCACATCGAGGACCTGCTGGTCACGGCCCGGCCGGCCGAGCTCGCGACCGGCCTCGTCGACGTCGCCGAGATCGCGGAGGACGTCCTGGCGTCGTCCGTCGAGCGCGCGCACGCGTCCGGGCTCGCCCTCACCCTCGACACCCCGACGTCGGTCCCGGCGGTCGCGAGCGACGCCGCGCTGCGCCAGGTCCTGCACCACCTCGTCGACAACGCGCTGACCTACACCGAGTCCGGCTCCGTGGCGGTCGAGGTCGCGCCGACGTGCCGGCTCCACGGCGGCCCGGCGCCGACCGGCTTCTCCATCACGGTCACCGACACCGGGATCGGGATGACCGAGCACGAGCTCGGCCGGGTCTTCGACCGGTTCTACCGCACCGAGGAGGCCGTGCGCCGCGTCCTGCCCGGCCTCGGCATGGGCCTGGCGGTGACCAGGCAGCTGGTCGCCGCGCACGGCGGGACGATCACGGCGCGGAGCACCCCCGGCGTCGGGTCGCGGTTCCACGTCACGATCCCGCCACGCGGCGCGTAGGACCGCCTCAGTCGACGACGGAGAACGTGATCCCGGCCGCCTGCAGGCGGTCGAGCAGGGCGTCGCCCATCGCGACCGCCGGCGTCACCTGCCCCGAGGTCTCGGGGTTGTCGTCGAGGGCCAGGCACAGGGCGGCCTCGGCGAGCATCTTCGCGGTCTCGGTGTAGCCCGGGTCGCCGCCGGCGACCCGGGTGCGGACCGTCCGACCGCCCGCCTCGCCCACGAAGTCGACGGTGAACCAGGACTTGTCGCGACGCGACGCGTCCGGCCCCGACCCCTGCGGCACCTTGCCCTTGAGGAAGTCGCGCACCGGCCGGACCTGGGCGGCCAGCGACAGCGCGCCGACGCCGACGACCCCGCCCGCGGCGTACCGCAGGGTCTTGGTCCCAGCCCAGTGCGAGTACCGGAAGCGGGGGCCGTACGCCTCGAGCGCGGCGCCGCTGCGGGCCACCACGACCGGGTCGATCGTCGGCAGCGGGAGCAGCCAGTAGCCCAGCACCGGGTCGCGGTGCGGGCGGCCCCCGACCGAGCGCGACGAGCGACCGTCGTCCGGCCGGCCCTCGGCGCGCCGGCGCGCGGCGTAGGTCCGCTTCATGTCCCGGGCGCGGGCGAACTGGTCGAGCGCGGAGTGGAACGTGCCGCCGGAGAAGGTGCCGGCGGAGCGGACCACGCCGCGCAGGGTGATCGGCTGGTCGGACGGGAGCTGCCGGACGGTGAAGTAGGCCCCGAGGTCGTGCGGCACCGAGTCGAAGCCGCAGGCGTGGACCAGCCGGGCGCCGGTGCGCTCGGCGGTGCGGTGGTGCTCGAGGTACATCCGGTCGACGAACTCCGGCTCGCCGGTGAGGTCGAGGTAGTCGGTGCCGGCCTCGGCGCACGCCGCGACCAGCGGGGCGCCGTGCTGGAGGTAGGGCCCGACCGTGGTGACCACGACGCGCGCGCGGCGGGCGACGTCGGCGAGCGCGGCGTCGTCGGTGGAGTCGGCGACCAGCACCTCGACGTCGACCCCGAGCCGCTCGCGGACGGCCGCGAGCTTGTCGGCGTTGCGTCCGGCGATCGCCCAGCGCAGTCCCTCGGGCGCGTGGGCGGCGAGGTAGTCGGCGGTGAGGCCGCCGGTGAACCCGGTGGCGCCGAACACCACGACGTCGAAGGGGCGGTCCGGGTTGCGGGGCGCGCTCATCGCGCCATCGTGCCACGCGGAACCCGGCCCTCCGCCGCCCCGTCCCACCCGTGCAAGCAGCACCGGCGGCGACCGGGCACGACGAGGGGACACGACAGATGGCTCGCAGGGCTCTGCGCAGGGCGGCGACGACGTTCGTGGCGGCGGGCGGCCTGCTGGCCGCGGGCGCGGTCGGCTACGTCCTCGGCCAGGAACCCGCCCCCGGCGACGGTCCGGGATCGCCGCCCCTCGCGCTCGCCAACGCCGACCTGACCACGCCGTCGGACTGCGACGCGCTGCTCGAGTCGTTCGTCGAGCGCGGCCTCGACCTCGTCGGCCCGTGGGGCTGGGGAGGAGGCCCGATCATGTACGAGGAGCAGGCCGGCGACGCCGCCTCCGGAGCGCCCGGCGCGGCCCGGTCGTCGGAGCCGACCACCTCACGCGCGGGCACGAGCGGCACCGGCACCAACGTCCAGGAGGCAGGTGTCGACGAGTCCGACGTGGTGAAGGTGTCGGGCAGCCTGCTGCTGCGCCTGCGCGACGGCGTGCTCGTCGCGTACGACGTGGCCGGCACCGAGCCCGTCGAGATCTCCTCCACCCCGATCGACGACGCCCGCGGCAACGGGTGGCCCGGCGACCCCGGTGGCGAGCTGGTGCTCGTCGGCGGGCGCGCGGTGGTCGTCGGCACGTCCGGCGACGGCCTCACCTCGACGATCACGACCGTCGACCTGTCCGACCCGACGTCGCCCTCCGTCGTCGACGCGACGACGGTGCGCGGCCGCGCGAGCGCCGTGCGGGTGCACGGCGACGTGGTCCGGGTGGTGCTCCAGGACGGCCTGCCCGAGCTCGACTTCGTCCAGCCCGACGGCACGCTGGGCGAGGTCACCGCGCGGCTGCGCAACCGCGCGGTGGTGCGCGGGACCACCCTCGCCGACTGGCTGCCGACCGTCGACGGCGAGCCGGTCGTCGACTGCGCGGACGTGGCCGTCCCGCGGGACGGCGACCTCGCGCTCGGCACGACGACGGTCGTCGCGCTCGACCCGTCCGCGCCGACGGACTGGACGACGACGGCGGTCGCCACCGACACCCTGGTGCCCTACTTCTCGACCGACCGGTTCTACCTCGCGGCGACCGCGGCGACGTGGTGGGGCGGGGGTGACTGCATGAACTGCCGGTTCGCCCCCGGCGGCCCCGGCGGGACCACGCCGATCTTCGCGTTCGCCCTCGACGGCAGCACCACGACGTACGTCGCGTCCGGCGAGGTGGAGGGCACCATCGCCGACCGGTGGTCGATGGACGCGGTCGGCGGGTCGCTGCGGGTCGCCGTCGGACCCAGCAGCGAGACGGGCGACTGGAACTCGGTCGTCACCTTCCGCGAGGACGGCAGCGCGCTCGTCGAGGCAGGGCGGGTCGACGACCTCGGCGTGGGCGAGCAGATCCAGTCGGTGCGCTGGTTCGACGACCTCGCGATCGTGGTCACCTTCCGCCAGGTCGACCCGCTCTACGCCGTCGACCTCACCGACCCCTCCGCCCCGCGGCTGCTCGGCGTGCTCAAGGTGCCCGGCTTCTCCGACTACCTCCACCCGCTCGGCGCGCACCGCCTCGTCGGGATGGGACAGGACGCGTCCGCGCGCGGCGTGCTGAGGGGCGCGCAGGCCGCGCTCTTCGACGTCACCGACCTGACCCGCCCGCGCCAGCTCGACGTCGTCCGCTACGGGCCGCGCACCGTCGCCGGCGCCGGCACCGACCCGCGCCAGTTCACCTGGCTCCCGGACCGGCGGATGGTGCTCACCGTGGTCTCCCGCGGCTGGACCGGCACGACCGGCTGGGTCTCGGTGCTGTCGCTCGACGACGGGTCGATGAGCAACCGGATGATCGAGGTCGAGCACGGCACCGACGTGGCCGACGTACGCCTCGTCCCGCTCGCGTCGGGCGAGGTCGCGGTCGTCACCGGCGAGGACGTGGCGTTCCTCGACCTCTGACCGCTGGTCGAGGAGGGACGAAGTCCCGTCACGAGACCACCTCCCGCGTGGGTTTCGACGCGCCTGACGCGACTTCGCAAGCTCGGTCGCGGGCTTGCTCAACCTCCCGCCACACGCCCTCCACGACTTCGTCGTGCCGGGCTAGTGTCGTGACATGTGCCGCAACATCCGCCCGCTCAACAACTTCGAGCCGCCGGCCACGCGCGACGAGGTCACCGCCGCCGCCCTGCAGTACGTCCGCAAGGTCGCCGGCACGACCAAGCCCTCGCAGGCCAACGAGGAGGCGTTCCACGCCGCGGTGAAGGAGATCGCCCACATCACCCAGCACCTCCTCGACGACCTCGTCACCACCGCGCCGCCGAAGAACCGCGAGGTCGAGGCCGAGAAGGCACGGGCCCGCGCGCGGGTCCGGTACGGCGCGTGACGCTCGACCGGTCGGCGTACGACCGCCTGCCGGCGCAGGTGCTGGACGCCGTCCCCGCGCCCTCCGACGTCGCGGTCGACGAGGCGCTCGACCTGCTCGCCTCGCGGCCGCTGGTCGTGCTGACCGGTGCCGGGCTGTCGACCGACTCGGGCATCCCCGACTACCGCGGGCCGGGGGCGCCGACCCGCGCGCCGATGACCTACCAGGAGTTCGTGGCGACGCCCGAGGCGCAGCAGCGCTACTGGGCGCGCAGCCACCTCGGCTGGCAGCGGATGGGACGGGCGCTGCCCAACGACGGCCACCGCGCGCTCGCCGCGCTCGACCCGGGGCTGCTGATCACCCAGAACGTCGACGGGCTGCACGAGGCCGCCGGCTCGCGGCAGGTCGTCGCGCTGCACGGCCGGGTCTCGGAGGTGGTCTGCCTCGGGTGCCGCGCGACGTCCTCGCGGGCCGACCTCGAGCGCGAGCTCGACGCGCTCAACCCCGGCTGGCTGGAGCGGCACGGCTGGGTCGAGTCACGCCCCGACGGCGACGTCGACCTCGACGACACGGCCGACTTCGTGGTGCCGCGCTGCGGCTGCGGCGGCCCGCTCAAGCCGCACGTGGTGTTCTTCGGCGAGAACGTCCCGCCGGACCGGGTCGCGCGCTGCTACGCCGCGGTGGAGGCGCTCGGCACCGACGGTGCGCTGCTGGTCGCGGGGTCGTCGCTGACGGTGATGAGCGGCCTGCGGTTCGTGAAGCGGGCCGCGGCCGGGGGCACGCCGATCGTCGTGGTGAACCGCGGCGCGACCCGCGGCGACCCGCTGGCGACGTACAAGCTCGAGGTGGGGTGCAGCGAGTTCCTCGGGCGACTTGTCAGGCGTTCGCTGAACATGTCAGGGCGTGCACGGCCTGACATGTTCAGCGATCCCCGGCCAGCCGGGGATCGCTGAGGACCGCCCTCAGCGGCTCACGAAGATGTGCTCGGCGGCGTCGGGGACCAGCTCGGCGCTCTCCCCGCCGGAGCCGATCAGGATGCCCTCGTCGGTGCGGGCGATGGTGACAGACCGACCGGGGAGCGCGCCGACGCGGCGCAGCAGCCCCATCAGCTCCTCGTCCTTCTGCATCTCCTCGGAGATGCGGCGCACGTGCACCATCGCCTCGTCGGGACGGGCGGCCGACGACAGCGAGACGACGTCGGCCATGAACGCCTCCGACACCTGGTCGCCGAGCTCGTCGAGGCCGGGGATCGGGTTGCCGTAGGGCGACTCGGTGGGGTGGTCGAGCAGCTCGAGCAGGCGGCGCTCGACGGTCTCGGAGATCACGTGCTCCCAGCGGCACGCCTCGGCGTGGACGAGCTCCCAGTCGAGGCCGATGACGTCGGTGAGCAGGCGCTCGGCGAGGCGGTGCTTGCGCATCACGCGGGTGGCGAGCAGCAGGCCCTCCTCGGTCAGCTCGAGGTGCCGGTCGCCCTGCACGGTCAGCAGTCCGTCGCGCTCCATCCGGGCGACCGTCTGCGACACCGTGGGGCCGGACTGGTGCAGCCGCTCGGCGATCCGGGCGCGCAACGGAACGATCCCCTCCTCCACGAGCTCGTAGATCGTGCGGAGGTACATCTCGGTGGTGTCGATGAGGTCACTCACGGGGCTCATTCTGTCCCATCCGGCAACTGCCGCCGACCGCGCGACCCGTGGCACAGTGAGCCCGGTGACCGATCTCATCGTCCCGCGCCGGTTCTGCGGGCCGCCCGACTCCGGCAACGGCGGTTGGACCGCCGGGGCCCTCGCCGCGCTCGACGTCGCCGACTCCCCCGCGGACCACGCCGACCGGTGGCCCGCCATCGAGGTGTCGCTGCGCCGGCCGCCGCCGCTGGACACCCCGATGCTCGTCACCGCCGACGACGGGGTGACCACCGCGTGGGCCGACGGCGAGGCCGTCGCGACCGCCCGCCGGGCGACCGCCGACCCGGTCACCGTCGAGCGGGTCGACCCGGAGCGCGCGGCGGCGGCCGAGGCCGCGTACCCGGGCCTGCGGTTCCACCCGTTCCCGACCTGCTTCGCGTGCGGCACCGACCGCGAGCCCGGCGACGGGCTGCGGATCTTCCCGGGTGCGGTCGCCCGGGAGGCCGGGGCCGGGCACGAGTCCGACGCGACGGGCGACCTGGTCGCGGCGACCTGGACCCCGGACGGGAGCCTCGCCGAGGACTGGCACGCCTACGGCGACGACCTGCGCCGCGCGTCCCTCGCGGCGACCTGGGCGGCGCTCGACTGCATCGGCGGCTGGGCCGGCGACCTCACCGAGCGGCTGATGGTGCTCGGCCGGATGACCGCCCGCGTCGACGACCTCCCGGTCGTGGGCGAGCCGCACGTCGTGGTCGGCGAGGGGCGCGGGCAGGACGGTCGCAAGACCTTCACGGCCGCGACCCTGTACGACGCCGACGGACGCGTCGTGGCGACGGCGGAGCACACCTGGATCGCCGTCGACCCCGCGTCGTTCGGCGGGCAGCGCCCGACGGCTTGACCCGCTCCCGGGGGGTGTTGGAAGAATGGGCGCATGGCCGATTTGAACGATCCAAAGACGTACTGGTGGCGCAACGCCGTCGTGTACCAGATCTACGTGCGCAGCTTCGCGGACAGCAACGGTGACGGTGTGGGCGACCTGCCCGGCATCACCTCGCGACTGCCGCACCTCGCCGACCTCGGCGTCGACGCGTTGTGGATCACGCCGTTCTACACCTCGCCGCAGCACGACCACGGCTACGACGTCGCCGACTACCGCGACATCGACCCGCTGTTCGGTCAGCTGTCGGACGCCGACGACCTGATCGCCCGCGCCCACGAGCTGGGCCTGCGCGTCGTGGTGGACCTGGTGCCCAACCACACCTCGAGCGAGCACGAGTGGTTCCAGGCGGCGCTGGCCGCCGGCCCGGGCAGCCCCGAGCGCGCCCGCTACCTGTTCCGCGACGCCCCCGAGGGCGAGCTCCCCAACAACTGGAGCTCGGTCTTCGGCGGCCCGGCCTGGACCCAGGTCGACGACGGCCAGTGGTACCTCCACCTCTTCGACTCCACCCAGCCCGACCTCGACTGGCGCAACCCCGAGGTGCCGGAGATGTTCGAGGACGTCCTGCGCTTCTGGCTCGACCGGGGCGTCGACGGCTTCCGGGTCGACGTGGCCCACGGGCTGTTCAAGGAGGCCTCGCTGCGCGACCAGGTCGTCGAGGAGGGCGAGAAGACCTCGTCGGGCCAGGTCAACACCGACCACTCGATGGTCTCGCTCGAGATCAAGGACGAGCCGATGTGGGACCAGCCCGAGGTCCACGACGTCTACCGCTCGTGGAGCCGGGTGCTCGACGAGGCCGGCCCGGACCGGATGGCGGTCGCCGAGGCCTGGACGCAGACCCCGGAGTCGATGGCGAAGTTCGTGCGCCCCGACGAGCTCGACCAGGCGTTCAACTTCGCCTGGCTGCTGGCCGACTGGTCGGCCGAGTCGTTCGCCGAGGTCATCACCGACACCCTCGCCGCGGTCGAGCCGGTCGGCGCCTCGCCGACCTGGGTGCTCAGCAACCACGACGTCGTCCGCCACGTCACCCGCTACGGCGGCGGCACCCAGGGCCTGGCCCGCGGTCGGGCGGCGACGCTCACCATGCTGGCGCTGCCGGGCTCGAGCTACCTCTACCAGGGCGAGGAGCTCGGCCTCGAGCAGGTCGACGTCGCGCCGGAGTTCCGCCAGGACCCGTCCTACCTCCGCACCGGCGAGGTCGGCCGCGACGGCTGCCGCGTCCCGATGCCGTGGGGCGGGGACGCCGCGCCGTACGCCTTCGGCCCGGGCACCGCGCAGCCGTGGCTGCCCCAGCCCGAGGGCTGGGAGGACCTGACCGTCGAGGCGCAGACCGGCGTCGACGGCTCCACCCTGGAGTTCTACCGCGCCGCACTGCACGCCCGCCGCGAGTTCGCCTGGACGGCCGGCGACGAGGTGACGCTCGTCGACCTCGGCGCCGACGTGCTGGCCTTCACCCGCGGCCCGCTCACCGTGGTGCTCAACTGCGGCGACGCCCCGGTCGAGCTGCCCGAGGGCGAGCTGCTGCTGGCCAGCGGCCCGCTCGACGGCGCCAAGCTGCCGACCGACACGGCCGCCTGGATCCGCCGCTGACGCAGGGTATCTGTGGACGTTCTGGTGGGGATTCCGGTCGGAACACCCACCAGAACGTCCGTAGCTACCGCACCTTCACGAACGACAGGAGCGCCCCCAAGCCGATGGCTGGGGGCGCTCCTGCGTCGGACGCGGGGGTCAGTCGTCCGCGAGGGCCTGGTTGTAGGCCGCCAGCTGCTGGGCGAACGACCGCAGGTCCGCGTCGGACCAGTCGGCCAGCCGCTCGTCGAACCGGTCCCGGCGGTTCTGGCTCATCACCTCGAGCCGCTCGCGGCCCTCGTCGGTCGCGTCCAGCAGGATCGCGCGCCGGTCCTCGGCGTTGGGCTTGCGCTCGACCAGGCCGAGGTCGACCAGCGCCTGCACCTGACGGCTCACGCCGCCCTTGTCCATCCCGAACGCGTCCGACAGGTCGGCGCCGCGCAGCGGCCCGTGGGTCGCGAGGTGGGTGAGGATGAAGTACGTCATCGGGTGCAGCTCCGGGTGGACCTCACGCGCCCGCTCGGCGATCACCCGCTTCACGCGGCGGATCAGGCTGGCGACCTCGGACTCGATCGCCCGCAGGTCGTCGTTCCTCGTGGTTGTCGTGCTCGCTGTGCTCATGGTGCCGTCGATCATCCCTGCTGCGGGGTGGCCGGGGCGACCTCGCCGACCAGCTCGTCCTCGCGCTGGACCGAGGTCCGCAGCGGCACCTCCTTGATGAAGAGCACTGCGACGAGCGCGCCGATCGCGAAGGGCAGGGCCACGAGGAAGATGTGGCCGGTCGCGTCGCCGTACGCGCTCTCGAAGATCGCACGGATCGGGGCGGGCATGGTCGAGACGTCGGGGACGCCGCCGGTCTGGTGCGCGACCTTGTCGGCCAGCGCGGGGTTCGCCGCGACCAGCTCGCCGAGGCCGGTCTTCACCGAGGCGGAGACCTGGTGGGCCAGCACCGCGCCGAGCGCGGCGATCCCGACGGAGCCGCCGAGCGAGCGGAAGAACGCGACGACGGACGAGCCGGCGCCCATGTCGGCCAGCGCGATGGTGTTCTGCACGGCCAGCACGAGGTTCTGCATCGTGGCGCCGAGGCCGAGGCCGAGGACCGCCATGAAGATGCCGGTACGCCACAGCGGGGTGTCCGCGTCGATCGTGGAGAGCAGCGCGAGGCCGGCGATGACGGCCACCATGCCGCCGACCAGCCAGCGCTTCCACACGCCGGTGTCGGAGATGATCCGACCACTGGTGATGCTCGAGACGAGCAGGCCGCCGACCATGCAGATCGACATCAGGCCGGCCTCGGTCGGGCTCATGTTCTTCGCCTGCTGGAAGTAGAGGCTGAGGTAGACCGTCGAGCCGAACATCGCGACGCCGATCAGCACCGAGGCGATGGTGGCGAGGGTCAGCGTGCGGTCCTTGAACAGGCGCAGCGGGATGACCGGGTCCTTGGCCACGTTGGCCTCGACGTGGATCGCCGCGGCGATCACGGCGACGGCGCCGAGGACGAGCAGTCCGCTGGTGACGGAGATCCAGTCGAAGTTGATGCCGCCGAGCGAGACCCACACCAGCAGGATCGAGACGCCACCGACGAGCAGGAAGGCGCCGAGGTAGTCGATGCTCACGTCACGCTTGACCACCGGCAGGCGCAGGGTCTTCTGCAGCACGACGAAGGCGAGCACGGCGACCGGGAGGCCGGCGAAGAAGCACCAGCGCCAGCCGACCGTGTCGACGAGGACGCCACCCACGAGCGGGCCGCTGACCGTGGCGAGGGCGAAGACCGCGCCGATGTAGCCGCTGTAGCGGCCGCGCTCGCGCGGGGAGACCATCGAGGCGATGACGACCTGCACCAGCGCGGTGAGGCCGCCGACGCCGAGGCCCTGCACGACGCGGGCGCCGATCAGCACCTCCATCGACGGCGCGAAACCGGCGATCAGCGATCCGGCCGAGAAGATGACGAGCGCCGACTGGACGAGCATCTTCTTGTCGAAGAGGTCGGCGAACTTGCCCCAGATGGGCGTGGTCGCGGTCATCGCGAGCATGGTCGCGACGACGATCCAGGTGTAGCCGGTCTGGCTGCCCTCGAGGTCGTCGACGATGGTCGGCAGCGCGTTGCTGACGATGGTGCTGGACAGCATGGCGACGAACATCGCGAGGAGGAGCCCGCTGAGGGCCTCGAGCACCTGGCGGTGGGTCATCTCTCCGGCCTGCTCGGCGGAGACGGGGGGAGCCTGGGTCACTGCGTTCCTCTGGTGGATGGTGGTTGCCGTTCGCAATAGTTGTGCTCCACAACCATATGCCGTCGCGGCGTGAGACCCAACTGCCGGCGGGTGAGACCTGGGCCACACGCTGGTCGTACGAGCCCTGCCTCGGGCCGCGGCAGCGCCTTCCCGGGCCGCGGTGGTTCCTTCCTTCCCCGGGCTGGGGTGGCACCTTCCCCGTGCTGGGGTGGCACCTTCCCCGACCTGCGGTGGCACCTTCCCCGAGCTGCGGTGGCACCTTCCCCGAGCTGGGGTAGTCCAGTCAGGGATGGTCGCAAAACCGGCGTCCGGACAGCCATCCCTCACTGGACTACCGCGGCGGGACAGCCATCCCTCACTGGACTACCCCCGGCGGACCCGACCCCCGACCCCGGACCCCGACCCCGGACCCCGGACCCGGACCCGGACCCCGGACCCCGGACATGCAGCGACCCGCAGGCCTGCTGCCCCTCGGAGAGGGGCCCCGGCGGATGTGACCGGGGGCCTGCGGGTCGGGTGGCTGCAGTGGATTCGCCGGCAGCTGTCGGCGGACCGGGCTGCCTAGCGGGCAGCCACCTCACTCATCCGAAAAGAACTCATTCCTCGGATCACCTCCCTTCTGTGTGCCTCAACCGTACGTCGCACCGCGGGGTCGCTCAACGGGTTAACCCCGCCGGTCCGGGGACCGGTCATCTGAGGACGTGGTGCAGCCGATCGGGGGCCTGCGGGCTGCAGGACGTCCTCAGACGTCGGAGTGGGGTCAGGCGACCGGCGCCGACTCGAACTGCGAGCGGTGCAGCCGGGCGTACGCCCCGTCGCGCGCGAGCAGCTCGTCGTGGGAGCCCTGCTCGACGATCGAGCCGTCCTCCATCACCAGGATCAGGTCGGCGTCGCGGATCGTGGAGAGGCGGTGGGCGATCACGAACGAGGTCCGGTCCGAGCGCAGCGCCGCCATCGCCTGTTGGAGCAGCAGCTCGGTGCGGGTGTCGACCGACGAGGTCGCCTCGTCGAGGATCAGCAGAGCCGGGTCGGACAGGAAGGCGCGGGCGATGGTCACCAGCTGGCGTTCGCCGGCCGAGAGGTTGGAGCCGTCCTCGTCGATGACGGTGTCGTAGCCGTCGGGCAGCGAGTGCACGAACCGGTCGACGAACGTCGCCCGGGCCGCCTCCAGCACCTGCTCCTCGGTGGCGTCGGGGCGACCGTAGGCGATGTTGTCGCGGATGGTGCCGGCGAACAGCCAGGTGTCCTGCAGCACCATCCCGATCCTGCTGCGCAGCACGCCGCGCGGGATCGAGGTGATGTCGACGCCGTCGATGGTGATCCGCCCGGACTGCGGGTCGTAGAACCGCATCACCAGGTTGACCATCGTGGTCTTGCCGGCGCCCGTGGGCCCGACGATGGCGACGGTGCTGCCCGGACGGGCGACGAGCGACAGGCCCTCGATGAGCGGGCGCTCGGGGTCGTAGGAGAACGAGACGTCCTCGAAGCGGACCTCGCCGTGCGCGTCGGCCGCCGGGCGGCCGGTGGCGTCGGCGCTCTCCTCCGGGGCGTCGAGGAGCTCGAAGACCCGCTCGGCCGACGCGACGCCGGACTGCAGCAGGTTGAGCATCGACGCGACCTGGGTCAGCGGCTGGGTGAACTGCCGGGTGTACTGGATGAACGCCTGCACGTCGCCCAGCGACATCGTCCCGCTCGCGACGCGGAGGCCGCCGAGGACCGCGATCACGACGTAGTTGAGGTTCCCGACGAACATCATGATCGGCATGATCAGGCCGCTCACGAACTGCGCGCCGTAGGACGCCTGGTAGAGCTCCTCGTTCTGCTCGGCGAAGACCCGCTCGGCCTCGGCCTGGCGCCCGAAGACCTTGACGACCGCGTGGCCGGAGAACGTCTCCTCGATGTGCGCGTTGAGGGTGCCGGTGCGTCGCCACTGCTGGATGAACATGCCCTGCGAGCGCTTCATCACCGCGCCGGTGACGACCATGGTGACCGGCACCGAGACCAGCGCGACCAGGGCGAGCACCGGCGAGATCCAGAACATCATCGCGAGCACCGCGAGGACCGTCAGCAGCGAGTTGAGCATCTGGCTCATCGTCTGCTGGAGGGTCTGGCTGACGTTGTCGATGTCGTTGGTGACCCGGCTGAGCAGCTCGCCGCGCGGCTGCTTGTCGAAGTAGCCCAGCGGCAGCCGGTGGACCTTGTCCTCGACCTCGGCGCGCATCCGCAGCACCGTGCCCTGCACGACGTCGTTGAGGAGGTAGCCGGCGAGCCACGCGAGCAGGGAGGCGGCGACGTAGACCGCGAGCACCAGCAGCAGGACGTCGGCGACGGCGGAGAAGTCCACCCCGTCGGTGAGGTCCATCGAGGCGAGCATGTCGGCCTGGCGGTCCTCCCCCTGCGCGCGCAGCGCCTCGATCGCCTGCTCCTGGGTGGCGCCGTCGCCCAGCGCCTGCCGGCCGAGCAGGCCGGCGAAGATCAGGTCGGTGGCACGGCCCAGGATCTTCGGGCCGACCGCCATCGCGACCACGCTGACGAGGGTCAGCGCGACCACGGCGTACGCCTTGTGCCGCTCGGGCCGCAGCCGGGCGAGCAGCCGCCGGGTCGAGGGCCAGAAGGTGTCGGCCTTCTGGCCGATCATCCCGCCGCCCATCGGGCCCCGGCCCGGGCCGCTGGCGCCGGACTGGACCCGCTCGGTCTCCTTCAGCTGGCCGGGCTTCTCGGTGGTGCTCATTCAGGCCACCTCCTCGGCGGTCAGCTGGGAACGGACGATCTCCTGGTAGGTCTCGCACCCGGCGAGCAGCTCGTCGTGGGTGCCGGTCCCGACGACCGCCCCGTCCTCCATCACGACGATCCGGTCGGCGTGGCGGATCGTCGCCACCCGCTGGGCGACGATGACCACCGTGGCGTCGCGGGTGACGGGCCGCAGGGCCGCCCGCAGCCGGGCGTCGGTGGTGAGGTCGAGCGCGGAGAACGAGTCGTCGAAGAGGTAGAGGTCGGGTCGCCTCACGACGGCGCGGGCGATGGCCATCCGCTGCCGCTGGCCGCCGCTCAGGCTCGACCCGCCCTGGGCGATCTCGGCGTCGAGGCCGTCGGGCATCGCCTCGACGAACTCCCTGGCCTGGGCGATCTCCAGCGCCGCCCACATCTCCTCCTCCGTGGCGTCGGGCTTGCCGTAGCGGAGGTTGTCGGCGACGGTGCCGCGGAAGAGGAACGCCTTCTGCGGGACCAGGCCGATGCGCGACCAGAGCGCCTCCGGGGCGAGGTCACGCACGTCGACGCCGCCGACGCGGACCGCTCCCCCGGTGGCGTCGAAGAGCCGCGGCACGAGGTTGACCAGCGTCGACTTGCCGGCGCCGGTCGAGCCGACGATCGCGACCGTCTCCCCCGGCGCCGCCCGCAGGTCGACGCCACGCAGCACCGGCTCCTCGGCGCCCGGGTAGGCGAAGGTGACGTCCTCGAGCGCGAGGTCGACGCGGGCGGGCAGGTCGGTGACCGGCGCCGCGGGCGGCACGACGGACGACTCGGTGTCGAGGACCTCCGCGATCCGGTCGGCGCAGACCGAGGCGCGGGGCACCATCATCAGCATGAACATCGCCATCATCACCGACATGACGATCTGCATCAGGTAGGAGATGTAGGCGGTCAGGGCACCGACCTCCATCTGGCCGGCCTCGACCCGGTGCCCGCCGAACCACAGCACGCCGACGGTCGCCGTGTTGGCGACCACCATGACCGTCGGGAACATCGCCGCCTGCCACCGGCCGGCACGTACGGCGACCTCGGTCAGCTGCTCGTTGGCGCCGCGGAAGCGGACGGTCTCGTGCTCCTCGCGGACGAAGGCCCGCACCACGCGTACGCCGGTGATCTGCTCGCGCAGCAGCCGGTTGACCTCGTCGATGCGCTCCTGCATCAGGCGGAAGCTCGGCACCATCTGCCGCACGATCAACCCGATCGACACCGCCAGCACCGGGACGACGGCGAGCACCAGCCAGGACAGGCCGACGTCCTCGCGCGCGGCCATGATGATGCCGCCGACCATCATGATCGGCGCGGACACCATGAGCGTGCCGCCCATCAGGACCAGCATCTGCACCTGCTGGACGTCGTTGGTCTCCCGGGTGATGAGCGAGGGCGCGCCGAACTGCTGGACCTCGCGGGCCGAGAAGGAGCCGACGCGGTGGAAGATCGCGGCGCGCAGGTCGCGGCCGAACCCCATCGCGTTGCGCGCGGAGAACCAGACGGCGGCGATCGAGCAGACCACCTGCACCAGCGAGACGGCGAGCATCAGCCCGCCGTGGCGCAGGATGTAGCCGGTGTCGCCGCTGACGACCCCCTTGTCGATGATGTCGGCGTTGAGGCTGGGCAGGTAGAGCGCGGCCATGGTGCCGACGAACTGGAGCGCGACGACGGCCGCGAGCGGGGCGGCGTAGGGCCGCAGGTAGGTGCGGACGATGCGGAGCAGCATTCAGGAGTCCTCTGTCCTCAGTACGCCGTGGAGCAGCGTGTCGACGATCTGCTCGGCGGTCAGCGGGTGGCCGTCGGAGATGTGGGGATGGGTGCCGGAGAAGGTCAGCAGCCGCACCATGTGCATGAGCTCGGCCGGGGCCACGCGCAGCGCGGCGCGGTGCGGCTCGGCCATCGTCTCGAGGATGAGCGCGACCTTCGCGCGCTCCTCCTCCATGTGCCGGCGGGCCCGTGGCGGACCGACCATGCCCATCCGGGTCATCAGCGCGAAGACCCGCTCGAAGCGCTGCTGGAACAGCTCGACCACCTCGAGCAGCATCGCCGCGAGCGGCTGGTCCCGGTCGACCGCGCCGAGCTGGGCGATGAACGGCACCAGGTCGAGGGCGTCCTCGACCGCGGCGGTCACCAGGTCGTCCTTGGAGTCGAAGACCCGGAAGATCGTGCCCTCCGCGACGCCGGCGGCGTCGGCGATCTGCTTGGTGGTGACGGCGCGGCCGTGCGCGAGCAGCAGCGGGAGGGTGGCGTCGACGAGCGCCTGGCGGCGGTCCTCGGGTGCCATCGGTCGGGCTCGGGGGGTCACCCCTCGAGGGTAAGTGAGTGAGCGCTCACTCACAACCGATCTGTCGCGGTACCTGGGGACGAAATGGTGGGCGACGGGGCGATCTCACCCACCAGAACGTCCGCAGATACCCCGTCAGGGGGCGAGGCGCTGGATGGTCCAGCTGTCGCCAGGACATCTGAGGACGTGGTGCAGCCCGTACACCTAGTTCCAGCTGCAGGGCGTCCTCAGATGATCAGGGGGCGAGGCGCTGGGTGGTCCAGCTGTCGCCGTCGCGGCGGTAGACGAGGCGGTCGTGCATCCGGCCCGGCCGCCCCTGCCAGAACTCGACGACCTCCGGGACGACGCGGTAGCCGCCCCACTCCGGCGGCACCGGGACCTCGCCGTCGGCCTCGTCGGCACCGAAGCGCTCCTGCACCGAGGCGTACGCCGCCGCGAGCTCGGCGCGCGAGGCGACCGGTCGCGACTGCGCCGACGACCAGGCGCCGAGCTGGGCTCCGCGGGGCCGGGAGTGGAAGTACGCCGCGACCCGCTCGGCGTCGAGCCGGACCGCGGCTCCCTCGACGCGGACCTGCCGCTCGAGCGGGTGCCACGGGAAGAGCAGCGCGCAGCGCGGGTTGGCCGCGAGCTCCTCGCCCTTGCGGGAGCCGTGGTTGGTGAAGAACACGAAGCCGTCCGCGCCGACCTCCTTGAGCAGCACCATCCGGCTCGACGGGACCCCGGTCGGCGTCGCGGTCGCCAGCACCATCGCGTTGGGCTCGTGGACGCCGGCGGCCGCCGCCTGCTCGAACCAGCGCTCGAACATGGTCACCGGGTCGTCGGCGAGGTCGGGGAGGTCGAGGCCGCCGCGGCCGTACTCCTCGCGCAGGCTGGAGAGGTCCATGTCCCGAGGGTAGACGGCAGGTCAGGGTGCACAATGAGCCGTCCCGTGCGGCTTCCCGGGACACCCTCGCCCACGAAGGAGTGGCCCATGACCGAGATCCACCACGGCCTCGAAGGTGTCGTCGCGTTCGAGACGCAGATCGCCGAGCCGGACAAGGAGGGGTCGGCGCTGCGCTACCGCGGCGTCGACATCGAGGACCTGGTCGGCCGCGTCCCGTTCGAGAACGTCTGGGGCCTGCTGGTGGACGGCGCGTACTCCCCCGGCCTCCCGCCGGCCGAGCCGTACAACATCGCGATCCACACCGGCGACGTGCGCGCCGACGTGCAGGCCAGCGTGGCGATGCTGGCGCCGATGCTGGGCATGGGCCAGACCTACGACATCTCCGACGAGCAGGCGCGGCTCGACCTGTCCCGCGTTGCGGTGATGGTCCTGTCCTACGCCGCGCAGTCCGCGCGCGGACTCGGCAAGCCGGTCGTCACCCAGGCCGACGTCGACCAGGGCCGCACCCTCGCCGAGCGGTTCCTCATCCGCTGGCGCGGCGAGGCCGACCCGAAGCACGCCCACGCGATCGACGCCTACTGGTCCTCGGCGGCCGAGCACGGCATGAACGCCTCCACCTTCACCGCCCGGGTCATCACCTCCACGGGCGCCGACGTCGCGGCCGCGTTCTCCGGCGCGATCGGCGCGATGTCGGGACCGCTGCACGGTGGCGCGCCGTCGCGCGTGCTGGGCATGATCGAGGAGGTCGAGAAGCGCGGCGACGCCACGTCGTACGTCAAGGAGCTGCTCGACGGCGGTGAGCGGCTGATGGGCTTCGGCCACCGCGTCTACCGCGCCGAGGACCCGCGCGCGCGGGTGCTGCGGCGTACCGCCAAGGAGCTCGACGCCCCGCGCTACGAGGTGGCCGAGGCGCTGGAGAAGGCCGCCCTCGCCGAGCTGCGCGAGCGCCGTCCCGACCGGGTGCTGGAGACCAACGTGGAGTTCTGGGCGGCGATCGTCCTCGACTTCGCCGAGGTGCCGGCGCCCATGTTCACCTCGATGTTCACGTGTGCCCGCACGGGCGGCTGGTCGGCGCACATCCTCGAGCAGAAGACCACCGGCCGGCTGATCCGGCCCTCCGCGGTCTACGCCGGGCCGAGCACCCGCCCGGCGAGCGACGTCGAGGGCTGGGACGAGGCCTGGGGCGCCTGAGCGCTCACGCTGGTCGAGGAAGGACGAAGTCCTGTCCCGAGACCTCTGGACCTCGAACGCCTGCCCTGGCTGACGGGGTCTCGTGACGGTCGCTGCGCGACCTCCTCGACCAGCGGTCATGCGCTCGGCCGGCGGTCAGCGCTCGGGGAGCGCGCAGCTGGGCGTCCCGCCGGGCAGGCGGGAGCGGTTCGCGGCGATCCAGTGGTAGGCCCGGCGGGCGACGGGGTCGACCGGGCGCGTCGTCATGAGCCGCCCGACCAGGCGCCACGGCAGCGGACCGGTGCGCAGGATGGCGGCGAACGCCCGGTGGCCGTAGTCGACGCTGCCGTCGGGGTGGACGTAGGGCATCTCCACCTCGGCCCGCGCCGGGTCGACGCCGAGGGCGTCGAGGTCGACGGCCTGGATGGTGGCCGCGTCGATGTCGACGCCGAGCCGCGGCACGAGCGCGGCGGTGCGCATGCAGAAGCCGCAGTCGCCGTCGTTGAGCATCAGGCCTCGCTCCATGCCACGAGCCTACGACCGCGCGCGAAGCGCGACCGGCTCAGCCGACCGGCTGCACGGCGTACCAGGACGTGAGGCCCTTGGCGCCCTGGCGGGTGAGCGACACGTGGACGTGGTCGCGGTGGCGCAGCGTGGGCGAGCAGCGCCGCTTCGAGCGGCACCCCGAGCTGAGGTAGGGCTTGGCCCGGAACTGCTCGTAGGAGGCGTACATCGTGTCGTCCCAGATGACGTACATGATCCCCATCCGGCGGGCGAGCGCCGCGGGCTGGCCGGTGTCGTCGGGCGCGAACACCTCGTCGAGCATCGCCGCGGCGAGCGCCTGGTCGGCCGGGTCGGTGGCGTCGAGCAGCCAGTCGAAGGCGCGCGACTCCTTGTGCTCGCTGGTCCCCGAGCCGGAGCACGAGCGGCTGATCGCGCCGTAGCCGCCGCCCCGGGCGACGAGCCAGTCGGCGAGCACCAGGATGCCCGGCTTCGGCTTCTGCCGGCAGGTCGTCTGCGGCTGGTAGGAGGCGTAGTCCTCGACCGGCATGAGGTACGGCGCCGAGCTGGTGACCGTGCGCCGGTCGGGTCCGCCGTCGGCGGCGGAGGCCGCCGTGACCGCGCCCGACGTCATCACGACGCCGGCGACGAGCACCGTGACCACTCGTGCGACCACACCCATGACCTCGTCCCACCTTCCCCGGCAACCCCATGTGCCTCAGCGACCGTAGGCGCGGCGGAAACGGGGTGTCCGGGGTTCGCGAGAAGTACAGACCTGTAGTTCACGGGGGCCCCGAAGGGCTCAGATCCGGCGACCGAAGCAGCGGCTCAGCTCGGAGCCGCAGTAGTGCCCGAAGCCGGGGACCGGCTCGTAGCCGGAGGAGAGGTAGAGCTCGATCGCCTCGGGCTGCTTCATGCCGGTCTCGAGCACCAGCGCCTCGATGCCCTCCGCGGCGGCGGTCGCCTCGAGGTGCGCGAGCATCCGGCGGGCGAGGCCGCGGCGCTGGGCCGCGGGGACGACGTACATCCGCTTCACCTCGGCGGTGACGTCGGCGCCGAGGGCCTTGACCGGGCTGCGCCGCCACGCCCCCGTGGCCACCGGCTCGCCGGCGAGGTAGCCGACGAAGAACCGGCCCAGCGGGTCCTCGAAGTCGCGCGGGTCGACCGGCGACTCGTCGCGGCCGCCGTAGCGCGCGACATACTCCTCCTGGACCGCCTCGACGAGCCGCGCGGCGTCGGGGTGGGTGATCGAGCGGCGCTGGATCACCCAGTCGTCGTGCTCAGGCAAGCGACTGCCCGCGGGAGTCGCAGAACCGTGCGTCGGCGACGTAGCGCGCAACCGTGACGACGAAGCCGAGGCCGACGACCAGGAGCACGGGACCGAGGACGCGGAACGCTGTGCGCACGCTCGACTGGTTCGCCAGTCCGGGTGTGGTGTGGTCGTCCATGCTTCGTCCCCTGTCGTCGGGCGCGTGTGCGCGGGTGACAGAATAGGCGCGCTGACAGCGTCGTCAGGACCGCCCTTCCGCATCCACCGTGATCCACGTGAGGTTCATCGATGACCGACGCCATCCAGATCCCCGCCGAGCTGCTCCCGGCCGACGGCCGCTTCGGAGCCGGCCCGTCCAAGATCCAGACCAGCCACCTCGACGCGCTCGCCGCGACCGGCGACACGCTGATGGGCACCTCCCACCGGCAGGCGCCGGTGAAGAAGACCGTCGGGCGGGTCCGCGAGGGCCTCGCCGCGCTCTTCGACCTGCCCGAGGGCTACGAGGTCGTGCTCGGCAACGGCGGCGCGACGGCGTTCTGGGACATCGCCTGCTTCGGGCTGGTCCGCGAGAAGAGCCAGCACCTGTCCTTCGGCGAGTTCTCCTCGAAGTTCGCCACGTCGGCGAAGAAGGCGCCGTGGCTGGCCGACCCGACGGTCATCGCCAGCGACCCCGGCTCGCGGCCCGAGGCCGTCGCCGAGGAGGGCGTCGACGCCTACGCGTGGGCGCACAACGAGACCTCGACCGCCGTGATGGCGCCCGTGCGTCGCCCGGCCGGGATCGCCGACGACGCGCTCGTGCTGGTCGACGCGACCTCCGGCGCCGGCGGGCTGCCGGTCGACCTCACCGAGGTCGACACCTACTACTTCGCGCCGCAGAAGTGCTTCGCCTCCGACGGCGGCCTCTGGATCGCGCTGATGTCGCCGCGCGCGCTCGCCCGCGCCGAGGAGATCGCGGCGACCGACCGCTACGTCCCGCCGTTCTTCGACCTGCCGACCGCGATCGACAACTCGTCGAAGAACCAGACCTACAACACCCCCTCGGTGGCCACGCTCTTCCTCATGGCCGAGCAGCTCGACTGGATGAACGGCCAGGGCGGGCTCAAGGCGATGGTCGAGCGCACCACCGCCTCCTCCGACGCCCTCTACGGCTGGGCCGAGCGCACGGCCTACACCACCCCCTACGTCGCCGACCCGGTCGACCGCTCGCTGGTGATCGGCACCATCGACTTCGACGACTCCATCGACGCCGCGGCGATCGCCGCCACCTTGCGCGCCCACGGGGTCGTCGACACCGAGCCCTACCGCAAGCTCGGCCGCAACCAGCTGCGGATCGCGATGTACCCGGCGATCGACCCCTCCGACGTCGAGAAGCTCACCGCGGCGATCGACTTCGTCGTCGAGAGGCTCTGAGCCGCTGACGACGCGAGGGGCCCGGCCGTCGGTCGGGCCCCTCGCTCGTGGCAGCCGAGTGGGGGTCGGCCACCGAAGGCCTCGACGTGGGCCCCCGACGTCCTCGTGGGAGAGAGGACGGCGCCAACTCTTCCGCACGCGGCACCCCGTCAGGAAGCACTTGACGCAACATTGACGGACCGGGTCGGCCGCCCGGTCAGGACTTCAGCAGCTTGAGCACCGCGCGCTCGAGCGCGGCCTGGCGCGCGTCGGCGGAGTCGTAGGTCGTGCGCACCGTGATCGTCCGGCCGTGCTCGTAGGCCTCCACCACGCGGGGGTCGACGTACGACGTCCGCGCCAGGGTCGGGGTGTTGCCGAGGAACTCCGACACCTCCTTCATCGCCGAGGCCACCGCGCGCTTGCGTGACGCCTTGGTGGCCCCCGGCTCGTCGCTCCCGGCCAGCGCGGCGGCGGCGATGACGGTCGCGTGCCAGGTGCGGAAGTCCTTCGCGGTGGCCTCGATGCCGAAGCAGGTGCGGATGTAGTCGTTGACGTCGGAGGACGACAGGTCCTTCCAGGTCGTGCCGTCCTTCCACGCCAGCAGCTCGTCGCCGCCGCCGCGGCGGCGCCGCATCACGTCGAGGGCGTCGATCGCGGCCGGGTCGTCGATGTCGATGCAGTGCTCCACGCCCGACTTGCCGACGAAGCAGAACCGCAGCCCACCCTGGTGGCGCGAGACGTGCTCCTTGAGCATGGTGGTGAGCCCGAACGAGCCGTTGGTGTCGGTGTAGACGTCGTTGCCGATGCGGAAGTAGCCGAGGTCGAGCAGGCGGACCGCGACCGCGCAGGCGCGCTCGAGCGTCATCCCGTCGGAGCCGATGTCGGCCAGCACCCGTTCGCGGGCCTTCGACAGCGCCTTGCCGAAGCCGAGGATCCGGTCGAACTTCGCGGCGTCCCGGCTGGAGCGCCACTGCGGGTGGTAGAGGTACTGGCGCCGGCCGGCGTCGTCCGTGCCGACGGCCTGCAGGTGGCCGTGGGGGTGCGGGGTGATCCAGACGTCCTGCCACGCCGGCGGGATGACCAGGTCCTTGCACCGCTGGACCTGCTCGGCGTCGAGCTTCTCGCCGTGCTGGTCGAGGTAGGTGAAGCCCTTGCCGACGCGCCGCCGCGTCCAGCCCGGCTGGTCGGGGGACGTTCGCCGGAGTCGGGGCATGCCGGCGAACCTAGCCCGCTCCCCCGCGCCCGGCGGACACCCAGAGGGAGGGGTCAGGAGCCCAGGACGGCGGCGACCTCGTCGTGGGCGGCGCGGCCGAAGGCCACGATGCGCGCCTCCTCCACGTCGGTCTCCGTCTCGCGGAGGGTGTCGACCGCGGCGCGGATCGCGTCGCCCCGTGGCCAGCCGTAGACGCCCGCACTCACCAGCGGGAACGCGACCGACCGGGCCCCGATCTCGTCGGCGACGGCCAGGGCGCCGGTGTAGCAGGAGGTGAGCAGGGCGCGGTCGCGCTGGCCGCGCGTCCAGTCGGGGCCGACGACGTGGATCACCCAGCGGGCGGGCATCAGACCGGCCGTGGTCCAGCCGGCGTGCCCGGTCTCCAGCCCGTGCGGGAAGCGGCGTACGCAGTCGGCGAGCACCTCGGGACCGCCGGCGGCGTGGATCGCGCCGTCGACGCCCAGCCCACCGCGCATCGCCCGGTTGGCGGCGTTGACCACCGCGTCGACCTGCTGGGCGGTGATGTCGCCCTCGACGAGGGTGACCCGCGCGGTCACGACGCCCCGCCGCCGTCGCGCAGCACCCGCCGCGCCAGCTCGGACTGCGTCGCGGTGAGCAGGTGCTCCGGGACCCGGACCGGGTCGCCCCCGTCGACGCGGAAGCTGTAGACGAACATGTCCGGCTTCGGCGGCGTGAAGGAGCCACGGGGACCCGACAGACCGGCCTCGTCGACGAGCGGACGCAGGTCGGCGAGGCCGGGGTCGTCGAGGTCGACCTCGGCGGTCTCGGTCCGGCCGGCGAAGCCACCGGTGCGCTCCACCCGCAGCCTCCGCCCGGCCGGCGCGGTCCGCGGGGGCGTGCCCGGGACGGCGCCGGCGCCGGGCCGCACCCCGACCTGCTCCCACGCGCCGGAAACGGCGTCGGCGTGCTCGCCCGCCGCCGCGACCGTCGCCGCGGCGAACTCGGCGAAGTCGGCGTCCGACGACACTGAGCCGCCGGAGATCGCGGCGTACCAGATGCGGCCGGCCCCCTCGACCGCGCTGCCGCCGATCGCGACGGCCGCGAGCTGGAAGGCCTTGTTGGGGATGCCGGAGTTGAGGTGGACGCCGCCGTTGTCGTCGGTGGTGTCGACGTAGTCGTCCATGTGGCCGACCTGCGGGTCGGCGCCGAGCTCGGGGTCGTCGTAGGCGGTGCCGGGTGCGGCCATGTCGCGCAGCGCCCGTGCCTGCACCGCCGGGGTGAAGATGCCCTCGCCGATCAGCCAGTCGCCCGCGGCCGCGTCCTGGCCGAGCAGCCGCTGCTTGAGGCAGGAGGCGAAGGCGTCGGCGACCGACTCGTTGAGCGCACCGGACTGGCCGGAGTAGGTGAGGTCGCACGTGTGCTCGACGACGGCGTGGCCGAACTCGTGGGCCAGCACGTCGACGGGCTTGGTGAACCGCTCGAACACGCGCCCGTCGCCGTCGCCGAAGACGAGCTGGGTGCCGTCCCAGAAGGCGTTGTCGTAGTCCACGCCGTAGTGGACGGTCAGGCTGACCGGCGCGCCCGCGTCGTCGAAGGAGTCGCGACCGAAGCCGTCGGCCCACATCGCGAGGGTCGCGGTGATGCCGTCGGCCGCCTCGTCGACGGCGACGTCACCGGTGGCGTCCTCACCCGTCCGCCGCGCGGGCGTGCCGGGCAGCTCGGTCGTCGAGCCGGCGTCGTGCACGGTCCAGGCCGCGGCGTCGACCGCGACCGCGGGGCGCACGGCACGGTCGGCGCCCGCGCGCCGCTCGCGCAGCGCGCGGTCGGCGTCGGCCTGGGCCTGCCCGACGCGCTCGGCCAGCCAGGGCGGGATGAAGGTGCAGCGTGTCCGGTCGTGGTCCCGAGAGGTCGTCATGGGACAGGTCTACCCGTCCGCACCGACAGCCGGAAGGGGCCGGATCAGCAGGGGCTGTAGTCGAACGTCATGTCGCTGACGTAGATCGCCTGGTCCTGGTCGAGGGTGTTGTCGAAGCTGCGGGCGTAGTTGCTGTAGGCGATCTGGAACGACGTCAGCGGACCGGGGAGCCGCAGGGTGAGGTTGCCCCCGGAGCCCTCGGCGTTGTCGGCAGCGTTGGTGTAGTAGCTCTGGTAGAAGTACTCGCGCCCCTGGCCGTCGGTCGTCGTGAGGACGCTCGACGACTTGCTCAGCACGACGTAGCTCGCGCTGATCCGCAGCAGGTCGAGGAAGTCGGTGTCCTGGGAGTCGATGTCGGTGATCGTGAACTCGAGGTTCGACACCGGCCTGGAGAACGTGAACGTGTAGGTGCCGAGGTCGCCGAGCCCCTGCGGCGAGCTGGACGTCGTGGCCTGCCACAGGCTCAGGCCGGAGACGCCGAGCCCGCCGACGCGCGGGGCGATGCGGAAGTTCGGGTTGGGCGTGGAGCCGGCGGTCTCCGAGCCGGGCTTCATGTTGCCCGTGTAGGCGGCCGTGACGTCGAGCGACATCGGCAGCACGGGCCCCGTGCCGTCGGGATCGAGGGTGAGCGTCGCCGCGGTGTTGCTGGTCCGGTTGAACGACGCGTTGGTGCCGTCCCAGTCGAGCAGCTGGCCGACGCGGACGTCGCAGGGCGACGCGGCGTACGCCGGCGCGGTCGCGGCGGCCGCGATCACGGGCACGCTCCACGCGGCCGCTCGGGTGATCGTGCGGCGCGACGGGCGCAGGTCGGTGGTGTCGGTGTCGATCGTCATCAGGTCTCCGGCGCGGCCGTGCTGCTCGGGGGGTGCAGTCACCAGCCGCGCTGGAAGGGTGATCGGCCGCGCGGGGCCCGACGTGAGGAGTCGGCCGACAGGTCCAGACCGGCGTCAGCTCAGCAGGGCTTGTAGTCGAACCTCAGGTCGCTGACGTAGATCGTCTGGTCCTGGTCGAGCTGGTTGTCGAAGGCCGCCGCCGAGTTGGTGTAGCGGATCGTGAAGCTCGAGATCGGCCCGGCGTAGGTGACGGAGAGGTTGCCCGCAGCGCCAGTGGTGTTGTCGGTGGGGGTGTTCTCACCGGTCGCGATGAAGTACTCGCCGATGCCGGCGGCCGTCGCCCTGGTGATGGTGGCCGGGTGGGTCGCGGTGTAGCCGCTGGTGAGGGTCAGCGCGTCACGGAAGTCGCCCGTCGCGGAGTCGATGTCGGTGATGGTGAAACGCAGGTTGGTGACCGGGCGCGAGAACGTGAAGGTGTACGTCCCGGTGTCGCTCGTCGGCGCCGGGCTGGTGGAGGTCGTCGACTGCCAGAGGCTGATGCCGGACTGGGTGAGGTTGCCGACGTTCGAGGCCAGTCGGAGGCTGGGGTTGGTGCGGTTCTGCGGGAACTCGTAGCCGGCCTTCATGCCGCCGGTGTAGGACGCGGCGACGTCCAGCGTGAGCACGGGGATGCCGGTCGCGGGCGTCAGGCTCGCGCGCGCCGCCGTGTCGCTGGTGCGGGAGAAGGCGACGTTGGTGGCGTCCCAGTCCAGCAGCTGGTTGGTGCGCTGGTCGCAGGGGGAGGCGGCGTAGGCGGGCGCGGCCGTGGCCGCAGCGACGACCGGGACGCTCCAGGCGGCGGCGCGGGTGACCGTGCGCCGGGAGGGGCGCAGCTCGTTCGAGGTGACGTCGTCGTACTTCACAGGTTCTCCGGGGGAAGTGGCGCTCGTGGGGGTGGTTGCGCGTTCTACTAGACGGTAGTCGGCACTCGGGCACACACCGGTAACAACGAGTTGCACCGGCATGAGACCTCCGCCACGCTCTTCGTCGACGACGTCGCCGCGGATGGGTGCCGGGGCGCACGAAATCTCGATATCCGCCCGCCCGCACTAGACTCGGTCGCGCTGCGGCCGTGTCGGCCGCGCCCCCGGCCGCTCGGCCGCTCGTCTCCGCCCGGAAGGCTCCTGCATGTCCACGAAGTCCCGCTCCGACCTGCGCAACGTCGCGATCGTCGCCCACGTCGACCACGGCAAGACCACGCTCGTCGACGCGATGCTCCGCCAGGCCGGTGCGTTCACCGCCCACCAGGCCGAGAGCGTCGCCGACCGCGTCATGGACTCCGGTGACCTCGAGCGCGAGAAGGGCATCACGATCCTCGCGAAGAACACCGCGGTCCACTACGCCGGTCCGGCCGGCGGCGGGCAGCCGATGGTCATCAACATCATCGACACCCCCGGCCACGCCGACTTCGGCGGCGAGGTCGAGCGCGGCCTGTCGATGGTCGACGGCATCGTGCTCCTCGTCGACGCCTCCGAGGGTCCGCTCCCCCAGACCCGCTTCGTGCTCCGCAAGGCGCTCAACGCCGACATGCCGGTGATCCTCGTCGTCAACAAGACCGACCGCAGCGACGCGCGCATCAGCGAGGTCGTCGACGAGTCCTACGAGCTCTTCATGGACCTGCTCGACGAGTCCCACAGCCAGGACGCGCTCGACTTCCCGGTCGTCTACGCCTCGGGCAAGGCCGGCATCGCCTCCCTCGAGCAGCCCGAGAACGGCGCCATGCCCGAGGGCAGCGACCTCGAGCCGCTCTTCAAGACGATCCTCGAGACCATCCCCGCGCCGCAGTACGACGAGGGCGCGCCGCTGCAGGCCCACGTCACCAACCTCGACTCCTCGCCGTTCCTCGGTCGCCTGGCCCTGCTGCGCATCCACCAGGGCCACCTGAAGAAGGGCCAGACGGTCGCGTGGATCAAGCGCGACGGTGGCGTCAAGAACGTCCGGATCACCGAGCTCCTCATCACCGAGGGCCTCGAGCGCGTCCCCGGCGAGTCCGCCGGCCCCGGTGACATCGTCGCCATCGCCGGCATCCCCGACATCACCATCGGCGAGACCCTCGCCGACGCGGAGAACCCGGTCGCGCTGCCGCTCATCCACGTCGACGAGCCGGCCATCTCGATGACCATCGGCACCAACACCTCGCCGCTGGTCGGCAAGGTCAAGGGCGCCAAGGTCACCGCCCGCCTGGTCAAGGACCGCCTCGACTCCGAGCTCATCGGCAACGTGTCGCTGCGCATCCTCCCGACCGAGCGTCCCGACGCCTGGGAGGTCCAGGGCCGGGGCGAGCTCGCGCTGGCGATCCTCGTCGAGCAGATGCGCCGCGAGGGCTTCGAGCTCACCGTCGGCAAGCCGCAGGTGGTCACCCGCGAGGTCGACGGCAAGGTGCACGAGCCCTTCGAGCGCCTCACCATTGACGCGCCGGAGGAGTACCTCGGCACCATCACCGAGCTCCTCGCGACCCGCAAGGGCCGCATGGAGGGCATGACGAACCACGGCACCGGCTGGGTCCGCATGGACTTCGTGGTCCCCTCGCGCGGCCTGATCGGCTTCCGCACCGAGTTCCTCACCGAGACCCGCGGCACCGGCATCGCCCACCACATCTCCGAGGGCTACCACCCCTGGGCCGGCGAGATCCGCTCGCGCAACAACGGCTCGCTGGTGGCCGACCGCGCCGGCGCGGCGACGGCGTACGCGATGACCTCCCTGCAGGAGCGCGGCGTGCTGTTCGTCGAGCCCACGACCGAGGTCTACGAGGGCATGATCGTCGGCGAGAACTCGCGCGCCGACGACATGGACGTCAACATCACCAAGGAGAAGCAGCAGACCAACATCCGGTCCGCGACCTCCGACAACTTCGAGAAGCTGATCCCGCCGAAGCGGCTCTCCCTCGAGCAGTGCCTGGAGTTCTGCCGCGAGGACGAGTGCGTCGAGGTCACGCCCGAGCAGGTCCGCATCCGCAAGGTCGTCCTCGACGCCAACGCGCGCGCCAAGACCGCGAGCCGGGCCCGCAAGGCCAACAAGTAGGACCTTCGGCGGTCGGGGACACTGGACGCGTGACAGGTCCCCGACTGCTGGCCCCGGCAGTGACGTTCGACGCCTCGCTGGAGCCGCTGGCCTGGGGGCGGTCGACCTACGTGGTCGTCCGGCTGCCCGAGGCGCTGGTGGCCTCCGCGGAGGCGGTCGGCACGCGGCGCCTCGACGGCCTGGTCGAGGACGTGGCCGTGAACCTCGCGATCACGCGGGCCGACGTGCTCGACGTGCCGTTCCTGTGGGCCGGCGCGCCGCTGCGCCGCCGGCTCGGCGCGCGCACCGGTGACGCCGTGCGCTGCGTCCTGGCGCCGGTCGACCCGGACCACGTCCCCGTCGCGGACGACGTGCGTGCAGCGCTAGCCGCCGCGGGCGTCGAGGCCGCGTTCGACGGGCTGCGCCCGGCCGAGCGACGCCGGCGGCTGGTGCCCGTCGAGGACGCGGCGCGCCCCGACACCCGCGCCCGACGCCTGGCCGACCTCGTCGCGGGACTCCGCTGACGCAGTCCTCCGACCCCGTGGAAGGCTTCTCCCATGCAGCCTGCTGAGCAGACCGGCCGCGACGACTCCGTGCCGACCGACCCCGCGTCGGTCGGCGCCGCGCTGGCGACCTGGCTGGAGGACCTCGGCCTCGCCGAGCAGCTGACGGCGGCCGGACTGCCGACCTTCGTCCGCGACGGCGACGTCGTGTCCTGGCGCGACCCGCTCAGCGGGGAGCGGCTCGCCGACGACCGGCTGCTCGAGCTCGACCGGATGCTGCGCTCGGTCGGCGACGACCCGGCCCACGGCGTGCCGGTCGAGCTGGTGCGGCTGCGACGCGAGGGCCGGTTGCGCGCGGCGCTGCTGGACGGCGGCTGGCTCGACTACGCCGGGGTCGCCCGGCTGCGCGGGGTCTCGGAGAACGCCGCCCGGTTCGCGGTCCACAAGGCCGCCGAGCGGCGCACCCTGCTGCTGGTGCAGCAGGAGGGCCGCACCCTGGTGCCGTCGTTCCAGCTCGACGGGGCCGGCGAGGTGCGTCCCGAGCTGCTGACGGTGCTCGAGCCCCTGCTCGCCGCGCGGATCGACCCGTGGCGGGTGTGGATCTGGCTCACCTCGCCCGCCGGCCTGCTGTCCGGCGGCGTCCCCCACGAGGTCGCCCGCGACCCCGAGGAGCAGGCGTACGTCCAGCGTGCCGCGGTCGCGCTCGCCGAGCGCAGCCGTCCCGGGCGTCGCTGACGCGTCAGCCGACCCGGTCGAGGCGTCGGATGTTGGTCCACCCCTCGTAGCCGCGGCGCTCGAGCGCGCGCAGGACGCGACGCGCCCCGGGCACGGACGCGAGGAAGACCGAGTCGAGCAGGTCGGCGAGGTCCGCGGGCAGCATCTGCTCCCCCCACGACTCGGGCGGGACCTGGTCGAGCTGGTCGGCCAGGTCGCCCGCGACGACGTCCAGCCGCGGGTCGTCCGCGTCCCAGCGGATCACCTCGGCGAGCTCGCGGTAGAGCTCGCGCACGTGCTCGTCCTCGAGCTGGGCGGTCTTCATGTCCATGTAGAAGGCCATCCGGTCCGGGATCTGCGCGGCGACCAGGATCCACGCGTCGCGCTCGGCCGCGACCATCTCCTCGGGCACGCCCACCGCGCGCAGCCGCTCGAGGTAGGTCACCGCGGCGGGCGGCAGGGCCAGGCTCTCGCCGGCCGCGAGCCGGGCGATCCGCTCCCGGTGCCGCTGGCGCTCGCGGATCTCGGCGCGCAGCCTGCGGTCGATGTCGTCGACCGCCGCCGCGAACTCCGCCTCGCCCGCCCCGAGCAGCTCCTCGACCCGCGACAGCGGGACCCCGGCGTCGGCGAGCGTGCGGATCCGGACCAGGCGGACGACCGCGCCCGCGTCGTAGCGCCGGTAGCCCGAGTGGTCGCGCTCGGGCTCCGGCAGCAGCCCCTTGGCGTGGTAGTGCCGCACCGTGCGGACGGTGACGCCCGCGTAGGCCGCGAGCTGGCTGATCGTCAGCATGACCCGATCCTCCCCCAGGTCGGTCCGCGCCGGCTCACGCCGTGCGGCGGCGGTAGGTGCGCATCGCGAGGGCGTACGCCACGACGAGCAGGCCGAGGCACCAGGCCACCGCCGTCCACCCCTCGTCGCCGACCGGCCGGTCGGCGAGCAGGGCGCGGAGCGTGTCGACGATCGGCGTGACCGGCTGGTGCTCGGCGAACCAGCGCACCGGGCCCGGCATGCCGTCGGTCGGCACGAACGCCGAGCTGACGAACGGCAGGAAGATCAGCGGGTAGGAGAAGCCGCTCACCCCGTCGACCGAGGTCGCGGTCATGCCCGGGATCACGGCGAGCCAGGTCAGGGCGAGGGTGAAGAGCACCAGGATCCCCGCGACGGCCAGCCAGGCGGCGAGGCCGGCGCTGGAGCGGAAGCCCATCAGCAGCGCCACCAGCACGACCAGGACGAGCGAGACCAGGTTGGCGACCACCGAGGTCAGCACGTGGCTCCACAGCACCGCCGAGCGGGCGATCGGCATCGACCGGAAGCGCTCGAAGATGCCGCCCGAGACGTCGGTGAAGAGCCGGAACGCGGTGTAGGCGATGCCCGACGCGACGGTGACGAGCAGGATGCCGGGCAGGAGGTAGTCGACGTAGGCGCCGTCGCCGCCGGTGTCGATCGCCGCGCCGAAGACGTAGACGAACAGCAGCAGCATCGCGACGGGCGTCACCGCGGTGGTGATGATCGTGTCGGGACTCCTGAGCACGTGCCGCAGCGACCGACGGGTCAGGACGAGGGTGTCGCCGAGCAGGTGGCCGTTCGGCGACGCCGCGGCGGTCGGGGCGGGACGGGTGTCGGTGCGGGTGCTCATGACGCGGCTCCTCCGGTGGTCCGGGCGGTGGTGGCGGTGGCGGCGGGGCGGCCGACGACGGCGAGGAAGACGTCCTCGAGGGACGGCTGGCGCTCGACCTGCTCGACGGTGACGGGCGGGAGCAGCCGCGTGAGGTCGGCGAGCGTGCCGTCGGCGATGATGCGTCCCTCGTGCAGGATCGAGATCCGGTCGGCGAGCCGCTCGGCCTCCTCGAGGTGCTGCGTGGTCAGCAGGACCGTCGTCCCGCGCCCGGCGAGCTCCTCGACGGTGCGCCAGACGTCGTTGCGCGCCTGGGGGTCGAGCCCGGTGGTGGGCTCGTCGAGGAACAGCACCGGCGGGTCGCCGATGAGGCTCATCGCGATGTCGACGCGACGGCGCATGCCGCCGGAGTACGTCGCGACCCGCCGCGGACCCGCCTCGACGAGGTCGAACCGCTCGAGCAGGGCGTCGGCCGTCGCGGTCGGGTCGGGCACCCGTCGCAGCTGGGCGACGAGGACCAGGTTCTCCCGACCGGTGAGCACCTCGTCGACCGCGGCGAACTGCCCGGTGAGGCTGATCGAGGCCCGTACGCGTGCGGGGTCGGTGGCCACGTCGTGCCCGTCCACCCGCGCCGTCCCGGCGTCGCCGCGCAGCAGCGTGGCGAGGATCCGCACGGCGGTCGTCTTGCCGGCGCCGTTGCTGCCGAGCAGGGCGTGGACGGTGCCGCGGCCGACGGTCAGGTCCACGCCGCGCAGGACGTGGTGGTCGCCGTAGGACTTGGTGAGCCCGACGACCTCGATGGCTGGTGTCGTTGTCATGGCAGCAGCGTGCGACGTTGACGCTGCGTCAGGGTCAAGCGCTGCGTGCCCACGGGTCCGGGGGACGGCTCGGCCGCCGTCCTCCGGGCGGTCGCTGGCTCAGCGTCCCGCCCAGTCGACCGATCCCGTCCACACGACCTCCACGTCGTCGTCGATGCCGAAGTACGCGCGCGCCAGGCCCTCGAAGTCGGCGTGGTCGGAGTCCAGGGCGAAGGACGGCCGCATGTCGTCCCAGGGGTAGGTCCAGGGGATCTCGACGGCTCCGTCCACCCGCTGCCGGTCGACCTCGGCCTCGACGTGGGCGATCCAGGCGTGGTTGTCGCCGACCTTGTCGAGCATCTCGAAGGCCAGCGCGGGGGCCGTCACCAGTCCGGCGCCGAGGAGCGCGGCGGAGGCGAGCCACGTCCCGGAGACCGCGGAGTCCCCGTGCGGCTGCCGTGCGCCCTCGCGGGCGACCGTCCGGGCCAGCAGCGACACCGCCAGCACGAGGAGGAGGTACTCGGCGAAGAACCACGCGCGACCGGGGAGCAGGCCGCCGGCGACCGGGAGGGCGAGCCCGCCGGCCACGGCCCCCAGGACCACGACGTCGCCGGGCTCGACCCGTGCCGGGCGCGCGGCCCGGGCCGCGCACACGGCGACGCCGGCCGCGACCAGGACGACGACGCCCGCCACGGGGTAGCCACCGGTGACCCGGTGGCCGACGCTCACCACCGCGAGCAGCACCACCGCGCCCGCGGCCGGGAGGAGGGTCCTCGGGGCGACCCCGCGCCGGACGGACCACAGCACGACCGAGGCGAGGACGAAGCCGAGCAGCGGCACGAGCGCCAGCACGATGAAGGAGAGGGCGAGGTCGGCCCGGGCCAGCAGGGACTCCTCCGCCGCCTGGCGCTGGTCGGAGTCCACCGCACGGCTCCACAGACCGGGGGTCGCGAGCTTGCACCCGACGGCCACGACGGGTGCCACGAGCAGCGGCAGGAGGCGCCGCCGCTGGTCGGGCCGCCGGACCGCGACGACCGCGGCCGCGACCACCGCACCGGCGACGACGCCGGCGAGCACCTCGTGGAAGAGCGTCCCGATCACCAGGGGGACCGCGGCCGCGACGGCCCAGCCGCGGGCGACCGGATCCCCCGCCACCGCGCGGACGACCGGGACCAGACCGACGGTGACGAGGAAGAGTCCGGTGGCGTAGCCCGAGGACGCGGCGCCGAAGAGCACCAGCTGGCCGATCAGGCGTCGGTCGAGCCCGAGCAGCACGAACGGCGTGACCGCGGCGAGCACCGGCACGGCGAACCAGGGCAGCCGCGCGGCCGTCGCGCGCGGCACGAGGAGCGACAGCCAGACGAAGGTCGAGCCGCCGAGCAGCGCGCAGGCGAGCGCCACGTAGGCACGGGCCGCCGGTTCGCCCGCCGAGGCGACGAGGGAGAACACCGAGTCGGCGATGCGCCCGTTCTGCACGACCACGTCGTGGTGCAGCATCGCCCTCACGTCGCCGACGGTGTGGAGCCCGCTGCCGCGGACGATGAAGCCCATGTCGTCGACGGACAGGATCGACCGGCTCAGCACGAGTCCCCAGAAGCCGAGGGACGCCCCGAGCAGGACGGCGACCAGCCAGCGCTGCCGGTGGTCACCCGCCGCCGCGCGCGCCGACGTCACCCGCACCGTGTCCCCCACGGGCCCGGAGTCTGTCACGGACGAGGGCACCGGCGGACCCGATCCGTGGCGCGGGCTCAGCAGCCGTTGGCGGTGAAGGTGAAGTCGCTGAGCAGGATGCCCTGGGGGCCGGGGGTGCCCGCGTTCCAGTAGATGAGGTCGAACGTCCGGAACGACGCGCCGCCGCTGTAGGTGACGGTGACGTTGCCGGCGCCGCTGGTGTCGTCGAGCCCGCCCGAGGGGCCCGTGTAGCGGAACGCCCCGGTCTCGGTCGTCGTCTCGGCACCCAGGCTGCCGACGCCGGCGACCAGGGGCGCCCGGGTGTAGCGCGTGGGCTGCGGGCTCAGGCTGACCCTGTCCCAGAAGTTCCCGGCCAGGTCGAGGTCGACGATGGTGAAGCTCAGCGCGCTCACGGCGCGCGCGAAGGTCACGGTGATCGTCTGCCGGTTGGCGTTGACCGTGCTGGTCGTGGTCGAGCGGATCGCCAGCCCGCGCTCGTTGGCGCCGAGGCCGCCGATGTTGAGGGTCGGCAGGACGGTGAGGTTGGAGTCGAAGCGGGTCGCCGTGCCGCCGAGCGTGCTCGCGAACGTCACGTTCATGGTCTGGCCGCCCGCGCTGCCCGCGACGACCGCGGTGCCGGAGTTGGGGTTGGCGGTGAGGCTCGCCGGCGGCGTGTACGGGGTGGTGCCCCAGTCGATGCGATAGGTCTGCGGGTCGCAGGGCGAGGCGGCGAACGCCGGCGCCGCGGCCACCAGCGAGATCGTCGGCACGCTCCAGGCGGCGCCGCGCACGAGGCTGCGGCGGGTGGTCCTGGGGGTGTCAGGGGTCGACGGCACGAACGATCTCCTACGAGGGTCCCGAGTTTCCTGCGTGTTGATCGTTCTTTACTTTAGCGGGCCGGACCAATGCCCGCCGCCGGGGGCCGGTGCCCGTCAGGCGCGGCGCAGCGTGGGCGCCAGCACCAGCAGCCCCAGCAGCGGCAGGACCGCCAGCACCAGCAGCGCGCCGGACATCCCCACCGTCCCGCCGAGCCCGGCCACGACGGCCGACCCGATGCTGCCGCCGACGAGGAAGAGCAGCGTGGAGACGCCGAGCGACACGCCCCGCACCTCCTCGTGGACGGCGTCGCCGACGGCCGCGCTGAGGGCCGGCTGCCCGAGCCCGAAGGCGAACGTGACGAAGACGATCGCGACCACGAGCACCGCAGCGCTGACGAGGAACGCGCCGAGCGCCGCGACGAGCAGGGCCGAGGACGCGACCACTCCGGCGATGGCGAGCGCCCGCGCGGGACCGATCCGGTCGAGCAGCGGCCCGGTCACCTGGGGCACGAGCAGCGCGACGAGGGCGCTCGGGACCATGGCGAGCCCGACCTGCCAGGCCTCCCACCCGTGGGAGAGCAGCACCGCAGGCATCGCGATGAGCATCGCGAACCAGGAGGCGGGCACCGCGGCGGCCGCGACGGCACTGCGGATAACCACCGGGTTGCGGACCACCTCGACGGGGAGGAACCCGTCCGGGCGACGGCGCACGGAGGCGCGCACGGCCGGGACGCCAGCCACGAGCAGGACCGCACCGATGCCCGCGACGACCAGTCCGGCCGACGGCGACTGCACCAGCAGCACCACCCCGGAGGCGGTGAGGGCGACCAGGACGGCGCCCACGACGTCGAGGCGGGCTCCGCTGCCGCCGGTGTGCAGGGCGTTCCAGAGGAACGGGACGACGAGCGCGCCGAGCACCGGCAGCGCCATCACCGCCCGCCAGCCGCCGACGGACTCGACCAGGCCGCCGACGAGCGGGCCGAGGCAGCTCACGGCCGCCGCCGTGCCCGCCAGCCGGCCGAACGCGAGTCCGCGCACCGAGCCGTCGTAGCGCGCGGAGAGGATCGCGACGCCGAGGGTGGGCACGGCTGCCGCGCCGGCACCCTGCACCACCCGGGCACCGAGCAGCACCTCGAAGGTGGGCGCGACGGCGGCGACGAGGGCGCCGACGGACATCAGCACCAGCCCGGCGAGCAGGGGTGCGCGGACGCCGACAAGGTCGGAGATCCGGCCGTAGAGCGCCGTGGTGACGGCGAGCATCAGGACGTACAGGCTGATCGTCCAGGCGGCGAGCCCGGGCCCGACGCCCAGGTCGGGACCGAGCAGCGGCAGCGTCACCGCGGCGCTCGAGGACCCCATCCCGGCGAGGCCGAACAGCAGCCCGAGCAGCGTCGCGACCCGGCGGGAGTCGTCAGCCGGGACGGCGGTGTCGGGGTGGGCGGCACTCGTGGAGGTCATCGGGGAGTGACAACCACCCGGCGGCCCGCCTCATTCCTGCGTCAGCAGATGACCGGCTGGAACGACAGGTTCGAGATGCCGATGAACGGCGACCCGGCGGCAGCCAGCGACTGGATGTAGGTGAACGACACCGACGACACCGCGGACGACCAGCTGACCGCGACGTTGCCGTTGGTCGAACTGCCCTGCGTGTTGGACGAGGTGTCATTGCCGTTCGCGCGGAACGGGCTGGCCACCGTGCCTGCACCGCGGACGTAGGTGGTGTTCGCGATCACGTACGCGAAGCCGCCGGTGCCGACCGACACGTTGTCGTTCCAGCTGTTGCCGCCCGAATCGATGTCGAGGAACGAGAAGCCGAGGTTGAGCACGCTGACCGCCTTCCCGTCGCGGGTGAAGCTGATCGTCGCGGTCTGCGAGCTGCCGTCGGCCGACGTGCTGTAGAAGCGCAGGTTGCTCGTCTGGCCGCCCGTGGCGGTCGTGGAGACGGTCCGGTTGTTGGCGGCGCCGGTCTGGCCCGTGACGGCCAGCGTGACCACGACCCCGCCCACCGTCGTGCTGCTGAACGTCGTGCCGTTGCCCAGCGACGCCCAGGCCAGCGTCACGGCCGGGCACGGCGAGGCGGCGAAGGCCGGGGCGGCCGTGGTCGCCGCGATCACCGGGACGCTCCAGGCGGCTCCGCGCACGAGGCTCCGACGGGACGTGCTGATGACCTCGTCCATGCCACCACTCCGAGCGGTGAGGGGATTCCTTCACCGATCAGGGTAGGGGGTGGACGATCAGCCGTGTCGAGTCACGCTGCCGCTGATCCGGCGTGGGCGTCGGCGTCAGCAGGGCTTCCAGCCGAACGACAACCCGGAGATGAACACCTTCTGGTCGCCGTCGATCTGGTTGCTCGAGGTGTCCGAGAGGTTCCAGTAGTACACGTCGAACGACGTGGCGCTCGGCATGGAGATGGTGACGTTGCCGTCGGCCGAGCTGTTGTCGACGGGGGCGTTGGCACCGGCAGAGCGCAGGGGGTTGCCGGTCGAGCCGTTGCCCGTGATCAGCGTCGGGTTGGCGATGGTGGGCGTGAACGACGCACCCACGATCGCGATCGCGTCGAGGAAGTCCCGGGCGGCGGAGTCGATGTCCCGCAGGGTGAACACGAGGTTCGTCACCGGCCGCGAGAACGTGAAGCGGGTGATGGAGCGGTTGGACGAGGTGGTCCAGGTGTTGACCTTGTTGCCGTCCCGCACCGGCGACTGGTGGAGGGTCAGGCTCGCCACGGTGTTGGAGGAGCCACCCACGCCGGTGTCGGTCCTGAGGTTGTCGTTCACCCCCACCTGCGAGCCGAGCTGCACGTTCGAGCCGGTCTCGACGACCGAGACCGTCAGCGTCAGCGGCTGACCGGGACCGGATCCGTCCGGGTCGGGGATCGTGTAGGTGGCGCTGGTCGCTCCCGAGCGGACGTAGCGACCGGTGTTGCCCCAGTCGACCGTGCCGGCGAGGGAGTCGCACGGCGACGCGGCGTAGGCCGGCGCCGCGGTGGCGGCCGCCACGACGGGCACGCTCCAAGCGGCTCCGCGCACGAGCGTGCGGCGAGTCGTCGTCATTCCGCGGTCGGTGATGGTCTCGGTCATGTCGTCCCCCCCAGGCGCTCGCCCCACGCGAGCTTGCTCCCAAGGTAGGAGGCCGAACGCCACGGTTCAGTTACAGAAGGACTCTTTGCGGTGCCACCGCCAAGATTTTGCCGAAGGGGCGCCGGTCAGTGGACCGTGCAGGACCCGAAGGCCACCTTGGTGACCACGATGTCGTCGCTCGCCGGCTTCCCGGCCGGCGGCTCGATCGTGTAGCGGTAGGTGAGGGTGGCCGTCGACGAGCCCGCCGGTGCGACGAAGCTGATCGCCTGCGTGGTGAACGCCTGCGTCGTGCCGGGACGGGTCAGGGTGGTGAGCACGGTGGACCCGTTCAGGAGGACCTCGAAGGTTCCCTGCGCGCTCTGCGACGCCGCGCCGTTGCCGTACTGCCAGTAGAAGGTGAAGGAACCGGCGTTGGTCGAGCCCGGGACCACGGCGAACGGCGGGCTCGTCGTGGCGAGCACCATCGCGGTCGTGCTCGACGAGGCGTTGTCCTTGTAGACGATCCACTTGTCGGCCGCGGTGTCCCACGCGTAGCCGTCGACCTTCGACGAGGGCGTGCCGCTGGTGATCGTCGTCGCGGACCACTGGCTCGACGGCGGGACCACGGGGCAGGGGATCGCCGACGCGGCGAAGGCCGGAGCGGTGGTGGCGACGGCCACGACCGGGACGGTCCAGGCGGCGCCGCGGACGACGCTGCGGCGGGACAGCTCGGGGATGAGCCTTTCAGCGGCTTCGGCCATGGCCGAGGTTCCTGTTCGATCGTGAACGCGGCTCAGGACGACGCATTCGGTAGTACGAGAGTAAGGAGCGCTCGACACGTTGTTGACGTTTTGTGTATTTCTTTACACATCGCCCTCGCGGCCGACCCGTCGCGGCCTCGCGCGGTCCGCCCCGCCGGCCCACCTACGATGCGGCCATGACCCCGGCACCGCTCGCAGCGCTCGTGGTCGTGCTGACGCTCGTCGGCGTCCTGGTCGCCAGCGGCGCGGCCAAGGCGCGCGACCGGCGGGCCACGCGCGATGCGTTCACCGCGCTGCGGGTGCCGCGCTTCGTGCCGGCCGACCTCGCCGCCGGCGTCCTGCCGTGGGCCGAGCTCGCGCTCGCGGCCCTGCTGCTGCTCGCGCCGGCAGGCTGGCTGGTCCCGGTGGCGGGCGCGGTGCTCGTCCTCCTGCTGGCCTACACCGCGCTGGTCGTGCGTGCGCTCGGGTTCGACGAGCCGGTCACGTGCTCGTGCTTCGGCAGCATCGGGCGGCACCGGGTCGACCGCACCACGGCCGGGCGCAACGTCGTGCTCAGCGTGCTGGCGGCGGTCGTCCTGGGGTTCGCCCTCGACGGTGGCTCGGCGCCGTCCGCCGTGGCCGGCCTCGACGGGGACGGGTGGTGGACGCTGGCGGCAGCGGCGACCGCGGCGGTCGTCGCCGCGCTGGTGGTCGGCGGGCCCGGGGACGATGTCGAGCCGGACACCGAGCTGCTCGACTACGAGCGCCAGGCGATCCCGTTCGGTGCGCTGACCCTCGCCGACGGCACCGCCACGACACTCGTGGAGCTCTCCCGGAGCCAGGCCAGGCTGGTCGTGGTGCTCAACCCCGGGTGCGGGCCGTGCGTGCGGACCGCCGAGAAGCTCGACGGCTGGGCCGGTCGGCTGGCGCCCGCGGTGGGTGTCGTCGCGGTCTACCCGGACCGCGGGACGGCCGTCGCCGCGACCGAGCACGCGCCGGAGCTCGCGGCGTGGGAGCCGGAGCTCAACGTGCGCCGGGTCTTCTCGGTCGGCACGCCGGGCGCCGTGCTGCTCGGCGCCGACGGGCTGATGGCCGGCGGCCCCGTCGCGGGCGAGCGCCACATCGAGGAGTTCGTGCACGACGTGATCGCCGAGCTCGCGGACGAACCGGCACCCGACGGCACCGCCGGCTCCTAGGATCGTCGGGTGACCTCCCCCCTCGTCTCGGTCGTCGTGCCCTCGCGCGGCGGAGCAGCCCGGCTCCCGGTGCTCCTGCAGGCCCTGCGGGCCCAGGACGGGGTCGACTGGGAGGCCGTGGTGGTCCTCGACGGCGACGTCGACGGCTCGGCGCAGGTCGTGGCGAGCCACGCCGGCGACCTGCCGGTCCGCGTGGTGGCGTTCGCGGAGAACCGCGGTCGTTCGGCCGCCCTCAACGCCGGGTTCGAGGCCGCCCGCGGCGAGGTGCTGGTGCGCTGCGACGACGACCTGGTCCCCGGGCCCGACTACCTCGCGGCGCACGCCGCCGCCCACGCCGCCGGACGGGTCGGTGCGGTCGGGCTCTACCGCAATGTCTACCCCGAGACGACCTACGCCCGGGTCTACGGACGCGCGTGGGACCGCCGGTTCCGCGAGGAGGCGTACTCCGTCGCGCCCGACCAGACGTGGCGCTACTGGGCGGGCAACGTGTCGGTCGGCAGGGGCGACTGGGAGCGGGTCGGGCCCTACGACGAGGGGTTCCGCGCCTACGGCTGGGAGGACGTCGACTGGGGCTACCGGCTCCAGCAGCAAGGCGTCCCGATCACGCTCGTGCCGTCGCTCGAGACCGAGCACCGGATCGCGGCCACGACGACGGCCATGCGCCTGCAGCGCGCCTTCTACTCCGGCGCGGCCCGCCGGAGGTTCGAGGCCAAGCACGGACTCCCCGTCGGCCCGCGCCGGCCGGCGAGCACGTGGGAGCGTGCCGTCGCGCTGCTCTCCGCGGTGCTCGGCGAGCGGCGGGCCGGCGCGCTGGGCTCCGCGGTCGACGCCCTGGCCCGGGTCGTCCCGCGGGCCGTCTCCGCACGGGTGGTCGCGCTCGCGATCGACGCCGCCGCCCGCGCCGGGCACCGGCGCGGCACCACCGACGGGGCGATCTGATGACCCACGACGTCACGGTCGTGGTCCCGCACCACGGCGACCCCGCGCCGACGCTCGCGCTGCTCGAGCAGCTCCGCGGCCAGACCCATCCCGTCCGCGTCGTCGTCGCCGACGACGCCTCCCCCACCCCCTTCCCCGACGTCGACGGCGTGGAGGTCGTCCGCCGCACGACCAACGGTGGTTTCGGGGCCAACGTCAACAGCGGCGCCGCGGTCGCGTCCGGCGAGGCGATCCTCGTCCTCAACAGCGACCTCGCGGTCGGGCAGACCTTCGTCGCCGACATGGTGGCCGCCGCGCGACGCCGGCCGCGCTGCGTGCTGTCGCCGCGCGTGGTCGACGAGGCGGGGCACGAGGCGTGGACCGGCCGCGCCTTCCCCCGCGTACGGCACCAGGTCGCCGCGTGGCTGACGCCGCTGGCGCGCTGGCGCGGGACGACGGCGTGGCACCGCGCCGTCGGCCACGACGTCCGCGCGCACGGCGCGGAGGCCGAGGTCGACTGGGTCGTCGGCGCCGCGATGTGGATCCCGCTCGCCGACTTCCGCGCGGTGGGCGGCTTCGACGAGCGGTTCTTCATGAACTCCGAGGAGATCGACCTCCAGCGACGGCTCCGCGAGCGGGGCGTGCGCTCCGTGGCGCTCGGCACGCCGGTCGTCGTGCACGCCGGGGGTGGCTCGTCCCCGTCGGCGTCGCGACGCCGCTGGCTCGTCGACGGCGAGCTGCGCTACGCCGACAAGTGGGGCACGAAGCGGCGCCTGCAGGCCGGGCTCGCGGTGGCGACCGGGGTCAACCTGCTGGTCAACGCCGGCCGACGCGCGGCCGGCCGGGACGTGCGCCCGCTCGAGGTCGCCCGCACCGAGCTGTCGATGATCCGGGGAGAGCGATGACGCGCGCACTGGTCCTGTCCGAGCACGACCTCGGGACGTGGGGCGGGCGGTTCCGCGCCGGCGAGGTGCCGGCTCCCCTGCCCTACGGCGTCGACGCGCTCGCCGACGGGGGCTGGACGCTCGTGGGCGCCCGGCGCGCGGAGAGCCCTCCCTGGCGCAAGGTCCGCGACGTGGTCGAGCACCGGGCCGGCTTCCCGGTCGAGCGGGCGCTGCGCGGCGCCGGCGAGGCGCGTCGGGCCGACGTCGTGCTCGCGCTGCTCGAGCAGCAGGGAGCGGCCGCCTCGCTGCTGCGCCGGGCCAAGGTGCCGCCCTTCGGGTCGACGCCGCTGGTGGTCTGGTCGTGCTGGCTCGCCGACGACCTGCGCTCCGCACCACCCGAGCAGCGCCGACGGCTCGCCCGCCGCTTCGACGGCGCCGACCTGATCAGCCACCTCTCGCGCCACGAGACCGGGATCTTCACCGACCTCGGCATCGACGAGGCCCGCCTCTTCCCGGTGACCTACGGCGTCAGCCACGAGTTCTACGTCCCGGGCGACGGTCCGCGCGACATCGCGCTGCTGGCGGTCGGGCAGGACCGGGGCCGCGACTACCGCACCCTCCTCGACGCCGTCCGCGGCACCGACCTGGTCCTCGACGTCGTCTGCAAGCCGGAGAACCTCGCCGACCTCGACGTCCCCGACAACGTGCGGGTCCACGGCACCGTGCCGCTGACCGACTACCGCCGGCTGCTCCAGCGCGCCCAGGTCGTGGTCGTGCCGACCCGCGACCTGGCGTACCCGACCGGGTCCAGCGTGGCGCTGGAGTCGGCGTCGTCCGGCGCCTGCGTCGCCGTCACCGGCACCCGCGCGATGCGCGACTACTTCACCGACGGCGTCGACTCGCGCCTGGTGGACGAGGGCGACGTGAGCGGGTGGCGGGCCGTGCTCACCGAGCTGCGGGACGACGCCGCCCAGCGCGAGCGGCTCGGCGCCGCGGCCAGGCGCAGCGTGGAGACCCGCTTCAACGCCCGGCACATGTGGACCGAGCTGGCCGACGTGATGGTCCGGCGCGGACTCGTCTGAGGCGTCACGGTCAGGGGCGGGACGCACACGCGGGCGGCACCGCGTAGACCTCGAAGTCGCCCACGGCGGCCACGCGCGTGAAGCCGGTGCTCCCCGGCACGGCCGCGATGCCCTCGTAGGTCGGGTGCAGCCACGAGAGGTAGCGGACCTCGTCGCCGCCGGTCAGCACGTGGGTGATCCCGAGCGCGGCGACGGCGTCGCACACCGTCCGGTCGGAGGCCGCTGCGTCGAGCCGCGCGTCGACGAGGTCGGTCTCCGGCGTGCCTTCGTAGAACGGCCCGATCGGGACGGTGCGAGCTCCCATGAGGTTGAGGAACGTGCCTCCGGCGAAGGGGTCCACGGCGACGGTGCTGCCGGGAGGCAAGCCGTCGGCGAGCGAGCGGAGCTCGACCAGCTCGGCGTCGGTGACGTAGTAGGCGCGGCGGTCGGCCGGCGCGTAGGTGTCGTGGACGGCCTGCTCGCCCTGTCGGGTCGCGGGCGCAGCAGCAGCGAGGAGGACGCCGAGCAGGACCACCCCACCCGCGACGGGCACCCACGCCGGTCCGCGCCCGAGCCTGTCGACCACGAGGACCACCGCGACGCTGCCCGCGAGGACGGCCGCCACGCCCAGCATGTAGACGATGCGTCCGTAGCCGGACCACCACGGCCAGGTCAGGTAGGCCACGGGCAGCAGGTCGCTCAGCTCGAACAGGAACGCGAACCCGAAGGCGACGAGCCAGGCGAAGGCGATGCCCCTCCACCCGCGGCTCACCACGGCGACCGCGACGCCGCCGAGAGTGAGCAGGGCGAGGACACCACCCGCCCAGAGCGGGACGTCACCGTTCTTGAGCAGCACGAGAACGGCGCGCCGCACCGACAGGTCGGGATCGACCGGCACGTCGAGCATCGCCTGCTGCCGGGGCACGACCCACGCGACGACCATCACGAGGACTGCTGCGAGGTGGAGGAACGCCCAGCGTCGCCCCCAGGACCAGACGGTCGGTGCCGTCAGGGTGAGGCCCAGCACCGCGATCGTGTAGGCCGCGTTCGGCTGCGCCAGCGCGGCCGCGGCCGTCGCGACCGCCGAGGCCAGCAGGGCTGCCACCAGGCCGCGCACCGGTGGCGGGTCGGGACGCATGCAGGCGAGCGCGAGGGGCACGAGGGCCCCCGGCACCATCGACGCGGCGACGAGGTTCGCCCAGACCCCGCCCAGCGGCATGAGCGCGACGGGTGCGTAGGCCAGGGACAGGGCGAGCGCCCCGGAGGACGCGAGCACCCAGGCGTTCGCCGAGACCACCCGACGGACCAGGGCGACCATGCCCAGGGGCCAGACGAGGGCCGCACAGACGAGCAGTGTGGCGTGCGACGCGACGTCCGCGTCGGTGCCCGTCCACTGCGCCACGGTGGCAGCCAGGCTGTGGAACCCGCCCGGGTAGCCGATCGGGTCGTAGAACCACACGTCCCCCGACCGCAGCGGGCTGGCGCTGTCGAGCCGGATGAGCTGGTCGACGGCCTGCAGGTGGAACTGGATGTCGGGCATCTGCGACACGGCGTCCGGGGTCGAGGTGCCCCGGACGATCTTCCAGGCGGTGCCCGCTCCGGCGACTCCCACGCCGACGGCGAACCCCAGCACCGTCCACCGTCCGCTCCCGGAGGGCACCGGGTCGGGACCCCGTCGGGTCACGAGGCGGGCCGACACCCCGCCCAGGCCCGTGAGCAGCGCCAGCACGAGCACACCGACCGCCGGCGACCACGCGACCCCTGCGAGATCGGTCGCGGCGCCGGCGACGACCAGGACGGCGAGGCCGAGCGGAGCGGACACACCGACCGCGTCGTACCGGTCGAGCCCGAGCGCCCTCGCGAGCGCCAGCCCCGGAGCCAGCAGGAGGATCCCGGCGACGACGACCGGCGCAACGGCCCCGGACCAGGCCACCGAGGTCGAGGGATCCATGGCGCACAGGGTGTCAGGTCGGCTCGGCCCGCGCAGGTGGAGTGCCGATCGCCCGGTCGTCCCCTCAGCCCCAGGTGCCGCGGATCGTCTCCTCGAACCGGTCGCGGCCGTAGGTCCCCTGCGCCCACCCCTGCACGCGGTCCGACCTCGCCTGCGCGTCCGCGGGCGCACCGAGGACCGCGACCAGCGCGTCCGCGAGGGCCTCCGGGTCGTCGGCCAGCCCGGCGTAGAGGTCGCCGCCGTCGATCCCCTCGGCGCCGACCGTCGTGGTGACGACCGGCACGCCGTGGCAGAGCGCCTCGACGGTCTTGAACTTCACGCCCGCCCCCTGCAGCACCGGCACGAGCGCGACGGCAGCGGCGGCGTACTCCGCGTCGAGGTCGTCGACGAAACCGGTGAGCACCACCCCGCTGCCGGGCGGCAGCGCGGCGACGCGCTCGCGCAGCCGGTCGGTCGCCCCGCCGCCCACGAGGCGCAGCTCGGCGTCGGGCCGCTGCTCGAGGACCCGCGGCCACACGTGCGCCAGCGTCCAGAGCGCGGCCTTGTCGTTCTCGTCGCGCGCGAGGTAGGACACGACCACCACGACCGGTCGCGCGGCCGCCGGGTGCCGCGGCTCCGAGCCGTCCGACAGCGGAGGGTGCACCACGGTGTGCGGCGGGCCGCCCAGCAGCTCGGCGTCCTTCTCGCTGAAGACGAGCACCTCGTCGAGCCGGCGCACCATCGCCGCCTCGTGCCGGCGGGAGCGCGCCGCCACGCCCTGCCAGTACGCCCGGTCCTCCGGGGTGTCCTGCGGCTCGCGGGAGAACGACTGGCTCATCACGTCGTGGAAGGTGCCGGTGATCCGCGCGCGCGGGTTGAGCCGCCGCAGCAGCCGGACGAGGCGGATCGACTCGGAGTACTGCAGGTCGATGACGTCGGCCGCGCGGACCGCCGCCCGCGCGTCGCGAGAGCGCAGCAGCCCGACGAGGAACGCGGCGGATGCCATGCCGGGATCGCGGCGGTGCCGCCAGGTCGTGTCCGCCACCAGGGCGAGGCGGTTCAGCACCTTGCCGACCACGCCTCGTCCGGTCTCGTGCCCGAGCAGCAGCGTGCGTCTCGGCACGCCCGGCCTGGTGGCGACCTCGCGGTTGAGCCGGTTGCCGACGGTGAGCATGGTCAGGTCGGTCTCGGCGTCGAGGAGCCGCTGCAGCTCGAGCAGGTAGCGGCCGCCGGCGTGCGGCACGCCCTCGTGGCCGACGTACATGCTGATCAGCACCACCCGAGGCCTGCCCACGCGTCGCATCCTCCCAGACCGGCGCGAATCGGCGTCCCCGCGACGCCCGTGCCGCCTAGACTTCGCGGCGATGCGACCGGAGGAGCTCAGATGACGACGCGGCTGATCCTGGCCCCCCACATGGACGACGAGGCCATGGGTTGCGGCGGCCTGATGGCCAAGCACCCCGACGAGTGCGTCGTCGTGGTGATGACCGACAGCGGCGAGGTCCGGGCCCGCGAGCACGCGGAGGCGATGCGGATCCTCGGCGTGGGCGAGTCGAAGGTCCTCGGCTTCCCGGACGGCGAGACCCCGCAGCACATGACCGAGATGGTCGGCGCGATCGACGCGATCATGGCGGACCTGAAGCCCGACGAGCTCTACCTGCCCTACCCCTCGCTGCACCAGGACCACATCGCGGTCTACGAGGCGGGGATGCGGTCGTGCCGGGTGTCGATGTCGCTGGACCACTGGTTCCCGCCGAGCGTCTACGTCTACGACATCGCCGTCTACGACGTGAACCTCTACCCCACCGACCTGCGGTGGAACGTCTTCGAGGCGCTTACCGAGGAGCACATCACCGCCAAGGAGGCCGCCTGCCAGGCCTACCAGTCGGAGATCCCCACCGAGGTGCACCCGATCAACAGCGTGCGCCAGATCGCCGGCGCCCTCGGGCAGGTGCGCCTCGTGCCCTACGCCGAGCAGTACGCGCTGGTGCGGACGGTGCGCCGGTGAGGGTCGCCATCCACCAGCCCGACCTGCTCCCCTGGCCCGGGTTCTGGTTCAAGATGCTCCACAGCGACCGCTTCGTGCTCGCCGTGCACGACCAGCTCCAGAAGCACTGGGTGCAGCGGCGCGTGATGATGCGCGAGTCGTGGGTGACGCTGCCGCTGGAGACCAAGCCGCACCTGATCCCGATCAACGAGACGATCGTGAAGCCGGGCTGGCAGGACCACCTCGAGAGCTCCATCACCGGCCGCTACCGCGGCGCGCGGCACTGGAAGGACCGCGGGCCCGACGTGCTCGCGATGGTCCACGCCGTCGACTCCCACAACCTCGCCGACATCAACCACCAGCTGATCCTCGCGATGCGCGACTACCTCGGCATCACGACGGAGGTCGTGGTCACCGACCCGCCGCAGGAGAAGGCGGCCGACCGGGTGCTCGAGCAGCTGCAGATGGTCGGCGCGACGTCGTACCTGTCCGGGACGGGCGCGAAGGACTACCTCGGCGAGGAGGCGCAGGCGAAGTTCCGCGAGCTCGGCATCGGCCTGGAGTTCTCCGACCACCTCAAGACCACCGGTGACTCGATCGTCACCGTCCTGATGGACTACGACGACCCGATGGAGGTCGTCGCGCGCGAGGTCTCGGCGCCCGCCTGAGCGGCGGGCCTCCCGGGCGCGAGCCCGGCCAGGCAGACGCCGAGGAGCATCGCGGCGTCGACGTTGTCGAGGAGCCAGCCCGCCCCGTGGGCGTCCGACCAGCGGATCACCGGCGTGTGGAGGTAGGCGAAGCCGACGACCAGCAGCCCGGCGACGCGCGGCAGCCACTGCTCACGCGTGGCGAGCACGATCCCCGCGAGCGGGAGCCAGATCTGGTGGTGCGGCCACGCCACCGGGGTGGCGACCACCGCGGCGCACCCGATGAGCACGGCCGCGGCGACGTGGTCACCCGCGCGCCGGGCCCGCTGCGCGTGCCAGTAGGCGGCGAGCACCACCACGCCGCCGACGGCGAGCCACAGCACCGTGCGTGCCGTCCCGTCGACGCCCGACCGCGCGAGGACCCCCATCACGGAGCTGTTGAAGCGCAGCTCGACGTCGCCGACGCGCTCGGTCTCGAAGACGGCCTGCGTCCAGAACGTCCGCGTCTCGGACGGCATCACGACGGCGGCGAGCACGCCGCACACCGCGAAGGTCGCCACGGAGGTGGCGAGGGCACGCCACTGCCGCGTGACGGCGAACCATCCCCAGGCCACCATCGGGGTGAGCTTGACCGCCGCGGCGAGCCCGACGAGCGCACCCCGCGCCCGGTCGGGCACGTAGCGGCCGATGTCGAGGACGACCAGCGCGGCCAGCACCAGGTTGACCTGCCCCGTGACGAGGTCGCTCTGGACCTGCGCCGACCCGAGGAAGGCCCCGACCGCCAAGCCGAGCACCGCCAGCCTCGCCGCGACCGCGACCGGCCACGGGCGGGACGAGACGACGAGCCCCACCAGCGCGACCGCCACGGCGATGCAGAGGGTCAGCCAGAGCAGGCCGGTCGTCCGGGGGTCGAGCCAGGTCAGCGGGCGCAGCACGATCGCTGCGAACGGCGGGTAGGTGAAGCCGTACCGTCCGCCGTCCAGGGTGAACTCGTACAGCGCCTCGCCGCGGTCGAGGGCGTCGATCGCGCCGATGTAGACGGCGATGTCACCCGCGGGTCCCACGTCCGCGTCGGCGGCGAGCCTCCAGTCGCTGACCATGTGGCGTACCGCCCACAGCGCCGCGAGGACCAGCGCGAGCGGCAGCGCCAGACCTCTCCCGGGCAGGCGCCGTGCCGTCCGTGCCGCGTCCACGTGGGATCCTCCGGTCGTGCGTGGGTCGGGCGCTCCTCGAGCACCGAGGACTCGGACCCCGCCGTGCGGGATCGTCGTCATCATCGCCGACGACGACCCGTGCGGGGCAACCTGGGCGGCCCCGCAGGTGTCGGCACGTGTCCGGGGCAGTCCCGTGCCAGGACCCTGCGCGTGGGTCCGAGGCGTTCACCGGCGCCGGTCGTTCACTAACCTCACCGCATGCAGGGGGAGTGGCCGGCGGCCGGGGTGAGCAGCGTGCGACGTCGTCGTGGCGTGCCGTGGGTGTGGTGGGGGCTGGCAGCGGTCCTGACCACGGTCTCGGCGCTCACGAAGCTGCCGTGCCTGCGCGGCGGCGCCGACACCGACCGCCTCGCGACGACCCAGTGCTACAGCGACATCCCGCTCTTCTACGTCGGGCGCGGCCTCGCCGCCGACTTCGGATGGTTCGGCCACCTGCTTCCCGGCTACCGCGACCTCGAGTACCCGCCCGTCGTCAACCTCTTCATCGAGGCGAGCGCGCACCTGACCCACCTGGTGCGCGGGATCCCGCAGTCCGAGCTCCGCGACCGCCGGATGCTGACGGAGGCGGGCACCTACGACCTGCCGGGCATGGCCGCGGAGGAGCGCACGTTCTTCCTCCTCAGCTGCGCGGGCCTGCTCGTCGCGGTGCTCGTCGCGCTGGCGGCGGCCTGGCGGGCCGGCTGGACGGTCGGCGACCGGCTGTCGTGGGTGGCGGTCGCGCCCCTCGTGGTGCTCACCGTGACGCTCAACTGGGACGTCGTCGCCCTGGCGTTCGCCGTGCTCGCACTCGTGGCCTGGCAACGCCGACAGCCCGCGCTCCTCGGGACGTGGGTGGCCCTCGGGACGGCCGCCAAGCTTTTCCCGCTCGTCCTGCTGGCAGCGGCCGTCATCCTGCTCGCGCGCCCCGGCTCGCGTCGGGCCCTCGCGCCGGTCCTCACGTCGTTCGTCGTCGTCACCGCCCTGGCGAACGCGCCGCTGCTCCTCTCCGACCGTGACGCCTGGAGCGAGTTCTGGACGAGCAACGCCGACCGGCCCTCCTACTTCGGCTCGGCGTGGCTCGCGCTGCGCATGGTCGGCCACCCGGTGGGGGCGGAGACGCTGAGCCTGGTGCTCGCGGCCGGGATGCTCCTCACGTGGCTGGCACTCGCCGCGCTGACGTGGACCCGACGGATCGAGCCGACGCTGGCCGAGCTGTCGCTGGTGTTCCTGCTCGTCTTCTTCGCCCTCGGCAAGGTCTACTCGCCGCAGTACTCGCTCTGGGTGGTCCTCGGTCTCCTGGTCGTCACCAGGTCCCACCGGCTGGTGCTGCTGGTGGCGGCGGCCGAGACCTGGCACTACGTGGCGACGTGGCTCTACATCCGGGGGATGACCACGCCCGAGCAGGGCATCGACCGGACCTACTGGTCCTCGATCGCGCTGCGGCTCGCCGCCGAGGGCCTGGTCGTCGTCCTCGTCCTCCTGCGCGCGCGCCGGCGGGCGGCCGAGGCGCGCGGCGCCTCGCCCGCGCCGGAGCCACCGACCGCGACCGATCCGGTCAGCCGCGCTCGGTGATCCTGTCGGCCGTGCGTCGCGCCAGGCGCCTCGCGGAGACGTACGCCCGTCCGGCGGCGCCGTAGCGAGGCGCGTGCGCCTGGTAGTGCTGCATCCGCACCGCGTGGGGCAGCAGCGACGGCGAGCCCTCGGCGGTGATGGCGGCGAACGCCTCGTCGAGCCGCGAGCGGACGAGCTCGGCGCTGTGGCGCGACCGCACCCACGCGCGTCCTGCCTCGGCTCGGGCGTCGAAGGTCGCGCGGTCGTGGTCGAACCAGTCCATCGCCTCCAGGGTCCGGTCGCACATGTCGACGACGTCGGAGTCGGCGATCACCGACGCGTGCTCCGGGAGCATGTACTCCTTGGCGCCGTCGCCGGTGAACCCGACGACGTAGCAGCCCGACGCCATCGCCTCGGCGCCCGGCAGCCCGACCCCCTCCCGCTCGGCGCCGAACAGGAAGATCGCGGCCCGGCCGAGCTCCTCGGCCACCTGCTGCTGCGTCATGCCGTCGATGAGCACGATCTCCCACCCGTCGAGACGACCCGAGCGGCGCACGAGCTGGACCGCGCCGAGCAGGTCCTCGCGTCGCCGGCGCGGCATCAGCGCGATCCGGCGCTCCTTGGGACGGGGCTCGAACCAGTCCTCGATCTGGACCGGCACGTCGTGGAGCGGGAAGCCGTCGTGGCAGGCGCGCTCGAGGAAGGTGTGGATCGCGTCCGAGACGGTGAGGGCGGCGGTGGCCTGCGGCCAGCCGGGATAGGCGCCGGGCACGTCGGTGAGGAAGTCGCTGTCGGAGAACACGAAGTCCATGCCCTGGCACAGCATCACGACCGGCTCCCCCTGCGACAGGAAGCTCCACTTCGAGCCGCCCGTCTCCGGCATCACCAGCACGTCCCCGGCCGCGAAGTCGAGCTCGGTCCCGGTGTCGACCGGGGCGGTCGATCCCCACGACTCGTAGGCGAAGCCCAGCGTGCCGTGCCAGACCCGCGCGTCGTGCCCGAGCGCGCACAGGTGCTCGACGTAGCGGTAGATCACCTTGATGCCACCGCTCGGCGAGGGCAGGTCGGGCGCCATGATCCGGATCACGAGCCGATTCAACCAGTCCCGGGTGGACCGCGATCCCGGATGACAGGATGGGAGCCATGTCTGTCCTGGAGGAGGGAACTCGGTGCTGAACCTCCGTGGCGGCCCCGTCGAGCGCGCGGCACGCCTGCTCGGCATCCCGCCCGGGACCGGCGAGCTGGTCACCGACGAGACCCGGCGCAAGCTGCTGCTCTCCGGCGGCGGCTCCATCGTGCTCTCGCTCCTCGACACCCTCGGCGTCGTGGCGATGCTGCCGATGATGCAGTACATCACCGACCAGGACCGGGACTCCGGAGCGCTCGGCGTCGTCAACCGCCTGCTCGGCGAGCCGGGCGACCGCGTCCTGGTGGGAGTCCTCGCGCTGATCATCGTCGGGGCGTTCGTGGTCAAGGACCTCTTCGCGCTGGTGTTCCGGTGGTGGCAGCTCGGCTTCATGGCGCACAACCAGGTCGCCATCCAGGCCAGGCTGCTCGAGGGCTACCTGACCGGGCCCTACGCCTGGCACCTCACCAAGAACACCTCCGACAAGCTCTGGACCGTCAGCGGTGCGGTCGGGCTCGGCTACACGAGCGGGCTCACCGCCACCCTCGGCTTCTTCACCGAGGTGCTCACCATCGGCTTCATCTTCGTGTCGCTGCTGTTCGTGTCGCCCGTGGCCACGCTCGCGGCGCTCGTCTACTTCGGCCTGGCCGGCCTCGTCGTCCAGCGCGTGATCCGGCCGCGCATCCTGCAGGCCAGCCAGCGCAACCTCGAGGCCTCGCAGGCGGTGTCGAAGTCGTCGCTCCAGGCGCTGACCGCCGTCAAGGAGATCAAGCTCAGGCAGGCGCACGGGCCCTTCGTCGCCACCTTCACCGAGGCGAGCGACATGGGGGCGCGGGCCGGCGCGACCGCGTCGTGGCTCTCGGAGGTCCCGAAGTACTTCCTCGAGATGGTCTTCATCGTCGGCGTCGGACTGCTCGCCATCGGCGCGTCCTCGACCAGCTCGTCCGGGGAGAGCCTCACCCTGATCGGCATCTTCACCGCCGCCGGCACGCGCATCCTGCCCAGCGCCGTGCGCCTGATCAACGCCCTCGCCGGCATCCGGTTCGCCCGCGCCCCGCTCGCCCACGTCGTCCAGGAGAACCGGGCGCTCCAGGACGAGCGCAACGCCGAGGCGGCCGCGCGGGTCACCGACGTCGTTCCCACCGGCGACGTCGAGGTCCGCGGCCTGACCTTCGCCTACGCCGACCAGCCCGAGGACCACGTGCTGCGCGGCGTCGACCTCGACGTCCCGCAGGGACGCACCATCGCCATCGTCGGCTCCAGCGGCGCCGGCAAGTCGACCTTCGTCGACATCCTGCTCGGGCTGCACCGCCCGGCCGCGGGGTCGATCACCGCCGGCGGCACCAGCATCTTCGACAACCTGCCCGACTGGCAGCGCCAGCTCGCCGTCGTGCCGCAGGACGTGACGCTCCTCGACGAGACGCTGCGCGCCAACATCGCCTTCGACGAGGAGGTCGACGAGGCCCGGCTCGACGAGGCCCTCGAGCGCGCCCAGCTCAGCGACCTCGTGCGCTCGCTCCCCCTCGGCCTCGACACCGAGGTCGGCGAGCGGGGCGTCCGCCTCTCGGGCGGCCAGCGCCAGCGGATCGGCATCGCCCGGGCGCTCTACCGTCGTCCGCGGCTGCTCGTGCTCGACGAGGCCACCTCCGCGCTGGACAACGAGACCGAGCGCCGGCTCACCGAGACCATCGAGGGCCTGAAGGGCACGATGACCATCGTCATCGTGGCCCACCGGCTCTCGACCGTCCGGCACAGCGACCGGCTGGTCTTCATGTCGCAGGGGAGGGTCGCGACCGTCGGCACCTTCGACGAGGTCGCCGCGGACAACGCCGAGTTCGCGCGACTGGTGGAGCTCGGCCAGCTCACCCCGACGACGGCCGGCGCGCAGGCGGACGCGTGAGCGTGCCCGTCTGCTCGGTCGTCATCCCGACCTACGACGCCGCGCACCTCATCGGCCAGCAGCTGGAGGCCCTGGCCACGCAGGTCGACGCGCCGCCGTTCGAGGTCGTCGTGGCCGACAACCGCTCCACGGACGACCTCGCGGGAGCCGTGGCGGCGTGGGACGACCGCCTGGACGTCCGGCTCGTCGACGCCTCGCGCGCCCAGGGGGTGTCGGTGGCCCGCAACGTCGGGATCGAGCACGCCCGGACCGACCGGATCCTGATCTGCGACGCCGACGACGTGGTCAGCCCCGGGTGGGTGCGGACCATGTCCGACGGTCTCGACGACCACCCGCTCGTCAGCGGACCGGTCGAGACCTCGCGCCTGTCGGGACGCTCCGCTGCCTGGGTGCCGATCGACGAGCGCACCGCGGGCCTCTTCGAGACCTGGGAGGGCCGGACCTACGGGATCGGTGGCAACGTGGGGCTCCGGCGAGGAGTCTGGGCGGCCGTCGGGGGGTTCGACGAGGACTACCCCGCCGGCGCCGAGGAGATCGACTTCGCCTGGCGGGCCGCCGACCTCGGCCACACCTTCGCCTACCTCCCCGACGCCCTCGTGCACTACCGGATCCGCACCGACCTGCGTGGCGTCCTGCGCCAGCAGTACAACTCGGGACGCGGCACCGCGACCCTCTACGCGAAGTTCCGCCCCGCCGAGGTCGTGCCCAAGTCCGTGCCCCGCCGGATCCACCACGAGCTGCTCCTGCTCAAGGGCTTCCCCTGGCGCGGCACCGCCGACCAGCGCCGGATGTGGCTGACGGTGATGGCCTTCGAGGCGGGCAAGCTCGTCGAGGCGCGGCGCCTGGGCAGTCCGGCCCCGTGAGCGTGGTCGCGTCACTACAGTGACACCCGTGACGGTTCTCGGACGCCTGGTGGAAGCGCCGCCCTCCCTGCGGTGGCACCGCAGCAGCCTTGTGTCGCGCACCCTCTACCGACGAGCCTTCGGCAGCTTCGGCGAGGGGAGCGTCATCGTCCGGCCGCACATCATCCGGCGACCGCAGCAGATGCACATCGGCTCCGGGTGCGCCATCTTCGAGGACGTCTGGCTCCAGTGCGAGCACGACCAGAGCCGGATCACCATCGGCGACCGCGCCAACTTCGGTCGCTGCGTCGAGATCGCCTCGACGGACCCGATCACCCTCGGGGACGACTGCGTCGTCGCCTTCGGCGCCCTCATCACCTCGGGCGACCACGACCGCGCGGACCGGCACCAGGTCCGCGCGACCGGGCCCATCACGATCGGCAACGGCGTCTTCATCGGACAGGGCGCCATCGTCCTGGGCGGGGTGACGATCGGGGACGGGGCGTCCGTCGGCGCCAACGCGGTCGTCACCCGCGACGTCGCGCCGGGCCAGACCGTGGTGGGCGTGCCGGCGCGGCCGGTCGGCGGCTGAGCCGTGCGGGTCCTCCTGGTCAGTCCCCGCTTCCACGGCTACCACGCAGCGATCTCGAGCTCGCTGGCCGAGCGCGGGCACGTCGTCACCACCCACCTCTACGACGACCACGGCGGCATCGCGGGCCGCAGCTGGCACCAGCTGCGCCACCAGCTGCCCCACAAGCTCGGCGCCGGCCGCCTGCGCACCCTCGCCCGGGAGCAGACTGCGCGCGCAGTGGCCGCGGTCGGGCGGGCACGCCCGCAGGCGGTCGTCGTGGTCAAGGGCGACACCCTCGACGACGACTTCTGGGACGCCCTCGCCGGCCTCCCCCGCGCGACCTGGCTCTACGACGAGGTCCGCCGCACCCGCTGGACGCCGGAGCGGCTCGCCGCCGCCGGCCCCCTCCTGTCCTACTCCGCGCAGGACACCGACGACCTCGTCGCCCGCGGCCTGCCGGCGCGCCACCTGCCGCTCGCCTTCGACCACCGCCTGGTGCCGGAGCCGACGACGCTGCGCACGCCGCAGGTCACGTTCGTCGGCGCGCGCTACGCCTCCCGCGAGGCCGTGCTGACGCTGCTCCACGACCGCGACGTCCCGGTGCGCGCCTACGGCCGGGACTGGTCGGGCCACCCGGTCGACCGGTTGCGGACCTGGCGCATCGGCGCCCCGCCGGTGCCGTCCGAGCGCGACCTCGACCGCGCCCACGCCTACGACGTGATGGCCGCGTCCGCCGCGACCCTCAACCTGCACGGCGACCAGGACGGCTTCACCATGCGGACCTTCGAGGCGGCCGGGGTCGGCGGCGTCGAGCTGGTCGACCGCGACGACGTCGTCGACCTCTACGAGCCCGGCACCGAGGTGCTGACCTGGACCACCGGCGAGGAGCTCGTCGAGCTCTGCCGCCGCGTGCAGCGCGACCGCGACTGGACGGACCGGATCCGCCGCGCGGCCCGTGCCCGCACCCTGGCCGACCACACCTTCGACCGACGCGCCGCCGTCCTGGAGGACTCGTGGGACACGGTCTGAGGCACCCGGCCGACCTCGTCGCGTGGCGCCGGTGGCACGAGTCGCGGCACCCGGTGCGGTGGGCCGCCCGCAGCGCCCGGTCGCGCGTGCGCCCCGCGGGGCCGGCCGTCGCGGACCTGCTCCTGCCGGCCGACGGCGACCCCACCGTGCTCGTCGCGGTCGAGGCGACCCACGCCAGCGTCGAGAACGCCGTGGTCGCGCCGCTCCGCCACCTGCCGGCCGCGGCCACGGCGGTCGTGGCTCCCGTCGGCTGGCAGCCGCCCGACGGCTTCGCCGCCCACCGGCGCACCACGCTCCCCCTCGACGCGCTCGCCGACCGGACGCGCCCGCGCGTGGTCCTCGCCGCCGGGCACTACACGCCCGTCGGCGCCGCCGCCTTCGCGCTCGCCGACGAGCGGGACGTCCCGTTCCTGGTCTCGCAGCACGGCGCGCTCACGCCGTACGCGCCACCGCTGCCCCGGGCGGCGCGGCTGCTCGCGTGGAGCGAGCGCGACGGCGCGTTCTGGACCGCGGGACGGCGCGACGTCGAGGTGGTGGTCGTCGGCAGCGAGCTGCTGTGGCGGGCTGGGTCGGGTCTCGTGACAGGGGCGACGTCCAGCGGGAGGGGCGGCCCTCTGACCTACCTCGGACAGGGGCACGCGGCGGAGATCTCCCGCGCCCGGCTGGCGCACGCAGCCCTCACCACCTGCCGCGCGCACGGCGCGGTCTACCGCCCGCACCCCTCCGAGCGCGACGTCACGTCCCGTGCCGTGCTGCGCACCCTCGAGCGCGCCGGCGTGCCGGTCGTCACCGACGGTCCGCCGCTGGTCGACCTCGACGCCCCGATCGTCAGCGTCTTCTCCACCGGGGTGCTGGAGGCGGCGGCCCGCGGCCGCGACGCCTGGGTCGACCTGCCGCGTCCCCCGGCGTGGCTCGGCGAGTTCTGGGAGCGTTATGCCATGCGCCGTCTCGGAGACTCCCCCACGCCCGCCCCCGACCGTCCCGCCGTCCAGCCCGCGCGCAGGATCGCCGAGGTCGTCGTGGAGGTCGCGTCGTGACGCTCTGCGTGATCCCCGCCCGCGGCGGGTCGAAGGGCGTGCCCCGCAAGAACCTGCTCGACGTCGGCGGCAAGCCGCTCATCGTCTGGACGATCGAGCAGGCGCTCGCCACCCCCGGTCTCGACGTCCTGGTCTCCACCGACGACGAGGAGATCGCGACCGTTGCGCGTGACGCCGGCGCACGGGTCCCGTGGCTGCGGCCCGCCGAGCTCGCGCAGGACACCACGCCCACCGAGCCGGTCGTGCGCCACGCGATCGAGCAGGTCACCGCGGAGCGCGGCCGGCCCGACGCGGTGATGCTGCTGCAGGCCACGTCGCCGGTGCGCCACCCCGACACCCTCGCCCGCGCCCTCGCCGAGCTCGCCGCGACCGGGGTCGACTCCCTGGTCGGCGTCGTCGAGCAGCCCCCCTTCATCTGGCAGGCCGGCGACCCGCCCACCGCGGCCTACGACGTCGCCGCCCGCCCCCGCCGCCAGGACCTCACGCCCGAGGCCCGGCGCTACCGCGAGACGGGCTCGCTCTACCTCACCCGCACCGAGGTCTACGAGCAGCACGACAACCGCCTCGGCGGCCGGATCGGGCTGTTCGTGATGGCCGAGGACGAGGGCATCGACATCGACACCGAGCTCGACGTCGCGCTGGCGGCCCGTTTGCTGATGGGACGTTGAGCGGACTTCCCGCGGATCGTGCCCGCGCTGGATACCGTGGGACCCGTACGTACACCCACGGAAGGCTCTCGCCTTGATCATCGAGCGTGACCTCACGCCGTACGTCGTCTACTCGGGCGACCCGGTCCTGCGCGCACTGGAGAAGATCACCGCCAACAAGGCGCGGGTGATCTTCCTCGTCGACTCCCACGGCCACCTCGACGGCGTCCTGTCCGACGGCGACTTCCGCCGCTGGGTCAGCACCGCCGCGAGCCTCACCGTCGACGTGCCGGCGATCGAGGCCGCCAACACGTCGCCGCGGAGCCTGCCGATCGGCAGCAGCCCGGCGGAGATCTCCCACGCCTTCGGCTCCGGCATCGACCACGTCGCGCTCGTCGACGACCGCGGCCACCTCGTGGCGGTCGCGATCAACCGCGCCGACGAGCTGCGCATCGGGCGCCACGTCGTCGCGGCCGACGCCCCGACGCTGCTGATCTCCGAGATCGGCATCAACCACCAGGGCGACGTCTCGCTCGCCAAGCGCCTTGTCGACCTGTCCGTCGAGGCCGGCGCCGACGTCGTGAAGTTCCAGCTGCGCGACATGGAGTCGGTCTACCGGCAGGGCTCGTCCGGCTCCGGCGGGGAGGACCTCGGCCCCCAGTACACCCTCGACCTGCTCGCGAAGTACAACCTCGAGGCCGACCAGCTCTTCGAGGTCTTCGACCACTGCCGCGACGTCGGCGTCGACGTCATGTGCACCGCCTGGGACCCGGTCAGCGTCGACCGGCTCGTCGACTACGGCGTCCCGTCGCTGAAGGTCGCGTCCGCCGACATGACCAACCACGCGCTGCTGCGGCACATGGCCGCCAGCGGCACCCCGATGGTGATCTCGACCGGCATGTCGACCGAGGGCGAGATCCGCGAGACCGTCGACGTGGTCCGCAGCACCGGCGTGCCGCACGCCTTCCTGCACTGCCAGTCGACCTACCCGGCGCCGTTCAAGGACGTCAACCTCGCCTACCTGACCCGGCTCGCCGAGCTCACCCAGGCGCCGGTCGGCTACTCCGGTCACGAGCGCGGCTTCCACGTCCCGGTCGCCGCCGTCGCGCTGGGCGCGCGGATCATCGAGAAGCACTTCACCGTCGACCGCGACCTCGAGGGCAACGACCACAAGGTCAGCCTGCTGCCGGGCGAGTTCAGGGAGATGGTGCAGCGGGTCCGCGAGGTCGAGGAGGCGCTCGGCACCGCCGCGCCGCGCGCGGTCTCCACCGGCGAGATGATGAACCGGGTCAACCTCGCCAAGTCGCTCGTCGCCGCCCGCCGGATCGAGGTCGGCGAGGTGCTCACCGCCGCCGACGTCGACATCAAGAGCCCCGGGCGCGGCCTGCAGCCCAACGCGTTCGACAAGCTCGTCGGCCGCGCCACGACCCGCGTGCTGGAGGCGGGCGACTTCTTCTACGCCACCGACCTCGGCGACGCCGCGCCGAAGGGCCGCGCCTACGACTTCCGGCGCCCGTGGGGGCTCGCCGTCCGCTACCACGACGTCGACGCGATGACGAAGGACACCACCCCCGACTTCCTGGAGTTCCACTTCTCCTACAAGGACCTCGACCTGCCGGTCGAGGAGGTGTTCGCGGCCTACCCCGACGGCCTGCCGATGGGCTTCACCACCCACTCCCCCGACCTGTTCGCCGGCGACTTCCTGCTCAACCTCGCCTCCGAGGACGACGCCCACTGGGAGCGCTCGATCCGCGAGCTCCAGCGCGTCGTCGACACCACGCGCGAGATGCAGCAGCACTTCACGAGGCACGCCGACGCGAAGGGGGCGTCCGAGGGCCCGGTCATCGTGGCGAGCCTCGGCGGCTTCACCACCGACGCCTTCGTCGCACCGGCCGAGCGCGAGCGGATGTACGCCCGGGTCGCCGCCGGGCTCGCCCGGGTGGACGACTCCGGCGTCCGGCTCTGCGCGCAGACGCTGCCGCCCTACCCGTGGTACATGGGCGGCCAGCTCTACTGCAACCTGTTCGTCGACCCGCGCGACACCGCCGCGTTCGCCGAGCAGCACGACCGCCGCCTGTGCTTCGACGTGTCCCACTCCAAGCTGTCGGCCAACTACCTCGGCATGTCGTTCGGCGAGGCGACCGACCTCCTCGCGCCGCACACCGAGCACCTGCACCTCGTCGACGCGACCGGCGTCGACGGCGAGGGCGTGCAGGTCGGCGACGGCGAGATCGACTGGGCCGTGCTCGCCCAGCAGCTCGACGCGATGGCGCCCGGGGTCAGCTTCATCCCCGAGATCTGGCAGGGCCACGTCAACGACGGGGAGGGCTTCTGGATCGCCCTGGAGCGGTTGGAGCAATGGTTCTGACCCCACCCACCGCGCTGTGGGCGATCCCGGTCAGCGACCTCGCCGGGGTCGCCCGCCACGTGCTGGACGTGGCCCGGGAGGGCATCCCGGGCTGGCGGCTGGTGTTCCTCGCCCCGCCCGGTGCCCTGCCGGAGCGGCTGCGCGGCCTGGGCGCGAAAGTGGCGGAGGGCCCGTTCGGCCCCGACCACGGCCTGCGCGCCTCCGTCGCCACGCTGCGTGGGGCCGTACGCCGCGAGCGGCCCGCGGTGGTGCACACCCACCTCGCCCACGCCGACATCGTCGCCGCGCTCGCGGTCGGCCGCGGTCCGCGGCTGGTGAGCACCGAGCACGGGATCGCGCGCGACGACGTGGTCTACCACCGCTCGGGTGCGAAGACCCGGCTGATGGCCGCGGCCCACACCGCGCGGATGCGCCGCGCGCACGCGGCGATCGCGGTGAGCCGGGCGACCGCCGAGGCGATGGCGGAGAAGTGGCACCCCCGGGTGCCCGTGACCGTGGTGCCCAACGGGGTCGACCCCGTGGCCTCCCCTCCGCGCGCCCCGGGCCTGCGCGTGCTGTCGCTCGCCCGGCTGTCGCCGGAGAAGCGGCTGCCCGCGCTGCTCGACGGGTTCGCGGCGCTGCGCCGCGACCACCCCGACGCGACGCTGACCCTCGCCGGCACCGGGCCCGAGGAGCCCGCCCTGCGGGCGCAGGTCGAGCGGCTCGGCCTCACCGCCGCCGTCGACCTGCCCGGCTTCGTCGACCCCGAGCGGGCGATGGCCGACCACGACGTGCTGGCCATGCTGTCGGTGTGGGAGAACTGCTCCTACGCCCTGCTCGACGCCGCCGTCCGCGGCATGGGCGTCGTCGCCAGCGACGTCGGCGGCAACCCCGAGATCCTGCCCGCGCGCTCGCTCGTGCGCGCGGAGGACCCGGCGGCGGTCGCCGCGGCCCTGGCCGCCCAGGGGCTCGACGCGGGCGCCCGCCCCGGGCTCGAGCGGTGGCCCACCGTGTCCGAGATGTGCGCGCGGACGGCGGAGGTCTACGCCGCGGCGGGGGCGGGCCGATGAGCCGCGTCGAGTCGCCCTGGAACCTGCCGGACCGCAGCGTCGACCGGGCCGACGAGGCTGACCGCGAGGTCCGGATCACCGACTTCGTGCTGCTGGCCAGCCTGCCGTTCCGGACCGTCGAGGTCGCCGGGTTCCCGCTCAACGAGCTCACCATGGCGGCGCTCGTCGGCCTGTGCCTGCTGCGTCCGGCCCGCGCGGGCGCCCGGCTGCCGTCGCCCGTCGTGATCCTGGGCGGCGCGCTGGTCGCGGTGCTGCTCTGGTCGGGGATCGCCAACCAGGTCGACTGGACCCGGCGGATGGGCCACGTCGCGATCCTCGCCGGGCTGGTGTGGGCGTTCGGCACCGGGCGGGTGTCGCTGCGCTCGGCCGGGCTCGGTCTCGCGACCGGCGTGGTCGGGGTGATCGGGCTGGCCCTGGTCGGCATCGGCGGCGCCGCCTACGAGGGCCGGCTCACCGGCTTCCTCGGCGACCCCAACGCCGGGGCGTACTTCATCGTGGTGCTCGGCGCGCTCGCGATCTTCTTCGCCGACGAGCGGTGGAAGGTGCGGCTGGCGCTGGCCGTCCCGGTCCTCGCCGGACTGGTGCTGAGCTACTCCCGCACCGGCCTGCTCGCCGGGGCGTTCGTGGTCGTCTGGGTCCTGGTCGGCCGGCGCCTCGGGATCGTGGGCGGCGCGGCGGCCGCGGCCGGCCTGGTCTGGATCGTCGACAACATCCCGAAGGGCCTGACCACCTTCGGGCCCTTCTCCGACCGCTCCGGCAGCGACAACCTGCGCGACCGGATCATCGCCCAGGAGCGGGTCCAGCTCGCCGACGCACCCTGGTACGGCCACGGCCCCGGCACCGCGAAGGTCAACATCAAGGACCTCGAGTTCTTCTTCCACAACAGCTATCTCGCGACCCGCCAGGAGGGCGGCTGGATCGCGCTGCTGCTGGTCCTCGGGCTCCTCGCGTTCGCGTTCCTGCGGCTCTCCGCGCAGTCGCGGCGCGGGGACCTCGTCGCCGCGGGCGCCCAGGCGGCGATCCTCGGCGTCGCGGTCATGGCGGTCACGCTCGGCGAGGTGCTGCTCGACACCCCGATGGCGATCGCCGTCGGCTTCGCCCTCGGCCGGGCCCTGCACGCACGCGGAGCACCGGATGGCTGAGCGGGTCTTCCTCGCCGCCAACAACGCCGACCTCGGCGGCGGCGAGCAGATGGTGGTCCGCACCGCGGCCGCCCTGGTGTCGCTCGGACGACCGGTCACCGTCGTGGCGCCGGACTCCCCGACGGACGTGCTCGACGCGGCCGCCGGAGTCGGGGCCGACGTGGTCGCGATCCGCGCCGACGGACGTCGCGACCACCTGCTGCGGCTGCGGGCCTGGGACCGTGCCGAGCGCGACGGCGTGCTGTGGTGCCACGGACTGGTGCCGGCGCTCGCCACCGCCGGGCACCGGCGCCGGCTGGTCCACCTCCACCAGCTGCCGCGCTCGCCGCAGCAGTGGGCGGCGCTGCGCGTGGCCCGCACCCGCAGCGACCGGCTGCTGGTGCCGTCGACCCACCTCGCCGGCCGGGTCCCCGGGGCCGAGGTGCTCGCGAACTGGACCGACGACGTAGCCCGCCGGCCGCGCCCCGCCCCGAGCGGACGGATCGGCTTCCTCGGCCGGCTGTCCAGCGACAAGGGTCTCGACGTGCTCGCCCGCGCGGTCGCCGCGGGCGACGGCACGCTCGTCGTCGGCGGCGACGACCGCTGGGTGCCCGACGAGCAGGCCGCGCCGGTCCGCGCGGCGCTCGCCGCGCTCGGCGAGCGGGCCGAGCTGCTGGGCCGGGTCGCCCCGGTCGCCCTGCTCGAGCGCTGCGACGTGGTCGCCTTCCCGAGCCGGGTGCCCGAGTCGTTCGGGCTCGTCGTCGCCGAGGCGATGGCCGCCGGCGTCCCGTTCGTGGTCTCCGACGCGGGCGCGATGCCCGAGGTCGCCGGGCCCGACCACCCGTGGGTCGCGCGCGCCGGCGACGTCGACGACCTCGCCCGGGTGCTGGCGCTCGCGCTGCACGCGGACGCCGCCGTCGTCCGGGACGTGACCGACCGGGCCCGCGCGCGGTGGGAGGCCGAGTACTCCCCCGAGGCCGGCCGGTCGCGGGTCCGCCGGCTGCTCGCGGAGCTCGACCGATGACCCGCGCCGAGGTGGCGATCGCCCACGACTACCTGACGCAGCGCGGCGGCGCCGAGCGGGTCGTGCTGACGCTCATGCGGGCCTTCCCCGAGGCCGCGGTGCACACCACGCTCTACGACCCCGAGGGCACCTACCCCGAGTTCGCGGGCGCCGACGTCCGCGTCTCGCCGCTCAACCGCGTGAGCACCTTCCGCCGCGACCACCGCCTCGCCCTCCCGCTGCTCGCCCCGGCCGCGTCGCGGCTGCGCGTCGACGCCGACGTCGTCGTCGCGTCCAGCAGCGGCTGGGCGCACGGCTTCGACACCCCCGAGGGCACCCGCACGGTCGTCTACTGCCACAACCCCGCCCGCTGGCTCTACCAGACCGACGAGTACCTCGGTGGCCCCGCGTGGCGCTCGCCGCTCGGGCCGCCGGTCCTGGCGCTGCGCCCGTTCCTGCGCAAGTGGGACCGCGGCCGCGCCGACAGGGTCGACGTCTACCTCGCCAACAGCCGGGTCGTGCAGAGGCGGATCCGCGAGACCTACGGCCGCGACGCCGAGCTGCTGCCTCCTCCGCACGGGATGGACGCCTCCGCCCCGCGCGAGCCGGTCCCCGAGCTCGACGGCTGGGAGCCCGGCTACGCCCTCGTCGTCTCGCGGCTGCTGCCCTACAAGAACGTCGATGCCGTGATCGAGGCGGTGCGCGGGACCGGGCGCCGGCTCGTCGTCGTCGGCCGCGGCCCCGAGGAGGCGCGGCTGCGCGCCACGCTGCCCGACAACGTACGCCTCCTCGGCGGGCTGCCCGACGCCCAGCTGCGGGCGGTCTACGGCGACGCCGGCGTGCTCGTCGCCGTCAGCCACGAGGACTTCGGGCTCGCCCCGCTCGAGGCCGCCGCCTTCGGCGTGCCCGCGGTCGCGCTGCGCGGCGGCGGCTTCCTCGAGACCGTCCTCGAGGGCGAGACGGGCGTCTTCGTCGACCGCCCCGACCCCGACCTGATCGCGACCGGCCTCGCCCGGTCCGACGCGGAGCGCTGGGACCCTGCAAGACTGCAGGCTCGGGCAGAGGAGTTCGGCGAGCGACGCTTCATCGAGCGGATCCGCGCCGTGGCGTTCCAGGAAGGCAGGGTGGGCTGACCGTGCGACCGGAGGGCAAGCGGCTGCTCCCCTGGCTGGTCGGCGGCGTCGACCTGCTCATGATCAGCGTGGCCACCCTGCTCGCGCTGCGCTTCCGCCTGACGCTGTCGATCTTCAACGCGGCCGGCGACGTGCTCACCAACACCGCGCTGGCCAGCGTCTTCTTCGTCGCCACCTGGCTGGTGATGCTCGCCTTCTTCGGCGCATACGAGCGTGACGTCTTCGGCGCCGGCACCGAGGAGTTCAAGCTCGTCGTCAACGCGTCGTTCTTCACCGCCGCGCTCGTCGCCACCACCGCGTTCCTCATGCAGTACCCGCTCTCCCGCGGCTTCTTCGTCCTGCTCTTCCCGATCGGGGTGCTGCTGCTCCTCCTCGGCCGGCTGGCCTCGCGGCGCATCATCCAGCGGCTCCGCGCCACCGGGCACTTCACCGAGAAGGTCGTGCTCGTCGGCAGCCCGATCTACATCGCCGAGATCCACAAGGTGCTGACCCGCGAGTCCTGGCTCGGCTACGAGGTGATCGGCTGCCTGGTGCCGGGCGTCCACGCCGGGACCGAGACGACCGTCTCCGGCGTCCCGGTCCTCGGGCTCATCGAGGACGTCCGCGCGGTCGTCGACGAGGTGTCGCCCGACATCGTGTTCTTCACCGCGGGCGCGGTGAAGTCCTCCACCCAGCTGCGGCGCCTGGCGTGGGAGCTGGAGGACAACGCGCACGTCCAGATCATCGTCGCCCCCAACGTCACCGACGTCTCCAGCGAGCGCATCCGGATCCGGCCGGTCGCCGGCCTGCCGCTCATGCACCTCGGCCGCTCCCGCTCGCAGCTCGCCTCCAACGACGCCAAGCGCGCCTTCGACGTCGTGGGCGCGCTCCTCGTCCTCGCCGTCGTGTGGCCGGTGCTCCTGGCCCTGATGGTCTGGATCCGCCGCACCGACGGCGGTCCGGCGCTGTTCCGGCAGACCCGGGTGGGCCGGGAGGGCCGGGAGTTCACCTGCCTCAAGCTGCGCTCGATGTCGATCGACGCCGAGCAGCGCCTCGCCGAGGTCGAGGCCCGCGACCACGTGCTCTTCAAGAGCACCGAGGACCCGCGCGTCACCCGCCCCGGACGCTTCATCCGGCGCTTCTCCCTCGACGAGCTCCCCCAGCTGGTCAACGTGCTGCGCGGCGACATGAGCCTGGTCGGCCCGCGCCCGCCGCTGCCGAGCGAGGTCGAGCAGTACGAGGACGACATGCTGCGCCGGCTCAACGTGCTGCCCGGCATGACCGGCCTGTGGCAGGTGTCGGGACGCTCCGACCTGTCCTGGGAGGACACGGTGCGCCTCGACCTCTACTACGTCGACAACTGGTCGATGGTGCAGGACCTGCTGATCCTCGCCCGCACCGTCACCGCCGTGCTCGCCAGCCGCGGGGCGTACTGACCGCTCGGGGCCCAGCCCGCCCCCGTTCCCCGTGGCGGTCGAGCGGACCCTCCGACCACCGGGCGAGTCGAGCGGATCCTCCGACCACGGGGCGACTCGAGCGGACCTCTGTCCGCTTGTCGACCGGCATGCCGGTCGACAAGCGACCATGCCGGTCGACAAGCGACCATGCCGGTCGACAAGCGACCATGCCGGTCGACAAGCGACCATGTCGGTCGACAAGCTCGTCGAGGAGCGGACCCTCCGACCACCGGGCGACTCGAGCGGACCTCTGTCCGCTCGACGCCCGGCATGCCGGGCGACCAGCGACCACGCCGGTCGCCCAGTCGGCCGGGCGAGCCCCACGCCGACCCGATCGCGCGCGGTCAGTCCTTGCCGGAGCGGACCAGCCGGCGCCGGCCCTTGCCGGCGGTGGAGTACTTCTCGAGGGTCTCCTGCTCGGCCTTGTAGCCGCCGTAACCGCCGTAACCCCCGTAGCCGCTGCTGTAGGCGATCGCGCTGGCGCCCTTGACCGGCGCCTTGTTGAGCACCACGCCGAGCAGCCGGCTGCCGACCTGGTCGAGGATCCGGCGGCAGTGCTCGCTCTGCTCGATCTGGGTCCGGCCGGCGGCCTGCACCAGCAGCGCGCCGTCGCAGAAGGCCGACAGCAGGCCGGCGTCGGTGACCGGGAGCAGCGGCGGCGCGTCGAGGATGACGAGGTAGTCGTGGGACAGCTCGTCGACGAACTGCTTCATCCGCAGCGAGCCGAGCAGCTCGCTCGGGTTCGGCGGGATCCGCCCGGCCGGCAGCAGGCTGAGGTTGGCCAGGCCGGAGTCGACGATCACGTCGCGGACGTCGACGTCGCCGGCCAGCGCCTGGGTGAGGCCCACGGCGCCGTCGATCTCGAAGGTGCTGGCGATCATCGGGCGGCGCAGGTCGGCGTCGACCAGCAGCACCGGCGTGCCGGCCTGGGCGACGAGGCGCGCGATGTTGGACGACACGGTCGACTTGCCCTCGCCCGCGAGGGCGGACGTCACGACGATGCGCCGCGGCTCGTTGTCGACGTCGACGAAGCGCAGGTTGGTGCGCAGCTGGCGGAACGACTCCGCCGCCCGACCGAGGTCGCCGCGCACGCCGCGGTGGCCGCGGTCCAGCGCGTCCTCCTTGGGGATGACGCCCAGCACGGAGGCGCCGGTGGCGTCCTCGACGTGCTTGACCGAGCGGATCCGGCGGTCGATGAGCCGGCGCGCGATGAGCACGGCGTAGGCCAGCGCGAGGCCGCCGGCGGCGCCCTTCATCGCGGCCATGCGGTAGTCGGGGGTGAACGGCGCGCCCGGGAGCTGCGCCTCCTCCAGCGGGACGATCCGGGTCAGCGGCTCGCCCTTCGGCGCCGACTCCCCGGTCTCGATCTCCTGTGCGACGACGACGACCGCGTCGATGACCGCGTTGGCGAGGTCGCGCGCCTCCTCCGGGGTGCTGCCGACCGCCGAGACTGTGAGCGCGTTGACGGTCGCGTCGACGGAGGCCGAGAAGCGACCCGCGATCGCGCTCGGCGGCACGTCGAGGCCCAGGTCGTCGACGACCCGCTCCGCGACGGGCGTCTTCGACACCAAGAACGCATAGAGGTTGGCCTTGTCCTCGGCGAGCTGCGCGTTGCCCTGCTCCTCGCCCGCCGTCGCGGCGTTGCCGACCTTGACCAGGCCGGACGAGGTCGCGGAGTAGAGCACCGGGTCGCGCGTCGTCTTGGCCATCATCAGCAGCGCACCGAGGACCGTGCAGCCGATCAGCACCCACACGTAGGCGCGGCTCAGCCTGACGAAGTCCCCGAAGGTCATGCCCGCGAGTCTAGGACGTACGCCTCGCCCGACGTCCGGTTTCGCGACACGCCGCCGCACCGGCTGGCACGATGGAGCGCATGACCGAGGACGCGGGCGGCCAGCGGGACGCGCCCATCGCGGCCCGGGTCCACCTCGCCCACGCGGTCGTGCAGAAGCTCGCCGAGGACCACGGGGTCGACCTGCTCCACCTCAAGGGACCGGCGGTGCTCCCCGGCCTGCGCGCCGAGGGCAAGCAGTCCAGCGACGTCGACGTGCTCGTGCGCCCCAGCCACCTCGCCCGCCTCGTCGAGGCGCTCGAGTCGGTGGGCTGGGAGAAGCGCACCGACTTCGCGACCGGGTCGGTCTTCGCCCACGCCGCGAACTGGTGGCACGACGACTGGGGCTGGATCGACGTCCACACCAGCTGGCCGGGCGTCGGCATCGACCCCGAGGCCGCCTTCGACGTGCTCCTGCGCGACCGGGTCTGGCGCGAGATCGCGCACTGGGGCTGCCCGGTGCCCGACCGGACCGCCCAGCGGCTGATCCTCGTCCTGCACGCCGCGCGCTCGCGCGGCAACCGCGACGTCGACCGGGCGTGGACCGCCGCCGGGCCCGACGAGCAGGCGGCCGTCCGCGCGCGGGCGGCCGAGCTCGACGCCGAGGTGGCCCTCGCCGCCGGCATCGGCGAGCTCGAGCTGCACCGCCACCACCCGTCCTACCGGCTGTGGCGCCACTTCGCCGAAGGCGGCAGCCGCTTCGACGAGTGGCGCGCCCGGATGGCGGCCGCCACGACGCTGCGCGCCAAGGCCGACCTCCTGACCGCTGCACTGCGCGTCAACCAGGACCACCTCAGGATGGAGCTCGGGCGACCGCCCACGCGCGAGGAGGTGCGCGCCCGCCAGCGGCTTCGCGTACGCCGGGCGGCCGAGGAGCTCACCAGGCGGGTGCGACGCGGATGACCCACCAGTACCGCATCGCCGACGACGTCGCCTGGGTCAGCCTCGAGGACCTCGACGTCGACAACGTGCCGACGGCCTACCTCACGCGGGTCCCGAAGGGCCTGCCGATCATGCTCGAGGGCTCGGCCTGCCTGGTCTGGCTCGCGCTCGCCGAGGGCGGCACCCTCGCCGAGGTGACGGCCGCCGCGGCCGCGATGTCCGACGCCGACGCCGACGCGATCAGCGACGACGTGTCGGCGCTGGTCGACCAGCTGGTCGCGATCCGCGTCGTCGACGAGGAGTGAGCACCGCCCCGAGGAGCGCGCCCAGGGTGTTGGCCGCGACGTCGGCCACCGACCCGACCCGGGCCAGCCACAGCGCCTGCGCGACCTCGACGCCGGTCGACGCGGCCAGCGCGAGGAGGGTCACCACCCACCACGACCGCCCGGTCAGCACGACCAGCGCCACGCCGGCCGGCACGAAGAGCAGCACGTTGAGCACGAAGCCGTAGTGGTGCGGCAGCGCCCAGTCCGGCGCGACGGGCCACTGGTAGCGGAAGAAGGTGTAGAGCCCGACCGTCAGCCGGTTGAGCGCGAGCCCCCACGGGCCGACCAGCAGCACGACGGTGCCGAGGGCGTAGACCCCGACGAGCGCCCACGCCGCACCGGTTCCGCGCGTCCTCCCCACGGCCCCACCCTAGAGTTGGCCGCGTGGCTGGTGAGGACGTGACGCACGGAGTGGTCGTCGAGGCGATGGGGGTGCCCGTCGAGATCCGCGCCGACGGCGACGTCGCCCTGCGGCTGCAGCGGCAGTGGAGCCGGGCGCTCACCGACCGGGAGCCCGAGGTGGTCGTCGACCTCGAGGGCCTCGACGCCCTCGACCCCGCCGACCACGACTACGCCGTCACGACCCGCGTGACCCTGGCCGCGCTCCAGGCCACCGCCGGACGCCGGGTCAACGTGCACGCCGGCGCGCTCGCCGACGACGCGGGTCGCGTGCTCGCCTTCGTCGGCCCCTCCGGCGCCGGCAAGACCACCGCGGTGTCCCGGCTCGCGCGGGACCTGGGCTACCTCTCCGACGAGACCGTGTCGCTCGACCACAGGCTCGTCGTCCACGCCCACGCCAAGCCGCTGTCGGTCGTGCTCGACCCTGCCGCCCCGCGCCGCAAGGGGTCGGTCTCCCCCGACGACCTCGACCTCCGCGTCGGGCCGGTCGGCGCGCGACTGCACCGCATCGTGCTGCTGCACCGCGGCGACGACGACAGCGGGCTGGCGCCGGTCCCGGCCTCCCGGGCGATCGCCGAGATCGTCGACCAGACCTCGTCGCTGGTCCACCTCGACCAGCCCATGCGGCGCCTGGCCGCCGCCGTCGAGGAGTGCGGCGGCGCGTGGGGCCTGCACTACCGCGAGTTCGAGCGCTGGGCCGACGAGGTCGCGGCGCTGCTCGACCGCGAGCCCCGGCCCGTCGAGCCGTACGTCCACCACCCCGGCGGGCCCACGCCCGTGCCCGGCGCTCCCGGCGCGTGGTCGCGCGAGCCGTGGCGCGACGCGGTGGAGTACGCCGAGGAGCTGGTCGTCATGGTCGACGACCAGGTCCGGGTGCTGGCCGGCCTCGGGCCGCTGCTGTGGCTCGCCCTGGAGCGCCCGCGCACCCCGGCCGAGCTGGCCGCGCACGTGCAGGAGGTGTGGGGCGAGCACCCCGACGCGGACGCCCTCGTGGGCGACGCGCTCGCCGTGCTGGCCGAGCAGGGGCTGGTCCGGCCCCCGGCCTGAGCGCCGGTGTGACGCCGGTAACCTGCGAGGCATGAGCACCCCATGCCGTCCTGCTCCCCCGCTCCGCTCCTCCACACGACGCCCCGGGGACCCCGCATGACCGCCCGCCGCACGCTCCCCACCGACGAGGCCCGCGACCTGCTCGCGCTCACCCGCGAGATCGCGACCAAGGAGCTCGCGCCGCGCTCGGCCGAGGCCGAGGCGACGGAGACCTTCCCGCGCGACGTCTTCGCGATGCTCGGCCGGGCCGGCCTGCTGGGCCTGCCGTACCCCGAGGAGCACGGCGGCGGCGCGCAGCCCTACGAGGTCTACCTGCAGGTCCTCGAGGAGATCGGCGCGGTGTGGTCGTCGGTCGGCGTCGGCGTCTCGGTGCACGCGCTGTCCTGCTTCGGCCTCGCCGAGTTCGGCACCGAGGAGCAGCGGGCCCGCTGGCTGCCCGACATGCTCGGCGGCGACCTGCTCGGGGCGTACTGCCTCTCCGAGCCGCACGCCGGCTCCGACCCCGCCGCGATGACGACCACCGCGCGCCTCGACGGCGACGCGTACGTCCTCAACGGCGCGAAGGCCTGGACCACCCACGGCGGCCACGCCGACTTCTACAAGGTGATGGCCCGGACCTCCGACGACCGCAACGGCATCTCCTGCTTCCTCGTCCCCGCCGACTCCGAGGGCCTCTCCGCCGACCCGCCGGAGCGCAAGATGGGCCTCACCGGCTCCGCGACCGCGACCATGCGCTTCGACGGCGTGCGCGTCCCGGTGGAGCGCCGCCTCGGCGCCGAGGGCGAGGGCCTGCGGATCGCCCTCGCCGGCCTCGACGCCGGCCGCCTCGGCATCGCCGCCGTCGCCACCGGCCTCGCCCAGGGCGCCCTCGACTCGGCCGTCGCCTACGCCCGCGAGCGGGAGACGTTCGGCAAGAAGATCATCGACCACCAGGGCCTCGCCTTCGTGCTCGCCGACATGGAGGCCGCGATCGTCGCCGCCCGCGCGACGATGCTCCACGCCGCCCGGCTCAAGGACGCCGGCCTGCCGTTCTCCCGCGAGGCCTCGATCGCCAAGCTCGTCGCGACCGACAGCGCGATGAAGGTGACCACCGACGCCGTGCAGGTCCTCGGCGGCTACGGCTACACCCGCGACTTCCCCGTCGAGCGCTACATGCGCGAGGCGAAGGTGATGCAGATCTTCGAGGGCACCAACCAGATCCAGCGGATGGTCATCTCCCGCTCGCTCGCGAAGGACAACGCCGGCGCGATCGGCTGACGGACGGGGCGTGCCCACCCCTGCGAGGGTGTGCGCCCCGCCGAGCGCGAGCGACCGTGGAGGCATGACCACCACCAAGCGCATCGCGTTCCTGACCGCCGGCGAGGGCATCGAGGAGGTCGAGCTGACCGAGCCCTGGAAGGCCGTGACCGACGCCGGCCACACCGCCGAGCTGCTCTCCCTGGAGGAGGGAGAGGTCCAGCTCTTCCAGCACCTCGACGCCTCCACCACCCAGAAGGTCGACCGGCTCGTCGCCGACGCGTCGGTCGGCGACTACGACGCCCTCGTCCTGCCGGGCGGCGTGGCCAACCCCGACGCCCTGCGCACCGACGAGCAGGCCGTCGCGTTCGTCCGCGACTTCGTCGGCTCCGGGCGCCCGGTCGCAGCCATCTGCCACGCGCCCTGGACGCTCGTCGAGGCCGACGCCGTCCGCGGCCGCCGGCTGACCAGCTGGCCCAGCCTGCAGACCGACGTCCGCAACGCCGGCGGCGAGTGGGTCGACGAGGAGGTCGTCGTCGACGACAACCTGATCACCAGCCGCAACCCCGACGACCTGCCCGCCTTCAACCGCGAGCTGCTGGCGGCGCTCGACGCCTGACGCGTCCACGGCGGGGGCGCGGTGTGGCGCCCGTCACGTCGGTGCGGCATGCTGGGTGGAAGCGCTCTCACCCCACGGGAAGGCCCCCATGTCCGCTCCGCACCCCCGCCCCCGCCGTACGCCCCTGCGTGCGGTCGTCGCCGCACTCGCCCTCGCCGTTGCCGGCGTCGTGCCGACCACCGTTGCACCCACCGCCGACGCGGCCCCGCGCCCGGCGCCCGCCGCCCCCGACCTCGGCTCCCGCGTCGTGGTCTTCGACCCCTCGATGCCCACCGCCGAGATCGAGCAGCGCGCCGAGGAGATCTGGCAGCAGCAGGTCGACGCCGAGATGTCCGAGGGACGGTGGAGCCTGCTCTTCCTCCCCGGCACCTACGGCACCGCGGACGACCCGCTCCAGATCAAGGTCGGCTACTACACCGAGGTCGCCGGCCTCGGCGCCTCGCCCTCCGACGTGGTGATCGACGGCAAGGTCGAGGTCTACAACCGCTGCCTCACCGACGGCCCGACCCAGCCCTACTGCGTCGCGCTCAACAACTTCTGGCGCTCGATGTCGAACCTGACGATCAACGTCAACGGCACCGGCCAGGACGGCTGCCGCGCCTCCGCCAACTTCTGGGCCGCCTCCCAGGCCTCCGCGCTGCGCCGCGTCGACGTCCGCGGCGGCAACCTCTCACTGATGGACTACTGCACCGAGGGGCCGCAGTTCGCCAGCGGCGGCTACCTCGCCGACTCGCGCGCCGGCACGGTGATCAACGGCTCGCAGCAGCAGTGGCTGACCCGCAACTCCGAGGTGGCGTCGTGGTCCAACGGCGTGTGGAACCAGGTATTCTCCGGCACGATCGGCGCGCCCTCCGAGGCCAACTTCCCGACCGAGCCCTACACCACCCTCGACCGCACCCCGCTGAGCCGGGAGAAGCCCTACCTCCACGTGACCGACGGCGCCTGGCAGGTCCGGGTCCCGGCCCCGCGCACCGACTCGCAGGGCCCCGACTGGACCACGGGTGACACCGCCGGCCGCGACCTCCCGCTGTCGTCGTTCCACGTCGCCTCCCCCGACCAGCCCGCCCGCGTGCTCGCCGCCGCGCTCGCCCGCGGCAAGCACCTGCTGCTCACCCCCGGCGTCTACGACGTCGACCGCAGCCTGGTGATCCGCCGCAGCGGGACCGTCGTCCTCGGGCTCGGCCAGGCCACCCTCACCGCGGTGCGCGGCGCGACCCCGGTCGTCGTCGACGACAAGGCCACCGACGTGGTGGTCGCCGGCGTGACGATCGACGCCGGGCTGCGCGAGTCGAAGGCGCTCATGCACATCGAGGGTCGCCACGGGCACGGTCGCGGCCACCGTTCCTCCGTGCCGACCACGACGCTCAACGACGTCTACTTCCGTGTCGGCGGCCCGCACGTGGGCCGCACGGACAAGGCGCTCGTCGTCGACGCCGACGACGTGCTCATCGACCACACCTGGGTCTGGCGCGCCGACCACGGCATCGAGGGCTTCACCGCCGGGGTCTCCGGCGACACCGACCGCTGGAACACCAACACCGGCCGCGTCGGCGTCGTCGTCAACGGTGACCGGGTGAAGGCCACCGGGTTGTTCGTCGAGCACTTCCAGGAGCTCAACACCATCTGGAACGGCGAGGACGGCCAGGTCGTGCTCTACCAGAACGAGCTGCCCTACGACCCGCCGTCGCAGGCCGAGTGGACCCAGCCCGACGGCACCCTGGGCTGGCCCGGCTACCTGGTGTCGGACCGCGTGCGCCGCCACGAGCTCTACGGCGGCGGGGTCTACGTCTTCAATCGCAACGACCCGACGATCACCACCGAGAGCGGGTTCGACGTGCCCGACCGCGCCGGCGTCCGCCTCCACCACGTGATGACGGTCAACCTCGAGGCCGGCAGCATCGAGCACGTCGTCAACGACACCGGTGCCCGCGTGGACAGCACGGCTCCGGGCATCCCGAGCTACGTCGTGGACTACCCGACGCCGTAGGCCGGCTCAGACCAGCCAGCGCCCCAGCAGCGTCCCGTCCTGCTCCAGCAGCAGGACGGGACGCACGGCCACGTCCACGTCCGGCCCGCCGGCGATACGCGGGCCGTCGCCCGCGACCAGACGCGGCGACACGGTCCAGCACAGCTCGTCGACGGCCCCGGCGGCGAGCAGGTCGCCGAACAGCGACGGCCCGCCCTCGCACAGCTGGTCGCGCCAGCCACGGCCCAGCAGCTCGGCCTTGAGCGCGACCAGGTCGATCTCGTCCTCGCCGAGCACCAGCACCTGCTCGTGACCGAGCAGCTCGCGCGCCTCGTCGAGCCCCTCGGCGCTCGCGACGGTGGCCATCAGCACCCGCCCGCGCGGCGCCTCGCGCAGCGTCGGCGGCACGTCGGCGCGCCGGCTCACCACCACGACCGGGATCTTCGGGACGTCGTACTCCTCGTCGCGGATCGTGCCCGCGCCGACCACCAGGCAGTCGGCGTGCTTGCGCAGGGTGTCGAAGACCCGCTTGTCGGCGTCGTCGTTGATGCTCGTGCTGAGCCCGTCGGCACCGGTGGCCGAGCCGTCGACGGTGCTCACGAAGTTGACCCGCAGCCACGGCTCGCCGCGCGGGGCGTACGCCTCCTGCAGCTGCTCGTCGGACAGGTCGGCCAGGCGCTGCAGCTCGAAGGAATCGCTCACCGTTCCATCCTCCCCTCTACGATTTCGGGCGTGATCACCCTTGCGGACCTGGCCCACCTGCAGCACGCCCACGGGGAGGCCTGGGACAGCCCGGTCGCCCCGGTCGTCCTGCCGGGGCCGCGCGGCCCGGTGACGATCGGCGACGGGCCCGTGACGCTGATGGGCTGCGTCAACCTGTCGCGCGACTCGACCTACCGCGAGAGCGTCGCCACCAGCCCGTCCGACGCCGTCCGGATGGGCCGCGTGCAGGCCGCGCAGGGCGCCGCGATCATCGACCTCGGCGCCGAGTCCAGCAACGCCACCGCCGCCCGCGTGGGCGTCGACGACCAGGTCGCCCGGCTCGTCCCGGCCGTGAAGGGACTGGCGGAGGAGGCCGTGGTCTCGGTCGAGACCTACGAGCCCGAGGTCGTGCGCGCCTGCCTCGACGCCGGTGCGCGGATCCTCAACATGACCGGCCGCGAGCACGAGGACGAGATGCTCGCCCTCGCCGCGGAGTACGACGCCGCCGTGGTGCTGTGCTTCGGCGAGACCGCCAACGTCCGCGAGATCTCCGACGTGCCGCCCGACGCCGACCCGGTCCCCGTCCTGCTCGACCACTTCGCGCCCCGCATCGCCCACGCCCGCGACCTCGGGGTCGACAAGGTCGTCATCGACCCCGGCATGGGCTTCTTCTACGGCAACCTGGTCGACCCGCTCACCCGCGCCCGCCACCAGACCAAGGTCCTCGCCCAGGGCTTCCGGCTGCGCCCGCTCGGCGTGCCGGTCTGCAACGCGGTGCCGCACAGCTTCGACGTCTTCGGCGACGAGTTCCGCAAGGGCGAGGGCTTCTACGCCGTCTTCGCCGCCCTCGGCGGCACCCACCTCGTCCGCACCCACGAGGTCGCGCACCTGCGCGTCGTGCTGCGCGGGCTGGCCGAGCTCGGGGTGCGCTGAGCAGCACCATGAAGGCAGTTCGCGACCCGGGCTGCCCCGTCCACGCTCAGGCGACGAGGCCGTGGCAGCCAACTGCCTGCATGGTGCGCCACCGGACGACGTCGGCGATCGCGAGCTCGACGCCGGGCCGGTCGTGCATCACGTCCTTCCACGTGAAGCGCAGGACCACCAGGCCCAGACGCGCCGAGGTCGTGTAGCGGTCGACGTCGCGCTGCAGGCCGGCCTTCGTCCAGTGGTGCTCCAGTGACTCCGCCTCGATGACGATGCCGAGGACCCGGTCGAGCAGGTCGACGAAGCCGACCCCCGGCACGGCGCCCTGCGGAACCACGTCGAGCCCGGGGACCGCCGAGGCGATGGCGTAGAGGCAGGACTCGAACGGGTTCGCCCGCCTTGCCGACGCCTCCCGAGCCACTCGCTGCGCACGAGCCCGCCCGGTCCGGGGGCTGCGCTCCGCACCCAGCAGCAGGTCGTCCTGGTCGACAATCCCCTCCCGCAGCGCGGAGTCGGCGACGCTGAGCGCCACGTCGAAGTCGTACGCCCTCGCGCAGTCGATCACGGTGCGCACCCGTGAGGTCACGCGCCGGCGCTGCTCGCGGTCGGACAGGTCCGCCCAGTGCAGCTCGTAGGCCCCGCCCTTCGGCTTGCGGGCACTGCGCGGCAACGTGATGCAGGGCCGCACCGGGTCCTCCTTCAGCTTCCAGCCGAACTCCTGGGCAGCGCTCAGGTGCGAGGCCACGCCACCGGTGCGCGCCACCGCGTGACGAACAGCGTCGATGTCGGCCAGGCAGTACCGGTTGTGGCGTGGCTTGTTGATCCGCCCGTCGGCCAGCGCCCGCTCGATGTCGCCACGACCGGTGGAGGCGAGGAGCTCGGCGAAGGTGGCCACGCCTCCGAGCTCGCGCAGCGCCGACACCGGGTCCATGCGAGGAGATTGACACCTCGCGACCGGTCGGCGCTCGGGCTCTCCACAGGGCCGGCGCGCACCATGAAGGCAGTTCACCGCGGGCAGGTCCTGTTCCACGCTCAGCAGCGCGTCGTTCGGCGCGAACTGCCTGCATGGTGCTGCCGGTCAGCCCAGGAACTCCCGGATCCCGGCGACCAGCGCCCGCGCGTAGCGCGCCCGCCCGCGCGGCGACGTCATCACCCGTGCCTCGGCGGCGGAGCGCATGTTGCCCAGCTCGACCATCGCGGTGGGGACGTCGGAGAGGTTGAGGGTGCCGAGGTCGGAGCGGACGTCGAGGCCGTCGCCACCGGCGACGTAGCTCGCGACCGCGAACCGCTTGCCCAGCAGGCCCGCCCTCAGCGCCTCGGCCAGCCGCATGGATGGCGCGGCGATGTCGTCGGTCCACGGCGCGCGGTCCGGCGGGACGATCACGTGGAAGCCGCGGGCGCCCCGGGCGTACGACCCGTCCGCGTGCACCGAGACCTTGAGGTCGGCGTCGATCGCGTTGCCGGCCCGGCCGCGGACGTCGACGCACGGACCCCAGCGGTCCTGCCGGTTGCTGTCGCGGGTCATCCGCACGGTCGCTCCGAGCCCGCGCAGCCGCTTCGCGAGCAGCCGGGAGACCTGCCAGGTGAACGTCGCCTCCGGGTAGCCGCGGTTCGTCGCCGTGCCGGTGGTGTTGCAGGGCTTGGTGAATCCGCCGGCCGGGACCGGCCGGTTGATCTCGGCCGGGAAGTTGTGGTTGCCGAGCTGGTGGCCGGGGTCGATCACGACCACCCGACCGGCCAGCGGGTCCGACGTCTGAGGACGTCCTGCAGGCGAGATCGCCCCGACGGCCTGCACCACGTCCTCAGATGACCCCAGCGCCGGGACAGCGCCGGCCCCGGGCCCCAGCGACAGAGACACCGCCAGGGCGAGGACCAGCGCGGGCCGGCGCATCAGCCGGCGAAGCCCTGCGGGTTCTGCGACTGCCAGCGCCAGGCGTCGACCGCCATGTCGTCGATCGACTTCTCGGTGCGCCAGCCGAGCTCGGCGTTGGCGCGCGAGGCGTCGGCGTACGAGCTGGCCACGTCGCCGGGGCGGCGCGGGACGACCTCGTAGGGCAGCTCGCGACCCACCGCGCGCTCGAAGGCGTGGAGCATCTCGAGCACGCTGGTGCCGTGGCCGGAGCCGAGGTTCCAGGTGTTGACCGACTTGTCGGTGCGGGTGAGCTCCTCGAGCGCCGCGACGTGGCCGGCCGCGAGGTCCTCGACGTGGATGTAGTCGCGCACGCCGGTGCCGTCGACGGTGTCGTAGTCGTCACCGAAGACGGCGAGCTTGTCGCGCTTGCCGACCGCGACCTGCGCGATGAACGGCGTGAGGTTGTTGGGGATCCCGGACGGGTCCTCGCCGATGGTGCCGGACGGGTGCGCGCCGACCGGGTTGAAGTAGCGCAGCAGCGCGACCCGCATCCGCGGGGACGCGGCGGCGACGTCGCGCAGGATCTGCTCCTGCATCACCTTGGTCCAGCCGTACGGGTTGGTGGCGAAGGTCGGCTGGTCCTCGGTCGCGCCGGCCTGGTCGGTGCCGTAGACCGTCGCGCTGGAGGAGAAGACCAGCTTGTCGACGTCGTGCTTCTGCATCGCGCGGACCAGGGAGAAGGTGGAGCCGAGGTTGTTCTCGTAGTACTCCAGCGGCTTCTCGACGCTCTCGCCGACGGCCTTGTAGCCCGCGAAGTGGATGACCGCGTCGAAGTCCTCGGCGGCGAAGAGGTGCTCGGTCTTGTCGTAGTCGCACAGGTCGAAGGAGTGCAGCGGCAGGCTGGTCCCGGTCAGCGACTCCATCCGGCCCTTCACGACGGGGTGGGAGTTGCTGAAGTTGTCGACGATCACGACGTCGTGGCCGGCGGCGACGAGCTGGATGACGGTGTGGGAGCCGATGTAGCCGGCACCGCCGCTGACGAGGATCTTCATGAGCCACACCCTAACCAGCGGAGTGCCTGACAGACTGGCCGCATGCCGAGCGCACTCATCACGGGAATCACGGGTCAGGACGGCCTCTACCTCGCCGAGCTCCTGCTGGAGAAGGGCTACGACGTCCACGGCCTGATCCGCGGCCAGAACAACCCGCGGCGCGAGCTGGTCTCCAAGGTGGTCCCCGACGTGACGCTGCACAACGGCGACCTGACCGACCTCTCCAGCCTGATGCGCGCGATGCGCGACTCCCAGCCCGACGAGGTCTACAACCTCGGCGCGATCTCGTTCGTCGCCTACTCCTGGGAGAACGCCTTCGTCACCAGCGACGTCACCGGCATGGGCGTGCTCAACGTGCTCGAGGCCGTGCGCCTGCACGCGGGCGACGACCCCGCCAGCATCCGGTTCTACCAGGCGTCGAGCTCGGAGATGTTCGGCAAGGTGCAGGAGGTCCCGCAGTCGGAGAGCACCCTGCTGTGGCCGCGCTCGCCCTACGGCGTCAGCAAGGTCTACGGCCACTACATGACCATCAACTACCGCGAGTCCTACGGCATGCACGCCTCGTCGGGGATCCTCTTCAACCACGAGTCGCCGCGCCGCGGTCCGGAGTTCGTGACCCGCAAGATCAGCCAGGCCGTCGCCCGGATCCACCTCGGGCAGCAGGAGGACGTCACCCTCGGCAACCTCGACTCGCGCCGCGACTGGGGCTACGCCGGCGACTACGTCGAGGCGATGTGGCGGATGCTCCAGCAGGACGAGGGTGACGACTACGTCATCGCCACCGGCGAGACCTGGTCGATCCGCGACTTCCTCGAGATCGCCTTCCGCCACATCGGCATCGACGACTGGGCGCCCTACGTCAAGCAGGACCCGCGGTTCATGCGGCCCGCCGAGGTCGAGCTGCTGATCGGCGACGCGTCGAAGGCGAAGGACAAGCTGGGCTGGACGCCGACGGTGTCGTTCGCCGACCTGGTCGCGATGATGGTCGACGCCGACATCGCCGCCGCCAAGGCCGGCTGGTGACCCGGGCCCTCATCACCGGCATCGGCGGACAGGACGGCAGCTACCTCGCCGAGCGGCTGGTCGCCGACGGCCTCGAGGTGCACGCGCTGGTGCTGGCCGCCGACGGCCACCCCGCGCACTGCCCGGCCGAGGTGGTGCTCCACGAGGGCGACCTCGGCGACGTCGAGGCGACCCGCCGGCTGGTGCGCGACGTCGCGCCGAGCGAGGTCTACAACCTCGCCGCGATCAGCTCGGTCGCGCAGTCGTGGGAGCAGCCCGACCGCACCGCCCACGTCAACGGGCAGGCCGCGGTCGCGCTGATGGAGTCGGCGCGGCTGGCGGGCGACGTCCGCTTCGTGCAGGCCTCCAGCGCGGAGATCTTCGGCGAGCCGGCCGAGTCGCCGCAGACCGAGGACACCGCCGTGCGGCCGGTGAACCCGTACGGCGCGGCGAAGGCGTACGCGCACCTCGCCGCCCGCGTCTGCCGCCAGCGCGACCAGCACGTCTCGAGCGTCGTGCTCTACAACCACGAGTCGCCGCGGCGCCCGCAGCGGTTCGTCACCCGCAAGATCACCTCGACGGTCGCGGCGATCGCGCGCGGCGAGGCCGACGGGCTCGCGCTCGGCAACCTCGACGCCCGCCGTGACTGGGGCTGGGCCCCGGACTACGTCGACGCGATGGTGCGGGCCGCCCGTGCCGACGAGCCGGGCGACTACGTCGTTGCGACCGGGACGGCCCACTCGGTGCGCGAGCTCGTCGCCGCCGCGTTCGCCGCGGCCGGTATCGCCGACTGGGAGCCGCTGGTCCGGGTCGATCCCGCGTTCTTCCGCCCGGCCGACCCGACCGAGCTGGTCGGCGACGCGTCGCGGGCGCGCGAGGTGCTCGGCTGGGCGCCGACGGTCGCCTTCGAGGAGGTCGTGCGCCGCATGGTGGCGGCCGACCTCGGCTGACCGCGCTCCGTCGCTGGTCGAGGAGGCCGAGCGGTCAGCCGTGCTGGAGCAGCCCCAGCAGGTACTCGCCGTAGCCGGACTTGCGCAGCGGCTCGGCGCGCGCGACGAGCTCGTCGTCAGTGAGCCAGCCCATCCGCCAGGCGACCTCCTCGGGGGCGCCGACCTTGAAGCCCTGCCGGCCCTCGATGGTGCGCACGAAGTTGGAGGCGTCGTTGAGCGAGTCGAACGTGCCGGTGTCGAGCCAGGCGGTGCCGCGGGGCAGGACCTCGACGTGCAGCCGGCCCTCCTCGAGGTAGCGCCGGTTGAGGTCGGTGATCTCGAGCTCGCCGCGCGCGGACGGCTCGAGCTCGGCGGCGTACTGCACCACGTCGTTGTCGTAGAAGTAGAGCCCCGGCACCGCGAAGTCGCTCTTCGGGTGCTCCGGCTTCTCCTCCAGCGACAGCGCGCGGCCCTGGTCGTCGAACTCGACCACGCCGTACGCCCGCGGGTCGGCGACGTGGTAGCCGAAGACCGCCGCACCGTCGAGGTCCTTGAACCGCAGCAGCTGGTTGCCGAGGCCGGAGCCGTAGAAGATGTTGTCGCCGAGCACCAGCGCGGAGCGCTGGTCGCCGATGTGGTCGGCACCGATGATGAACGCCTGCGCGAGGCCGTCGGGCGAGGGCTGCACCGCGAAGGTCAGGTTGATCCCGAGCTGCGAGCCGTCGCCGAGCAGCCGGTGGAAGCCCTCGGCCTCGTGGGGCGTGGTGATGATGAGGACGTCGCGGATGCCGGCGAGCATCAGCGTCGACAGCGGGTAGTAGATCATCGGCTTGTCGTAGACCGGGACCAGCTGCTTGCTGATTCCCTGGGTGATCGGGTGCAGCCGCGAGCCGGTCCCGCCGGCCAGGATGATTCCACGCATGGCGCCACCCTAGGGCCTGGGATCCGGTCACGCGGCTCCGCACCGTTTGGCACGATGGGCGCATGCCGTCCTCCCGTCGCTCGTCCTCGCGACGGCTGGTCCGGCCGGCCACCGTCGTCGGCGGCCTGTTCCTGCTGCTCGTCGTGCTGGTCCTGCTGGCATTGCCGTTCCGCAAGGCGCCCGCCAGCGCGGAGAACGCGAAGGCCGACCTCGAGGCGGCGCGCACGTCCCTGCAGGCGGGCGACCTCGACGCCGCGGCGGCGAGCGTGGCGAGCGCGCGGCGGCACGCCGACGAGGTGCAGGGCGCGATGCAGGGCATCGGCGGCGACGTGTGGAGCCTGGTCCCGGTCGTCGGCGGCCCGGTCTCCGACGTGCGCCACCTCGGCAACGCGCTCGACCGGCTCACCTCGACGGCAGAGGTCGCGGTCGAGGCCTGGCCGACGGTGGTCGGCAAGGACGCGACCCTCCTGAAGGGCGACGAGGTCGACGTCGAGTCGCTGCGCACGCTCGTCGGCGCGGTCGCCACGGCCAGCGAGAACCTCGACGCGGCCCAGCTCGAGCTCGGGCAGGTCGACGACTCGGCGCTCGGCCTCGGCACCCGGCTCGCCGACGCGCGCGACGAGGCGGAGCAGGTCGTGACGCCGCTCGCCTCGGCCGCCCGCAGCACCAAGCCGCTCACCGACGCGCTCCCCGACCTGTTCGGCGCGACCGGCCGCAAGTCGTACCTCCTCGCGCTGCTCAACCCGGCCGAGCAGCGCTTCTCCGGCGGCGCACCGCTGACCCTCGCGCCGCTGACCGTCCAGGACGGGCGGCTCAGCGTCGGCGAGGCCCGCGACACCACCGACCGCGACCTCTACAAGGTGGGCCGCTGGGAGCGCGTCGAGGGCAACCCGTTCCACACCGGCAAGCTGCGGATCTCCACCGCCACCTTCGCGCCCGACTGGTCGGTCTCCGGCGAGGAGCTGCTGCGCGGGTGGGAGCGGCGCGGTGGCGCCCCGCAGGACGGGCTGATCGCCGTCGACGTGGTCGCGCTCGCCGACCTGCTGCGGATCACCGGCCCGGTCGACGTGCCGGTCTACGGACGCATCGACGCCGCCAACTTCACCCAGAAGCTCGTCGGCGACTACGACTCGTTCCCCTCCAACGAGGCGCGCCACGACCTCAACCTCGCGCTGGTGCCGGTCTTCTCCGACCGGCTGCTGTCCCCGGGGCAGGGCCGGGAGAAGATCGAGTCCCTGCGCGACTCGGCCCGCGGACGCCACTTCGCGCTGTGGATGCGCGACCCCGACGTGCAGGCCGCGGTCACCGACGTCGGCCTCGCCGGCGAGCTGTCCGACACCGACCACGACTACCTCGCGGTCCTCAACCAGAACACCAACGCCAGCAAGGCCGACTACTGGCAGCGCCGCTCCGTCGAGACCGACGTCCGGCTGCGCGAGGACGGCTCCGCGAAGGTGCGGATGACGATCACCGTCGCCAACGACTCCCCGCCCTACACGCAGTCGTTCGCCGACCCGCGCGGCGGCACCAACGTGACCCGGTGGAACGGCATGACGCTGGGCGTCTTCCTGCCCACCGGCGTCGAGATCACCAGCGCCACCGTCGCCGACAAGGAGCAGGGCACCGACACCTTCGACTACTACGGCCGCCCCTACAAGCTGCTGCGGATGACGCTCCCGCCCAACGAGTCGCGCACCGCCGTGCTCGAGTACGTCGTCCCGGAGGCCGCGTCCGCGCCCGGCGACGGCACCATCGACTACCGGCTCGACGCCACCCCGCAGGGCATGGTCGTGCCCGAGCAGGTGTCGGTCACCGTCCGCTGGCCCGAGGGCTACGACGTCACGGACCTGCCCGACGGCTGGACCCGCACCGGCCCCGGAGTCGCGTCCTGGCAGGACCCCGGCCTGGTGACGCAGCCGAGCTTCACCGTCACCGGCTCGGCTCCCGGCGCGGCCGCGCCCTAGACTCCCGCGCATGGAACGCCTTCTCGTGACCGGGGGCGCGGGGTTCATCGGGTCGAACTTCGTGCACCACATCGTTGCCCACACCGACCTGCGGGTCACGGTGCTCGACAAGCTGACCTACGCCGCCTCGAAGGAGTCGCTGGCGGGTCTGCCCGAGGACCGGGTCCAGCTCGTCGTCGGTGACATCGCCGACGAGGACGTCGTCGACCCCCTGGTCGCGGCCCACGACGCGGTCGTCCACTACGCCGCCGAGTCGCACAACGACAACTCGCTCCACGACCCGAGCCCGTTCATCAAGACCAACATCCTCGGGACCTACACGATCCTCGAGGCCGTCCGCAAGCACGACAAGCGCCTCCACCACGTCTCTACCGACGAGGTCTACGGCGACCTCGAGCTCGACGACCCGAAGCGCTTCACCGAGGACACCCCCTACAACCCGTCCTCCCCCTACTCCGCGTCGAAGGCCGGCTCCGACCACCTCGTGCGCGCCTGGGTCCGCAGCTTCGGCGTGCGGGCGACGGTGTCGAACTGCTCGAACAACTACGGCCCCTGGCAGCACATCGAGAAGTTCATCCCGCGCCAGATCACCAACGTCATCGACGGCATCCGCCCCAAGCTCTACGGCTCCGGCGAGAACGTCCGCGACTGGATCCACGCCGAGGACCACTCCTCCGCGGTGCTGGCGATCCTCGAGAAGGGCCGGATCGGCGAGACGTACCTGATCGGTGCCGACGGCGAGAAGAACAACCTCGAGGTCGTGCGGCTGATCCTCACGCTGATGGGCAAGGACGCCGACGACTTCGACCACGTCAACGACCGCGCCGGCCACGACCTGCGCTACGCCATCGAGTCGGGCAAGCTGCGCCAGGAGCTCGGCTGGCAGCCGCAGTTCCAGGACTTCGAGTCGGGCCTGGCCAGCACCATCGCCTGGTACCAGGAGCACGAGGACTGGTGGCGCCCCCACAAGGACGCCACCGAGGCGAAGTACGCCCAGCAGGGCCAGTGAGCTCCGGCCGCTGGTCGAGGAGGGACGACGTCCCGCCACGAGACCGAGGACCCCGATGACCGACCCCCGCACGAACGAGCTCAGCGTCGAGACCACGCCGATCCCCGGCCTGCTCGTCGTGCGCCTGCCCGTGCACGGCGACTCCCGCGGCTGGTTCAAGGAGAACTGGCAGCGCGAGAAGATGGTCGCGCTGGGCCTCCCCGACTTCGGCCCGGTGCAGAACAACATCTCCTTCAACGGCTCGCGGGGCGCCACGCGCGGCATCCACACCGAGCCGTGGGACAAGTTCGTCTCGCTGGCGACCGGCCGGATCTTCGGCGCGTGGGTCGACATGCGCGCCGGCGAGAGCTTCGGCACGACCTTCCACCTCGAGGTCGACCCGTCGGTCGCGGTCTTCGTGCCGCGCGGCGTCGGCAACTCCTACCAGGCGCTCGAGGACGGCACGGCCTACACCTACCTCGTCAACGACCACTGGCGTCCGGGCGTCGCCTACCCCGCCCTCCACCTCGGTGACGAGACCGCGGCGATCCCGTGGCCGATCCCGCTCGACGAGGCGGAGATCTCGGAGAAGGACCACCACAACCCGCGCCTGGGCGACGTGGTCCCGATGCAGCCCAAGCGGACCCTCGTGCTCGGGGCGGGCGGCCAGCTCGGCCGCGCGCTGTGCGCCGCGCTGCCCGACGCCCACGGCGTGACCCGCGCGGAGCTCGACGTCACCGACGCCGACGCGGTCGCGGCCTGGCCGTGGCACGACTACGGCACCGTGCTCAACGCCGCGGCCTACACCGCGGTCGACGCCGCCGAGACGCCCGAGGGCCGGGTCGCCGCGTGGGCCGCCAACGCGAGCGCCCCCGCGACGCTCGCCCGCCTCGCGAGCGAGCACGGCTTCACGCTGGTCCACTACTCCTCGGAGTACGTCTTCGACGGCACCGCCGCGGTCGACCCCGGCCACGTCGAGGACGAGCCGCTGTCGCCGCTGGGCGTCTACGCCCAGACCAAGGCGGCGGGCGACGTCGCGGTCGGCCTCGCGCCGCGCCACTACGTCCTGCGCACCTCGTGGGTGATCGGTGACGGGAAGAACTTCGTCCGCACGATGCAGGACCTCGCCGGCAAGGGCGTCTCCCCCAGCGTGGTCGACGACCAGGTCGGGCGGCTCACCTTCACCGACGAGCTGGTCCGCGCCACCCGCCACCTGCTCGACTCGGGCGCGTCGTACGGGACGTACCACCTCTCCAACGGCGGTCCGGCGATGTCGTGGCGCGAGGTGGCCCAGGCCGTCTTCGAGCGCTCCGGCCGCAGCCGCGACGACGTCACCGGCACGACGACTGACGCCTACGCGGCGGGGGTGCTCGACCAGGGCAAGCCGTTCGCGCCGCGCCCGCTCGGCTCGGCGATGTCGCTGGACAAGATCCGCGCCACCGGCTTCGAGCCGGAGGACGCCATGACCGCGCTGGACCGCTACCTCTCCTGAGGGTCGCTGGTCGAGGAAGGACGAAGTCCTGTCACGAGACCCGCGACCCCGCCGGTCGAGGAAGGACGAAGTCCTGTCACGAGACCCCTCAGCCGACGCACCTCGCGACCGGGTCTCGAGACGGTCGCTGCGCGACCTCCTCGACCAGCGAACCGCCGGCCGAGGAAGGACGAAGTCCTGTCGAGGGGGTCAGCGGGGGGAGGTGACCTCGCGCAGCGCGGGACGGACGTCGGCGAGGTAGACGAGCGAGGCGATCGTGAAGACCAGGTGGATGATGCCGAGCGGCGAGCTGCCGATCAGGATCAGCTGCGCGGCGAAGCCGAGGCCCGTGATCAGGCACCAGGCCTGCTTGGTCAGCTTGCCGGCGGCCTCGTAGGCCTCGGCGCGGTAGGTCAGGGCGTTGACGAACGCGAAGCCCTTGATCGCGAGCAGCACGACGAGGACGACCAGCATGGTCGTGCTCTGCACGGCGTAGAAGTCCACGACCCCAGCGTAGACGCTGCGCGCACACCACACCCGGACGCACGAGGGCCCCGTCCGTGACGGACGGGGCCCTCGATCAGCGTCGTGACGACGTCAGAACAGCGTCAGCTGCTCCACGTCTCTTCAGTCGCCGACCTTCTGGGCGGCGTCGGCGACGGCCTGGACGGCGTTCGCGGCGGTGTTCTGCGCGGCGGTGACGGTGGCCTTGGCGCTGGCCGTCGCGACCTCGGTCTCGCGGGCGGGAGCCTTGCGGGCGGGCGCCTTCTTCGCGGGAGCGGTCTTCTTCGCCGTCGACTTCTTCGCAGCGGACTTCTTGGCGGTCGACTTCGTGGCGGTCGACTTGGTCGCGGTCGACTTCTTGGCCGCGGTCTTGCGGGCGGTCGCGACCTTCTTGGTGGCGGTCTTCTCGGCCTCGGCGGCCTTCTCGGCCTGGGTCGCGGTGGTCTTCGCCTTGGCGACGGTGGTCTTGGCGGACTTCACCGTGGCCTTGGTCGAGTCCTGGCGACGCACGCGCTCGACGAGGGTCTCGCCGCGCTTGACGAGGTCGGCGTAGGCGGCGTTGGCGGCGGCGACGTTCTCGTCGACGCGCGAGGAGACCTGCGAGGAGACCTTGCCGGGGTACGCCTGGAGCTCGGCGACGCGGGCCTCGACGGCGGCGCGGCGGGCCTGGGCCTCCTTGGCCAGGGCGTCGACGCGGGCGCTCACGACCGAGACGGCCTGCTCGCGCAGCGCCTTCGGGTCGGTGACGGTCTTCTGCACGTCGGCGGCGCGGGACTGCACGGCCGCGACGCGCTTCTGCACGTCGGCGACGGCCTCGCGGACGGCGCCGACGGCGAGGTCGGTGACGCCGACCGCGGCGAGGACGGGCTTCGGGGTGTCGGACTTCTTGGTGGTGGCGGTGGTGGCCATCTGTGTGTCTCCTTGGGTGGGGCGGGTCGGGTGCGGGTGGTTCACGACTGGGCGTCGCGCTCGTTGAGCGCGAGGAACGACGAGTAGACGTCGAGCAGCGACTGCTTCTGCCGCTCGGTGAGACCGGCGTCGGCCAGGACGGCGAGCTCGACGGAGCCGGCGAGGCCGGGCTCCGGGTCGGGATGGACGATGCCGGCGCGGACGTAGAGCTGCTCGGCGGAGACGCGCAGCGCCTTCGCGAGCTGCTGGAGCACCTCGGCCGACGGCCTGCGCAGCCCGCGCTCGATCTGGCTGAGGTAGGGGTTGCTCACGCCGACCTGGTCGGCGAGCTGTCGCAGCGAGAGGCGGGAGGCGAGCCGCTGCTCCTTGAGGTAGTCACCCAAGGAGTCGACGACGGACTTGCCGCTCTTGTCGTCCTTGTTCTTCGCCATGCCTCCAGTGTGCTAACACAGTTAGCGAATCGCAAACATCTGGAGCGTGAGACGGCTCACTATCCGGATCCTGTGCGGGTTCTCGTGCTAGCAGACGGATCCGCAGGGGTGAGAATCAGAAGGTCGCGCGGATCTCCCCGACCGGCACGCCGCCACCGAGCAGGTCCAGCCGCCCGGTCGACCGGACCGCCTCGGCGTCGACGCCGACCTCGTCGAGGAGGCCGGAGCGGCGCAGCGCCTCGGCCATCAGCACCGGGCGCACCCGCGCGGCCCCGTCGTCGGTCTTGAGCGCCCACGCGCGACCGTCGGGCACGGCGACGGCGTAGACCGACTCAGCACCCGCCTTGCCGATCAGGCCGGGCACGGCTCGGTGCAGCGCCAGCTCGTCGCGGGTCGTGCCGCTGACGAACTCCGGGTGCCGGCGGATCGCCTCGGCGATGCGCTGCTCCGGGCCGGACGTCGCGGTCGCGAGCGTCGCGAACGCGCGAGCGAGGCCGACGAGCGAGGTCGACAGCAGCGGCGCGCCGCAGCCGTCGATCGCGGTGGTGGTCACCGGCTCGCCGGTCAGCCGCGCGAAGGTCGCGGTGATCGCCTGCTGGAGCGGGTGCTGCGGGTCGAGGTAGGTCCCGGTGTCCCAGCCCTGCAGGACGCAGGTGGCGAGCATCGCGGCGTGCTTGCCCGAGCAGTTCATCAGGACCGGTGCGCGCGTGCCGCCGGCGCGGACGACCGCCTCGCGCGCGTCGTCGTCGAGCGGGTAGTCGGCCGGGGTCTGCAGGGCGGACTCGTCGAGGCCGGCGCCCGCGAGGATCCGGCGTACGCCCTCGACGTGGAAGGCCTCGCCCGAGTGGGAGGCGCAGGCCAGCGCCAGCAGGTCGTCGGGGAGGTCGAGGCCGAGCTCCACCATCGCGAGCGCCTGGACCGGCTTGTTGCTCGAGCGCGGCAGGACCGGCACGTCGACGGCCCCGACCGACCAGTCGACGGACCCGTCGGCGGCCAGGGCGACCAGCGAGCCGTAGTGGTGCCCCTCGACGAATCCGGAGCGGACGATCTCCGCGACGACGGGGCGGGCGGCGACGGGCTGACCAGCGGCATACATGCGGGCAGGCTATCGATCACCGGTCTGAGAGGATGCCCCGGTGATCCAGCACTGCCCCACGCCGACCGAGCTCGACGACCTGGAGCTCCTCGTCTCCGGGGCCTACGCCCCGCTGACCCGCTTCAACGAGCCCGGCAGCCCGGTGACCCTGGCCCTCCCCGAGGGCGTCGACGAGGCCGAGCTGGTCGACCCCGAGGGGCTGCCGCTGGCGCGCGTCGCCGCCGACGGGTCGCTGGAGCCGCTGACGCACGCGCAGTACGGCCCCTTCCGCCGGCTGCACCTCACGCCCGCGCAGGCCCGCGAGCAGCACGCCGGGGCCACGTTCGTCCCGGTCGCGGACGCGCTGACCGACGCCGACCTCGACGCGCTGCGCGGCCTGGGCCGCGTCGTGCTGGTCGCGCTGATGGGCACCGGCACCTCCTCGCTCTCCCCCGTCGCGCTGGTGCGCGCCACCCTCGCCGCCGCCGACCTGCTCGACGACGCCAGCGTGGTGGCCGTCCCACTGCCGTCGCACGGCGACGCCGACGCCGACCACGCACTCGGCGCGCAGGTCGTCGCGACCTACGCCGGGGACGACCCGGTGCACGCGCTCGCCGCCCCGCCTGCCGAGCAGGACGCGTACCCCGAGCCCATCGCCGCGATCGTCGCCGAGGACCGCCCCGAGCCCGAGGACCAGGGCCTGGTGCTGTTCTTCACCGGCCTGTCCGGCAGCGGCAAGTCGACGCTGGCCCGGGCGCTGATGGACCTGCTGCTCGAGCAGGGCGGCCGGAGCGTCACCAGCCTCGACGGCGACGTCGTGCGCCGTCACCTCTCCGCGGGCCTGACCTTCTCCAAGGCCGACCGCGAGACCAACATCCGCCGGATCGGCTGGGTGGCCGCCGAGATCGCCCGCCACGGCGGCGTCGCGGTCTGCTCCCCGATCGCGCCCTTCGCCGAGACCCGTGAGCAGGTGCGGCAGATGGTCGAGGACGCCGGCGGCGCCTTCTTCCTCGTCCACGTCGCGACCCCGCTCGAGGAGTGTGAGCGCCGCGACCGCAAGGGCCTCTACGCCAAGGCCCGCGCCGGCGAGATCCCGGAGTTCACCGGCATCTCCTCGCCCTACGAGGAGCCCGACGACCCGGCTGTCCGCGTCGACACGACCGGCCGCACCATCGACGACGCCCTGCACGACGTGCTGGTCGCCCTCGACGAGTCCGGCCACCTCCACCTCCTGCCCGAGGCGCCGACCGCATGAGCGAGCCCCTGCGGGTCCTGTTCGTCTGCACCGCGAACATCTGCCGCTCCCCCACGATGGAGCTGCTCGCGCGCGAGCTCGCCGGCGACGCCGACGTCGCGTTCAGCAGCGCCGGCACCCACGCCCGCGACGGCGACCCGTTCAACCCCGACATGGCCGCCACCCTGCGCCCCGGGATCGGCGACGCCTTCCGCAGCCGCCGCGCCACCCGCGCCGTGCTGGCCGACGCCGACCTCGTCCTCACCGCCGAGGACGTGCACCGCCGCCACCTCCTCGACGACCACCCCCAGCTGCACCGCAAGGTCTTCACGCTGGGGCAGTTCGCCGCGACCATCGCCGAGCTGCCCGGGCTCGAAGGCCGCGAGCTCGTCGAGGCCGCCGGCCGGCGCCGCGCCGCCCCGGTCCCCGAGCACGACGTCGCCGACCCCTACCGGCGAGGCTCGGCGGCCGCCGAGGCGGCGACCGGCACAATCACCGACATGCTCCACGCGATCGTCCCCCGCCTGACCGCGTCACAGCCGCAGGAGGGCTGATGGACTGGATCACCGCCACCTTCTTCTCGATCCTCGCCGCCGGCTTCCTCGTCGGCATCGTGGTCGGGCTCACCGGCATGGGCGGCGGCGCCCTGATGACGCCCGCCCTGCTCTTCCTGGGCGTCGGGTCGCCCGCGGTGGTCGTCACCGCCGACCTCACGGCCGCTGCGATCTACAAGACCGGCGGCGCGATCGTGCACAAGCGCGAGGGCTCGCCCAACATGCAGCTCGCCAAGTGGCTGATGATCGGGTCGATCCCGATGGCGCTGCTCGGGCCCCACCTGGTGTCGTGGTTCACCGACGACATCGACGAGCTCAACCACGTGCTGATCATCTGCATCGGCTTCGCGCTGCTGCTCGCCGCAGCGACCTACGCCCTGCGGCTCTACGTCAACCTGCTCCGCGTCCGGTCCGGCCGCCACGCCACCGACGACAACCCCGCCGTCCGCGTGGTCCCGACGCTGCTCGTGGGCATGCTCGGCGGCCTGCTCGTCGGCGTCACCAGCGTCGGCTCCGGCTCGGTCATCATGATCGCGCTGCTCATGCTCTACCCCGGCCTGTCCGCGGTGAAGCTCGTCGGCACCGACCTCGTCCAGGCCGTGCCGCTGGTGCTCGCCGCGGCCATCTCCAACATCGCGCTCCACGGCATCGACTGGGGCATCCTCACCCCGCTCGTCATCGGCTCCGTCCCCGGCACCATCCTCGGCTCGCTGCTCGCGCCCCGGGTGCCGCAGTCGTTCATCCGCCGCGGCATCGTCGTCGTGCTCACCATGAGCGGCGTCGCGCTGCTCGACAAGTCCGGCTGGGCGCCGCTCGGCGTCGACGAGACGCACCCGATGCTCATCGCCGGCATCGGTCTCGCCGTGCTCGTGGTGCTGCCGATCGTCTGGGGCTTCCTGCGCAAGCAGCAGGGACTGCCGATGTTCGGCTCCCCGACGATCGCCCAGCTCGAGGACCCGGCCTACCGACCCGGCGTGGTCGGGATGAAGAAGGTCGACGGGGCCTGACCGCCGCCCGGGACGGTGCCTTCCCGTGTGTTCGAAAGTTTTCGATCACGCGGGAGGGACCAGAGCGTCGAGGGCGCGGCGCAGCAGGGCGACCGCGTGTTCGTGGGTGACCGCCGGCTCCACGGCGCGCACCACCACCAGTCCCAGGACCAGCGCGCGCAGGACCTCCTCCTCCCCTCCGTCTCCCCGGGGGAGCCGCGGCCGCTCGCTCGCCCATGTCGCGTGCACCGCCTCGGCAGCGGCTGGCGAGTAGGCCGCGAGGGCAAGGCACGTGAGCCACACTCGCGCGTCCGTCATCTCGGCGTCGGTTCGCGGGATCCAGCGCCCCCAGCCGTCCTCCGCCCATCCGGGCGGACAGGTCGCTCCCCGGGCGCGGACCACTCGGGAGACCAGGGCGTCCTGGGTGCTCCGACGGTCACGGAAGCGCCGCGACACCGTCGCCTCGGACACTCCTGCCGCTCGCGCGATGTCACGGCGCGACGGCAGACGGGGGCCTGAGCGGTCGATCGCCCAGAACAGCGCTGCCGCCAGGTCCGCGATCGGCGAGAACTGCGAGTGGAGGTGCAGCGGTATCCGCGGGCGGGTTTCGTCGTCGTGCATGCGGGCAACTCCACCACCTGGCAGGCGCTGCCGGCAGCGCTCCTCCACAGGCCCGAGCAGGCCAGGAGAGGGCCCTCAGGACAGCCCGAGCAGCTCCCGGCACTGCGCGGGGGTCATCGGCGTGCGCTGCGCGATCCGGCCGAGGTCGACGGCACGGGAGACGAGCTGGGCGTTCGACTCGACCGGTACGCCGCGGCTGATCGTCAGCACGTCCTCCATGCCGACGCGCAGGTGACCGCCCATGGACAGCGAGGCCATCGCGACGGCGAGGGTGGAGCGGCCGATGCCGGTGGCGGACCAGGAGGTGACCGCGGGCGGGAGGGCGTTGACGCCCGCGACCAGCGCCGGGGCGGTGCCGGGCATGCCGCCGGGGACGCCCATCACGAAGTCGACGTGCACCTTGCCGCCGGCGGGGGTGCCGTACTCCTTGATCAGCCGGCCGAGGGCGTGGACCTGGCCGAGGTCGAAGAGCTCGAACTCGGGGGCGACGCCGCGCGAGAGCGCGAGCTGGTAGAGGTCCTTCACGAACGGCCACGGGTTGAGGAAGACGTCGTCGCCGAAGTTGGTGGTGCCCATGGTGAGCGAGCACGAGTCGGGCTCGGCGTCGAGGACCTTGAGCCGCTCGTCGAGCGGGTCGTGGACCGAGCCGCCCGTGGAGAGCTGGACGACGAGCGACGAGCTCTCCCGCACCGCGGCGACCCACTCGCGCAACAGCGCCTGGTCGAGCGTCGGTGCGTGCTCGCCGTCACGGACGTGGAGGTGGATCATCGCCGCCCCGGCGGCCTCGCACTCGGCGGCGGTGCGGGCGATCTCCTCGGGGGTGGTGGGGAGCTGTGGGCAGTCGGACTTCGCGGTCTCGGCCCCGGTGGGGGCGACCGTGATCAGCAGGGCGTCTGCCGGGATCTGGGAGGCCATGGCGGCATCCTTGCACCATGCGTGCGGTCATCCAGAGGGTCCTCTCCGCCAGCGTCCGGGTCGACGGGGAGGTGGTCGGCGCGATCGACGAGCCGGGCCTGCTGGTCTACCTCGGCGTCACCCACGACGACGGCCCCGAGCAGGTGGCGTGGACGGCGCGCAAGGTCTGGGACCTGCGGCTGCTGCGCGAGGAGCGCAGCGCGAGCGACGTCGGCGCGCCGGTGCTGGTGGTCAGCCAGTTCACGCTCTACGGCGACGCCCGCAAGGGCCGCCGCCCGACCTGGCAGGCGGCGGCGCCCGGCCCGGTGAGCGAGCCGGTGTACGACGCGGTGTGCGCCGAGCTCGAACGCCTCGGCGCCCGGGTCGCACGCGGGCGGTTCGGCGCGGACATGCGGGTGGAGAGCGTCAACGACGGCCCGATCACCCTCGTCCTCGACAGTCCCTAGCCCTTCGGCCCCGTCTCCCACACCCGCGCCCAGTCGACGTCCATGTGCTCGGGCAGCTCGCCGTTGAAGCGCGGCAGCTCGTAGTCGGACGAGAGCAGGCTCAGGATGAGGAACTCCGGCCTGCCGGACGTCTCGCCCTTCAGCCGCTGGGTGACCTTCCCGTCGATGCGGAAGACGTACTCCTTCGGCGTCCACTCGACCGAGAACACGTGGTACTGCTCGGCCCAGTCGTCGCCGAGGTCCTCGACGTCGGGGAGCCAGCCGCCGACGGTCTGCTTGCGGCCGGCCTTGTCGAGGAAGTAGGTGAAGCTGGTGAGACCGCCCTCGGGGTGGTCGTCGCCGAAGTACTCCATGACGTCGATCTCGGCGCCGCCCTTCTTCGGCCCACCGGGCAGCTGGCCGCCGGCGGCCTGCAGCCAGAAGGCGGAGTGCTGGCCGCGGGCGGCCTGGGTCTTGATCCGGGCGGCGGCGTAGCCGTAGGTGAAGGCGTAGGTCGCCTCGGTGCCGACGTGGCCGTTGAGCCGGATGTCAAACTTCTTGCGCTTGCCCGACGGCTGGCACAGGCCGCGGTCGGGGTCGTCGAGCACGCTGAGCCGCAGCACGCCGTCGTCGACCTCCGCGGCCGACTCGTCGGCGCGCGAGCAGGTGCGGACGCCGATGAAGCCCTGGTCGCGGGTGTCCCAGAAGCCGCCGGGCTCGTCGACGGTGTCGGTCTCGAAGTCGTCGGTGAAGGTGACCTCGGGCGCGTCCTTCGTCGACGCCTTCGCGCCGATCGCGTCGTCGCCGTCGCCGACCACGACGTGGAGGGTGCCCGCGACCGGGGTGGTGAGCGAGACCCGGCCGTCGTCGTCGGTCTCGGCGTCGGAGACGTCCTCCCAGCCGTCCTCGCCCTCGGACCACAGCGCGACCTCGGTGCCGGCGTCGACGCCGTCGACCTGCGCGTCGACGACCCAGTCGGCGTCGTCGGCGGACGCGGTGTCCTCGCCGTTGGCGGCGAGCTGCGGGTGCACGGTCACCGTGACGGCGTCGCTGGTGTCGTACGCGGGCAGGCTGGCGGTCTCGTCGGACCCGCTGCACCCGGCCAGGGTGAGCAGGCAGGCGAGGCCGGCGATCAGCATGGGGGGATGGGGTCGCATCCGCCCAGTGTGACCAACTTCGGGGAGCCCGGGCCAAATCGTCCGCGACGCGACGTGCGCCACGTACGGTGCGGGGGACCACGCGCGCGGTGACCAGCGCGGGTGTGCGAAGTTCACCGTGACTCCCCGCGTCGCTACGATGTGGGCTGCTGTCCCAAGAGAGGTCCCTGCTGCGACATGACCAACACCCACGCCGACTACCAGCTGAGTCAGCTCGACCAGCTCGAGGCGGAGTCGATCCACATCTTCCGTGAGGTCGCCGCCGAGTTCGAGAAGCCGGTCCTGATGTTCTCCGGTGGCAAGGACTCCATCGTCATGCTCCGCCTCGCGGAGAAGGCCTTCTACCCCGCGAAGATCCCGTTCCCGATCATGCAGGTCGACACGGGCCTGGACTTCCCCGAGGTCATGGAGACCCGCGACAACTGGGTCAACCGCCTGGGCGTGCGGCTCGTGGTCGCCTCGATCGACGACGCGATCGCCAACGGCGTCCTCGTCGACGACGGCAAGACCAGCCGCAACCGCATGCAGACCGCGACCCTGCTCAACGCGATCGAGGAGAACGGCTTCACCGCCGCCTTCGGTGGCGGGCGCCGCGACGAGGAGAAAGCGCGCGCCAAGGAGCGGGTCTACTCCCACCGCGACGAGTTCGGCCAGTGGGACCCGAAGATGCAGCGCCCCGAGCTCTGGAGCCTCTACAACGGCCGCCTGCACGCCGGCGAGCACATGCGCATCTTCCCGATCTCCAACTGGACCGAGCTGGACATCTGGGACTACATCGGCCGCGAGGGCATCGAGATCCCCTCGATCTACTTCAGCCACCAGCGCCGCGTCTTCGAGCGCGACGGCATGCTGATGACCGAGACGCCGCTCAACCCGATGCGCGACGGCGAGAGCGCCGAGGAGCGCACGGTGCGCTTCCGCACCTGCGGCGACATCACCCTGACGGGCTGCGTGGAGTCCACCGCCAGCACCATCGACGAGATCATCGCCGAGGTCGCGGCCGCCCGGGTCACCGAGCGCGGCGCGACCCGCGGTGACGACCGATTCTCCGAGGCGGCCATGGAAGACCGCAAGAAGGAAGGCTACTTCTGATGGGCGCCACCGATGGCCAGATGGACCTGCTCCGCTTCGCGACCGCAGGCTCCGTCGACGACGGCAAGTCGACCCTGATCGGTCGCCTGCTCTTCGACTCCAAGTCGATCTTCGCCGACCAGCTCGAGGCCGTGGAGAAGACCTCCACCGACAAGGGCCACGGCTACGTCGACCTCTCGCTGCTGACCGACGGCCTGCGCTCCGAGCGCGAGCAGGGCATCACGATCGACGTCGCCTACCGCTACTTCGCCACGCCCACCCGCAAGTTCATCATCGCGGACACCCCGGGCCACGTGCAGTACACCCGCAACATGGTCACCGGCGCCTCGACCGCCGACCTCGGCCTGGTGCTGGTCGACGCCCGCCACGGGCTGACCGAGCAGTCGCGCCGCCACGCGGTGCTGCTGTCGCTGCTGCGCGTGCCGCACCTGGTGCTCTGCATCAACAAGATGGACCTGGTCGACTGGTCGGAGGAGACCTACGAGCGGATCCACGCGGAGTTCACCCAGTTCGCGACGAAGCTCAACATCCCCGACCTCGAGGTCATCCCGATCTCCGCGCTCAACGGCGACAACGTCGTCGACCGCTCGGAGAACACGCCGTGGTACCACGGGCCGACGCTCATGCACCACCTCGAGCACGTGCACGTGGCCTCCGACCGCGACCTCGTCGACACCCGCTTCCCCGTGCAGTACGTCGTGCGGCCGAAGTCGGACGAGCACCACGACTACCGCGGCTACGCCGGCCAGGTCGCCGGCGGCGTGCTGAAGAAGGGCGACGAGGTCATCGTCCTCCCCTCCGGCATGACGTCGAAGATCGAGGGCATCGACCTGTTCGACCAGCAGGTCGACGAGGCGTTCCCGCCGATGTCGGTGACCGTCCGGCTCGAGGACGACGTCGACGTCTCGCGCGGCGACATGATCGCCCGCGTGAAGAACGCGCCGAAGCCCAGCCAGGACATCGACGCGATGGTCTGCTGGATGACCAACGAGCCGCTGCGCCCGCGCCAGAAGCTCGCCATCAAGCACACCACCCGCACGGGTCGCGCGATGGTCAAGGACATCCAGTACCGCCTCGACGTGAACTCGCTGCACCGCGACCAGGAGGCCGGCGAGCTCGGGCTCAACGAGATCGGCCGCGTCCAGCTGCGCACCACCGTGCCGCTGCTGTGCGACCCGTACTCGAAGAACCGCACCACGGGCTCGTTCATCCTGATCGACGAGGCCACCGGCGTCACCGTCGGCGCCGGCATGATCAACAGCGGCAGCTGACACCAGCCCGCTTCGCGCAGGGGCCCCGACCGTCCGCGGTCGGGGCCCCTGCTGCTTCCTGCGCTCAACGTTTGTCATGAACGCGGGAGCCGGCCGGCCAGCAGCATCCCGGCAGGCGAAGGCCGGAAGCCGAACGCTCTCACCGTCATGATGGTGATGACGCACGCACCGACCAGACACACGACGGCGACGGACGACGACAGGACCAGTTCCGACGTCGCGCGGAAACTCGCGCCGCATGCCCACACAGATCCTGACGTCCACGCCACAAGTGCAACGATCACCATGGCCCCGCGCATGAGCCGCTCCGCAAGCCCGGACACGCTGTGCCCCCGGGCAACAGTCAGCCGCCCTTCCGTGCGCATCACGCCGCGCATGGCTGGTTCGATCGCCCCTGCTTCTTCAAGGGCATCCGTAAGGCTGTCAATCGCACGGTGATAGTGGCGCAGGACCGAGCCCATTCGGACGACGCTCACACAGGCGAAGTAGCTCATCGACTGCACAGCCACCAGGAACAGGGAGGTACCGACGGCTGCTACCTCCGGTGAGTCCTCGCTGCTGCGCAGAATGGGCAGGGCGAACGCCGACGACCCGATCAGTACCGTGAAGTAGAACCCGAGGTACTGCGTTCTCATCGACTCGGTGTGCCGGTAGTGCGACCACGCCTGGTTGTACTGGTCCAGCAAGAAGCTCACGCGGTGAGATTAGATGTATCTGCTCGACTGCGCGGACGATCCTGGTTTGGGGCCAGTATCTGGCGCTCGGCAGAGGCGCTACTGTTGCCGGGTTCGGCTGCGGCTACGCCCTCGCCACCGACTCCTGACCGGCGGTCCTGGCCCGGCTCAGCGCGGCAGGACCACCCGCACCGTCGTGCCCTGCCCGGGCGCGCTGGTCGCGGTGACCTCGCCGCCGTGGGCCTCGACGATGGTGCGGACGATGCTGAGCCCCAGCCCGGCGCCCGGCACCTGGCGCGCACGGGCGTTGGAGCCGCGGAAGAACCGGGCGAACATCTGCCGCAGCTCCGCCTCCTCGAGGCCGTCGCCGTCGTCGGAGACCGTGAGCTCGACGCCGTGCTCGCCGACCACGAGCGCGACCCGCACGAGCCCGTCGCGCTGGGCGTACGTCACGGCGTTGGCGAGCAGGTTGTCGAGCGCCTGACGCAGGCGCAGCCCGTCGACCACCGCGACCAGCGGCTCGGTCAGGTCGGCCTCGATCCTCACCCCGCGCGCGTCGGCGGCGACGCCCGCCGCGTCGACCGCCTCCGAGACGACGGACGCCAGGTCGACCCGGTAGGGGTCGACGAGCGGCGACCCGGACGTCGCGCGCACGGCGAACAGCAGGTCTGCCACGAGGTGCGAGAGGCGCATCATGTTGCGGCGGGCGGCGCCGATGTGCTCGTGGACGTCGACGGGCAGGCCCGAGGTGTAGTCGAGCAGCTCGAGGTAGGCCAGCGCCGCGGTGAGGGGCGTACGCAGCTCGTGGGACACGGACGCGACGAAGTCGTCCTTGACGCGCGTGGCCCGCTGCAGGTCGGTGATGTCGTGGTAGGCCAGCACCGCGCCGGCGAAGTCGCCGGCGCGGTCGCGGACCGGCCGGGCGCTGATCGACACGGCGCGGCGCGAGAGCGGGTCCTCGCCGACCCACACCAGCAGGCCGTCGAACTCCTCCCCCGCCAGTGCGCGCACCGACGGCAGCTCCTCGCGGGTCAGCCGCCGGCCCTGCTCGGCGTCGAAGAGGAACCCGCTCTGGCCGGCGACGCCGCCATGCCCCTCGGGGTAGGCGAGGGCGAGGAAGCGGTCGTGGAACCCGTTGTGCGCCTGGTAGACGCCGTCGGCGCCGAGCAGCACCAGCCCGATCGACACGCTGTCGAGGATCGCGCCGGTCCATGCCTGCTCCGACTCGACCTCGGCCTCGGCTGCGTCGAGACGCTCGACGAACGCCTGTCGCTCGGTGAGGTCGACGATCTGGGCGATGAGGTGGAGCGGGTTGCCGTGGTCGTCGCGGACGAGGGTGGCGGAGAGGTCGCCGACGAGGACCGACCCGTCGGCGCGGAGGTAGCGCTTGGTCACCCGGAAGGAGCTGACCTCGCCCGACATCGCCCGGGCGAGCAGCCGGGCGTCGGACGCCCTGTCGTCGGCGTGGGTGATCGCCTGGAAGGTGAGCGCGAGGAGCTCCTCGCTCGTGTAGCCCAGCATGTCGCAGAGCGCGATGTTGGCCGTGAGGAACTCCCCCTCCGGCGACACCAGCGCCATCCCGACCGGCGAGTGCTCCATCGTGAGGCGCCACAAGCCGTCGGTGTCGGGCACGGGCGTACGCCTCCTCGCCACGCCGCCTCCCCGTGCCTCTGCAGGGCTGCGGCCGTCCCTCCGACGACCCGGCCCCGGTTGTCACCGTAGGGAACGGGACCGACTTCTGGCGAGGGCTGAGCAAAAGTACGGGGAAAATGTACGAACCAGCTGCCGGGCGCGCGCGGCCGCCGGAGTCAGCGCGGGAGGGTCAGCCGCACGGTCGTCCCGCAGCCGGGGGCGCTGGTCGCGCTCGCCGTCCCGCCGTGCGCCTCGAGGACCGTGCGGGCGATGCTGAGCCCGAGACCGGCGCCCGGCAGGTGGCGGCGACGGGCGTTGGCGCCGCGGTGGAAGCGGTCGAAGACGTGCGGCAGGTCGGCGGCGTCGATGCCCTCGCCCGTGTCCGCGACGGTGACCACGACCTCGGCGTCGGTCTCCTCCAGGCGCACCTCGACCCGGCCGCCGGGGCTGTAGGTGACCGCGTTGGACAGCACGTTGTCGAGGGCCTGGCGGACGGTCAGCCCGTCGGCGACGACGTCGAGGTGGCCGGGCAGGTCGGTGAGCACCTCGACCTCCGTGGCCGCCGCTTCCGGGGCGATCCCGGCGACCGCGTCACCGACCAGGTGCGCGAGGTCGACCGGGTGGGGGTCGACCAGCGGCGACCCGGACATCGCCCGGCTCGCGTAGAGCACGTCGGCGACGAGGTGCGACAGGCGCAGCACGTTGCGGAAGGCCGCGTCGACGTGGTGGCGGCACTCCGGGGGCAGGTCGCCCGACTGCTCGAGCAGCTCGAGGTGCCCGAGCGCGGAGGTCAGCGGGGTGCGCAGCTCGTGGGAGACCGACTGGACGAACTCGTCCTTGGCACGGATCGCCCGCATCATCGGGGTGACGTCGTGGAACACCATCGCCGACCCCGCCCGGTTGCCCTCGCTGTCGGGCACGTTGCGCGCCGAGATCACCAGCGCACGGCGGGTCTCGGGGTCGGGGCCGGCCCAGCACAGCACGTTGTCGAGCTCCTCGCCGCGGGCGGCGCGGGTGGAGGGGATGTCGTCCACCGGGATCAGGGCGGCCTGGTCGGCGTCGTAGATGTGACCGGGGCTGCCCACCCGGCCGGTGTGCCCGTCGGGGAAGGCGAGGTCGAAGAACCCCCGCTGGGTGGCGTTGACCGCCTGGAACCGACCCTCGAGGTCGATCAGCGCGAGCCCCACGACGTCGGTGTCGAGGATCGCGCGGGTGCGCAGCTGCTCGTCGATGACCTGCCGCTCGGCCTGCCCGAGCCGCACCTCGACGTCGTGCTTCTCGGTGAGGTCCACGACCTGGGTGATGAAGTGCTGCGGGGCGCCGCACGCGTCGCGCTGGAGCACGATCGACAGGTCGACCAGCAGCTCGCTGCCGTCCGGGCGCAGGTAGCGCTTGCGGGTGCGCTGGGCGCCGTCGTCGCCGAGCAGCTCCTGGTGCAGCTGCACGCCGTCGAGCAGGTCGTCGGGGTGCGTGATGTGGTGGAAGCTGAGCCGGGTCAGCTCCTCCTCGGTGTAGCCCAGCATCGCGCACAGCGACGGGTTGACCCGCAGGTAGCGACCCTCGGGCGACAGCAGCGCCATGCCCACCGGCGAGTGCTGCATCGTCAGGCGCCAGAGCTCGCGGTCCTCCGGCGTCAGCTCCGCCACCTGTGTCCCCCCGATCCGCGCCCGGTCGGGCGTGCTGCGACACCGTAGCCCGCGACGGCGCGGCGTGGTGGCGCTCCGGGCGAACTGCCTCCACGGCACAGGTGGCCGGCCCCGAGCCGGGACCGGCCACCTGCAGCGGCTGTGACGGGTCAGGCGCCGACGAGCACCTGCACCTCGGCCACCGAGCCCACGGCCGCGACGACGCGGGTGTCGACCGGCTCGGACTTGGGGGCGAGCGTGCGCAGGGTCCACTCGCCGTCGCCGGCGAAGAAGCGGAAGTGCCCGGTCGCCGAGGTCGGGACCTCGGCGGTGAACTCGCCGCTACGGTCGAGCAGGCGGACGTAGGCGTTGGCCACCGGCTCGGCGCCGCCGCGCAGCACCTGGCCCTGGATCACGGCCTCCTTGGCCACGTTGACCCCGTCGAGCGAGAGACCGCCCTCAGTCGCGCCGCACATCAGGCCTCGCCCTTCTCGTCGCCGAGCGCGACCGGGACGCCCACGAGGGAGCCGTACTCGGTCCACGAGCCGTCGTAGTTCTTCACGTTGTCCTGGCCGAGGAGCTCCTTGAGCACGAACCAGGTGTGCGAGGAGCGCTCGCCGATGCGGCAGTAGGCGATGGTGTCCTTGTCCCAGTCGACGCCGGCCTCGGTGTAGATCGCCTTGAGCTCGTCGTCGGACTTGAAGGTGCCGTCGTCGTTGGCCGCCTTGCTCCACGGCACGCTCGCGGCGGTCGGGATGTGGCCGGCGCGCTGGGCCTGCTCCTGCGGGAGGTGGGCCGGGGCGAGGAGGCGACCGGCGTACTCGTCGGGGCTGCGCACGTCGACGAGGTTCTGGGTGCCGATCGCGGCGACGACCTCGTCGCGGAAGGCGCGGATCGAGGAGTCCTGCTCGGTCGCGGTGTACGACGTCGTGGCGCGCTCGGTCTTCTCGTCGGTGAGCTCGCGGGAGTCGAGCTCCCACTTCTTGCGGCCTCCGTCGAGGAGCTTCACGTCCTGGTGGCCGTAGAGCTTGAAGTACCAGTACGCGTAGGCGGCGAACCAGTTGTTGTTGCCGCCGTAGAGCACGACCGTGTCGTCGTTGGACACGCCCCGCTCGGACAGCAGCGCCTCGAACTGCTCCTTGTTGACGAAGTCGCGGCGGACCTGGTCCTGGAGGTCGGTGGTCCAGTCGAGCTTGATCGCTCCCCGGATGTGGCCCTTGTCGTAGGCGGTGGTGTCCTCGTCGACCTCGACGAGGACGATGCCGTCGGTGTCGAGGTTGTCCTCGACCCACTGGGCGGTGACGAGCGAGTTCTCGCGGCTCATGGGTGGTGTGCTCCTTGTGGATTGGTTGGTCGAGGAAGGCGCTCTGCGCCTGTCACGAGACCCGGTGGGTGAAGCGGCGGATCAGCAGGTACATCTCGCAGCCGAGGCAGAAGGCGAAGACCGCGTTGAGCAGGGCTGCGGCCAGGGCGAACCCGACCGCGACCTGGCCGACGACCGTCGCGCCGGCGAGCAGGGCGACCAGCCCGACCAGCGAGAAGGCCAGCCCGACGCCCTGCGCGAAGCGGGGCGGCTCGGGCGCCTCCCACTCCGTCGGCGGCCCCAGGCGCGGGCGGACGACCGTGCGGAACAGCCAGGCGTGCGGGGTGTGCTGCACGCCGCGGGCGGCGCCGAGGGCGAAGAGCCCGGCCTGCACGGCCAGGAGCGCGGTCGACCACGGGGCCGGGAGCAGCAGGACGGCGGCCAGGACGACCGCGGTCAGCGCGGCCGCCAGCTGCGGGCCGCGCGGGTCGATCGCGTCGCGCGGCGGCGTGGTGACGCCGGCGCTCGGGGCAGTGGTGCTGGACATGTCTCTCCTGCGGACGGGTGGTCGGGCCATGACGGCACGGGCTCACCCGGCAGGTTAGTCCACAAAGTCAGTAGACTTGAAGCACCTGTGGGGGCGGCCCGTCAGGACATTCGACACAGCGCCGAGCGCACGCGGCAGTGGTCCACTGCGCGGCGACGGGTGAGCATGGTCGAGGACATGCCGACGACTCTAGGCCGCGCGGCGGTGTCGCCCTCGGCGTATCTCACGATGTGGTCCATGCATCCAGATCCTGAGATCAGACCTGCGCGAGGGCGGTCAGCACCTGGTCGCGGGTGGGCGCGCCGGACGCGCGGGTGACCTCGCGGCCGTCGGCGTCGAGGACCACCGTGGTGGGCGTGCGGAGGATGCCGAAGGCACGGGTCGCGTCGAGGTGATGCTCGGCGTCGACCTCGACGTGGGCCACGCCGTCGACCAGACCGGTGACCTCGTCGAGGACGCGACGCGTCGCGCGGCACGGCGCGCAGAACGCGCTGGAGAACTGGAGCAGGGTGGCCCGCTCGCCCAGCGCCGCACCGACGGTCGCGACCAGCTCGGCGCCGGCGGGCACCTCGGCGGACACCTCGGCGGACACCTCGGCGGACACCTCGACCCCGGCGACCTCCGCGGGGGCCGCTCCGGTCGCGGACGGCGTACGCACCGCCCGGGTGCCGGTGAAGCGTCCGTCGGTCGCCGCCCGCCACAGTCCGAACCCGAGGGCGAGCGCGACGGCCGCGACGGCGATCCAGGCTCCGGTGCTCATGCGGGCCTCAACGCCGCGTGCGCGCGGGGTGTTCCCGGTCCCCTAGCGCCGCTCGTGCCGCTCGAGCCGGGCGCGCAGCAGCGCGTTCTCCTCCTCGAGCGCGAGGACCGCGGCGATGCCGGCCAGGTTGAGCCCGGCCGCCAGCAGGTCGCGGATCCGGTGCAGCCGGTCGATGTCGTCGGGGCTGTAGAGCCGCGAGCCGCCCGGGGTGCGGGCCGGGTCGAGCAGGCCACGACGCTCGTAGACGCGCAGGTTCTGCACCTGCAGGGACGTCATCTCGGCCGCCACCGAGATCGCGAACACCCCGACGTCGCGCGCCATCGCCACCCTCCCCTCGTCACCTGCCTGCTGGGGCTTGATCCTGCCTGATCCGTGGACTATAAGAAACCTGTATCCGTTGTTACAGATATCGGGACACTCCCGACGACCGCAGAGGAGGAAGCCACCATGTTGATCCGCAACGCCGACCCGTTCCGCGAGCTCGACCGCCTCACCCAGCAGCTCATGGGCACCACCAACCGGCCCGTCGCGATGCCGATGGACGCCTGGCGCGAGGGTGACCGGTTCGTCCTCGAGTTCGACCTCCCGGGCGTGAGCCCCGAGTCGGTCGACCTCGACGTCGAGCGCAACGTCCTGACCATCCGGGCCGAGCGCGTCGCCGGCAACGGCGACTGGCAGATGCTCGCCAGCGAGCGCCCGCGCGGAGCCTTCAGCCGCCAGCTCGTGCTGGGCGACAACCTCGACCTCGAGCACATCGACGCGTCCTACCGCGACGGCGTCCTGCGCCTGGTCGTCCCGGTCGCGGAGAAGGCCAAGCCGCGCCGGATCGAGGTCCGCACCGACGCGGAGGCGCCGACCGCGATCGGGGCCTGAGCACCCGGCCGCAGACGCGGAGCGGGGCCCCGGGAGTGATCCCGGGGCCCCGCTGTCGTGTGGTGCCGTGCTGCTGGAGGGCGTCAGCCCTTCTTCTTCACCTTGACGGTCTTCGCGATCTCCGCGTCGCCGTACTTCTTGCCCTTGAGGTCGATGGAGAAGACCAGCTTGTTCTTGCCCTTGACGAGCTTCTTCACCGTGAGGCGGGCCTGGCCGTTGACGATCTTGGCCTTGCCGACCTTCTTGTAGACCGGCGCGCCGAACTCGTCGGTGCGCACGATCTTCTGCACGACGACCGTGCCCTTGAACTTCTTGGCCTTCACCTTCTTGTCCGAGACCTTGACGGTCGCGGTCGAGCCGTTGACCGAGATCTTGACCTTCGGCTTCTTGGCGATCTTCTGGGTGGTGGTCGTCGCGATGCCCGTGACGCCGCCGTTGCTCGCGGTCACCTGGAGGGTGATCCGGTCACCCTTGTACTTCTTGGAGACCTTCAGCGTGCGGTTCTGGCCGACGACCTCGCCGTCGACGAGCCACGCGTAGTCGTAGGTCGTGTCGCTGTCGAGCGTCCAGACGCCCGGGACCGCGCGGATCTTGCCGCCGAGGAAGGGGTTGCCCTTGATCTCGGGCGAGCGCAGGGCACGCATGCCCTCCTCGAGGTCGGCGTCGATGCCGGTCGCGGACTTGCCGCTGGTCACCGTGATGGTCTTCGCGGTGGCGTAGTTCGTGTTGTCGTACCACTCCGGGCCGAAGAACGGGCCCGACGAGCCGCCGCCGTCGACGAAGAGCACCTTGTAGGTGCCCGGCTTCAGCGAAGTGAGGGCGTAGGTGCCGTCGTCGTCGACCTCGGCGTAGGCGAAGCTGCCGGCGGAGACGAGGCCGTCCTTGGCGTCGACGACCTGCACCGCGACGCCGTCGGTCGAGACCGTCGACTTCGTGGAGACGGTGCCGGAGATGCCGCCGGCGAGCGGCAGGACCACGTTGACGCCCGCGGCCGGGACCGGCGCCTTCGCGGCGGCGTCGTAGGACTGCGCACCGCCGTACCAGCGGGTGAGGCGGTCGTACTGGCCCTCCTCGCGCGGGAGCTCGTCGGAGACGCCGATCTTGAACTCGTTCTCCGAGGAGCCGGTGCTGGCCGGGTCGAGGTCGGTGAAGGCGTACTGGCCGGCGCGGTTGGTGAGCACGGTGTCGTAGCGCTGCTCCTCGCCGGCCTTCAGCGGGGTGTTCCAGGCGGACACGCTCACGCCGATGGCCGGCGCACCGGACGAGTCGGTGATGGTGCCGCTGAGGTCGATCGTCGCCGGGTCGATGGCGAACGACGGGTCGTTGGCGAGGGCCGCGTCGATCCCGGCGACGGTCGCGCCGCCGTTGAGGACCAGCTCGGTGGCGGTGGCACGGTCGGGCTTGTCGGCGAACCACTCGCCCAGGAACTGGCCGATCGGGTCGTCGAACTGGACCTTGTAGATGCCCTCCGCGGCGCCGTCGATGCGGAACACGCCGCTGGCGTCGGTGTAGTCGGTGTAGGCGCCGAAGTCGTCGGAGTACGCGGTGACCTCGACCCGCTCGAGCGGGGTGCCGTCGGTGTTGGTGAGGCGGCCGGTCAGCACGCCGCCGCGCACGACGCCGATGTCGCCGAGGGCGAGCGGGGCCGCGCCGAGGGTGATCGCGTCGGCGGTCTCCTCGGTGGTCTTGTCGGTGTACCACTCGTCGGCGTAGCCGGCGGGGCGGACCTGCAGCTTGTAGGAGCCGGCGATCGGGGCGCCGATCTTGAAGGTGCCGTCGCGCTCGATGCGCGCCGACGAGACGAAGCTGCCGCCGGCGTGCAGGCTCACCGAGCCGCCGCGCACGGGGCGACCGGACGCGTTGACGACGCGACCGGTGGCGCTCGGGGCGGCGGCGAGGGCGACGGGCGCGAGGGCGGTCGGGCCGGTCACGGCGACCGGGTCGGCGGACGCGAGGTCGGCCTTGTCGGTGTAGAACTCCGTGGCCAGGGTGCCGTCGGCGCTCTCGAACTCGAACTTGTAGGTGCCGGGCTCGAGCGGGAGGTTCATCCGGCCGTCGGCGAGGTACTGGCCGTCGATCGCGAAGTAGCTGCCGTCGCTCTGGCCGAGGTAGGCCGTGACGTAGCCCTCGACCGGGTTGCCGGCCGAGTCGGTGACGGTCGTGGTGACCCCCACCGGAGCGGCGTGGGCCGGCAGTGCCGTCCCCGCCGTCAGTGCTGCCGTGGCGAGCGCACCCGCCGCCACGGTGGAAAGGAGGCGCGTGCGCGCCCCACCAGACCCAGCAAGCATGCTTGGTTCCCCCTGTATTCGAATGTCTTCCATGAGGCCGCGCGAGCCTGAGAGCGCGCACGTGCCCGTGCGCGTCGTCAGCGAAGCTCGTCCCCCGTGCGGAGCCATGGGACTCCGAACGGGTGCATCATGGCCCATCGGGCCCGATCCGCAAACACCCGGGGGGTGAGAATTTCCTTCCGCCTCTGCAGGCGGCGCCGGTCAGCCGCCGGCGAACGGCGGCAGCAGCTCGACCACCGAGCCGCCCGGGACGACGACGGTCGCGGGGTCCCTCGACCCCACCGGCTGCTCGCCCAGCAGCACCGAGCAGACCCCCACGGTGCGGGCCATCCGGTCGTCGGGGTGACGCTCGAGGACCAGCGCGACGAGCCCGGCGAGGGTCGTCCCGGGCGGCACGTCGAAGGTGTCCTCGGCGGTCCCGGCGGCTGCGCGGGCGCCCGCCCAGTAGCGCACCGTGACCGTCTCACGTCCCTGTTCACGCCCGATGTCGGTGCCCATGCGGGATATCCTGCCTTGTCCCCGGGAGACGAGGAGGCCACCGCCATGAGCACACTGCTGCTCCTCACGGGTGCCCTGCAGCCGTCCGCCGAGGTGCTGCCGGGCCTGGCGCTGCTCGCGCACAGCGTCAAGATCCTCCCCGCGCAGGGCAGCGCCCTGCTCGACGCACCCGACGCCGACCTGGTGCTGGTCGACGGACGCCAGGACCTCGCCGCCGCGCGCGACCTGTGCCGACTGATCCGCACGACGGGCGCCGACGCCCCGGTCCTGCTCGTCGTCACCGAGGGCGGTCTCGCCGTCGTCGCCCACGACTGGGGCATGGACGACGTGGTGCTCCACACCTGCGGCCCCGCCGAGCTCGACGCGCGCATCCGCCTCGCCATCGGGCGTACGACCGCCGCCGCGCCCGACGACCCCGCGGCCCACGTCATCCACCGCGGCGAGGTCGTCGTCGACGACGCCACCTACACCGCCCGGATCAGCGGGCGTCCGCTCGACCTGACCTACAAGGAGTTCGAGCTCCTGAAGTACCTCGCCCAGCACCCGGGGCGGGTCTTCAGCCGCGAGCAGCTGCTGCAGGAGGTCTGGGGCTACGACTACTTCGGCGGCACCCGCACCGTCGACGTCCACGTCCGGCGGCTGCGCGCCAAGCTCGGCCCGGAGCACGAGCACCACATCGGCACGGTCCGCAACGTCGGCTACCGGTTCGTCGTCCCCACCCGCGAGAAGGACTCCGAGGAGTCCGGCGCGCGCACCAGCGCCGGCTGAGCCGTCGGGCGCTCAGCGGGGAGGATCCCCGTGACATACCGCGAGCGATCGTCCCCACTGATCCGTCCACAGGCGGGGTGAGCCCCGCTTCGGCACCCACCCCGGCGGGCAGACGTATGCCGTGCCGTGCGCCTCGATGCCGTCTCCGACCTGCTCGCCACCCAGCGAGGCGTCGTCAGCCGCCGCCAGCTGCTCACCGCGGGGGTCACCCAGACCGGCATCGACACGCTGCTGCGGCGCCGCGACCTCGTCCTGCTCCACCCCGGCACCTACCTCACCCACACCGGCCGGCCCACGTGGGAGGAGCGGTCCTGGGCGGCGGTGCTCCACTCCGGTCGCTCGGCGCTCCACCTCGGCTCCGCGCTGCACCGGCCCGGCAAGGATCCCCCGCCCCCGGGGCCGATCCACGTCGCGATCGACTGGTCGCGCCGCGTCGCTCCGGTGAACGGCGTCCAGGTGCACCGGGTGCGCGGGCTCGACGGCCTCGTGCAGTGGCACGTGTCCCCGCCGCGCGTCCGGCTCGAGGTCGCGGCGGTGGAGGTCGCGCACCGGGCGCCCGACGACCTGGCGGCGATCTCCGCGCTCGCCACGGTGGTGGGTGCCAGGCGTACGGTCGCGACCCGGCTCGGGGTGGAGATCGAGCGGCGCGGGCGGCTGCGGCGTCGGGACCTGCTGACCGACCTGCTCGCCGACCTCGACCGCGGCACGCACAGCGTGCTGGAGCACGGCTACCTCGCCCGTGTGCTGCGTCCGCACGGCATGCCCGAGCCAACCTCGCAGCAGGTGCCGGTGGGCGGCCCGCGAGGCCGGGAGTACCGCGACGCCGGCCACGTCGACCTCGCCGGGACCGTGGTCGAGCTCGACGGGAGCCTCCACGACGGGAGCGAGGCCCGCGACGACGACGCGGACCGGGACCTCGACGACCTCGCGCGGGGCAGCGCCACGCCGCGGCTGCGCTACCGGCAGGTCTTCGCGACCCCGTGCCGGACCGCGGCCCGGCTCGCCGAGATCTTCCACGCGCGCGGCTGGGCCGGCACGCCACACCCGTGCGACTCGCCCGCCTGCGACCTGCGGGGAGGACCGTCGTGACATACCGCGAGCGATCCTCCCCACTCATCCGTCCACGGCGGGCTCACGCGCCCGTCTCGCTAGTCTCGCCCCCATGGCAGAGCGCGAGCAGGTGGAGGAGGTCGCGCGGGCCTGCGCGGCGGCAGACGGGACCGACCCGCTGGACGAGGCGGCCCACATGGCGCTGGCCGACGGCACCGCGACCCTCGTCGCCGGCGACCACGGCTTCGCGCTGCTCCACGACGGTGACCTGAGCCTCGCCGTCCACCCCGACCACCGCGGGCGCGGCGTCGGCGCCGACCTGCTCGCCCGGGTGGCCCGCGACGGCGACCTGGCGGCGTGGTCGCACGGGGACCATCCCGCCGCGGCCCGGCTCGCCGAGCGCCACGGGTGGGACCGTGTCCGCGACCTGTGGGTGATGCGGCGCGACGCGGCGGCCGAGCTGCCGCCGCTGGTCGTGCCCGATGGCGTGCGCGTGCGCGCGTACGACGACTCCGACGCCGAGGCGGTCGTGGCGGTCAACGCGGCCGCGTTCGCGCACCACCCCGAGCAGGGGTCGATGGACCTCGCCAACCTCGCGCGCCGGATGGCCGAGCCGTGGTTCGACCCGGCCGGGCTGCTCGTCGCCGAGGACGCGTCCGGGGTGCTCGGCTTCCACTGGACCAAGCAGCACGACGCGTCGCTCGGGGAGGTCTACGTCGTCGGCGTCTCCCCCGCGGCCCAGGGCCGCGGGCTGGGCAAGGTGCTCACCCTCGCCGGCCTGCAACACCTCCACGGCCTCGGCGTCGGCGAGGTGCTGCTCTACGTCGAGGCCGACAACGCGCCCGCGGTCGCGGTCTACTCAAGGCTCGGCTTCACCCACGCCGCCGCCGACACCCACGTGCAGTACCGCCGCCGCGCCTGACCTGCTCCTCCCGCCACCCGGCCGACCTCCCGCCACTCCGGCCGACCTCCCGCCACCCCGGCCGGCCTCCCGCCACCCCGGCCGACCTCCCGCCACCTCTCGGTATCTATGGACGTTCTGGTGGGAGATCTCGGCCTCCGGCCCACCAGAACGTCCATAGATACCCCACGTCGGCGAGCTCAGCCGGGCGTCAGCCGGCGGGAGGGGCCGGCGGGAGGGGCGGGCGGGGCCGGTCGTCAGCGGAGCCTGGGGCGTACGTGCAGCCCGACCTCCGGGTCGACGACGACCTCCTGGGCGGCGGGCATCGCGTCGACGGCGAGCGGGGCGTCGACGGGGACCTTGCGCTTGACGAGCCCGAGGGCGATCGGGCCGAGCTCGTGGTGGCGGGCGCTGGAGCCGACGAAGCCGACCTCGCGGCCCTCGTGGGTCAACGCCGCCCCCGCGGCGGGGAGCCGGTTCTCCGAGCCGTCGAGGTGGAGCAGCACCAGCCGGCGCGGGGGCCGGCCGAGGGTGTGGACGCGCGCGACGGTCTCCTGACCGCGGTAGCAGCCCTTGTCGAGGTGGACGGCCGAGCCGATCCAGCCGACCTCGTTGGGGATCGTGCGGTGGTCGGTGTCGATCCCGAACCGGGGCTCGCCCCGCTCGATCCGCAGCGCCTCGAAGGCCCAGAGCCCGCACGCGGGCCCGGCCGCCTCGGCGTACGCCTCGAGCCGCTCGCGTGGCACGAGGTCGTACCGCCCCGCGCCCTCGCCCGGGCGCCACATCACGGCGAGGTCGTCGACCAGCGACACCTCGACCCGCGTCATGAACTTCATCCGCTCCAGCCACTCGACCAGCGCGGCGCCCGCGCCGGGCTCGGTGTGGGCGGTGAACGACTCACCGTCGTCGACGCCGGCGAAGGCGTGCTCGACGTGGCCCTGCGGGCTCAGCACCAGCGCCTGCACCCAGGTGCCGGGAGCGAGGCCGTCGAAGTACTGCGTGGTCAGGTTGTGCAGCCACGACAGCCGCTCGGGACCGGCGACCCGGAGGACGTCGCGGTGCGAGAGGTCGACGAAGCCGTCGCCCTGCGCCAGGGTGCGCTGCTCGGTGTTGAACGAGCCGTAGTGCGCGGCCACGGGGGCGTCGATGCCGTCGCCGGCGACCGCTCCGGGCAGGGACATCAGGGGGCTGGCCATGCCTCCGAGTCTAGGTCGCGGCCCGCGACTCCTCCGCGCGGGCGCAGTCGCCGCACACGCCGAAGATCGCGAGGTGGCCGACGTCGACGGTGAACCCGTCGCCCGCGAGCCGCTCGACGACCGGCGCCACGACCTCGGGGTCGTACGACGTCACCGCGCGGCAGCGGCGGCAGACCGCGTGGACGTGCTCGTGCTCGCGCGTGGAGTGGTAGGTCGGGGCGCGGTCGCTGAGGTGGGTGTGGCGCACCAGCCCGAGCTCCTCGAGGACCTCGAGCGTGCGGTAGACCGTGGAGGCGTTGACCGAGCTGACCTGGCTGCGGACGTGGGCGAGCACCTCGTCGGGCGTCGCGTGCGCGAGCTCCTCGACCGCCCGCAGGATCAGCTGGCGCTGCGGGGTGAGCCGCAGTCCCTGCTCCCGCAGCCGCGCGGCGAGGTCGTCGGTCATGCCCGCTGGAGCCGGGCCCAGGTGTGCGGCTGGAGCTCCTGGCCGACGGCCGCCATGTCGTAGGCGTAGAGCAGGTCGCCCTCGACGTTGCCGTACATCCGCGAGCCGGCCGTGACCTCCTTGGCGGTCTCGGTGAAGGAGACGCCGGCGGTGTGCATCTCGAGCTTGCCGCCCTCGGCCGCGCCGTACCAGACCTCGGAGAAGCCGATGTTGTGCGACAGCAGGAACTCGACCTTGCCGGGCTCGGGGCAGCGCAGGAAGCCGGTCTCCATCGCGGCGTCGCGGACGTGCTGGCCGTCCTCGTCGACGATCCAGGAGCGCGACATGTAGTGGAAGAACGGGCGGCCGTCGTGGGTGAAGATCAGCTCCTGGCCGAACTGGAACTTCTCGATGGTCGGGTAGTCGCCGTGGCCGTTGCCGCGCCAGGTGCCGAGCAGCCACGCGACGGGGCCGCAGTTGGGGTGCAGGTTGTCGGGCAGCTCGAAGGGCATGGGGTCACTCTAGTGTTGGCCGCATGGCTCGCTCACTCGTCGTCAAGGTCACCTGCGGCGTCGAGGACGCCGAGCGCTGCAACCAGGCGTTCACGGTCGCGGCAGCCGCCGCCGCGTCGGGCGCTGAGGTGTCGCTGTGGCTGACCGGCGAGGCCGCGTGGTTCGGCGTCCCGGGGCGCGCGGAGGCGTTCGACCTGCGCCTCGCCACCCCGCTCGACCAGCTGCTGGCCGTGGTCCTCGACTCCGGCTCGGTCACCGTCTGCTCGCAGTGCGCCGCGCGCCGCGACGTCGGCGAGGACGACCTGCGCGCGGGCGTACGCATCGCGGGGGCCGCGGTCTTCGCCGAGCAGGTCCTCGGCGACGGCGTGCAGGCGCTCGTCTACTGACCCGTCCTTCGAGACGAAGGACACCTCCCGTTCACCGGGCGGTGACAGACTTCGTCCATGAACGACCCGGCCACCCTGACCAGCGCCGTCTCACCGTCGGTGGACGAGGGCCCGGTCACGGAGCCCTTCGGCCACCCGACCGACACCTTCGACGTCGAGCCGCCCTACGCGCCGGACGCCGCGGAGATCGCCGCGGTCGAGAAGTTCGAGGACCGGTTCATCGACCGCGAGATCTCGTGGGTGCGGTTCAACCAGCGGGTACTCGAGCTCGCCGAGGACGAGGGGCTGCCGCTGCTCGAGCGGGCCCGCTTCCTGGCGATCTTCGCCAGCAACCTCGACGAGTTCTTCATGGTCCGCGTGGCCGGCCTCAAGCGCCGCATCGCCGCCGGCGTCGCCCAGCGCGCCGCGAGCGGGATGATGCCGCGCGAGCAGCTCGAGGTGCTGTGGACCGCCTGCCGCGAGCTGATGGAGCGCCACGCCCGCGCGCTCGCCGGCCTGCTGCCCGAGCTCGGCGCCCAGGGCATCGAGATCGTCCGCTGGGTCGACCTCGACCGCGAGGAGCAGAAGGTCTGCAAGAAGCTGTTCAAGGACCGGATCTTCCCCGTCCTCACGCCGCTGGCCGTCGACCCGGCCCACCCCTTCCCCTACATCTCCGGCCTCTCGCTCAACCTCGCCGTCGTCGTGCGCCACCCCAAGACCGGCACGGAGCACTTCGCGCGGGTCAAGGTGCCGCCGACCTTCGGCCGCTTCGTGGGCCTGGGCAACCAGCGCTTCGTCCCGATCGAGGACGTCATCGGCGAGCACCTCAAGAAGCTGTTCCCCGGCATGGAGGTGCTCGGCGCGCACACGTTCCGCGTCACCCGCAACGAGGACCTCGAGGTCGAGGAGGACGACGCCGAGAACCTCCTCAAGGCGCTCGAGAAGGAGCTGCTGCGCCGCCGGTTCGGTCCGCCCGTGCGACTCGAGGTCGAGGAGTCGATCGACCCGAAGGTCCTCGACCTGCTGGTCTCCGAGCTCGGGGTGGGCCGCGACGAGGTGGTGTCCCTGCCCGGTCCGCTCGACCTGACCGGCCTGCACTCGATCGCCGACCTCCCGCGCGACGACCTCAAGTACGCCGCGTTCCTCCCCACCACCCACAGCAGCCTGGCCGAGGTCGAGTCGGCGTCGCCGGTCGACGTGTTCGACTCGGTCGCGCGCCACGACGTGCTGCTGCACCACCCCTACGACTCGTTCGCCACCTCCGTGCAGCGCTTCCTCGAGCAGGCGGCCGCCGACCCGCACGTGCTGGCGATCAAGCAGACGCTCTACCGCACCTCCGGCGACAGCCCGATCATCGAGGCGCTCATCGACGCCGCGGAGGCCGGCAAGCAGGTGCTGGTGATCGTCGAGATCAAGGCCCGCTTCGACGAGCAGGCCAACATCCGCTGGGCGCGCAAGCTCGAGCACGCGGGCTGCCACGTCGTCTACGGCCTGGTCGGCCTCAAGACCCACTGCAAGCTCTCGATGGTGGTGCGCGACGAGCCCGACGGCATCAAGCGCTACGTCCACCTCGGCACCGGCAACTACAACCCCAAGACGGCCCGGCTCTACGAGGACCTCGGCCTGCTGACCTCCGACCCGGAGATCGGCGAGGACGTGGCGCTGCTGTTCAACAACCTCTCGGGCATCAGCCGCAACACCACCTACGACCACCTGCTCGTCGCGCCCGACAGCGTGCGCGACGGGTTGATCGCGCAGATCCACCAGGAGATCGCCCACCACCAGGCCGGCCGGCTCGCCCGGATCCGGCTGAAGGCCAACTCGGTGGTCGACGAGGCCGTCATCGACGCGCTCTACCTGGCCTCGCAGGCCGGGGTGCCGGTCGAGCTGGTCGTCCGCGGCATCTGCGCGCTGCGCCCCGGGGTCCCGGGGCTGTCGGAGACGATCCGGGTGCGGTCGGTGCTCGGCCGGTTCCTCGAGCACAGCCGCGTGTTCTGGTTCGAGAACGACGGCGACCCGGCGGTGTGGATCGGCTCGGCCGACCTGATGCACCGCAACCTCGACCGGCGCGTCGAGGTGCTGGTGCGGCTGCGCGACACCCACGTCGTGGAGTCCGTCGCGAGCCTGCTCGACCTCGCGCTCGACGAGGAGACCACCGCCTGGGAGCTCGGCCCCGACGGCGAGTGGCACCAGCACCACGGCGTACGCCACCTGCACGACGAGCTCATCGCCCAGCAGCGTCACCGACGCCGCTGACCTGCGGCGACGGTCACACCCGGTCCGGTCCGGGGCCTCGCGGTTGCGCCTCTCGGCGGATCACCCCCTAGCATGATGCCGGTTCATCCGCCCCCCGTTCGGAGTTCACCGTGCGTTTGAAGTTCCGCCCTGTCGACAGCTCGTTCTACGACCTCTTCAGCGAGGCGGCCGGTCACCTCGTCGTCGGCGCCCAGCTGCTCAGCGAGATGCTCGCCGAGGGTGCCCCGCGGGCCGAGATCGCCCAGCGCATGCGCGAGGCCGAGCACGCCGCTGACGAGACGACCCACTCGATCGTGCGCCGCGTCAACAGCACGTTCGTCACGCCCTTCGACCGCGAGGACATCTACTCCCTCGCCTCGGCGCTCGACGACGTCATGGACATGATGGACGAGGCGGTGGACCTGATCCTGCTCTACGAGGTCACGTCGCTGCCCAGCGAGTCCACCCAGCAGGTCGAGGTGCTGCAGCGCTGCGCCGAGCTCACCTCCGCGGCGATGCCGTCGCTGGAGTCGATGGGCTCGCTCGACGAGTACTGGATCGAGATCAACCGCCTCGAGAACACCGGCGACAAGTCGTACCGGCGCATCCTGGCGAACCTGTTCGGCGGCGAGTACGAGGCGCTCGAGGTCCTCAAGCTCAAGGACATCGTGGAGTCCCTCGAGGGGGCGATCGACGCGTTCGAGAAGGTCGCCAACATCGTGGAGCAGATCGCGGTCAAGGAGTCCTGACCGCGATGAGTGCCACCACCTCGTACGCGCGCGCCCGGAGGGACGCCTGATGGAGATCGGCATCATCGTCGCGGTGGTCGTCGTCGCCCTGGTGTTCGACTACACCAACGGCTTCCACGACGCCGCCAACGCGATCGCGACGTCCGTCTCGACGGGCGCCCTCAAGCCGCGCGTGGCCCTCGCCATGGCGGCGGTCATGAACTTCGTCGGAGCCTTCCTCGGCCAGAAGGTCGCGCAGACGGTCTCCGACACCATCGACCCGGGGCCGGGCAGCCACGGGTTGGTGATCGTGATGTGCGGCCTGCTCGGCGCCATCACCTGGAACATGATCACCTGGTACTACGGCCTCCCGTCGTCGTCCTCGCACGCGCTCATCGGCGGTCTCGTCGGCGCGGCCGTCGCGGCCGGCGCGAGCGCGAACTGGGCCGTCGTGCTGGAGAAGGTCGTCATCCCGATGTTCCTCTCCCCCGTCGTCGCCTTCACGCTCGGCTTCGCGCTGATGATCGCGATCATGTGGATCTTCCGCCGCGCCAACCCGAGCAAGGCGCACCGCGGCTTCAAGGTCGCGCAGACGATCTCGGCCGCGGCGATGGCGCTCGGCCACGGCCTGCAGGACGCCCAGAAGACGATGGGCGTGATCTTCCTGGCGCTGCTCACCGGTGGCTACGTCGCCGAGTCGGACGGCCTGCCGCTGTGGGTCATCATCGCCGCGGCGACGGCGATCTCGCTCGGCACCTGGTCCGGCGGCTGGCGCATCATGCGCACCCTCGGGCGCCGCATCATCCACCTCGACCCGGCCCGCGGCTTCGCGGCCGAGTCGGTCGCGGCGTCGGTGCTCTACTCGACGGCCTACGTCTTCGAGGCGCCGATCTCGACCACCCACACCATCACGTCCGCGGTCATGGGCGTCGGCGCCACCAAGCGGCTCTCCGCCGTCCGCTGGGGCGTGGCCAAGTCGATCCTCACCGCCTGGGTGCTCACCTTCCCGGCCGCCGGCCTCGCCGCCGCCATCTGCTACTGGGTCGCCCACCTCTTCCTCCCCTGAGGCCAAGCCCCGCCCCCTCCCTCCCCCCACGCAGGTCATCTGAGGACGTCCTGCAGCCCTCGGGGCCTGTTTCGGCTGCAGGACGTCCTCAGATGACGCCGGCCGGAGCACGCGCGGCACGCCGCCGGTCGCGTACGCCGACGCCAGCGCCGCGACGTCAGGCCGCGGGCCGGTAGGTGAGGTAGCGCGAGCGCTGGGAGACCGTGAGCGCGCGGCGCTCGGCCACGGTCGCCGTCGACAGCCACCACGGTGGCGGCTCGCCCAACCACCGGCGGTGCTCCGACGGCCGGCGGCCGGCCCGCGCGTAGGCGTCCCGGAGCCGCAGCGCGAACGGGTCGCGGTCCGCGAGGTCGCCGGCCATCATGACGACGCCCTCGAGCCCCAGCGCCCGGTACGCCGCGTCCTTGACGACGTCGGCGTGCCGAGCCTTCCCGTGCAGGTGCAGGCCACCGTCGTAGAGACCGAACACGCCGGCCGCCGGATCGAGCAGGTCCGGCGTCCCGATGAACCGCCCGCCGAGGTCGAAGACCGGGCAGTTGGCCAGTGGGCGCGGAAAGCCGGCCTCGAGCGTCCACGCCAATCGCATGACCGGCTCCATCGGGGACCAGGAGTTCTCCTCGAGCAGCGGCAGGACTCGCCGTACCCGCTCGACCCCCCACCGCTGCCAGAGCGACGAATCGACGAAGTCAGCGAGCTCGTCGACGGACACGAGGTCGTCGTAGGCCGCCATCTCGAAGGCGACGACCGCTGCCTCGTCGGTCCGCGCCGTGCGCATCTCGTAGCCGACGCTCCACAGCGGCTCCGTGACCCGCAGGCCCTCGTGGCGCACGACGGTGTCCGGGGTGAGGACCTCCTGCGAGACGACGAGCGACGGGTGCGGACGGCGGCGATGGCCACTGCCGACCGCGACCGGCACCGGAAGCGGGTTGCCGCGTCCGTCGACACCTTCGAACCACGAGCCGCCGAGCCACCGCAGGCCCGCCCACCCCGTGACGCCGCCTCGGCCGGGCAGCAGGGCGGCTGCCTCGACGACACGTTGATCCGGGTCGGTGGGGTCGACGTCCGCCGGCACCCAGAGGTTGTGGCCCGCGCGGCGCCAGTCCGGGGACTGGGCGGCCGAGCGGGTGGGACCGTCCCGGCCGCTGTCGTCGCGGTGCGACGGCCACCGCACCCCCGGACGTACGCCCTCGCGCGGGCCGATCCCCTGCGCGGGCCAGGCGCCGGCCGTCCACTCCCGCAGGTCCATCCCGCCATCGTCACCGACATCGGGCGGTCCGCGCTGGCGTCCTCCACAGGCCCCCGTCCCGTCCTTCCGCCGCGGCCCCCGATCGTGTCGCGGGCAGCCTGCGCCCGGGCCAGTCATCTGAGGACGTGGTGCAGTCCGCGGAGCCCGTTCCAGCTGCAGGACGTCCTCAGATACCCCAAGCGCGGGGGCGGGGGCGGGGGCCGGGCGGGGCGGGCGGGGCAAGACCGGGCGGGGCAAGACGGGGCGGGGCAAGATGGGCGGCGGCCGGAGAAGGGAGACCCCAGGAACCCCCGATCCCGGAGCCGCCCATCACCGGCCACCGACCTGATGGTCCCCCGCCAGCCCACCACGAAACCTCGCACCCGGCCCCGCCACCGCGTCATCTGAGGACGTGGTGCAGCCCCAGGTGCCCGTTCCAGCTGCAGGACGTCCTCAGATAACCGGCAAGGCCGAAGCGGGGGCGGGGGGGTCAGCCGAAGCGGCCGGAGATGTAGGCCTCGGTGGCCTCGTTGTCGGGGTTGGCGAACATCTTCTGGGTCGAGTTGAACTCGACCAGGTGGCCGGGCTGGCCGGCGGCCTTGAGGTTGAAGAAGCCGGTCTCGTCGGAGACGCGGGCCGCCTGCTGCATGTTGTGGGTGACGATGACGATCGTGTAGTCGGACTTCAGCTCGTGGATGAGGTCCTCGATCGCGGAGGTCGAGATCGGGTCGAGCGCGGAGCACGGCTCGTCCATCAGCAGCACCTGCGGCTCGACGGCGATCGCGCGGGCGATGCAGAGGCGCTGCTGCTGGCCGCCGGAGAGGCCCATGCCGGGCTTGGAGAGCCGGTCCTTGACCTCGTTCCAGAGGTTGGCGCCCTTGAGCGAGCGCTCGACGATGTCGTCGGCCTCCGCCTTCTTCATCTTCTTGGCGTTGAGCCGGTTGCCGGCGAGCACGTTCTCGTAGATCGACATCGTCGGGAACGGGTTCGGGCGCTGGAAGACCATGCCGACCTGGCGGCGTACGGCGACCGGGTCGACGGCGGCGTCGTAGAGCGACTGGCCGTCGACCATCACCTTGCCCTCGACCCGCGCACCGGGGATGACCTCGTGCATGCGGTTGAGGGAGCGCAGGAAGGTCGACTTGCCGCAGCCGGACGGACCGATGAAGGCGGTGACCGAGCGCGCCTTGATGGTCATGGAGACGCCCTGGACGGCGAGGAAGTCGCCGTAGTAGATGTCCAGGTCGTCGACGGTGATGCTCTTGGCCATGGGGTGAGTCTCTCTCGTTCTGTCGTTCGGGCTCAGTGGCCGGTCTTGGGGGCGAAGATCCTGCCGATGACGCGCGCCACGAGGTTGAGCAGCATCACGATCAGGATCAGCACCAGCGCAGCACCCCAGGCGACCTCGACGCCCGGCGGGGTGCCGCCCGGGGTCTCGGCGATGCCGGGGTTGGCGTTCTGGGTGTAGATCAGCACCGGGAGGGTGGTCATACGACCGTCGAACAGGTTGAGGTTGGTGCGGGTGGTGAGGCCCGCGATCAGCAGCAGCGGCGCGGTCTCGCCGACGACGCGGGCGATCGCGAGCGTGACGCCGGTGACGATGCCGCCGAGCGCGGTGGGGAGCACGACCTTGACGATCGTGCGCCACTTCGGCACGCCGAGGGCGTACGACGCCTCGCGCAGGTCGGCCGGCACGAGCCGCAGCATCTCCTCGGTCGCGCGGACCACGACCGGGATCATCAGCAGCGACAGCGCCACCGAGCCGCCGATGCCGGACCGGTAGCTCGGACCGAAGAGCAGGATGAACAGCGCGAACGCGAACAGGCCCGCCACGATCGAGGGGATGCCGGTCATCACGTCGACGAGGAAGGTGATCCAGCTGGCCAGCCGGGTGCCCTTGCCGTACTCGATGAGGTAGATCGCGGCCATGATGCCCACCGGCACCGAGATGATCGCCGCACCCAGCGTGATGAGCAGGGTGCCCATCAGCGCGTGGTAGATCCCGACCTCCTGGTCGAGGTCGGTGCGGTACATCGAGAAGGTCAGGAAGGTCGAGGAGATCCGCGGCAGGCCGCGGTCGACGACGGTCCACAGCAGCGAGACCAGCGGGACGATCGCGATGGCGCAGGCCGACCAGACCAGCCCGCTGACCAGCCGGTCCGTGGCGCCGCGGCGGCCCTCGACCAGCCGCGCCCACAGCGGCAGCAGCACGACGTGGAGCGCACCGGACAGCACGACCCAGGCGACCAGGCCCCAGCCGAGGAGGAGCGCGACGAGGCCGGCGGCCGCGGCCGCGACGACCACGCTCAGCAGCGGCGCGATGCGCGGCAGCCGGGCGGCGGTGAAGGACACCGACGCGGGCGCGGGACGTACGGGAGTGGTGACACTCATGCGTTGAGCTTCCTCTCCGAGCGGGTCACGACCCAGCGGGCCGCGAAGTTCACCAGGAAGGTGACCAGGAACAGCACCAGGCCGGTCGCGATCAGCACCTGGATCTTGCCGGGGGTGCCCTCCTTGTAGTTGGAGGCGATGTTGGACGCGATCGAGGCCGGGTTGGAGCTCGAGATCAGGTTGAACGAGATGCCGCCGCCGGCCGACAGGACCATCGCGACGGCCATCGTCTCACCGAGCGCGCGACCCAGGCCGAGCATGACCGCGGAGATCATGCCGGAGCGGGCGTAGGGGAAGACGGCCATCCGGATCATCTCCCAGCGGGTGGCGCCGAGCGCGAGCGCGGCCTCCTCGTGCAGCCGCGGGGTCTGGGAGAACACCTCGCGCGAGATCGCGGTGATGATCGGCAGGATCATGATGGCCAGCACCAGGCCCGCGGTGAGGATGGTGCGGCCGGTCCCGGACGCCGGGCCGGCGAAGAACGGCAGCCAGCCCATGTTGTCGTCGAGCCAGGCGTAGCCCGGCTGCAGCTGGCGCGCGAGGACCGTGATGCCCCACAGTCCGAAGACGACCGAGGGCACGGCGGCCAGCAGGTCGATGACGTACGCGATCGGTGTCGCGATCGCACGCGGCGCGTAGTGGCTGATCACGAGGGCGATGCCCCACGCCAGCGGGACGGCCACGATGAGCGCGATCACGGCGGCCAGCACCGTGCCGAACAGCAACGGCGCGACGTAGCCGGCGAAGTTCGTCGCGCTGCCGTAGAACTCGGCCGGCTTGGCGACGCCGGGCAGGCCCTCGATCGACAGGAAGACGAAGACGGCGGCGAGCGCCACCAGGATGGCGACGCCGGCGGCCAGGGCGAGTCGGGAGAAGATCCTGTCGCCGAGCCGGGGCTTGGCCCGGCCCGTGCTCTCAGCAACGATCGTTGCCACGGGGGTACCTCATTCAGTCGGTTCATGCGCCTGTGCGGCGGGCCGGTCTCCCGGCCCGCCGCACGCGGCTCACGTGGTCGGGGCGAGGCCCCGACCGGGGATGGATCAGCCCGCCGAGATGCCCTCGACGATGCCCTGGGCGCGCTCGGCCACCGAGCTGGAGAGCGGCGCCGAGCCGGCCTCCTCGGCGGCGGCCTGCTGGCCCTCGTCCGAGACGATGTAGGACAGGTAGCCCTTCACCAGGTCGGCCTCGGCCTGGTCCTCGTAGGTCTGGCAGGCGATGAGGTAGCTGAGCAGGACGACCGGGTACGCGCCCGCCTCGGTGGTCTCGCGGTCGATGTCGACGGCCATGTCGACGTCGGCGCGGCCCTCGGCGGCCGGGGAGGACTCGACGACCAGCGCGGCGCCCTCGGCGGACGGGGCGACGTACTCCTCGCCGACCTTGACCGAGACGACCGACAGGTCGCCGACCTGCGACTCGTCGGCGTAGCCGATGGTGCCGGTGCCGCCGGAGATCGCGGAGATGACGCCCGAGGTGCCCTCGGCGGCCTCGCCGCCCTTGACCGGGAAGGCGTCCTCGGCCTCGTAGGGCCAGGAGTCGCTGGCCTTGCCGAGGTAGTCGGTGAAGTTCTTCGTGGTGCCCGAGTCGTCGGAGCGGTGGACGGGGGTGATGTCCTCGTCGGGCAGGTCGGCGTCGGGGTTCTGGTCGGCGATCGCCGGGTCGTTCCACTTCGTGATCTTGCCGTCGAAGATCTGGGCGATCGTGTCGGCGTCGAGGTTGAGCGCGTCGACGCCCTCGAGGTTGAACGCCACCGCGATCGGGGAGACGTAGGCCGGGACCTCGATCGGGTCCTCGCCGTTGCAGCGCTCCTTGGCGGCGCTGAGCTCGCCCTCGTCGTCGTTGAGGTAGGAGTCGGAGCCGGCGAAGCTGACGCCGCCGCTGATGAAGTTGGTCCGGCCGTCACCCGAGCCGACCGGGTCGTAGTTGACGGTCACGTTGCCGTCGTTCATGCCCTGGAAGCCGGTGGCCCAGGCGCCCTGCGCCTTCTCCTGCGACGACGCGCCGGCGCCGTTCAGGTCACCGGAGAGGCCCGTGGTCTCGCTGGAGCCGGTGTCGGAGCCCGACGCGGTGTCGGTCTCGTTGCCGGCGCCGCAGGCGGAGAGGGAGATCGACAGGGCGAGCACGGCCACGCTCGGGGCCACGATGGTGCGGAAGGAAGTGCGGTTCACTTCGGGTGCTCCTGGAAGTCTGATGTGAAGCCTGATGAGTGCTGACGGTCCAGAAGGTAGGGAGCGCAGGAGAACGACCGCGGCGCCGTCGGTGAACGGCCGGTGAACTCGACCGGGCCGGATGGCGTCGGCCGCCCGAGCGTGAGACGGCGGTCACATGAACTCGGCCCGGGGCTCTTGACGCGCGGCCGTCCCGGGTGTCTCAGGGGTGGTGCAGCTCGGCCGACACGACCCGGCCCTTGCGGTGGTGGACGACGAGCATCGAGCCCGGGTCGAGGGAGACGTCCTCCACGTCGAGCGCGTCGAGGACGGTGGGCAGGACCGGCCGGTGGGTGCACAGCACGGTGCCCTCCTTGGCGGCGAGGAGCGCCTCGACGAGGTCGACCACGCCGTCGACGGTGGCGTCCTCCTCGCTGAGCTCGTCGTGGTGCTTGACCGGCCAGCCGGTCACGTCGGCCCAGGGGGCGACGGTCTGGACGCAGCGGGTGCTGGACGAGGTGTGCGCGGAGGTCGCGTCGAAGGCGGCGAGCAGCGGCACGAGCCGTTGCGCCTGCTCCTCGCCGAGCCGCACCAGCGGTCGCAGCCGGTCGTCCTTGCCCCAACCCTTGCGGGCGCGGGCCTTGCCGTGGCGCAGCACCACGAGCGCGCGCGTACGCCGCCGCAGCGGCCGCGCCTCGGCGAGCGTGACCCGGTCGTGCGGATAGCTCAGCCGGACGGCGGCGGCCTCCCACGGCACCCACTCGACCGCGTCGATCTCGTCGTTGGGCCGGTAGCGGCCGACGTCGTCGCTGCCGATGACCCGGGCGGTCCAGTAGTCGACCCGCTTCCACCGCCCGCCGGCGATCCGGTAGCGCTGCGAGGTCAGCGCCGGGCCGAGCCGCACGTCGAGCCCGGTCTCCTCCGCGACCTCGCGGACCGCGGCGCTGACGACGTGCTCCCCGGGGTCGAGCTTGCCCTTGGGGAACGACCAGTCGTCGTACTTCGGGCGGTGGACGAGCAGGACCTCGCCACCCTTGCGCGTGACCACGGCGCCTGCGGCGCGCACGTCGCGGTGCTCCATGGACGTAGTCTCACACCCGTCGTCGATCCCCGAGGAGCCCGTCCGTGTCGCGTCGCGCAGTGCTGGCCGTGGCGGGTGTCCTCGTCGTGGTCGTCGCGGGCCTCACCGCGTGGCGGCTGGTCGAGCGCCGGACGGCGCTCCAGCAGGCCCTCGAGCTGGCCCCGGACGGCACCAGCCGCGCGTCGTGGACCGACTGGGCGGCCGTGCGCCGCGAGGTCGGCGCCGACGTCGGCCCGGGCTCGAGCGCCGAGCAGGTCGACGCGTTCCTGGCCGAGGCCTTCCCCCGCGACCTGTCCTCGATGTCGGCGCTCGGCACCTCGGCGGGCGTCATGCAGGAGGAGCTGGGCTTCTCCCCCGCGACCGTGTCGTGGGAGCTGCTGGCCCAGTCCGGTGACGGCGCCGTCGAGGTGCTCGGGGTCGGCGAGGACGTCGACCTCGACGACGTCGCCGACCGGCTCGGCTCCCTCGGCTGGACCGAGCCCGACGAGGACGACGGCGTGTGGGTCGGCGGCCCGGACGTGCTCTCCGGCGTCGGCTCGCTGACCCCGGAGCTCCAGCACGTCGCGCTGCTGGCCGACGAGGGGCTGGTGCTGACGTCCGACCAGGCGGCCTACCTCGAGGAGGCGCTCGACGTGGTCCGCGGCGACCGCGACGGCGCCTCCGACCTCGCCGACGTCGCGGGTGCGCTCGACGACCCGCTCGCGGCCGCGACCTACGACGGCGCGTACGCCTGCGAGAAGCTGGCGATGGCGCAGGCCGACGACGACGCGCAGGCCGAGGCCGACCAGCTCGTCGAGGCCGCCGGGGGCGTGCACCCGCTCACCGGCTTCGCGATGGGGCTGCAGCCGGACGGAGCCGTACGCGCGGTGCTGCAGGTGGAGGACGCCGACGACGCGCCGGACGAGGCGGAGGCACGCGCGCTGCTCGCCAGCGGACCCGCGCCGGGTCAGGGCGGCGACTTCGGCGACCGCTTCAGCGTCGAGCAGGCCGGTGCGCAGGGGCGCGACGTCGTGCTCGACCTGCGACCCGTGGCGGGGCAGTACGTGCTGTCGGACCTGACCAGCGGGCCGGTGCTGTTCGCCACCTGCTGAGGGGCGACGGCGGGCGGTCAGTCCTCGGACGGCCGCCGCGGCGTGACGCCGAGCAGGCGGTCGATCTCCTCCTGGGAGAGGTGGTCCTCGGACTCGCTCGCGGCGATGATCAGCGTGGTGGTCAGCTCCACCTCGCCGAGGAGGTCACCGTCCTCGAGGGTCACGTCGAACTGATCGTGCACGTCACCCTCCTCTTCTCTCGGCCCCGTGATCGACTGTAGGCGTTCGGGACAAGTCTCCCTGACCGGCGCGGCCGGAGGAAATGACCCGAACGAGTCACTAGTTTGGCTCGAAATGAAGCCCGGCCCCACCCCCCTGAAGGGAATGGGGCCGGACTCTTGAGCAGATCTGGAAGGTGCTTCCAGCTCAGCCGATCAGAGCGGGCGGACGTTCTCCGCCTGCGGGCCCTTCGGGCCCTGGGTGACGTCGAACTCGACCTTCTGGTTCTCGTCCAGCGACTTGTAGCCGTTGGTCTGGATGGCCGAGTAGTGCACGAAGACGTCGTCGCCGCCGTCCTCCTGCGCGATGAAGCCGAAACCCTTCTCGGCGTTGAACCACTTAACGGTGCCCTGAGCCATGATGCTCGTTACTCCTTTGTCGGGGCGTGAGCCGCCACTTCGGCGACCCGCACCAGATGCGGTGACACGCCGCTTGCGACTCACGAGCTGGCAGGGCCCGAAGTTCAAACGCCGTTGGATCACAAACTCCGCGGGCGTCGACCTGCTGGAACTTGCACCTGTTGCACGCCAGACACTATCAACAAAATCGCCGGCGTCACCCCTCCCCATCCACAGCGTGGTGAACACTCGGCGAACCGACCACCCGGAGGGGTTGGCCGGGGCTCCCGGCGACCGGGCTGACAGCATGAGCGGGTGACCGGACCAGCCCTGCCGCGCGTGGCCGTCTGCGGCATCAGCCTCGAGGCCTCCACCTTCTCCCCGGCGCTGACCACGGCCGCGATGCTCGCGCCGCGGCGCGGCCGCGAGGTCCTCGACGCCTGGGACTTCTGGCGCGACGGCGGCGCGCTCGCCGACCGGGCCGAGTGGGTCGGCGTCCTCCAGGCCCGCAGCATCGCCGGCGGGGCGATCCCGGCGGACGACTACGCCCTGCTCAAGGCCGAGATCCTCGCGGGGCTCGTCGCCGCGGTCGCGCAGGCCCCGCTCGACGGTCTCGTCCTCGACGTCCACGGCGCGGCGAGCGTGGTCGGCCTCGACGACATGGAGGGCGACCTCGCGCTCGCCGTGCGCGCGGTGGTCGGGCCGGACTGCCTGGTCAGCAGCGGGATGGACCTGCACGGCAACGTCTCGCGCACCCTCGCCGCGACGGTCGACCTGCTGACGACCTACCGCACCGCCCCGCACGTGGACTGGCAGGAGACCAAGGAGCGCGCGGCGCGCAACCTCGTCGACCGGCTCGCGCTCCCGCCGGGCGAGCGCCGGCCCGCGAAGGCGTGGGTGCCGGTGCCGATCCTGCTGCCGGGCGAGATGACCAGCACCCGCCAGGAGCCGGCCGCGAGCCTCTACGCCCGGGTGCCGGAGATCGAGGCGCTCGACGGCGTCCTCGACGCCGGCATCTGGATCGGCTACCCGTGGGCCGACGAGCCGCGCAACGGCGCCGTCGTGATGGTCGTCGGCGACGACGCCGACCTCGCCCTCCGGGAGGCGTCGTCGCTCGCCACCGAGCTGTGGGAGCGGCGCGAGGAGTTCGGCTTCGTCGCGCCGACCGGGACCCTCGACGAGGTGCTGGCCGCGGCGCTCGCGTCACCGGTCGCGCCCTACGTCGTGTCCGACTCGGGCGACAACCCGACCGCCGGCGGCGCCGGCGACGTGACCTGGACGCTGGCCCGGCTGCTCGCCAGCGAGGACCTCGCCGCGAGCGGCAAGCGCGCGATCTACGCGTCGATCCCGGACGCGGTCGGCGCGCTGGCGGCCGCCGAGGCCGGGGTCGGCGCGCACGTGCGGCTCACCGTCGGCGCCCGCATCGACGCGCGGACCGCGCCCCCGGTCGAGCTCAGCGGCGAGGTCGTCGCCGTGGTGCCGACCGACGACAACCTCGAGGTCGTGGTCCGCACCCCGTCGATCGACGTCGTGGTCACCCGGCGGCGCCGGCCCTACCACCTCGAGTCCGACTTCACCCGGCTCGGGCTCGACCCGCGCCGCGCCGACGTCGTGGTCGTCAAGATCGGCTACCTCGAGCCCGAGCTGTTCGACCTGGCCGCCGACTGGATGCTCGCGCTCACGCCCGGCGGGGTCGACCAGGACCTCGTCCGGCTCGGCCACCGCCGGGTCGAGCGGCCGGTGTTCCCGCTCGACGACGTGTCGGGCGTCGACCCGCTCGCCCGGGCGGTCCTGTTCCCGGGCGACACCGCGCGCGCGTGACTCAGCGGCCGAGCGCCGCCATCACCTCGGCCAGCACGCCGGGGTCGGTGACGCTGCGGCCACCGTCGTCGTAGCCCGCCGACCTGCCCGCCGACGCGACCGCTCCCGGCGCGCGCAGGTGCACCTCGCGCGCCCCCGTGGCGGCCACGACCCGCGCCACGTTGCCGGGGCGTACGCCGCCGCCGACCGCGACCCGGACGTCGTCGCCGGCGGCCCGGACCAGGTCGGCGAGCGCAGGGAGGTGGTCGACGGCCGTGCCGGGACCCCCCGACGTCAGCACCCGGGTCACGCCGAGGTCGCGCAGCAGCGCGAGCGCGGCCCGCTGGTCGGGCACCGAGTCGAACGCCTTGTGGAAGGTGACCGGGGCGGGGCCGCAGGCGGCGACCAGGCGGCGTACGACCTCGGCGTCGACCTCGCCGTCGGGCGTGAGCGTGCCGACCACGAAGCCCAGCCGGGTCCCGTGCGGCACCGCGTCGCGCAGGACCTCGACGTCGGTGACCATGACGTCGACCTCGGCCGTGGAGTGCACGAAGTCGCCGCCGCGCGGACGGACCAGCACGCGCACCTCGAGGCCCGGCGCCTGCTCCGCGCAGTGCCGCACGAACCCGGGGGTCGGGGTGGTGCCGCCCTCGACGAGCCCGGCGCAGACCTCCAGCGCGTCGGCCCCGGCGGCCGCCGCGAGCGCCGCGCCGCCGACGTCCTCCAGGCAGATCTCGACGAGGGTCGCGGGCGCCGGCACGCTCACCACCGTAGGTCCCGGAGGGGTACTAGCACCATCGGCCACCTGTACCGGCCCGCGCGGCCGGGCGCATCGTTGAAGCCTCAACAGGAGGTCGTGCGATGTTCACTTCGCGTTGGTCGACAGGACCCCGGGTCGGGGTCCTCGTGGAGGACCGCTACCTGGCGCAGGCCCAGCCCGCCGGGCTGGTCGCCCGGTTGCAGCAACGGGGAGTGGAGGTCGTGGTCCACGTGGCCGACCGGCTCCCCACCGACCTGGGCCACCCGACGATGGTCGGCGAGGTCGACTTCGTGGTGGCGCGCGGACGCAGCCCGCGCCTGCTCTCGCTGCTGCGGACGCTCGAGACCAACGGCGTCGCGGTGCTCCACGACGCGGCCGCGATCGCCGCGGTCGTCGACAAGGCGGCGATGTCCGCGGCGCTGTGGCGCGCGGGCATCCCGACGCCGCGGACCTGGCTGGCCACCGTGGCCGAGCTGCAGACGCTGGCCGACGTGCCGTTCCCGCTGCTGCTGAAGCCGCTCTACGGCGACAACGCGCGAGGCATCGAGGTCGTCACCGACGTCGCCGACCTCGCGGGGCTGGCGTGGCCCGAGCCGGTCGCGCTGGCGCAGCCGTTCCACCGCGGCGACGGGCACGACATCAAGCTCTACGTCGCCGGCGGCGGGGTGTGGGCGGTGCGCCGGCCGTCCCCGATCGACGTCGACGGCTCCGTGCGGGCGGACCCCGACCCGGGCCACGAGGTCCCGGTGACCGACGAGATGGTCCGGATCGCGAGCGCGTGCGCCGAGGTCTTCGGGCTGTCGCTGTTCGGCGTCGACTGCGTCGAGGTCGACGGCGAGCTGATGGTCGTCGAGGTCAACGAGTACCCGAACTACCGCGGCCTGGCGTGCGACGCCGACGACTTCCTGTGCGAGGTGGTGCTCGACGCGGTGGCCGCCACTGCCCCGCAGGTGCCCGCACCACGGACCGAGCCGTCCGTCGGCGCCCGGTCCGCGCTGGCGGTCGCGCGATGAGCACGGCGCCGGCGGTCGTCATCGGCCCCGGGAGCGTCGGGTGCGGCGTGGTCGCCGCGACGCTGGAGGCCGGCGGCCACCCGTACGCCCTGGTCGCCCGGACCGAGGAGGCCGCCCGTCGGCTGTCCCGGTCGCCCGCCCGCGTCCGTCACGTCGGGCAGGACCGGTCGAGCGTGCTGCACCCGTCGCTGGTGCTCGCCCTCGACGACGTGCGCCTGCGCCGGCTGGTCGGCGCCGCGCCGATGCTGTTCGTCACCGTCGGGAGCGGCCAGGCGCGCACCGTCGCGCCCGACCTCGCCCGTGCCCTCGCGGGACGGCGTACGCCCGCCTCGGTGCTGGTCTGCGACAACCGGCCGGGCGCCGCGGAGGTGCTCCGGGCCCTGGTCGCCGAGCACACGGTGGGTCCGGTCGCGCCCCACCGGTTCGCGGGGGTCCTGGTCGACCGGATCGCCAACCGTCCCGGCCCGGAGCCGGACCACGTGGTCGTGGAGGCCCGCGGCGCCCTCCGGGTCGACCGGGCGGCGCTCGGCGGACAGGTGCCGGTCCTGCGCGGCCTCGACGGGGTCGACGACTTCACCGCCCACCTGACCCGCAAGAAGTTCGTCTTCAGCGCCGGGCACGCCAGCGCGGCCTACGTCGGCGGCCTCGCCGGGCACGCCACGCTCCCGGCGGCGCTCGCGGACCCCGTCGTCCGGACGGTGGTCCGCGAGGTGCTGCGGGAGGGCCGCGAGGGCGTCGCGGCCCTGTTCGGCGACGAGCTCGGCGGCACCGACGACGACCTCGACCGGACCCTCGAGCGGTTCCGGTGCCCCGCGCTCGCGGACCCCGCGGCAGCGGGTCGGTCGCGACCCGCGTCGCAAGCTCGCGCGCGGCGACCGGGTCTGCGGCCCGGCGCTCGCGGCCCTCGCCGGCGGCACGGTCCCGGCGGGCCTCGCGCGTGACGGCGGCGGCCGCCCTCACCTGGGGCACCACGCTCGACCCGACGCTGCAGCGACCGCTGCGCCGCCTGGGGGTCCGGGGCGTCCTCGCCCAGCTGACCGGGCTCGCGCCGCGGCACCCGTTCCTGGCCCTCACCGAACGCGCCCACGCGGTGCTGGCGACGGGCGGGTCGCCGCTCGACGCCCTCGACGCGGCCCACGCCGTCGCCGTGGAGGTGCGCCGATGACCGCCCCGCTCGTCTGCGTGCTCGCCACCCACCACCCGGCCGGCTCGCCCCGCGCGCGACTCGTCCGCGACCTCGTCGACCGGCTCGCGCACCACCGCGTCACCGCCGTGGTGGAGGACCCGGACCAGCACGCCCACGACCTCAGCGCGCCGACCCCTCTGGCCGACCTGTACGTGCTGAAGTCCGGGACGCCGACCGCGCTGTCCCTCGCCGGCGCGCTCGACGCCGTGGGTGCGCGGATCGTCAACCCCTACCCGGTGGCCGCCGCCTGCCGCGACAAGATCGTCCAGACGCGGGCGCTCGCGGCAGCCGGCGTCCCGGTGCCGCAGAGCTGGCTGGTCACCGACCCGATCCAGGTCGCGCCGCACCTCGTCGACGGGCCGCTGATCGTCAAGGACCCGCGCGGCTCCCGCGGGCGCGGCCTCCACGTCCTGCACGAGCGCGCCGGCCTCGCCGACCTCGACCAGGAGCCGTGGCTGGTCATGCGCTACCACCCGCCCGAGGGGCCGGACCTCAAGCTCTACCGGATCGGTGAGGAGATCTTCTGCGTCGAGCGGCCGTTCCCGGCCCGCACGCTCCGCGAGAAGCGCGGCCGGCTGCTGCCGGTCACCGCCGAGCTGGAGGCCATCGTGCGGCGCTGCGGCGACGCGTTCGGGATCGACGTCTACGGCGTCGACGTCGTGCGCCACCAGGGCCGGCTGTGGGTGGTCGACATGTCCGCGTTCCCCGGCTTCAAGGGTGTCCCCGAGGCCGGGCGCCGGATCGCCGACGTCGTCGTCGACCGGCTGCGCGACGACGCGCCGCAGGCGTCGCACGCCCGGGTGACGGCGGTGACGCCGTGACCGACATCCGCTTCCTGCTGGTGCGCCGGGTGCCCGACCGGCCCAGCCCGCTGCTGCGCGAGGTGGTGTCCCGGCTGCGCCGCAGGGGGCACACGGTGTCGGGCGCCATCGTCGAGGACGTGCTGCTGCCGGCCGACCCCCGCGCGGTCGACGACGACGTGATGTTCCTGCTGAAGTCGCACACCGAGACCGCCCTGAGCCACGCGGCCGCGCTGCACGCGCGCGGGGCGCGGGTCTTCAACCCCTATCCCGCCTGCGCGGCCGCGCAGGACAAGGTGCTGGCCAACCAGCGGCTCGCCGCGGCCGGGGTGCGGGTGCCCGAGACCTGGGTGACCGGGTCGCCCGGGACCTGCCGCCACCTGCTCGACGACGGCCCGCTGGTCGTGAAGCCGGTCCGGGGCCACCGCGGCGCGGGGGTGCACGTGGTCCGCACCCCGCGCCAGCTCGACCGGCTGCCGGACCCGGGCGGGCCCGTCGTGGTCCAGCGCCACGTCGACGGCCCGGGGCACGACCTCAAGGTCTACGTCGTGGGGTCGCGGGTGTGGGCGGTCCGCAAGCCGTTCGACGCGACCAGCTTCACCCGCCCCGGCGAGCCGGTGCCGGTGACGGCGGAGGTCGAGGACCTGGCCCGGCGGGTCGGCCGGGTCAGCGGGCTCGACCTGTTCGGGATCGACGTGATCGAGGGCCCGGACGGTCCCACGGTCGTCGACCTCAACTACTTCCCGGGCTACAAGGGCTGCGAGGAGGTCGCCGGCCCGATGGCCGACCACGTCCACCGCATCGCGGTCGGCGACCTCGCGCCGCCGCCCCTGCCGCCGCTGTCGCCGGCTCCCCACGCCCCGGCGCGCGGGCCCGCGCTCGTCCCGGCAGGGTCGCGGTGAGGCACCGGGCGAGGACCGTGCGCGCGACACCGGCGACGGCGCTGGTGGTCGAGGGCTTCTTCTCCCGCCTCGCCTTCGGGCTGCTCACCTTCGCGCTGCCGCTCTACGCCCACCGGATGGGCATGTCGCTCACGCAGATCGGCCTGCTGACGTCCGCCTCGGTCGTCGTGTCGATGCTGCTCAAGCCGGTGCTCGGGCCGTGGGCCGACCGGTGGGGCCTGCGCCGTTCCCTGCTCGGCACCCTGGCGCTGCGCGCCGTCGTGTGCCTCGCCTACGTCGCGACCGCCGCCCCGTGGCAGCTGTTCGGGGTCCGCGGCGTGCACGGGGTCTCGGACGCCGTGCGCGACCCGGCGGTCCACGCCCTGATCGCGGAGAACGGCGGCAAGAAGGCGATCGCCACCACCTTCGCGTGGTACCAGACGGCGAAGACGACCGCGGGTGCCGTCGGCAAGAGCGTCGCGGGACTGCTGCTGGCCACGGCTGGCGGCTTCACGCTCACCTTCGCGACGGCGTTCGCGCTGTCCCTGCTGCCGCTGCTCGCGGTGTGGGTGCTGGTCCCGCGCGGCAGCGCGCACCCCCGGTCGGCCGACCCGCCCGCGCCTCCCCCGCCTCCCCCGGGCCCGACCGTCGCGTCGGTCCCGCCCGCCCGCGGCCTCGCGGCGTACGCCGGGCTCGGCTTCCTCGTCGCCGGCACGTCCGCGATGCTCACCGCGCTCTTCCCGGTCCTGGCGGTGGAGTACGCCGGGCTCACGACCGCGCAGGCGGGCCTGCTCTACCTGCTCACCCCCGCCTTCGCGTTCACCGGCCCGCTGTGGGGATGGGTCGCCGACCACGTCTCCCGGCGCCTGGTCCTCGCGGTGCGCAGCGTCTCCAACATCTGCTCCGCGGCGCTCTACCTGCTGTTCCCGGGGCTGGTCGGCATGTGGGTCGGCAAGAGCCTCGACGACATCGGCAAGGCGGCGTTCCGCCCGGCCTGGGGATCGCTGATGGCCGAGGTCTCCGACCGCGACCCGCGCACCCGCGCCCGCACCATGGCCTACCTGACGTCCGGCGAGGACGCCGGCGACGTCGTCGCCCCGGTCGTGGCCGGGCTGATCTGGACGGCCTGGGGCGTCCCCGCGCTGCTGGTCGCGCGGATGGTCGCCGCCGTCGTCACCGAGGTCTACGCCGCCCGGCTCGAGCGGGCGGCCCGACCCACAACTAGGCTGCACCCGGACCCCACCGCCGACGGCGGCAGGGCCCGGGCCTCTAGCTCAATTGGCAGAGCAGCAGACTTTTAATCTGTTCGTTCAGGGTTCGAGTCCCTGGAGGCCTACCCGCTCCCGACCGCAGCAGTCCGCTCAGCCCTCCGCGACGTCGATCAGCACCTTGCCCACGGCCCCGTCCTCGACGGCGGCGTGCGCCCGGGCGGTCTCCTCCAGCGGGTGGTGGTGCAGCGGCAGGCCGTGCTCCTCGCCGACCCCGAACGCGCCGTCGGCGACCGCGGCGGTGATGTCCTCGGCCGCGGCGCGCAGCGCCGCCGACCCGACGGTGTAGAGCAGCACCCACTGGAGGCGCGCATTGGTGGAGAACGTCTCACGCACGCCCAGCGTGACCTCGTCGCCGCCGTTGTTGGCGTAGATCGCGATCGTGCCTCGCGGGCGGATCAGCCGGAGGTCGGTGCGCAGGTTCTGCGCGGGCGCCACCTCGACGACGAGGTCGACACCGTCGGGGGCGATCGCGCGGACCTGCTCGACGAGGTCGCCCTCGCGGTAGTTGACGACGTGGTGCGCGCCCGCCGCGGTCGCCAGCGCACCCTTCCCGGCGCTGCTGACGGTGGCGACGACGGTCGCGCCCGCCCACCGGGCCAGCTGGATGGCCGCGTTGCCCACGGCTCCCGCCCCGCCGGCCACCAGCACCGTCGTGCCGTCGAGCGCTCCGGGCGCGAGCCGGGTCGGGCCGTCCTCGGAGGTGGTGAGCGCCCGGTGGGCGGTGACGGCCGGGACGCCGAGCGAGGCGCCGAGGTCGTACGACGCCCCGTCCGGCAGGACTGTCAGCCGGTCGACCGGCAGCACGACCTGCTCCTGCGCCGTGCCGCCGGGGCGCTGGTGCTGGGCCAGCATCGTCCACACCCGGTCGCCGACGGCGAGCGAGGTGACGTCCGGGCCCAGTGCCTCGACGACGCCCGCACCGTCCTGGCCGGGGACGATCTCGGGGAAGGCGAGGGTGCCCATCCCGCCGGCGCGGAACTTCCAGTCCGTCGGGTTCACCCCCGCCCGCACGACCCGGACCCGGACCTCGCCCGGCCCCGGCTCGGCGGCCTCGCGCTCGACCAGCTCCAGCACGTCGGCGTCGCCGCTCTCGGTGTAGACCACAGCTCGCATGTCGTCCTCTTCCGTCGTCTCGATGTCGTCCCGGGCTCGTTCCGGGGGTCCGTCGGTCGTCGATGACAACCCCTGCCCCCGCCTCCCCTGTTCCCGTCAGCCGAGGACGGGGTGCCACCGGGACCGGAGGTTCCGGCGCACCACGTCCTCGGCTAGGTGAATTTTGGGTGAACCGGGAGAATGTCAGGGCCCACGTCACGCCCGCACCACCCCGGAGAACCCCGTGCCCTCCCCGACGCCGACCCCTGCGCCGACGCCGGCCAACGCCCACCCGGCCGCGCCCGCCCCGACGACGACAGGCCCGAGCGAGCCCGCGACCGCCGGGCCCGCGACCGTGCCCAGCGCGACGACCACGACGGTCCCGCGGCTGCTCCGTCGCCCCTGGACGTTCCTCGTCGCCAACGCGGTGCTGATGGGCGTGACCACCTTCCTCGCCAGCCACGCGCTCGACCGCCCGGTCGCCGACCCCGAGGGCAGCTTCCTCGGCCCCTCGTGGGTCCGCCTGCCGGTGCTGTGCCTCGCGGCGATCGTCGCCGACCTGCTGCCGCGCGCCCTGTGGGTGGGGCGCCTCCACCCGGCCCGCTGCGTCGAGGCGGCGCGCGAGCGGCTGCGCACGCACTGGACCGGCGCCCGGCTGCTGCTGGTGACCGTCGGCATCTCCTGCTTCTACGTCGTCTACGTCGCCTACCGGAACCTCAAGTCGCTGCTGCCGCTCATCCGCGAGGACAAGTTCGACAGCGAGCTGTGGCGGATGGACCGGCTGCTGTTCCTCGGCCACGACCCGGCCACCGTCCTGCAGGACCTGCTGGGCCGCGACCTCTCGGCCCACGTCCTCTCCACCGTCTACCTCACCTACATCCCGCTCGTCGCGATCCTGGTGACGGTGTGGCTGGTCTGGTCGCGCAACATCGGCTACGGCTGGTGGTTCGTCACCGCCCAGGGCGTCGCGTGGACCCTCGGCACCGTGTCGTACTACCTGCTGCCGACCCTCGGCCCCGGGATCATGTACCCCTGGCTGGCCAGCGACCTGGTGCCGAACGGCACCTCCGACCTCATGGACTCCCTCGTCGCGTCCCGCCACGGGTTCCTCTGGGGCGACGGCGACTACCAGGGCGTCGCCGGCTTCGCGAGCCTGCACACCGCGATCGCCCTGCTCTGGGCGCTGATGGCCCGGCACACCGTCCGCAGCCGGCTCGTCCAGCGGATCTTCTGGGTCAACTTCGCCCTGACCGTCGTCGCCACCCTCTACTTCGGGTGGCACTACATCGCCGACGACGTCGCCGGTGCGGTGATCGCGGTGGTCGCCTTCCGCGTCGGCGCCTGGGCGACCGGGCACCGACTCCGGCGACGCCGCGACCCCGACGGCGAGCCCGGCCGCGAGCACCGCGAGGTGCCCGCCGCTCCCTGAGCCACGCCTCGAGCGCCGCCGGCCGGCCCTCAAGGTTTCCCCAACCGCGACCGCGGAGGGTGTCGACGATCAGGACACCCCTCGCACGTACTCGCGGACGGAGCTCAGATGAACACCACCACCGGCACAGGACGGCGCGGAAGGACACTTCTCGTCGCCGTCGTCGCCCTCACCCTGACGGTCGTGGGGGCCGGCTTCGTCGCCTCCGCGATCTCCCCGCCGCCGGCGCACCAGCAGGGCACCGTCGGCCTCAAGCAGGTCGGACCGATCGACGAGGCCAACGGCTTCCCGCTCTGGTACAAGGACACCAACAACGTCAAGCTCGAGCTCTGCCTCGACCCCAACGACTCGAACTGCATCATGGGCGACGTCCCCGACCCGACGAAGCCGGTGTCGTTCCCCGACAACTTCCCGGACGAGGCCTTCTGGTCGGCGGCCGAGACGTCCATCGACTACGGCTCCGGCACCGCCCAGCTCGTCACGGCGGTCGAGGCGGCGTTCGCCGGCGGACCCGCCAAGGCCGGCGACCAGGTCAGCTTCGGCCGGATCCGGCTGCGGGCCTCGGGCCTCGTCGACAACGCCGAGTACACCCTCACCCACCCGTTCGGCGTCGACCGCCTGACGGCCGAGCCGGGCGCCTTCAAGGGCATCAACATGACCGAGGACATCGGGGCACTCACGCCGGACGGCGTCTTCGACCAGACCCTCGGCAGCCGCCCCGGCCCGTTCCTCAAGTGGGACCCGGCGGTCGCACCGGCCGCGCCGGCCGGCTACCTGGGTGACGTCACGCAGGAGCACGCCGTCGTCGGCAGCCCCTACAACACCAACTTCTTCCGGGTGGAGGGACCGCGCGGCTCGTTCACCGGGTCGACCCAGCTCTGCCAGGACCCTGGCCTCGGCAACGACCCCGTCGCCCTCGACGACTGCATCCAGACCAACACCTTCTTCGTGCAGGGCAAGCTCGCGACCCGCATGGGCGTGCAGGCCACCCAGGCGTCGTACTCCACCTCCGGTGCGGGCCAGATGCTCGACATCTTCGCCACCAGCGAGACCGGGCAGCAGATCGTGGTGAAGGGCAGCGGCGTGCCGCAGACCCGGATGCGTGAGGACGCCTCCCGGCCGGGCAGGTACTACGCACGTGTCCTCACCGACGGTCCGCCCCCGTCCGACCTGGTGGTCACGAACGTGTCGGACTCCCCGGCGACGGTCGACCACATCGCCCCGTCGCTCTTCGGCGACAAGGTCCACGTCGCCAGCGCGGTCTACGACAACGACACCCGGACCCTGACGATCGTCGCCGAGTCGGGTGCCGACGGCGCGACGCTGAGCCTCCGCGGCGACCTGCCCCGGGTCACCCCGACGGTGGCGCAGGGGCGGACGACCTGGACGATCCCGAACCTGGCGGTCCCGCCGCCCGAGGTCACCGTCACGTCCGCCGAGGGCGGGTCCGACTCGGACGACGTGGTCGTCACCGGCGGCGAGGACACCGCGCTCGACGTCACCGCGGTGATCACCTCCGACGCCACGCAGGTCCAGACCAACCAGACGCTGACCCTCGACGGCCTCGCCTCCGCGGGAACGGTGTCGAGCTACGCCTGGAGCGTCACGCCGGCCACCGGCGCCCGCTTGACCCCGGTCGGGGCCAACGGCTCCTCGGTGACCTTCGTGGCCACGGCGGCAGGGACCTACGAGGTCGCACTGACCGTCTCCGGCAGGTCCAGCACCAGCACCGCAAGGACGACGATCACCGTGGCGTCGCCCAACGTCGCGCCCGTGGCCGACGCCGGGACCGACCTGGCCGGGGCGATCCCGACCTCGACGGTCGCGCTGGACGGCACGGCGTCGCAGTACGCCTCGGCGTACGCGTGGACGCAGGCCGGGACCGACCCGGTCCAGGTGACGCTGAAGAACCCGGGGACCGCCAACCCGACGTTCGTGGTGCCCGCCTCGACCCAGCCGCTGACGCTCACCTTCACCCTCACCATCACCGACGTCAACGGCACCACCGCCACCGACGCGGTGCGGGTCGTCACCGACCCGGGCACGGTGAGCGTGGCGAGCGCGTCCTACAAGCGCGGCAACCAGGAGTGGCGGGTCAGGGGAAGCGCCAAGCACTGCTCGGCGAGCAACCTGATGAGCATCTACTGGAACAAGCCCGCCGCCGCGCCGGTGCTCCTCGGGACGGCGACGCCCGCCCTGGCCCTCGGGGTCTGCGACTTCGACTTCCGGCTGAAGAACACGCCCACCGCGCTGCGGCCCACCGCAGCCGGCACGGTCACCGTGCGCTCGGCCTACGGAGCGGAGTCCGGCCCGTCCGGGTTCGCCCTGCAGTGACGACCGCTCCCGCGGAGGGCGGGAGCAGCTGACGCCGGTGCCCGGTGGTCCCGTGTGACCACCGGGCACCGGCCCGTCCGGAGCCGGACTGACCGCACAAGGAATGCCCAAGGTCGCAGGCGAACGCTGGACCGGTCAGCTCGTACGGAGGAGGACGCACCATGGCATCAGCGACCCGACGCAACGTGCTGGCGACGATGGGCCTGGGGACCGTCGCCGTCGCCGGCGTGACGCTCCCGCTCGGCCAGTCGGCCAGCACGAAGGACTGGATCAGCACCGCGCCCAAGCCGGTGCGCTTCACCCGCCGGATGCCGGTGCCGCAGCCGCTCGTGCCGACGGTGCTCACCGACGAGTACGGCGACTACCACCTCTACGAGGTCACCGAGACGGCCGTGCAGGCGCAGGTGCTCGACCCCGGCGCCCCGACCACGACGGTGCTGGCGTACGGCCCGCACGGCGGCGCGCCGTCGGTGCCGGGCCCGCTGATCAAGGTCGACCAGCACACGCGGGTGTGCCTCAAGGTCCGCAACCAGCTGCCGCCGGTCCACCCGGTCTGGGGCTACCCCGCGGCCACCTCGACCCACCTGCACGGATCGGCGTCGCTGCCGCAGTACGACGGCTACGCCGACGACCTCACCCAGCCCGGGCACTGGAAGGCGTACTGGTACCCGAACCACCAGGGCCCCCGCACGCTCTGGTACCACGACCACGCCGTCCACCACACGGCGCAGAACGTCTACAGCGGCCTCGTCGCGCAGTACCACCTGCAGAACGCGTGGGAGAAGGCCAACCTCCCCCAGGGGCCGTACGACGTCCCGCTGACGGTGAGCGACGCGATGTTCGACTCCAACGGCGCTCTGGCCTACATGGACCGCGACCACGCCGGCCTCTACGGCGACGTGATCACCGTCAACGGCGTCCCGTGGCCCTTCCACGAGGTCGAGCAGCGGTGGTACCGCTTCCGGGTTCTGGTCGCGACGCTGTCGCGCTCCTTCACCTTCTCGATGGTCAACACCCGCACCGGCGCGGTGCTCCCGACGTACGTCGTCGCGACCGACGGCGGGCTGATGGTGCCGCAGAAGGTCACGACGTGGCGCCACGGGGGCGCCGAGCGCTACGAGGTGATGGTCGACTTCTCCGGCTGCCGGATCGGCGACACCGTCGAGCTGCGCAACGCCAGCAACAAGAACAACGTCGACTGGGTCCACACCAACAAGGTGCTGCAGCTGCGGGTCACCTCGGCGGCGCGCAGCACGGTCGCCAACCGTGTGGTCACGCCGCCGGCGTCGGAGGTCAACGAGGTGATGACGGCGCCCCGCACGCTCTCGCGACGCACCCGGAACATCGACCTCGAGCACGACGACGTCACCAACGAGTACCTCATCAACGGCATGTCCTGGCACGACATCCAGGCCGGCAACTGGAACCTCTTCACCGCCGACGGCCCGCCGCCGCGCCCCGGCGACTACGAGGTGTGGAAGATCGAGAACAAGTCGGGCGGCTGGTTCCACCCGCTGCACATCCACCTCGTCGACTTCCGCGTGCTGTCCCGCAAGGGCGGCCTCGGCAAGGTCGCCGCGTGGGAGATGGGGCCGAAGGACGTGGTCTACGTCGGCGAGGGCGAGACCGTCGAGGTGCTGGTGCACTACGCGATGGCGCCCGCCACCTACCCCGACGGCCGCTCCACCGGCCAGGCCGGTGCGACCGCGAACCAGGGCGGGCGCTACATGATCCACTGCCACAACCTCGCCCACGAGGACAACGACATGATGGGCCAGTTCCTCGTGGCGCCGGCCGTCGGCGACGCCGACCTGAGCCTCACGGGCGTCAACCACCCGTTCGCCGCCGCACCGGCGGTCTGAGCGACCCGTGCGCGGGCCGTCCGCACGCACCTCCGCCCTCGCGGCCGCCACGCTCTGCGTGGTGGTCGGGGTGGGGGTCGTCCGCGCCACGGTCGTCGAGCCGGTGCGGATCGACTCCTCCAGCATGTCGCCCACGCTGCGCGCGGGCGACGTGGTCCTGGTCTCGCGCCACGCCCCCGACCCCGGGTCGCTCAGGCGGGGCGACCTCGTCGTCTTCGCGATGCCGGGCGACGGCACCCGGGCGATCAAGAGGGTCGTGGGCCTGCCCGGCGAGAGCGTGGTCGTCCTCGACGGGGTGCTGCACGTCGACGGCCTCGCGGTGCCGGAGGCGTACGTCGACCCCCGCTGGGTGGACGGCTCCTACACCCGCACCTTCGAGGTCCCCGACGACGCGGTGCTCGTGATGGGCGACAACCGCGCCAACTCGATCGACTCCCGCGACTACGGCCCGGTGCCGGCCGACGACCTGCTCGGCGAGGTGCTGGTGCGGATCTGGCCGGTGTCCTGAGCGACGGCGCCGGGCCGGACCGCGACGACGGCCAGGAGCATCCCGGCGGCAGCGACCAGGGCGAGCAGCCCGGCGAGCCGCTGGTCGGCGGCCGGATCGACCCATCCCCAGCGGAGCTCGAGGAACCACCGGCCCGCCACCAGCCGGTCGCCGAGCAGCAGCTGGGCACCGAGCACGCCGAGGCAGGCCGCGGGCAGGAGCGACGCGAGCCGCGCCGCGCCCCCCGCGACCTGCCGTGGGGCCTGCTCCCCGCCGCCTCCGTGGGGGGCAAGGGCCGACAGGTGGTACGTGCCGGCCGCAGTGGCGGCGAGGAGCAGGGTCAGGTGCACCCAGTGCGAGCGCTGCGAGGCCTCGAGCAGCGGGGTGCGGTAGACGAGGACGAGCAGGCCGCCGACCGCGACGGCACCCACGACGGGGTCGACCGGCCGGCGCCACAGGCGCGCCGCCGCGGCGCGGACGACCACCGCGGGGACGACGAGCAGCATCAGCAGCAGCTGCAGGACCTGGACGCTGAGCATGGCGGGTGCGTAGGTCGCCAGGCCGGAGCAGAGCACGACCACCGCGAGCACGGCGGCCGCCGTGGCCGCGTGCAGGCGCTGCTCGGGCCACGACCCGCCCGCCGCGACGACGCGGTGCACCGCGAGCCGGTAGGCGACGAGCAGGCCGCCGACGACCAGCAGCGCCAGCGCGTTGGGCCGGACCGCTCCCAGCAGCAGCCAGGCCGACACCGGCTGCACGACGGCCGGCAGGCCGGGATGGCTGCTGCCGTGCTCGGGTGCGACCGCGACGACCGGCAGCGGGGTGCGCGAGAGGGCGCCGGCGAGGCCGCCCGCGACGGCCATCAGCGCCACCTCCGCCACCGCCAGGCGGGTGAAGACGGCGCGGCCGCCGTAGGCCAGGTCGCGTCGGAGGCGGCGGCGGTGCAGGGCACCGCACCAGCCCAGCAGCGCGAGCAGCACGACCTTGGCCAGCACCAGCGCGGCGTAGCCGCTGGACCACGCCGACCAGGTCGCCAGGTGCACGCTCGCCGAGGCGGCCCCCGACACCGCGAGCGCGAGGTAGGCGCCTCCCGCGAGCGGGCTGAACCGCTCGAGCGCGGCGGCGCGGAGGGCGGGCGCGCGGCGCAGGTGGACCAGCACGCCGACCAGGCCGCCCACCCAGATCGCCGCCGCGGCCACGTGGACGACGATGCCGGTGGCGACGACGTCCTGGTCGGCGACCGCTCCGGCGTGGCCCGCCAGCTGGGCGGAGCAGGCCGAGGAGCGCGGCGGCCAGCGCAGCGGCGGCACCCCGGCGGCTGCGGGCCGCGCGGCGAGGACGAGGACGACCGCCGCGGCGGCTGCCGCCAGCAGGTGGCCGCGGGCCGTCCCGGGCACCGAGCCGACGAGCCCGCGCCACGGCTCGTCGCCGGACAGCAGCCGGGAGACCAGCCGGGAGACCGGGACGGCGCGGGTGTCGGCGACGACCAGCACCGCGGTCGCGACCGACACCACGAGCCAGGCCGCGGCTCCGCCGGCCGCGGCCCGGGTCGCCCGCCGCCGTGCGTCCCGCACCTCGTGGTCACCGTCGCCGTCGGGGGCGAGCAGCACCGCGGCCACCAGCAGCGACCCGGTCGTCAGCACCGCGACCAGCAGGGCGGCCGCGTCCGCGAGGCGCAGCGCCCAGCCGGTCCACGCGCCCGCGTCCGGGATGCCCGGCGGCGCCGGGACCGGTCCCGCACCGCTGGCGACCGAGCCGAGCACGAGCGCGCCGACGAGGAGCGCCGCCAGCCCGCCCACGAGCGGGGCGCGGCGCTGGTGCCGGGGCTCGCGCGCATCCACGGGGCGAGCCTCCGGTGCCGGGCTTGGGGAAATCTGGGGCCGGGGCGGTCTAGCGCACCCCCTCACCCGTGGGGGTGTGCCGCCCCCTCAACGGCGGCTGCCGGGCGGAGGCCACCACGACGACGATGGCATCGCCGGGAGCCACCTCGTTCCCGCAGAGACGTCCGTGGGGGACACTCATGATCCAGCTCGACCTCTTCGGCGAGACCTCGCTCCGCACCGCCGGGGGAGCGCCTCTCGGCGCCGACCTCGGTGGCGTGAAGCCGCGGCAGATCCTCGCCATCCTCGCCCTGAGCACCGGCCCGGTCTCCAAGGACCGGCTCGCCGGACTGCTGTGGGAGGACCACCCGCCGCGCTCCTACCTCAGCACGCTCGAGAGCTACGTCTGCGTGCTGCGCCGGGCGCTGGCGCACGTCACCGGCGACCGGGCGGCGATCCGCACGGTGATGCACGGCTACGTCCTCGACCCCGAGGTCGTCGACGTCGACGTCCGACGCTTCCGGACCCTCACCGCGGCCGCAGCCGACGCCTCGACCGAGGACGCCCTCGTCCTCCTGGGCCGGGCGACCGCCCTCGTGCGGGGCGAGCTCCTCGCCAGCGAGGCCTACGCCGGGTGGGCCGCCGAGGCCCGCGACGCCTTCCGGGTCGAGCTCGCGAGCGTGGCGACCCGGGCCGCCGAGCACGCCCTCGCGCTCGGTCGTCCCGCCGACGCGGTCGGCCACGCCAGGCTCGCCGTCGCGCAGGACGACCTCGGCGAGACCGCCTGCCGGGTGCTGATGCGGGCGCTGCAGGCCGAGGGACGGCGCGGCGAGGCGCTGCGCTGCTACCTGGGGCTGCGCGAGTCGCTCGAGCGCGAGCTCGGCTCCAGCCCGTCCGCGGAGAGCCGCGACCTCTACGTCGCGATGCTGCGCGCGGACGACGGCCCCGCCGACGCGCCGGACCTCACCGCCGAGGTCGCGACGCTGGTCGACCTGCTGCGGCAGGCGGTCGGCGGGATGCCGATCCGCGCGCGCGACCGGGCGACGCGGGCGCTGGACGAGTTCGCCGCCGAGCTCGCCCCCACCGGGTGACGTCCTCAGTTTTGGGCATCGCGAGGAAAAGGCGCAGACGCGGGCCTCGTCCTGGCCCTACCGTGGGATCTCGGGTGGCTCTCGGCCCGGATTGTCGCCGCCCCGCGCACGGGGGAGCCGGCCGATGTTCGAGGTGGAGGGGACAGGACGCCGCACCCGGGTGCTGGTCGTCGACGACCACCGCACCTTCACCGACCTGGTCTGCATGGCGATCGCGGCGGAGGAGGGCCTCGAGTGCCTCGGCGCCGCCCACGACGCCGAGGGCGCCCGGGCGATGACCGACCAGCTCCGGCCCGACATCGTCATCATGGACGTCCGCCTCGGCAACGACGACGGCCTGAGCCTCACCCGCGAGCTCGTCCAGCGGCACCCGCTGCTGCGGGTCGTGGTGCTGACCGCGGAGCCGGGACCCTCGGTGCTGCGCAGCGCCGCCGCTGCCGGGGCCAGCGCCCTGCTGCCGAAGGACGGCGCCTTCGAGGACCTCCGCGAGGTGCTGGTGGGCCCGCCCGGCGACGGCCTGGTGGTCGCGCCCGCCCTGCTGCGCACGCTGGTCCTCGACACCTCCGGCGGCGCTGCCCCCGTCGAGCGCCCCGCCCTGACCCCGCAGGAGGAGCGCGTGATCCGGCTCCTCGCCGCGGGACGCGACGTCCGGGCCATCTCCCACGACCTGAACATCTCCGTCCACACCTGCCGGGGATACGTGAAGAGCCTGCTGCACAAGCTGCACGCCCACTCCCAGCTCGAGGCGGTGGCGGTCGCACGCGCCGCGGGGATCGTCCCGTGAGGGGCCGGACCACGCGCCCCACCGCAGCATCCGTCGCGCTGGGCTCCGCACCGCCCTCCGGGGTGCTGCGCCGGGCGCTGGTCCGCTTCACCGTGTCGGCGGTCCTCGCGGTGGTCGTGCTCTCGCTGACGACGCTCCTCGTGGCCGACCAGATCGCCCGGCACCGGGCGCTCGAGGACGGCCGGCGGCAGGCGGCCAACCTCGCCAACCGGCTGGCCGCACCGATGGTCGACGAGGCGGTGCGCGCCGGTGAGCCGGGGGCGGCAGACCTGCTCGACACGGTGATGGACAACCGGATGCGCGACGGCAGCCTGCAGCGCGTGAAGATCTGGGACCAGGACGGACGGATCATCTGGGACGACACCGGCGACCTGGTCGGCCGGACGTTCGAGATGGAGCCGCAGCTCGCGGCGCTCTTCGGCACCCACGAGGCGTGGGCCGAGGTGTCCGACCTCGACCGCGCCGAGAACGTCACCGAGCAGTCGGTCGACGAGATGCTGGAGGTCTACGCCGGCGCCACGGACGCCGACGGCCGACCGGTGGTCGTCGAGTCGTACCTCACCACGGCCGACATGCACGAGCACGCACAGGAGATCGCCCGGTCGTTCGTGCCGCTCGTGCTCGGCACGCTGCTCGTCTTCCTCCTCGTCGTGCTCCCGCTCGCGTACTCCCTCGCCCGACGCGTCGAGCGGGCGCAGGCCGAGCGCACCGTGCTGGTCCAGCACGCGCTCGAGGCGGCCGACCTCGAGCGCCGCCGGATCGCGCACGACCTCCACGACGGCGTCATCCAGGACCTGTCGGGCGTCGGCTACCTGATCCCGACGGTGCGCAAGGAGCTCCGGTCCGACGGCGACCTCGACCGCGCCCGGACGATGCTCGACCGCGCCGGCACGGTCCTGCGCGGCGACGTGGCCTCGCTGCGCACGATGATGACCGACCTCTATCCCCCGGACCTCGAGGGCGAGGGCTTCGGCGACGCGCTGCGCGAGCTCGCGGCGATCGACGGCGCGACGGCCGGGCTGGCCGTCGAGGTCGCGGTGCCGCCCGGCCTGCTGCTCCCGCCCCAGACGGCCCGACTCGCCTACCGGGTGACCCGCGAAGGCGTCCGCAACGTCGTCAAGCACGCCCGCGCCACCCACCTGTGGGTCGACGTGTCGGTCGTCGCGTCGACGCTCGAGGTGCGGGTCCGCGACGACGGCACCGGTGCGACCACCCACGGCACCACCCACAGCACCACCCACGGCACCGCCCACCGCACCGCCAACGGCACCGCCACCATCCCCTCCAGGGACGGGCACCTGGGGCTGCGGCTGCTGGCGGACGCGGTGGCTGACGCCGGAGGACGGCTCGACCTGGAGATCGGCGGGGCGTACGGCACCGTCCTGACCGCCCGGCTCCCCCTCCCGGGCGCCGGCTGAGCGGCCCGAGCATTCCCCAAGGTGGCCGCGACACCCTCCTCGCATGCCGGCCACCCTCGACCAGGACGACGTGATGCTGCGGGTGCTGCTGGTCGACGACCACCAGATCCTGCGCCAGGTGCTCGAGCTCGCCCTCGACGCCGAGCCCGACCTCCGGGTGGTCGGGGCCTCGGCCGACGCCGAGTCGGCGCTGCCCGCGGTCGCGGCCCTGCTCCCCGACCTCGTGCTGATGGACCTCGACCTGCCCGGGATGGACGGCATCGAGGCGACCCGCCAGATGTCCCGGCGGCACCCGCTGGTGCGGGTGGTGGTGCTCACCGCCTCGTGCTCGCGCGGCCTGGTGGTGGCCGCGCTGGACGCCGGGGCGTGGGGCTACCTCCTCAAGGAGGACCCGCTCGACCAGCTGCTCGCGAGCATCCGCGCGGTCCGCGAGGGGCGGCGCCCCCTCGCGGCCGCCGCCCGGACGCTCCTCGAGGGATGAGGAAGGACCGGCCATGACGCTCCGCACCGCCACCCTCACCGCCCCGCGGTCGGTCGTCCTCCCGGTCGTCCTCCTGGTCGTCCTCCTGGGCCTCGTGCTGGTGGCCGGGCCCGCCCACGCCCACACCGACCTGCTCGGCAGCTCGCCCGCCGCGGGCGAGGAGGTCTCCGCGGACACCGAGGAGCTGATGCTGTCCTTCGCCGACGAGGTGGTCCCCGGGACCGCCGCGGTCTCGGTCGTCGGCCCCGGCGGACGGCAGGCGACGCAGGGCCCGCCGACGGTCGACGGCGCGCTGGTGCGGGTCGGCGTCCGGCTCGCGGCGACCGGCGAGCACGTCGTGTCCTACCGGGTGGTGGCCGCCGACGGGCACGTCGTCACCGGCGACCTGCGGTTCGGGGTGACGTCGTCGGGCGGGAGCGCCCCCACCGTCGTGCCGGCCGTGCCGCGGACGGACCCGGACCCGGCCGGTCCCGGGCCGCTCCCGTGGCTGGCGGGCACCGGCGCGCTGCTCGCGCTCCTCGCCGGGCTGCACACCGCCCGGCGCCGGAGGTCGGGTCAGTGGTCCGCGGGCACTCCGCGCACGCCGGAGTCGGTCAGCTCGGCCTCCCGGGCCGCCGCCGCCTCGAGCTCCTGACGACGGGTCTCCTCCATCATCGCCCGCGTGGCGTCGTACATCCCGGGGTCGGAGACCAGGTCGGCCGCACCGCGCCGCAGCCGCGCGAGCGCGGCCCGGGCGAAGATCTGCTGCTCGGTCGTGGTGCGCTCGGAGCGGTTGTTGCTCACGAAGGTGATCGCCCAGCGCATCAGCGCGGAGACCTGGTTCTTGAAGCCGGTGAGGTAGACGAGGTGCACGCCGAGCCACATCAGCCAGGCCGCGATGCCCGTGATCCGCAGCTTGCCGACCATGGCGACGGCCCGGAAGCGGCTGATGATCGCCATCGAGCCCTTGTCGAAGTACTTGAACGGCGCCTGCGGCGGCTTGTTCTCGACCCGGTTGCGGATCTCCTTGGCGGCGTACTTCGCACCCTGGATCGCGACCTGCGCGACGCCGGGGAGGTTGTCGAGGGCGATCATGTCGCCGACGACGAAGACCTCGGGGTGGCCGGGGAGCGTGAGGTCGGGGTTGACCGCGATCCGGCCGGCCCGGTCCAGCGGGGCGCCGGTCTGCTCCGACAGGGTCTTGCCGAGCGGGTTGGCCTGCACGCCGGCGGCCCAGATCTTGGCGACGGAGTTGATCCGCTCGACCCGGCCGTCCTTGAACTTGACCTCGAGGCCGCGCTCGTCGACCTCGGTGACCATGCCGCCGAGCATCACCTCGACGCCGAGCTTCTCCAGCTCGCGCCGGGCCCTCTCGCCGAGCTTGGCGCCGAACGGCGGCAGCACCTGCGGGGCGGCGTCGACGAGCACGACGCGGGCCTGGCGGGTGTTGATCGCCCGGAAGTCCTTGCGGAGCGTGTGGTGCGCGAGCTCGGCGATCTGGCCGGCCATCTCGACGCCGGTCGGGCCGGCGCCCACGACCACGAAGGTCAGCAGGTGGTCGACGTCGTCGCCGCGGCTGGCGCCGAGCTCGGCCATCTCGAAGGCGCCGAAGATCCGGCCGCGGAGCTCGAGCGCGTCGTCGATGCTCTTCATGCCGGGGGCGAACTCGGCGAAGTGGTCGTTGCCGAAGTAGGACTGGCTGGCGCCCGCGGCGACGAGCAGCGAGTCGTACGACGTCACCGTGTCGCGGCCCAGCACGCGCGAGGTGACGGTCCGGGCCTCGAGGTCGATGTCGACGACCTCGCCGAGGAGCACCTTGGCGTTGTCCTGGCTGCTGAGCACCTCGCGGGTCGGCGGGGCGATCTCGCCCTCGGACAGGATGCCGGTCGCCACCTGGTAGAGCAGGGGCTGGAAGAGGTGGTGGGTGGTCTTGGCGACGACGGTGACGTCGACGTCGGCACGGCGCAACGCCTTGGTGCCGAAGAGTCCACCGAATCCCGAGCCGATCACCACGACCTTGTGGCGCGTTGCCTGTGTCTGGGTCACGAGTGCTCCTAGGGTCGTAGGTGCGGTCAGGACGACGACCATTGTCCTCCCGGGGACCCCCCGGTGGCGAAATGGTGGACGCGTCTGCTTGCTCACACCCTGTCCCCATCCGCGAAGGAAACTATGGTGTGTTCGAGGTTTGAACCACCCGTAGGACGGGTAGCCAATGCCCACTGGACTACCCACACCCCCTGAAAGAAGTCCCAGTGCCGCTGACCTCCGAGCTGACCCTGGCGTCGTCGCCGCGCGCCGCGGCCGACGCCCGGCGCTGGGTGGCGGACATCTGCCGACGCCTGGACCGCGAGGACCTGGTCGAGTGCGCCGAGCTGGGCGTCTCCGAGCTGGTGGCCAACGCGCTCATCCACGCCCGCTCGCCCTACAAGGTGCGGGTGCGCGGCACCGCCAGCCACCCGCGCATCGAGGTGGCCGACGGCTCGACGAGCCCTCCCGTGCCGCCCGCGCCGGTCACCGGGGACGACCTCGACCTGCTGCTGACCTTCGGCCGCGGGCTGGGGATCGTGGCGCAGTGCGCCGCCGCGTGGGGCGCGACCATCGAGGACGACGGCAAGATCGTCTGGTTCGAGCCGGCCGCGGAGATGCACGAGAGCGCCGACGCCGCGTGGGTCGTCGACCACCAGGACCGGACCGCCCCGGAGCCGCGCAGCGAGGCGGCCCTCGAGGTGCGGCTGCTGTCGGTCGACATCCCGCTCTACCAGTCCCTCGCCCGCCAGTACGCCGAGCTGCGCCGCGAGCTGCGGCTGCTCTCGCTGTCCCACCAGAGCGACTACCCGCTCGCCGGGGACCTCACGTCGATGTTCGCCAGCTTCGAGCGGCAGTTCCCCGACACCTTCTACTCCCAGGTCAACGGCGCGGCCGCCCAGGGCGCGCCGCGCGTCGACCTCACCTTCCCCATGGTCCGCGAGGCGTCCCCGATCTTCGTCACGATGACCGAGATGTTCGACGTCGCCGACGCCTTCTGTCGCGCCGAGCGGCTGCTGTCGCTCGCCCGCACCGCGGACCAGCGGGCCTTCCACAACTGGCTGCTCGGCGAGCTGATCGGCCAGCTCGCCGGCGGCGACGCGCACCCCTGGGGCGGTGCCGCCACCGCAGACCACTCCGCGAGCCAGGTCGGGTGAGCGGCCAGCGCCCGCGCCCCGACCTCCTGCTGCTCGTCGCGGCCGGCGGTGCCCTCGGCGCACTCCTGCGCCACGCCGTCGACGTCGCAGCGGCCCACGGGACGTTCCCGTGGCCGACCCTGGCCATCAACGTCGTCGGGGCGTTCGCCCTCGGGGCGCTGCCGCTGCTCGCAGCCGTACGCCGTTCGCCCCGGCTCGCCGCGATGCTCGGCCCGGGCGTCCTCGGCGGGTTCACCACCGTGTCCGCGTGGGCCGGCCAGACACGCGAGCTCGCCGCCTCCGGCCACGGCGCGACGGCCGGCCTCTACCTCGCGCTGACGCTCGGCGCCGGCCTCGCGGCGGCGCACCTCGGGCGCCGGGTCTCGCGCCGGGCCGAGCCCGAGGAGGCCCTCGGATGAGCGAGGCGACGACGGCCCTGCTGGTGGCCCTGGGCGCGGCGGTCGGCGCGCCCCTGCGCTACGCGTGCGCCCACGTGCTCGACCGGGCGTGGCCGCGCGGCACGCTGTTGGTCAACACCGTCGGCTCCGGGCTGTTCGGGCTGTTCGCCGCGCTGTCCCTCGGTGACGCGGCCTGGGCCCTCCTCGGCACCGGGTTCTGCGGCGGGTTCACGACGTTCTCCTCCTTCGCGGTACAGGCCGTCGACCGGCCCGTGCGGGAGGCCGCCGGCTACGTCGTCGCGACGACCGTGCTCGCCCTCGCCGCGTGCTCCGCCGGATGGATCGTCGGCAGCGCCCTGACCGGCTGAGACCTCATCCCCAGCCGAGGGCGTGCAGGCGGGCGTCGTCGAGGCCGAAGTGGTGCGCGACCTCGTGCACCACCGTGATCCGCACCTCCTCCTCGAGCTCCTCGACGGAGTCGGCGACGTCGAGCAGCGGGGCACGGAAGAGCAGGATCCGGTCGGGCAGGAACCCCGCGTGGTTGGCGGGCCGCTCGGTGAGGGCGAGCCCGTCGTAGAGGCCGAGGAGGTCCGGGTCGTCGGCCGGCGCATCGGGCTCGACCAGCACCACGACGTTCTCCACCAGCCGCGCCAGCTCGTCGGGCAGCTCGTCGAGCGCACGCTCGACCATCGCGTCGAAGGAGGCGGCATCGAGGTCGACCGGCATGCCTCCAGCCTAGGGAGCGCCCCCGAACCAGGGCCGCGCACCGACCCCGGAACGCAGGAGAGGGAGAGCCTGGCGGCTCTCCCTCTTCATGACTCTGCGACCCCGACGGGACTCGAACCCGCGGCCTCCGCCGTGACAGGGCGGCGCGCTAACCAACTGCGCTACGGGGCCAGGTTGTGCTTCCTGCGAAGCGGTGGAACTGTAACCCATGCTCGCGGCCGACCACCAAATCGGGGTCGACACCCGGTCCGGGTGGCACCCCCAACCGGATTCGAACCGGCGCTACCGCCGTGAAAGGGCGGGGTCCTGGGCCGCTAGACGATGGGGGCCAGCCCGCCCGGGAGACCCGGTCGGACGCGCCCAGCATAGGGGTTGCGGGGTGGGACGTCCCAACCAAACCCCCGCTCGTGCCCCCGCCCGGCGGGGCGGGGGAAGGGAGAAGATTTCGACCAGTTGTCCGGATTGACCCCCCAGACACCCCCTGACATGACTAGCCTTCACCACGTGAGCAGCGCGTCTCGGCAGTTGCACTTCCTCGTCGTCGACGACAACGAGGACATTCGTGACGTGTTCTCCCGCCTGGTGGAGCGCGCCGGCCACGCCGCCGCGACCGCCGAGGACGGACAGGCTGCCGTCGAGCGTCTCCAGGAGGAGAGCTTCGACGTCATGCTCCTCGACCTCACCATGCCGCGCATGAACGGCGTGGAGGTCGTCCGCTGGCTCCGGGAGCACCCTGCGGTCGCCCCGACCATGAAGGTCGTGGTGATCAGCGCCTGGGCCGGCGAGCACCGAGCCACCCTGCAAGAGCTCGGTGTGGACAACGTGATGCAGAAGCCACTGCGCATCCAGCAGCTGACCGACCTCATCACCGAGACGCTACGCACGGTGGATTCCTGACCCATCCCTGAACGCTCGTCCGGGCCAGAGACTTCAGCGTGGCGGCAATCGCACGCCGGCACCCGCAGGTGTGCACCAACCCAACCCCTGGAGAACACCATGATGAAGCGCATCCGCACCCACCTCGACACCAAGCGCGCCGCCACCCAGATGCAGGCGGTCTACGTGTGGCGTCCCGCGCCCCCGCGCTGATCGACGACGTGAGGCCCCACCCCGTGGGGCCCGCACCGTGACGCACGTGGGCAGCGCCGAGTCGGCCGGTGGCCGGCTCGGCGCTGTCCTCGCCCTGCCTCGTTCCGGGCTCGCGGCGCTCGGTCCGCACGGACCGTGGGTGGCCACCACGCCCGCACTCGCCAAGCGGGTGCTGACCGAGCCGGACGCCTTCGACTTCCCCGGGGACGTGAGCCGCAGCGGGGACCTCTCCGCGAGCCGCGGCGACACCCGTTCGGGCCACCTCGGCTTCGCACCGCTGGACGCGGACGCGGTCGCGCGCGGCGCGGCGCTCTTCACCACCGAGTGGGACGCCGCCTGCGCCGACCACGAGCGCACCGCGCCCGGCTCCGCCTACGACGCGATGGTCATGCTGCGCCTGCCGGTCGCGCTCGCGACCTGCGCTGCCGTGCTGCCGGAGGCCTCCGACGCGCAGCGGCGGGTCGTGGCCGACCGGGTCCTGGCGTGGATCGACGCCCTCGGCCCGGTGATCGCGGCCCGACGCCCGCCCTCGCGCTGGAGCCGCGTACGGCGCGCCGAGGAGCGCGCCCGCCACGCGCTCGACGACACGCTGCTGGGTGTCCCCGGCCTCGTGGGGACCCCCCAGCAGGTCGCCACCATGCTGGCCGCCGGCATCCAGGTCCCGATCGCGGCCGGCGCGTGGCTGCTGGCCTGGCTCGCCGACCACCCGACCGGCCTGGTCGACCCCGTCCACGCCGCGTGGGAGACCGTGCGCCTGACGCCCCCCACCTGGGTGACCGCGCGGCAGGCGGTCCGCGACTGCGAGCTCGACGGGCAGCGCGTCCCCGCAGGCGGTCTCGTGATGGTCAGCCCGTTGCTGCTCGGCCGACGACCCGACCTGGTGCCCGGGGCGGCCGACGACCTGTCCCGCTTCGTCCCCGAGCGCTGGGACGACCCGTCGCGGCGACCCGGCGCCTGGCTCCCGTTCGGCGCCGGTCCGCACGCGTGCCCGGGCCGCAACCTGGGGCTCGCGATGCTCGTCCGGCTGGCGGGCTGGGGCGTCCGGCACGAGATCACCCTGCGCGAGCCCGTGAGAATCGACCAGAGCCGGGGCATCGCCCCGGTACCGTTCCGTATCGACGTCGCGCGGAGGGAGGTGTCGCCGTGATCGAGCACCCTGCGCTCCAGGTCGTCTCCGGCGCGCCCGTCTCCGGCGACGGCGCCGCTCTTGCGCGTCGGATCCTCGACGGGGACGGCAGCGTCGCGGAGTCCCTCGAGATGGTGGCCCGGCACCTCCTCACCGACCCCCGCGTCGAGGTCGTGGTCGGCGCTCTCACCGTCTTCGCCCCCGACGACCGATCGGGCTGGGTGCAGCTCGGGGGGCGCGCCTGGATCCGGGAGTGGGCGCGTCCGGGCTCGGGGTTCTCCGCGCTGCCGCCCCCGGACGCGGGGCCCGAGGCCGCCCTCAGCATGCCGTGGCTGTCGGGCCTCGCCCGCAAGGACACCGTCGTGATCGTGGACCGCGAGCTGCTCCCGCCCGAGGCGGACGTCGACCGTTCCGAGCTGAGCCGGTTCGGGGTGCGCAGCCTGGTCGCCTCGACCCTGCTCTCGCGCGGCGAGATGTTCGGCAGCCTGTCGGCGATCAGCCTCGAGACGGGACCCTGGCCCGAGGAGATCGTCGAGGACGTACGCCTGCTCAGCGCCGCGATCTCCTCGCGGATCACCCTCGAGCACTCCCGCCGCGCGCTGGCCGAGGCGATCGACACCGGCACCGAGGCACAGCTCGCCTACCAGCAGTTCTTCGGCGCGGTCGGCCACGAGCTCCGCACGCCGCTCGCCGCCATCGTCGGCTACACCGAGGTGCTGATGGACGACGCGGCCGAGCAGCCCCAGGACCCGGTGTCCGCGGCGCTCCTGCGCGACGGGCCCGTGATCCTGCGCGCCTGCGACCAGCTGGTCGCGGTCGTCGACAGCCTGCTCGGCGCCGGCCGCACCATCGCGGCCGACGAGCAGCGCCAGGACGTGTGCGTCGCGGACGCGGTGGCCGACGTCCTGCACTGGCACCGGACCCCGGCTCGCAACGCCGGCGTGGCGCTGAGCGCCGACATCGACCAGGCCCTCACGGCGTGGGCGCACGAGGCGGGTGTGCGCCAGGTGCTGACCAACCTGGTCGGCAACGCGATCGCCCACCACCGCCCCGAGGGCGGCACCGTCCACCTCACCGCCACCTCCCTGCTCGGGGAGAGCGGCCGCCCGATGGTCCGGGTGATCGTCCGCGACGACGGGCCGGGCCTGGCACCCGACCAGATGCTGCACGTCTTCGAGCCGTTCGTCCGCTTTGCCGGCCCCGGGACCAAGGGCAGCGGGCTCGGGCTGTCGATCAGCCGGACGATCGCCGAGCGTGACGGCGGCGCCGTGCAGGGCGAGTCGACCCCGGGCGTGGGGACGTCGTTCTGGCTCGAGCTGCCGCGCGCGGCGGCCCAGCGTCCGTGACGCGAGCCGATTCCCCGGGGCACGCGCGGCTGTTGTAGTCTCCTCCGCGTTGGCCAGGTAGCTCAGTTGGTACGAGCGACCGACTGAAAATCGGTAGGTCGGCGGTTCGACCCCGCCCCTGGCCACCACCACCGCAGGGCCCCGATCACGTCCCGATCGGGGCCCTGTGGCGTCCCCGGGGCCACGCCCCGAGAGGATGGGCCCGTGCTCCCCCGCCTCGACATCGTGCGCCGGCTGCGGCCGGTCGACCTGCTGGCCGGCGGACGACCCGCGCTCACCCGCGCCGAGGGCGGCCTCGCGGCCCTCCCCTGCGTGGCCCCGTACGTCGCGGCGACGACGGCGGCCCGCGACGGCGCCGCGGTGGCGCTGCACCTCGGCGGCCACCGGTTCGCGGCCGGCCTGGTCGACGGGTCGGTGTCGCTCACCGTCGACGACGGCACCGCGCGCGCGCGCTGCGCAGCCGGCGCTTCCACCGCGCCGACGGACCGACGGAGCTCGGGCTGAGCCTCACCGGCACGCACCTCACCGCGTGGGCGCACGAGGCCGGTGGATGGGTCGCCCGCGCGCGGCACGACCTGCGCGACGCCGACGACACGTCGGTCCTCGTGCCCGACGTCCGCGACGAGGCGCTGCTCGAGGGCCTGGAGGTCGAGCTGCCGTCGTGGGGCGGCGCGGCCGGGCCGTTCGGCCAGCTCGGGCTGCGCGACGTGCGGTTCGTGACCGCCGAGGACGGCACCCCGGTGCGCGACGGCGGGCTGCTGTGGCTCACGGCGACGTCCGCCGGCCCCGGCTTCTTCGACACCGCGCACACGAGCGTGTGGAGCCTCGACCCGACGACGTACGACCTGGCGCACGCCGCCGACCTGTTCTTCCGCCGGCCGGACCGGCCCGGCGTCTTCGGCGACCACGCCACCCACCTGGTCCGCTCGGAGGGCGGGTGGCTCGTCGCGACCAGCACGTGGGGCGACTTCGAGGTGCCGGGGACGCGCGCCGGACGGCGTACGCCCGCCGGCCTGAGGGTCACGCTCTCGGCCTCGGAGGCCGACCTGCTGCGCGGGACGCACGTGCTCGACACCCGCGAGCTGCCGCTGCCCACGGACGGCCTGGGGTCGGTCGCCACGTGGGACCCGCACCTCCTGCGTCGCGACGGCCGGTGGCTGGTCGGGTTCGTCAGCGCGCGCCGCTTCTTCGACTTCCACCCCGCGCTCGCCGGCGGCACCTCGCTCGACGACCTGGCGCTCCTCGGCGCCGCCACCGACCGGCGCTCGACGGAGGGCACCACCCTCCTCGAGGTCGACGGGCGCGTGCTCGTCCTGGCCAGCGACGGGCGCGAGTCGCGACGCGGCCAGCGGGCCCGCTTCCCGGTCCTCGACACGACGATGACCGAGGTCGGGCTGCTGGACGCGCCGTACCCGACGAACCTCCCGTGGCCCTCGCTCGCGCGGGTGGACGGGACCTGGCTGATGGCGACGTTCAACGGCCGCCGGGCCGGCGGCGAGCTGCTCGGCTACGGCACCCACGGCGACCTGGTGGTGATGCGGTCCGGGTGAGCCGGTTGATGCGGTGCGCGCGGCCGGCCGGGACTACCCTGAGGGTGACGGCGGTCACCACCCCTCGACCGCGCTGACCAGGCCCGCACACCCCGCGGCCGCACCCACCAGAAAAGGATCCACGAGCATGTCCGGAGCACCCACGAGCGGCGTCGACGTCTTCGACCTCGGAGCCGAGCACGAGCAGGTCGTCTTCTGCAACGACCGCGCCACCGGCCTGAGGGCCATCGTCGCCATCCACTCCACGGCGCTGGGCCCGGCCCTGGGCGGGACGCGGTTCTACCCCTACGCCAGCACCGACGACGCGATCGTCGACGTGCTCAACCTCTCGCGCGGCATGTCCTACAAGAACGCGCTCGCCGGCCTCGACCTCGGCGGCGGCAAGGCCGTCATCATCGGCGACCCGGCCGAGTTGAAGACCGAGGCGCTGCTGCGGGCCTACGGCCGCTTCGTGCAGTCGCTCAACGGGCGCTACTTCACGGCCTGCGACGTGGGCACGTTCTCGGAGGACATGGACCACATCGCCCGCGAGTGCGACTTCGTCACCGGTCGCACCGTCGCCCACGGCGGCGCCGGCGACAGCTCGGTCCTCACCGCCTTCGGCACCTTCCAGGGCATGCGCGCCGCGGCCGAGCAGGTGTGGGGCGAGCCGACGCTCGCCGGTCGCACCGTCGGCATCGCCGGCGTCGGCAAGGTCGGGCGCCACCTGGTCCGCCACCTGATCGAGGACGGCGCCTCCGTCGTCGTCACCGACGTCCACGCCCCCTCGGTCGAGGCGATCCGCGCCGAGTTCCCGCAGGTGCAGGCCGTCGCCACCACCGACGAGCTGGTCGCAAGCGAGATCGACGTCTACGCCCCGTGCGCGATGGGCGGCGCGATCAACGACGAGGTGCTCGAGGTCCTGCGGGCCAAGGTCATCTGCGGCGCGGCCAACAACCAGCTCGCCCACGCCGGCATCGAGAAGCAGGTCGAGGAGCGCGGCATCCTCTACGCCCCCGACTACTGCGTGAACTCCGGCGGCGTCATCCAGGTCGCCGACGAGCTCGAGGGCTTCTCCTTCGAGCGCGCCCAGCAGCGTGCCACGGGGATCTTCGAGACCACCCGCGCCGTCTTCGAGCTGGCCAGGGCGGAGGGCGTCACGACCGCCGAGGCCGCCGACCGGGTCGCCGAGCGCCGGATGCGCGAGGTCGGTCGCCTGCGCGGCCTCTACCTCGGCTGACGGTCGAGCGGGCACTTCCTCGCGCTGGAAGCGGTCGAGCGGGCACTTCCTCGCGCTGCCTGTCGCGAGGAAGTGCCCGCTCGCTGCTTCCCAGCGCGAGGAACTGCCCGGTCAGCACCTCGCAGCGCGACGAACTGCCCGGTGGGCGCGCTCGTACGCCCTCGCGCGCCCGGCGGACCGGACGACGAGGCGCAGGTGCGATCAGTCAGTCCGCGCGACGACGCGGGTCGGCGTAGTCCGACCACTCGTCATCGGGCTCGACCTCACTCGAGGAGTGAGGATCTTCTCCGTGCAGCTCCTTCGCCAGCGCGCCGAAGTCCGTCTCGTGAGTCCGGTACTTCAGGTCGCGGGCAACCTTCGTCTGCTTCGCCTTCGCTCGGCCGCGCCCCATAGGGTCGACCCCCTCGCACACTTGGCCGGGGCTGCCGAGGAGCACTCGACGCGCCCGGTCTGATCGGTCACATATCGTGGGGACAACGCTACCTGAGCGGTGGGTGTTCCCGCACACCAGAACCGCGCTTTTCACCCGCAGAGTTCTGAATCTCACTCCCAGCCGGGGTGCTGGCCCTCCAGGGTGACCGTCCCGCCGGCCTCCGCGTCGGCGCGCACCTCGCCCGCGACCCATGCCCGCACGCCGTGCCCGGCGAGCACCGCGATGGCCGTGTCGACGGACTCCGGGGCGGTCAGCGAGACCATGCCGACGCCGCAGTTGAGGGTGGCCTCGAGGTCGGCCTGCGACACCCGACCCTCGCGGCGCACGACGTCGAAGACGGGCTGCGGGGTCCAGGTGGAGCGGTCGATGCGCACCGACAGCTCCTCGGGCAGCACGCGCTCGAGGTTGGCAGCGAGACCACCGCCGGTGACGTGGGACATTGCGTGGGTCTCGGTGCGGTCGGCGAGGTCGAGGCAGGCCTTGGCGTAGATCCGGGTCGGCTCGAGGAGCTCCTCGCCGAGGGTGCGGCCGAAGTCGTCGACGTGGCGCTCGACCGTCCAGCCCGCCTGCTGGAGCAGGACGTGGCGCACGAGGGAGTAGCCGTTGGAGTGCAGGCCGCTGGCCTCCATCGCGATCACCACGTCGCCGGGGCGTACGCGCCCGGGTCCGAGCAGCTTGCTGGCCTCGACGACGCCGGTGGTGGCGCCGGCGACGTCGTAGTCGTCGGGGTCGAGCAGGCCGGGGTGCTCGGCGGTCTCGCCGCCGATGAGCGCGCAGCCGGCCACGACGCACGCCTCGGCGATGCCCTTGACGATCGCCGCGATCCGCTCGGGGACGACCCGTCCGCAGGCGATGTAGTCGGTCATGAAGAGCGGCTCGGCGCCGCAGACGACCAGGTCGTCGACGACCATGCCGACCAGGTCGAAGCCGATCGTGTCGTGGACGTCCATCAGCTGCGCGATCGCGACCTTGGTGCCGACACCGTCGGTCGAGGTGGCGAGCAGCGGCCGCTCGTAGCGGGTCAGGGCGGAGGCGTCGAAGAGGCCGGCGAACCCGCCGAGGCCGCCGATCATCTCGGGGCGGCGCGCCTTCTCCACCCAGCCCTTCATCAGGTCGATCGCGCGGTCGGCCGCCTCGATCGAGACCCCGGCGGCGGCGTAGGCGTTGTCAGCGGCGTCGGACACGTGGCTCCTCGGGTGGTGCGGCGTGCGGTCAGGGGTTGTTGAGGACCGGCAGCGCCCGGCCCATGGTGGGCGACTGGAGCGTCGCCTCGAGCAGGTGCTTGCCGAGCAGGCTCTCGTCGGGCAGCTCGATCGGGTACTCGCCGGTGAAGCAGGCGGTGCACAGGGTCTGGCGCGACTGCTTCGTCGCGTCGACCATCCCGTCGAGGGAGATGTAGCCCAGGGTGTCGGCCCCGACGCTGGCGGCGATCTCGTCCGGCGTGAGGCCGTTGGCGATCAGCTCGGCGCGGGTGGCGAAGTCGATGCCGTAGAAGCACGGCCACTTCACCGGCGGGCTCGAGATCCTGACGTGCACCTCGAGGGCACCCGCCTCGCGGAGCATCCGCACCTGCGCGCGCTGGGTGTTGCCGCGCACGATCGAGTCGTCGACGACGACGATCCGCTTGCCGCGGATCATGTGCTCGAGCGCGTTGAGCTTGAGCCGGATGCCGAGCTGGCGCAGCGTCTGGCTGGGCTGGATGAACGTGCGCCCGACGTAGGCGTTCTTGACGAACCCCTGGCCGAACGGGATCCCGGACTCCTCGGCGTAGCCGGCGGCGGCGGGCGTGCCCGACTCGGGCACCGGGATGACGAGGTCGGCCTCGACGGGGAACTCGCGGGCGAGCTGGCGGCCCATCTCGACCCGCGACTCGTGGACGCTGCGGCCGCTGATGGTGGCGTCGGGGCGGGCGAGGTAGACGTACTCGAAGACGCAGCCCTTGCGGTCCGCCTCGGCGAAGCGGTGCGAGCGCAGGCCGTTCTCGTCGATGACGACCATCTCGCCCGGCTCCACCTCGCGGACGACCGACGCGCCGATCGTGGCGAGCGCGGCGTCCTCGCTGGCCACGACCCAGCCGCGGTCGAGGCGACCGAGGACCAGTGGGCGGATGCCCTGCGGGTCGCGGGCGGCGTAGAGGGTGCCCTCGTTCATCCACACGAAGCAGAACGCGCCGCGCACCTTCGGCAGCACGTCGAGGGCGCGCTGCTCGAGCGAGGTGTCGGGGTGGTGGGCGAGCAGGGCGGTGACCAGGCTGGTGTCGTTGGTCGACTCCTCGCCGGGGCGGGTGTGCAGCTCGAGCTCGTCGTCGGGACCGGGCAGGTCGGCGACCATCTCGCGCAGCTCGTGGGTGTTGATCAGGTTGCCGTTGTGGCCGAGCGCGATCGAGCCGTCCGGGGTCGGGCGGAAGGTCGGCTGGGCGTTCTGCCAGGTCGACGCGCCGGTGGTGGAGTAGCGGGAGTGGCCGATCGCGAGGTGGCCCTTGAGCGACTCGAGCGTCGACTCGTCGAAGACCTGCGAGACCAGCCCCATGTCCTTGTAGACCAGGATCTGGCGGCCGTTGCTGACCGCGATGCCGGCGGACTCCTGGCCGCGGTGCTGCAGCGCGTAGAGCCCGAAGTAGGTCAGCTTGGCGACGTCCTCGCCCGGCGCCCAGACGCCGAAGACGCCGCACGCGTCCTGGGGGCCCTGGTCGTGGGGGTCGAGTGCCGTGGTCAGACGGCCGTCGCCGCCCGTCCGCCTGCTCGTCTGGTAGGGCACGACCCGCAGTCTACGGGCGCGACGTCACATCCTCGACGCCCCGTCCCGAATCGCCTCGCGGATCCGGGTGTAGGTCCCGCACCGGCAGATGTTGCGGATGCCGTCGAGGTCGGCGTCGGTGACCTGACCTCCCTCCGCGGCGACCCGCTCGACGAGCGCGACCGCCGCCATGATCTGCCCGGGCTGGCAGTAGCCGCACTGGGCGACGTCACGGTCGAGCCACGCCTCCTGCATCGGGTGGAGGCCGTTCGGGCCGCGCCGGGACTCCTCGACCCGGTCCGGGAGCCCCTCGATGGTGGTCACCTCGTCGTCGGCGCCGAGCCGGCCGACCGGCACGGCGCACGGGTTGACCGCCTTGCCGTTGAGGTGGGACGTGCACGCCTTGCACACGTTGATGCCGCAGCCGTACTTCGGGCCGGTGACGCCGAGCAGGTCGCGCAGCACCCACAGCAGCCGGACGTCGTCCTCGACGTCGACCGTCACGCGCTCGCCGTTGACGAGGAAGGTCTGTTCAGGCACGGGGGGCTCCTCAGGAGATCAGGTCGAGGCCGTTGGTCGGCGACGCCGGGATCGGGGGGACGAAGGACTTGGGCTCGAAGGACAGCTGCTGGTGGTTGATCGGGAACTCGGTCGGGACGGTGCCGGTCGCCCGGGCGTACGCGCACGCGACGGCGGCGAACGACGCGGCGACGCCGGCCTCCCCCGCTCCGCCGGGCAGCGGCTCGTCGGACGGCATCACGATCACCCGCACGTCGGGCGGGGTGTTCCACTGGCGCGTGTAGAAGTAGTTGTCCCAGCTGGCCTCGAGGAAGTGGCCGTCGCGCAGGTGGAGGCTGGAGGTGAGGGCCAGCGCGATGCCGTCGTTGATGCCGCCCTGCATCTGCGCCTCGAGGCCGCGCGGGTTGACCACCAGCCCGGCGTCGATGGCGAAGGTCACCCGGGTGACCCGCGGGCCGGTGACCGCGTCGCGGACCTGGCGGCCGGTCGTCTCCGGGCGGGTGTCGATCTCGACCAGGCAGGCCGAGGCGCCCTTGTACTCCTTGTGGACCGCGATGCCCTGGGCGGTGCCGGCGGGCATCGGGCGGCCCCACTCGCCGGCGCTGGCGACCGCGTCGAGCACCTTCAGCACGCGCGGGTTGCGCTGGAACTTCCGGCGGAACCGGTAGGGGTCCATCCGCATGGCGGCCGCGATCTGGTCGACGACGAGCTCGCTGGCGACCCGCACGTCGGGTGAGTAGATGTTGCGCATCGAGCCGGTGTTGAACCGGTCGTCGGTCTCGACGAGGGTCTGCACGACCGCGCCGAAGTCGTAGGGGACCTCCTGGGTGAGGGCGAAGATCGTCTGGGCGAACCCGAGGTTGCCGACGCCGGCGGGCAGGTCGGCCGCCGCCGCGGTGATGATCTCGCCGAGTCCGTGGCGGAAGTCGGTCTCGACGCAGGTGAGCGACTGGTTGAAGGCCAGCACCTGCTGCCCGAGGACGGTTGCCTGCACGCGGCACGTGCCGAGCGGGTGCGTACGCCCCACCCGCGCGTCGTCGGCCCGGTGCCACATCAGCCGGACCGGGACGCCCATCGCCTTCGAGATCTCGGCGGCCTCGAGGGCGGCGTCGAAGAAGAGCCGCCGGCCGAAGGAGCCGCCGGCGGTGACGACGTTGACCTTCACCTGGTCGGGCCGCATCCCGAGCCTGAGCGCGATCTGCTCCTGCGCCACGATCGGCGACTTGAGCCCGGACCAGATCTCGGCGCGGTCGGGCCGGACGTCGGCGATCGCGCTGTTGGTGTCCATCGCGGAGTTGCTGCGGAACCAGAAGGTGAAGTCGCCCGAGATGGTCCTGGCGAGCGGGGTGTCGGGAAGCCGGGGCATCGGCAGCTGGGCGCGGCGGACCCTGCGCAGGACCGTCGCGTCGCTCTCGCCGGCGACCGGGCCGTCCTTCCACTGGACGTCGAGGGCGCGGACCGCGTCGATGCACTGGCCGAAGGTGGCGGCACGGACGGCGACGCCGGTGCTGACCTGGGCGACGTGGGTGACGCCGGGCATCGCCTCGACGGCCGCACGGTTGCGGATCGCGACGGGGGTGCCGTTGAGCGTGGGCGCCCGGCAGACCATCGTGGGAAGCGCGCCGGGCACGTCGAGGTCGGTGGTGAAGTCCTTCGCGCCCGTCACGGCCGCGAGCGCGTCGACCCGGTTGGTGGGCGTGCCGACGACGGTGAAGTCGCGGGTGCTCTTCAGCTCGACCTCGACCGCACGCGGCTGCGTCACCGACGCCTTCACGGCGAGCTCGCCGTAGCTGACGGAGCGACCGCTCGCCGCGGTGATGACGCCGCCCTTCGTGACGAGCCCGGCGACGGTGTCGCCGAGCAGCGTCGCGGCGGCCTCGAGGAGCGCCAGCCGGGCCACGGCGGCGGCGACCCGGATCGGCGTGAAGGTCGAGATGGTGGTGTTGGAGCCACCGGTGAGCTGGTTGAAGACCAGCTCGGGGCGGGCCGGCGCGAGCGTCACCCGGACCCGGTCGACCGGCAGGTCGAGCTCCTCGGCGATCAGCATCGCGGTCGAGGTGGTGATGCCCTGGCCGACCTCCATCCGCGGCAGCTCGAAGCTCGCGGTGCCGTCCTCGTGGATCGTCACCGTGACCAGGTTGGCCGTGGGGCGCGCGGCGTCGGTGAGCAGGTCGTTGAGGTCGTAGAGCTCGGCCACCTGCGGCGGCGTCGGGACCGCCGCACCGGCCTCCGGGGCGAGCCCGAGGTCGGCGGCGGCGACCAGCGTGGCGCCCGCGACGACGTAGCCGACGAACCGGCGGCGGTCGATCGCGTACGGCGAGACGGGGTCCGCCGGGGCTGCGCAGGGGTCGATGGAGGGGGTCATCCGAGTCACCCGATCTGTCGTGCCCGGCAGCCTCCCGGGCGGAGGTCCCTCCCCAGGAACCACTCCCACCCTGACAGCGTCGGTGTCACGATTCAAGCCGGATCGCCTGCGGCGTGCGTGCTCCTCCACTACGATCGTGACCTCGGTCACACCAGTGAGGGACGATGCCCGACACGCCGATCGCCGGAAGCCGCTACTCGTGGTCCGACCCCGCCTCCCGCGAGACACTCCAGCTCATCGCGGAGGGGATCGCGAGGATCGCCGGCTTCGAGGTGGTGACCATCGGCCTGGTCCGCGGTGACGACATGCTCCAGGTGGTGGCCATCGCCGGCAGCGACGAGGCCCGCCGCGACCTCGAGGACGTGCTCATCCCGATGGAGCGCATCCGGGCCGACCTGGTGCACGCCGACGTCTGGGACCGGCTCAGGTTCGTGCCCGTCGAGCGCATCGACCCCGACCGCGAGGACTGGGGCTGGGTCCCCGACATGGAGCGCCTCGCGGTCGAGGGCGCCTGGGATCCGTACGACTACCTCGCCGCTCCCCTCCTCGACGCCGACGGGGCGCTGGTGGGCATCTTGTCCGTCGACGTGCCGACCGACGGTCGACGACCGGACGAGGCGCAGCGCGTCCTGCTCAACGTGCATGCCGAGCAGGCCGAGCGAGCGGTCGTCCTCGCCCTGGAGCGCGAGCGCCTCGCCGAGCAGGTGCGGGTCTCGGACGCGGCCCGGCGGATCGTGCGGGAGGCGTCGTCGCAGCTGAGCATCGAGCGCGTCCTGCAGGACTCGACCGTGGCCCTCGTGGAGGGCTTCCGCGCGGCCGGGATGTGGCTGCAGACGATCGGCGGCCCCGGCGAGGAGACCAGCCACCTCCACTCGAGCACCGGACCGCCCGTGCCGGTCCACCCCGACCTGGTGGCCGCCGTCGCACCGATGGCCCGCGAGGCGTGGCGCCGCCAGCAGGTCGTGGTGCTCGACGCCGGCCGGGACCTGCCGGTCCCGGCCGACCACAGCGCGATGATCTCCGACTACCTCCGCACGATCGGCGTGGCCTCGGTGCTCTTCGTGCCGCTCGGCGCGGGCCCCGACTGCGTCGGCCACCTCGCGCTCACCCGCCGGCCGGGAGCGCCGGACTGGACCGACAGGGAGACCGCGACGGCGCTCGACGTCGGCCACGACCTCGGACGGGTCATCCTCAACGCGCGGACCTTCGAGCGCGAGCACCAGCTGGTCGAGGAGCTCCGGGCGCTCGACGCCTACAAGGGCCAGCTGATCGCGACCGTCGCCCACGAGCTGAAGAACCCGCTCGCGTCCGTGCGCGGCCACCTCGACCTGCTCGAGCTGGCGCCCGACCTCTCCGAGGAGTCGCTCGCGTGGCTCGCCGCCGTGGACCGCGGAGCGCAGCGGATGGGGAAGGTCGTCGACGACCTGCTCCTGCTCGCCCGGGTGGGCGAGGCCGGCGCACCCCTGCTGGCGCAGCCGGTCGACCTCTGCCGGGTGGTCACCGACGTGGTCGACGTCGTGGGCCTCGCGGCGAGCCGGAAGCAGGTCGCGCTGCACGTCGACCTGCCGGAGCAGCCCGTGATGGCGCTCGGGGACACCGACGAGATCGACCGGGTGTGCCTCAACCTGCTGAGCAACGCGGTGAAGTACACGCGCGAGGGCGGGCAGGTCACCGTGCACCTCGGGCGGACCGGCTCCGAGGCGGTGCTGACCTGCTCCGACCAGGGCATCGGCATCTCGGCCGAGGACCAGGAGCGGATCGGGACGGAGTTCTTCCGCTCCACCAACCCCGAGGCGGTCGCCCAGTCCGGGACGGGCCTCGGGCTGGCCATCGTGCGACGCATCGTCGACCGTCACCACGGGCGGCTCGAGATCGAGTCCGAGCTCGGTCGCGGCAGCACCTTCCGCGTCCGCCTCCCTGCCGCCTGAGGGCTTGCCGGAGCGCTGGAGGTCCGGCTCAGGTGCCGGGGAGGACGGCGAGGGCGCGGTGCACGGCCAGCCGGATCGCCTGCCGGGTCGTGGCCGGCACCGGGAGGGCGTCGAGGGCGCCGCCGCGGCGCGCCCACGCGGGGTCCGACGGCAGAGGCCCCTCGGCGGTCGTCGTGAGCGGGTCGGAGGCGAGGCGCACGGCCTCCGCGACCCCGAGCAGCGGCGTCCCGTCGGCCGGCACCCAGGTGTGGGCGTCCCGGCAGACCATGTCGTGGTGCAGCGACTCGATGAGCGCGGTGACGGTGTGGAACGGCGCCGTCGTCGCGAGCGCCGTCGCCAGGCCGACGAGCGCCGGCGGGGCGACCGGGGCCGGGAGCCGCAGCCGCGCGAGCCCGCCGCCGCGGGAGCAGGCGGCCATCAGGTCGGGGTAGGACAGCACGTCCGGGCCGCCGACGTCGACGGCACCCTCCTCGTCGCCCTCGACCATCTCCGCCACCGCCCGCAGCACGTCGGAGACGGCGACCGGCTGGACGTCGTGGCGCATCCAGCGCGGGACCGGCTGCACCACGAAGAGGGTCGCGACCTGCCGGACGACCTCGAAGGAGGTCGACCCGGCGCCGAGCACCACCCCCGCCCGCAGCGCGACGGCGCTGGTGCCGCTGCCGAGCAGGATCCGCTCCACCTCGAGCCGGGAGGCGATGTGGCGCGAGAGGTCGCGCTCGGGCACCTGCGGCACCAGGCCGGAGAGGTAGACGAGACGGCGTACGCCGCTGTCGGCGACCGCCCGGGCCACGGTCTCGGCGGCGAGCCGGTCGCGGTCGCCGAAGTCGGTGCGGTCGAGGGAGTGGACCAGGTAGACGACCGCGTCGACGCCGTCGAGGGTGCGCGCGACGGCCGCCGCGTCGGTGACGTCGCACTGGACGGCGCGCACGCCCTCGCGCCAGCCGAAGCGGGCGGGCGCGGGCGGGGACGAGGACGCCGCGACGACCTCGTGGCCCAGGGCGAGCAGGTGCGGGACGAGGCGGGAGCCGACGTAGCCGGTGGCGCCGAGGACCAGGACGCGCATCAGGCCTCCCCGAGGTGGGCGAGCAGGTTGCGGGAGAAGACCGCGCCCATGTGCTTGACCACGCCCTTCATCACCCGCTCGACCGCCGGGCGCGCGAGGCCGGGCAGCGGGAGGGTGGCGGCGATCTCCAGGTCGATGCTGACCTCGGTGCCGCCGCCCTCGTTGTCGGCGAGGAGGTAGCTGCCCTCCACGGCCGTCATCTCGTGCGGCCGGTCGGGGTCGTGCCGGAAGTCGATGCGCTCCTCCGGGTGCAGCTCCATGACCTCGGTGAAGGTCGGGGCGACGGAGGTGCCGAGGACCGGGATGGTGCCCATCCGCCAGGTCCAGCGGTCGCCGTCGACGTCGATGGCGGTGACGTACGGCGTGAACCGGGCCATCAGGTCGGCATCGGTCAGCGCCGCCCAGACCTCGCTCCGGTCGCTCTGCAGGACCGCCGAGGATCGGTCACGGGCCCGGAACGTCGCCATGGCGCGAGGCTACCGGTGGGCAGGCGGATCCCGGTCGGACGAGCCACCCCGCGGGGCGGGGCAGCCCGCCGACGACCGACCGGCGCCGGGTCAGCCGCGCAGCTCGCCCAGGTTGCGCAGCAGCAGCGCCTCGGCCTTGACGACCTTCTCGAACTCGGCGAGGTGCAGGCCCTCGTTGGCGCCGTGGGCGCGGGTGTCGGGGTCCTCGACGCCGGTCACCAGCACGCTGGCCTCGGGGAACGCCTCGAGGAACTCGGCGATGAACGGGATCGAGCCGCCGACGCCCATGTCGACCGGCGCGGTGCCGTCCCAGGCCTCGGCGAACGCGGCGCGCGCGGCGTCGTACGCCGGTCCGCTGGCGTCGATCTGCGTCGCCTCGCCGGTGTCGACGACCGTGGTGGTCAGCGTCGCGCCCCACGGCGTGTGCTTCTCGAGGTGGGCCTGCAGGCGGGCGACGGCGTTGTCGGTGGTGTCGCCGGGGGCGATGCGCATGCTGATCCGGCAGCGCGCGGCCGGGACGAGGGTGTTGGAGGCGCCCTCGACCTTCGGGGCGTCGAAGCCGGTGATGCTGATGGACGGCTGGGTCCAGAGCCGCTCGACGATGCTGCCGCGACCGATCCACTCGATGCCCTCGGCGGCGCCGGACTCGGCGCGCAGGCGGGCCTCGGGGTACTCGACGTCGGCGGCGGGGCCGGAGTGCAGCCCCTCGACGGCGACGGCGCCCGCGTCGTCGGTGAGCGTGGCGATGACCTTGCTCAGGGCGAGGATCGAGTCGGGGACGAGACCGCCCCACATCCCGCTGTGGACGGCGTGGGTGAGGGTGCGGACCTCGACGTCCATCCGGACCAGGCCGCGCAGGCTCGTGGTCAGCGCGGGCTCGCCGATGTCCCAGTTGCCGGAGTCGGCGATCACGATGACGTCGGCGGCGAGGCGCTCCTGGTGGGCCTCGAGCAGCTCGACGAGGGTGTCGGAGCCGACCTCCTCCTCGCCCTCGATGAACATCACCAGGTTGACCGGCAGGTCGTCGCCGAAGATCCGGACGGCGCCGAGGTGGGCGGCGATGCCGGCCTTGTCGTCGGCCGCGCCGCGGCCGTAGAGCCGGTCGCCGCGCTCGGTCGGCTCCCACGGCGGGGAGTCCCAGTCGGCGTGGTCGTTCTCGGGCTGGACGTCGTGGTGGGCGTAGAGCAGGACGGTCGGCGCGCCCTCGGGCCCGGCCTTGCGGGCGATGACGGCCGGCGGCGCCCCGTCGTGGGCGCGCACGATCTCGGTCTCGAACCCCTCGGCCGCGAACAGGTCACGGGTCGCCTCGGCGCTGCGCTCGACCTCACCGGCGCGGGCGGGGTCGGCCGAGACCGACTGGATGCGGACCAGGTCCTCGAGGTCGCGGCGGATTCCGGGCATGACCTCGGCGAGGCGGGCGGGGATGTCGACAGTCATGACCGAAGCCTAGGACGCCCCTGTCAGGCGCCGGTCGTCGCCCACTCCCCCGTGCGCCTCTCCATCATCACCTGTCGTTCGGCGTCCGCGAGGCCGAGGCGGCGGTAGATCCCGATCGCCTCGCCGTCGGTGTCGGCGACGATCACGAGGGTGCCCACGCCGAGGTGGTCGAGGGCGTGCCGGCCGGCCGCGTGGACCACCGCGGCGGCCAGCCCCCGGCGGCGGTGGTCGGGGTGGGTCTCGACGCTCTGGAAGCGCGCCGTGCCGGCCTCGGTGACGTACGCGGCCGCGGTCGAGACCAGCTCGCCGTCGACGAACGCGCCGTAGCGGCTGCCGCGCCCGGCGTCGACGAGGCGGCGCTCCTGGACGTTCTTGCCGCGGGCGAAGGCCATGAACCGCTCCTCCGACGTGCTCGGGTAGAGCCCGTGGCTGAGCCGGGCGCGCGCCTCCCAGTCGTCGTCGGTGGTGAGCGCGCGGACCTCCGCCTCGACGTCGCGCGGCGCGACCAGGTCGGAGGCGGTGAGCACGGTCGCGACGTCGACCTCGAGCCCGGCGGCCTCGAAGGCCGTGCGGCTCTGGTCGGGCAGGCCGTCGCCGTCGATGCCGATGCTGACGTGGTCGGCCGCGGGGAACTCGGTGTGGAACGCGCCGACGACCTCGCGCTCGCCGCCGGGCACCGGCGGCTCGGCGAGCAGGATGAAGTTGCCCCAGAAGTACGACGGGTTGTCGGGCGTGCGGACGACGAGGTGGGTGCCGCGGTCCTCCACGACGCTCCCGGCGGAGGTGAGCAGGGCCAGGTCGGTGCGGAATCCCAGGGACGTGACGTGCATGAGCCGGAGGCTAGGGCATGACGACGTTGACCAGCGCCTCGCCGGCGACCCGGCGGCGCAGCTGGTCGCGCACCAGCGCCGAGATGCGCGGGAGCATCGCGGTGGTGCCGCCGGCGACGTGGGGGGTGACGAGCACGTCGGGCGCCTCCCAGAGCGGGTGGCCGTCGGGGAGCGGCTCGGGGTCCGTGACGTCGAGCGCGAAGCGGAGCCGACCGGCGTGGCGCAGCACCGCGTCGGTGTCGACGACCGCGCCGCGGGCGACGTTGACCACGAGGGCGCCGTCGGGGAGCAGGCCCAGGGTCTCCTCGCCGAGCAGCCCGCGGGTCGCGTCGCTGAGCGGGACGAGGGCGACCACGACGTCCTGCTCGGGGAGCAGCGCGGCGAGGTCGTCGATGCCGTGGACCCGCCCGACGAGGTCGTCGTCGCGGGAGCGGGACGCCACGGCGGCGACCTGCGCCTTCATCGGCAGGAGCCGCTCGGCCAGCGCCCGCCCGATCGAGCCGTACCCCAGGACCAGGACGCGGGAGTCGGCCAGCGACCGGCGCCCGGGCAGCCGCTCCCAGTGGCCGTGCTGCCGGACCGCCTCGGGGATGCCGCGCAGGCTGGCGAGCACGAGGCCGACCGCGTGCTCGGCGGTCGCGTCGTCGTGGACGCCGGCGGCGTTGCAGAGGGTGACGCCCGACGGGAGCCGCTCGGCCACGCCGTCGTAGCCGGCGCTCTGGAGCTGGACGACCTGCAGGCCGCGCAGCCGGTGGCCCTGGTCGATGACGTCGGGGCTGGTGGCGTAGTGCGGCACCCAGAGGTCGACGTCGCCGTCGGGCGCCGGGCCGTCGCCGTTCCAGACCTCGATGTCGACGCCGTCGACCGGTCCGACGGCCTCGGCCAGCGTGCGGCTGGACAGCACCGCCTTCATGCCGGCCCCAGCGGGAGCCAGGGGGTGAGGTCGGTGCGCTCGCCGCTCGCCGACACCCGGCCCGCGTCGACCGCCTCGTGCCACGTCGTACGCCCGGTGGCGAGGTCGAGCCACGTCTCGGCGTCGGTCTCGACGACCGCCGGCGGGGTGCCGCGGGTGTGGCGGACGCCGGGGATCGCCTGCACCGCGGCGTAGGGCGGGACCCGGACCTCCACCGACTTCCCGGGGGCGCGGGTCTCGAGCACGGCGAGGTAGTGCTTGACGAGCGCCTTCGTGTCGGCGCCCTCCAGCTCGGCGGCGGTCAGGACCTTGAGTCGGGCGGGCACCCGACCAGCCTAGACAGGGCCGGACCGTCCACAGCCTCCCCGGTAGTCCGCTGCGATCGGCCGGTCTCCGGGGCCCGCTGACCGGTCGATCGCAGCGGACTATCCCGAGGGGGTGGGGACGGGGGTGGGGATGTCACCGGTCAGCCGATGCCGTCGAGCACCTCGACGCAGGCGGCCCAGGCGCTGCTGTCGGGGTCGATCACCCCGAAGTGGCCGCCCTCGACCTCGACGAGGCTCGCCTCGGCGCCGGCGTCGGTCGCCGCCGCGACGTAGTCCTCGGACTGGCTGAACGGCACCGTGTCGTCGTCGCGGGCGTGGACCGCCCAGACCGGGACCTCGAGCGGCACCTGGGTCATCGGGTCGGCCTGCTCGTACGCCTCCTCGCTCGGCTCGCCGAGGAAGCCGAGTGCCGCGTCGGTGCCGAGGTGGTCGCGGACCGCGGCGCGCAGGTCGACGACGCCGGCCTGGCTCACGACGTGGGTCAGCGCCGGGCCGCCCGCCCACCGCTCGAAGCGGCCGCGCGCGGCGGCCCAGGTGGCGAGGTGGCCGCCCGCGGAGTGGCCGAGCGTGACGACCGGGCCGGCGGCGCCCTCGGCGACCGCGCCGATCGCGGCGTGCACGTCGTCGAGGGTCTCGGGGAAGCCGCCGCCGTTGCCGACCCGGCGGTACTCCACGTTGGCCGCGGTCCACCCCCGCGCGACCAGGTCCTTGGCCAGCGGGGCGCCGTAGTCCGCGCCGTACTGGGCCTTCCAGAAGCCGCCGTGGATCACCACCACCAGCCCGCGGCTGGTGCCCGCGGGGGTGTGCAGGTCGACCCACTGGCTGGGGTCGTCGCCGTAGGTGATCCGCTCGGTCTCGGCCGTCGCCTCGTCGCTCACGCGCCCCACTGTGCCGGACCGCTCGTCGGCGCAGGCGGCGAGGGCCGCTGCCACGCCGACGGCGACCGGGGTCGCGAGCAGGGCGCGTCGGGTCGGGGTCACGCCTGCTCCGCGTCGCGGGGCTGGACGACGTGGAGCACGTGGTAGGTCCGCCGCTCGGGGTCGCGGCCCTTGGTCCGCGCGGTCCAGGACTCGATGAGCTCGTCGATCTCCCGGCGGAGCTGGGCGGCCTCGTCGTCGGTGAGCCTGACCGAGTGGTCGGACGCCGAGAAGTGACCGCTCCCCGTGGGTCGGTCGAGGACGAAGACGTTGTCGACCATCTCGTGGAGCGCGGCCAGCTTGCGGGCGCGGAAGACGTCGACCGCCGCCTGCCCGCCGGGCAGCTCCTTCATCTCCTTGAGGTTGACCGTGTAGCCCTCGGCGGCGACCGCCCGCCACACCCGGTCGCGCTTGTCGCGCGCCTCCTCGGGCGCCTCCTCGACCAGGCCGTACTTCGCGAGCTGGCGCAGGTGGAAGCTCGCCTGGTTGGCGGGGATCCCGAGGTCGCGGGCCACGTCGGCGGCCCGCACCGGGCCGCTGGCCGAGAGCTCCTCGAGGATGCGCGTACGGACCGGGTGGGCGATCGCGCGCAGCACGCGCGGGTCGCTCAGACGTCGGGGTTCTGCCATGGCCGGAGCCTACCCGAGTTGCGCACGCACTATTGCGCAACACTTATTGCGCATCATATGGTGCGGACATGCCCGGATACCGACAGCTCTCGCACAACCGCGACTTCACCGTGCTCTGGATCGGCGACACCGTCAGCGAGCTCGGCAGCGCGCTGTCGATGTTCGTGTTCCCGCTCATCGCGTACGCCCTCAGCGGCTCCGCGCTCACCGCCGCGGTCGTCGAGGCCGCCTACCTCGGCGGGCTGTGCGCCACCCTGCTGCCGGCCGGCGTGCTGGCCGACCGGGTCGACCGCCGGCGGATCATGCTCGTGTCGAGCGCGACCGGCTGCGTCGCCTACACGTCACTGGCGCTGGCCGGCGCCACCGGCCGCCTCACGCTCCCCCACCTCGTCGTCGTCGCGCTGGTGACCGGCGTCGCGGCGGGGGCGTTCAACCCCGCCCAGACCTCGGCGATCCGGTCGGTCGTCACCACCGAGGACCTCCCGACCGCGCTCAGCCAGAACCAGGCCCGCCAGCACGTCGCGTCGCTGCTCGGCGGCCCGCTCGGCGGGACGCTCTACGCCGTCACGCGGTGGCTGCCGTTCGCCGTCGACGCGGTGTCGTTCGCGATCGCCTGCCTGACCGTGTCGCGCGTACGCACCGACCTGAGCGCCCCGCACCGCCGGCACGAGCCGCTGCGTCGCCAGCTCACCGAGGGCTTCGGCTTCATGTGGGCCCGCCCGTTCTTCCGCACCCTGCTGGCCTGGTCGTCGATGACCAACCTGGTGGTCAACGCGCTGTTCTTCGTCGTCGTGCTGCGGATGGTGCAGGCGGAGGTGCCGGCCGCCCAGATCGGGCTGGTGTCGACCGCCGCCGGCGTCGGCGGGCTGCTCGGGGCCGCCCTCGCGCCGACCCTGATCCACCGCCTGCCCACGGGACGCCTGACCGTGCTGGTCGGCTGGGCGTGCTGCGTCCCGCTGGTGCCGCTCGCGTTCTCCGCCAGACCGTGGACGGCGTGCGCCAGCACCTTCTTCCTGCTGCTGCTCAACCCGGTCGGCAACGCCGGGATCAGCTCGTACCGGATGGCCGTCACCCCCGACCACCTCCAGGGTCGCGTCGGCTCGACCAGCCAGTTCGTGTCGATGTCGGTCATGCCGCTCGCCCCGCTCCTCGGCGGGTGGCTGCTCGAGCACCAGGGCGGCACCGTCGCGATCGGCGCCCTGGTCGTCGCCTCCGCGCTGCTCGCGGTCCTGCTGACCTCGAGCCGCTCGATCCGCTCGGTCCCGCGGCCGTCGGAGTGGGTGCTCGAGCCCGTGCCGGCGCCCGTCGCCTGACGCCCCGGGCGCAGGCGCCGGCCCTGGATCGGCCGCCCCGGGCCTTCTCCTCGCGGTAGTCCAGTGACGGTTGACTGCCCGGGCCGGTAGTCCAGTGACGGATGGTCGTCCCGGGGCTCCCGGCACCACCAGATCTCACTGGACTACCCCGGCCGGCCCGAGGGCCCCGGCCGACTGCACCCGAGCCCGCCCGCTAGGCCCGCCCGGCCGTACGCGCGAACCGCGCGCCCACCTCGGCGACCTTCGCGGCCAGCTCCGGCGGCGACTCGACGGAGAACTCCGCGCCCGACCCGGCCAGCACCATGAGCGGCCAGTCCAGGTCGTCGACGTTCATCTCCAGCACGCAGCCCCCGCCGACGGGCGTGACGGTGCCCCAGCGCCCGACCCGCGGCGCGACCTCGTCGGCCGGCGCGGCGAGCCGGACGCGTACGGCGTAGCGCTGGGGCATCCGGCGGATCCCCTGCTGGACGAAGGTCAGCGCGTCCTCGGCCGGGAGGTCGCGCGGCCGGAACCGCTGGCCGGTGGGCTCCGGGTCGGAGATCCGGTCGAGTCGGAAGCTGCGCCAGTCGGCCCGGTCGCGGTCCCAGGCGACGAGGTACCACCGGCGGCCGAGGGACACCAGGCGCAGCGGCTCGACCCGGCGGTGGGTCACCTCCGCCGCCCGTGCGGCGTAGTCGAAGCGGACCAGCTCGGCGTCCCGGCACGCCTGCGCGAGGGTCGTCAGGACCGCGGCGTCGAACGCCGGCGCCCCCTCCCAGGGCCCGGGCGCCTCCGTCTGCGACGCGACGGCGTCCATCTGGCGACGCAGCCGCGGGGGCATCAGCGCGAGCACCTTCGACAGCGCCTGCACCGACCAGCCGTCCACGCCGGCGACCGCGCCGACCGCGGCGGACCGCAGCCCCACGGCGATCGCCACCGCCTCCTCGTCCTCGAGCAGCAGCGGCGGCAGCGCCGCGCCCGCCCGCAGCTGGTAGCCGCCGGCGGCACCCCGCACGGCGTCCACCTGGTAGCCGAGGTCGCGGAGCCGGTCGACGTCGCGGCGCAACGTCCGCGCGCTGACCTCCAGCCGGTCCGACAGCTCCGGCCCCGGCCAGTACCGGTGGGTCTGGAGCAGCGACAGCAGCCGCAGCATCCGCTCGCTCGTGCTCATGGCACCAGAATAGATCCGAATGCGGACAGTAACTGACCTGATAGTTCCCTAGCGTCGTCGGCATGACCCACCACCACGAAGCAACCGGACCCGCGATCGTGACCCGTGGCCTCACCCGCCACTTCACCTCGCGCAAGCAGACCATCGAGGCCGTCCAGGGCCTCGACCTCGAGATCGGGCAGGGCGAGCTCGTCGCCTTCCTCGGCCCCAACGGGGCGGGGAAGTCGACGACGCTGCGGATGCTCACCACCCTCATCCCACCCACGGCCGGCACGGCGACCGTCGCCGGCCACGACGTCGTCACCGGGCAGCGCGACGTACGCCGCGCGATCGGGTTCGTCGGCCAGGGCAACGGCGCCGGCCACCGCCAGCTCGGCCGCGACGAGCTGGTCAGCCAGGGCCGCGCGCACGGCCTGTCCCGGGCCGACGCCCGACGCCGGGCCGACGAGCTGGTCGAGGACCTCGACCTGTCCGCGGTCGCCGACCGCAAGGTGTCCTCGCTCTCCGGCGGCCAGCGCCGTCGCCTCGACATCGCGATGGGGCTGGTGCACCTGCCCCGCGTGCTGTTCCTCGACGAGCCGTCGACCGGCCTCGACCCGCAGAACCGCGCCAACCTCCAGGGGCTGGTCCAGCGGCTGCACGCCGAGAGCGGGAGCACGGTCGTGCTCACCACCCACTACCTCGAGGAGGCCGACGCCCTCGCCGGGCGCGTGGTCGTGGTCGACCACGGCCGCGTCATCGCCGACGACACCGCCGCCCGGCTCAAGAGCGGGCTCGGCGACCTGGTCCGGCTCGGGTTCACCGGCCCCGACGTGGTCGCCCGCGCCGCGGCCCGCCTCGACCGGGTGCCGGACGCCCGGGTGGAGGCCGGCCCGGACGTCGTCGACCTGCGCGTCAAGGACGGCTCCACGATGGTCGGCGAGCTGCTCGCCGACCTGGCCGCCGTCGGCGTACCCCCGACGCGGGTCGAGGTCGCCCGGCCCACCCTCGACGACGTCTTCCTCGACCTCACCGGTCGCAGCCTGCGCGAGACGCAGCAGACCGACCAATCCCTCACCACCGACGCCCAGCCCACCGAGACCGAGAGCGAGGTCGCCGCATGAGCACCTTCGTCAGCGACACCCTGAACGTGATGAACCGCGAGCTGCGCCCGGTCTGGCGCGAGCCGATGGCGGTCGTCTTCGCGATGATCCAGCCCCTGGTCTTCCTCGGGCTGTTCGCCCCGCTGCTGCCCGAGATGGCCGACGGCGCGGCGCTGCAGTGGTTCGTGCCCGGCATCGTCGCGATGACCGCGCTCATGGGCGCGTCCTTCACCGGCTCGAACCTGATGGAGGAGATGCAGACGGGCTCGCACGAGCGTCAGCTGGTCTCGCCGCTCGGGCGTCCCGCACTGCTCGTGGGCCGGGCGCTCAAGGAGGTGGTGCCGATGCTGATGCAGGTCGCGATCATCGTCGCCGTCGTGACCCCGTTCAGCTTCGACCTGCACCTCGGCGGCGCGCTGGCCGCGGCGGTGGTGCTGTCGGTCTTCAGCATCGGTGTGGGTGCGCTCTCCTTCGCGCTCGCACTGGCGTCGAAGGGCGAGGACTGGATGTTCTGGACGATCCAGCAGACCCTCCTCTTCCCGGCCCTGCTGACCGCGGGCGTGCTGCTGCCGGTGGACGGTGCGCCGCGCTGGCTCGAGGTGGTCTCGATGCTCAACCCGATGACGTACGTCGTCGACGCGGTGCGCGCGCTCTTCGCCGGGACGTTCCCGGCCGACGTCGTCCTGCAGGGCGTCGCCGGGGCCGGCTTCGTCGCCGTGCTCGGGCTGGTCGTCGGGGTGCGGGCGATGCGTCGCTCGAGCTGAGGCCCTTCTTCAGTGATCCCCGGTCAGCCGGGGATCACTGAACTTGTCGGCCCGTGCAACGCCTGACAAGTTCAGCGAGAGCCGGTCAGCCGGGGATTCATGAGGACGGTGGGGCCGGTGGGGCGAGGGGGCCGGCCGACCCGAGCCGCCACACCGCGAGGCCGCGGAGGCCGAGGTCGCGCGCGAGGTCGGCGCGTACGCCGCGGAGCGGGCGTCGACCACCACACCCGGCGCCCGCCGGGCAGCCGCGCGGACCACTCCCCGGCGCCGGGGCGCCAGCGGGCGCGGCACCCGCCCGCTCGACCAGGCGCCGCGCGGCTCGCACCGTGAGCGTCCGGCCGGTGCCGTCCGACCGCCAGAGGTAGCCGTAGCCCGCGACGCCCAGGTCGAGCCGCTCGGCCGGCACCTCCTCGAGGGCCGCGGCCACGGCGTCGCGGACCCACGGCAGGCCGCCGATCGGTCCCGGGCCCGACCACCCGGGGCCGTGCTGGTCGTAGGCCATCAGCTGCACCGCGTCGACCACGGCCGCCAGCTCGGCCAGCCGGTAGCCACCGGCGCGGTAGGCCGAGCGGCTGGTGCGGGCCGACACGTCGATCGTCACCGACGCGGACGCGGGGATCCGCTCGCGCAGGGCGGTCACGAACGCGACCAGGCCGTGGCCGTCGCGGCGGCGTACGCGCTCGAGGTCGACGTTGACGCCGTCCCACCGGCCGGCCGCGACGAGGCGGGCCAGCCGGTCCGCGACGGCGTCGACCTTCGCCGGGTCGCCGAAGAGGGCGGATGCCGCTCCGGGGTCGAAGTCACCGAGCCGGTCGCTGTAGTTGCCGACGAGCAGCTCGGCGCGCAGGCCGACCGCGTGGGCCGCCTCGACGAGGGCCGCGACCCGGGCGTCGGGCCGGGTCAGGGACGCACCGTCGGGACGGAGCGAGACAGCGGCGACGGTCACCGTGGTGAGCGCTGCGGCGTCGCGGCCGACCACCTCGGTCGGGGTGCTCGGCAGCGCGTAGCCGGTGACGACCAGGCCGTCGGCCTCGCGGCGCCCGTGGTCAGGCGGGCCGGCGGTTGCGGGCGCGCCGGCCGCCAGCGGCGCGAGCAACGCGAGGGCGAGGGCGGCGGTCTTCGTACGCACGCCGCGAGTCTGCCCGACTTCGTGGCCGGAACTCGTGCTGTGCACCCGCGATCTCGGGTGCACAGCACGAGAGTCCCCGGATATCCGGGGACTTCAGCCTCAGGAGCCGAGGGCGGCCGGGAGCGTCGCGCGCCAGGCGTCGCGCGCCTCGGCGACGGGGAGGTCGAACGCACCCTCGACCGAGAGCGTGTCGCCGCCGGTGCGGCCGAGCGGGGTGAGCGGCACCCCGTGGCGCTCGGCGAGCGCGACCAGCGCGTCGGCCTGCTCGTCGGTGACCGTCACCAGCGCGCGGGCCGCGGACTCGGAGAACAGCGCGACGAAGGCGTCGCCGCCGGCGACGGAGGCCAGCGAGACCGACGCACCGACACCGCGGTGGAAGGTGGACTCGGCGAGGGCCTGGGCGAGCCCGCCCTCGGACAGGTCGTGGGCGCTGGTCAGGACGCGGTCGCGCGAGGCGTCCTGGAGCAGCGAGGCGAGCGCCTGCTCGGCGGCGAGGTCGAGGACCGGCGGCAGTCCGCCGAGGTGGCCGTGGACGACGTGGGCCCACTCCGAGCCGGACAGCTCGTCGCGGGTCTCGCCGAGCAGGAAGACCCGCTCGCCTGCGGCGCCGAAGCCGGTCGGCGTACGCCGGGTGACGTCGTCGATGACGCCGAGGACGGCCACCACGGGCGTCGGGAGGATCGCCGTGTCGCCCGTCTGGTTGTAGAGGCTGACGTTGCCGCCGGTCACCGGGATGCCGAGCTCGAGGCAGGCGTCCTTCAGGCCGCGGCAGGCCTCGGCGAACTGCCACATCACGTCCGGGTCCTCGGGCGAGCCGAAGTTGAGGCAGTCCGAGACCGCGAGCGGGCGGGCGCCGCCGGTGGCGACGTTGCGGAACGACTCGGCCAGCGCGTGCTGGGCGCCGGTGTAGGGGTCGAGCTTGGCGAAGCGACCGTTGCAGTCGGTCGACACCGACACACCCAGGTTGGTCTCCGCGTCGACCCGCACCATGCCGGAGTCGGCCGGCTGCGCCAGGACGGTGTTGCCCTGGACGTAGCGGTCGTACTGGTCGGTGACCCAGGACGTGTCGCACAGGTTGGGCGAGGCGACCATCCGGAGCACCGTGTCGCGCAGCTCCTCCCCGGTCGTCGGTCGCGCCAGGCGCGAGGCGTCGTCTGCCTGGAGCCCGTCCTGCCAGTCGGGCCGGGCGAACGGACGCTGGTAGGTCGGGCCGTCGTGGGCGACCGAGCGCGGGGGCACGTCGACGACGCGCTCGCCGTGCCAGTCGATGTGCAGCCGGCCGGTGTCGGTGACCTCGCCGACGACCACGGCCTCGACGTCCCACTTCTCGCAGATCGCCATGAAGGCGTCGACGTCGCCGGGCTCGACGACGGCCATCATCCGCTCCTGCGACTCGCTCATGAGGATCTCCTCGGGGGCGAGCGTGGAGTCGCGCAGCGGGACCCGGTCGAGCTCGACGTGCATGCCGCCGTCGCCGGCCGACGCCAGCTCGGAGGTGGCGCAGGACAGCCCGGCCCCGCCGAGGTCCTGGATGCCGGCGATGACGCCGGCGGCGAAGAGCTCGAGGGTGCACTCGATGAGCAGCTTCTCCATGAACGGGTCGCCGACCTGGACGCTCGGGCGCTTGGCCGGCCCGTCGGCGTCGAAGGTCTCCGAGGCCAGCACCGAGACGCCGCCGATGCCGTCGCCGCCGGTGCGGGCGCCGTAGAGGACGACCTGGTTGCCGACGCCCGACGCCTTCGCGAGGTGGAGGTCCTCGTGGCGCAGGACGCCGACGCAGAGCGCGTTGACCAGCGGGTTGCCGGCGTAGGTCGCGTCGAAGACCACCTCGCCACCGATGTTGGGCAGGCCCAGGCAGTTGCCGTAGCCGCCGACGCCGGCCACGATCCCCGGCAGCACGCGCGCGGTGTCGGGGGCGTCGAGCGGGCCGAAGCGCAGCGGGTCCATCACCGCGACCGGGCGGGCGCCCATCGCGAGGATGTCGCGGACGATGCCGCCGACGCCGGTCGCGGCGCCCTGGTAGGGCTCGACGAACGACGGGTGGTTGTGGCTCTCGACCTTGAACGTGACGGCGTAGCCCTGGCCGATGTCGATGACGCCGGCGTTCTCGCCGATGCCCGCGAGCAACCGTCCCGGCCCCACCGGCGTCTCCTGCGGACCGTGCTGCAGGTGGCCTTCGGCCGTGGCGCCGAACTGCTTGAGGTGCACCTTGGTGGACTTGTAGGAGCAGTGCTCGCTCCACATCACCGAGTACATCGCCAGCTCCGAGCTGGTGGGCCGCCGGCCGAGGATCTCGCGGATCCGGGCGTACTCGTCGGCCTTCAGGCCGAGCTCGGCCCACGGCTGCTCGCGGTCGGCGTCGGTGGACGCCGCCGAGACCGTGTCGAGGGTGCCGGTCGCGCCGGACGTCGTCAGGGAGGCGGACTGAGGGGCGGCGCTCGTGTCGGGCACGACGGCCAATCTACCGGCGCGGCTCCTGCGCGGTCTCCCCGGGCACGTGCTCGACCACCGTGGTCCGGGCGGGGGTCTCGTCGGGGGTCTCGTCGGTCGCCTCGCCGGGGGTCTCGTCGCCGGGCCGGTCCTCGGCCTCGCGCTCCTCACGACGGGCGGCACGCTCGGCCTTGCGGGCGGCCCGCTCGGCGCGCTTCTCCTCCAGCGCGGCCTGCTTGGCCTCCTTCGCCGCGGCCTTCTCCCGCGCGGCGCGGGCCTCGTCGCCCTCGGGCCCCTCGAGCCGCGGCGTGGCGAGTCGGCGGGCGCCGGCGCGGCCGCTGGCCATGCCGCGCGACATCGTGCCGGCGCGGGCACCCATTGCGCCCGCACCCATCCCGCCGATCGGCGGCGTCGCGGCGCTCGAGCCACGACGCCGCGCGGCGCCCAGCAGCCCGCCGGCCGCAGCCGCACCGAGGGCCCCGACGTCGCCGCCGGACAGGCCGGAGAGGCCGCTCAGGTGGGGCATGTCGACGTCGATCGGACCGATCGGTGCCAGCCCGGCCGCGGCGACACCGGCCTGGGCGCTGCCCGGGACGGAGGTGGAACCGGTCGCGACCATCTCGACACCGGAGTAGTCGCCCGGGGCGCCGAGCGCCGCGGGGAACCCGCTGCCGCTCAGCGTGACGAGAGCGGACCTGACGCGGACCAGGTCCGCCCGGGTCACGCGCAGCCGCTCGCTCTCCTGGTCGAGCGCGATCCTCAGCCGTCCGCGGATCTCCTCGGCGCCGGTCTGTGCCCGGCTCACCAGCGACCGGTCCTCGTCGCGGTCGGGGCGGAACACGAGGTAGCGGGACTCGCCCACCACCTCGTGGGGCACCAGCGCCACGGCGGTCCACGCCTGGTCGAGCTCGGCCTGGCTGGCACCGAGGACCTCGACGACGGCGCGCAGGGAGCTCGCGACCTGCTGGGCGAGCGAGGTGAAGCGGTCGAGGTTGACCAGCACCTCGCGCCGGTGGGTGTCGTAGCTCTCGGCCGCCGCGGCCTCCCAGCCGTCGGTGGCGCGGCGCGCGGCGACGACGAGCTCCTCGGCCCGGTGGGCCATCAGGTCCGCGAGCTCGGTCCAGCGCTGCGCGGCCAGCTCGAGCGGTCGCGTGTCGGCGCGCAGCTCCCACGGGTTGGCCGGCACGTCAGTGCCCCCCTCGACCGCGCTGGCCGCCGAAGCCGTCGACCTGGCGCGTGGCGCGGCCGAGCTCGGCGGCGACCGTCTCGTCGGCCTTCACGGCGTCGGACGCCGCCGCCACGAGCCCCTCGATGCCGAGACCGAGGCTCCGGGTGATCGACGTGACGACCTCGCCCGCCTCGGTGAGCGCGTCGCCGTAGGCCGAGGTGAGGTTGGCCGTGCCGGTGGCGTCGCCCAGGCCGGCGCACGCGGTGGAGAGCTCGTCGGTCGCGGCCTCCCAGTCGGCGAGCATGTCGGCGAGGAGGGTCTCCGAGGACGCGGCGAGCTCCACCAGCCGGTGGGGCTCGACCTGCATCGAGGAGGTGCGTCCGCGTCCGCTCACCCCTGCGGGATACCCGTGCGACGCGAGCCCAAACACCGCGATCGCGAGCTGTGGACGCAGGAATCCGGCGGGGCGCCGGTTTGGTCGCGCGGCGAACGGGGAACGTGACCCGGCACACCCCGTGCCCGTTCCCGTCCCCCAGGAGCCGCGATGAACGCCGTGATGACCGTCGACCTCTCGGAGCTCGACGCCTGGTCCGCCCAGGTCCAGCGAGCCAGCGACGACCTCACCGGCATCGCCCGCAACGGCGGCCACAGCCTCGTGCAGACCGACTTCGGGCCGATCCTCGAGACGATGATGGGCGCCTACCACGCGCTGCTCCCCTCGATCCACCAGTCGCTCGACGACAACGGCACCGGGATGCGCGACCACGCGGAGGCGCTGAAGGCCACCGCCCGCGACTTCACGCTGACCGAGGACGGCGTCGTACGCCGCCACCAGGCGCAGGGCGTCGACGGCCGCGACGGGTCCTCCCAGTTCTGGGACGTCGCCGACACCACGATCCGCCGGGCCGCTCCCACCGAGACCAGCCTGCCCCGGATCAGCTTCGGCTTCCCCTACGACACCGTGTGCGACCTGGTCCGGATGCTGACCGGCTTCGACATCCGCGCCGAGCTCGCCGAGAAGATCGGCGGCGACGTCGTCGGGGCCTCGACGCAGGGCTCGTCCCTCGGTGCGCTCGGCACCTCGATGCGCGGTGTCGCCGCCAACCTCGAGAGCGGCAGCCGCACCATCTCCCAGACCTGGCAGGGCGGCGCGTCCGACGCGGCGGTGAAGCAGATCGGGACGTGGGTCGGCTCGCTCGACACCCAGGCGGGCCAGCTGGTGCAGATGGGGCAGAACGTCGTGCAGATCTGCCGCGATGCGTGGCAGACCGCGCAGGCCGTCGTCCAGTGCGTGAAGTCGGCCGTGCAGACGGTGTCGTCGGCGCTGGCCACGATGAGCATCCCCGGCGTCGGGTGGGCCCGTGTCGTGCAGGCGGTCTGGCAGGCGTTCCAGGCGGTGATGAAGGCCTACCACGCGATCATGAAGCTGATCGGCATCCTCCAGAAGGTGAAGTCCTTCATCGAGACGGTGAAGAACTTCTTCGACGGTGACAAGGCGCCCGTCTCGACGCCGACCGCGCCGACCGCGACCGGCGCCCCCGGCAGCACCACCCGCGACCCCCGCACCGTCGCGACGCCCACGATCGGGCAGCACGCACCGGCCGCACCCGTCGCACCTGCCGCTCCCGTGGCGGCGACCGCGTGAGCGGCGAGGTGCGCAGCCAGGCCGAGCTGCTGGCCGAGATCGCGGCCGCGCGCGAGGAGCTCGGCGCCTCGCTGGCCGACCTCCGCGTCACGGTCGAGGAGATGAACGCCCGACCGCTGCTGACCGACGAGGAGCGCGAGGCCCTCGAGGAGCAGGCGGAGTCCGGCGCGTTGGGCGAGGACATGAAGACGCTGGTGGAGAAGATCCGCGGCGGGGAGGACACCTGGGAGCAGGTGTTCGCGGGAGAGTCGCCGAACGCGACGCTCCTGCAGGGGCACCTCACCCGGCTGGTCGACGAGCACCAGGACGACCTCGCGCTGGCGTTCGAGGAGCTCGTCGAGCGCGAGGAGGCGGCCGGCAACTTCCTGCTCGACGAGGTCCCCGTCCGCGACTCCTGAGCCGCGGCGAACTACAGGCCTGTAGTTCACGGGAACCCCTGTGACTCGTGTGACTCGTGTGATTGTCTGACGTGCGCCACCACGCTGGCCGCCCCGTCTGACCTTCCCCGCCCGCTGGAGTCACCATGCCTCGCCACCGCCCGACGAGCGCCGCGCGCTCGCTCCTGGCCGCCCTCGCGCTGACCGTCGCCGCGCCGCTCGTCGCCCTCGCGCCGACCGGGTCCGCCCACGCCGAGCGCTCCGCGACCCCGCGCCTCGCGAGCGCCCAGCAGATCGCGCTCGCGACACCGGGCGACTTCACCGGGCACGGCTTCGACCAGTGCCTCGCGCCGACCCAGTCCGCGATGGACGCCTGGTGGAAGAAGTCGCCGTTCACCGCCGTCGGCATCTACATCTCCGGCGACTCGCGGGCCTGCCGCAGCCAGCCGAACCTCAGCGCCACGTGGGTCGCCACGCAGGTCGCCCGCGGCTGGCGCCTCCTGCCGATCGCGCTCGGCCCGCAGGCGTCCTGCCAGCCGCGCTTCCCGCGCTACAAGGACGACTTCAAGATCTCCAACAAGCCCGCGGGCGGCTACGCGACGGCCGCGGCTCAGGGTGCCGCCGAGGCCGACAAGAACGCCGCCGACGCGGTGGCGTACGGCATCGGGCCGGGCAGCACCATCTGGTACGACCTCGAGGGCTTCGACCTCACCAACACCGCCTGCCGCGAGTCCGCGCTCGTCTTCGTGTCGAGCTGGGTGACGCGGATCAAGCAGCAGGGCTACGTCGCAGGGTTCTACTCCAGCGCGAGCTCGGGCATCAAGATGCTCGACGACGCCCGCACCCAGCGGCCCGGCCAGTTCGCGCTGCCCGACCGGATCTGGATCGCGCGGTGGGACGGCAACGCCGACACCTCGACCACCTACATCCCCGAGGAGGGCTGGCGCCCGGGCGGCCGGATGAAGCAGTACCGCGGCGGTCACAACGAGACCTGGGGCGGCGTCACGATCAACATCGACAGCAACTTCATCGACCTCGGCGCCGGCTCGCAGCCCGTCCCGGAGGGCCGCTGCCCCGGCACCCGGCTCGACTTCTGGAAGTACCCCACCCTCACCCCGGGCGCCGCGAAGGTCGCCCGCGTGAAGGTGCTGCAGTGCCTGCTCACCGAGCAGGGCACCTACGCCGGCGCGATCAACGGCAGCTACGACGCCGCGACCGTCGCCGCCGCCCGGGCGTGGCAGGCGACCCGGAAGTTCACGCCCACCGACACCTTCGAGAAGCGACACTGGGTCGCGCTGCTCTCGGCCGGCGCGCGGACGACGGTGAAGCGCGGCTCCACCGACGAGTCGGTCCACCGCCTCCAGCGTGCGCTCAACGCCGCCGGCGCCGGGAGGTTCCGCGCCACCGGCGTGCTCGACGCGAAGACCGAGGCCGCGCTGCGTGCGTACCAGAAGCGGCTGCGGATCACCGTCTCCGGCGTCGCGACGCCCCAGACCTGGAACAAGCTGCAGCGCGGGCTCTGAGCGTCCCCGGCGCCTCTTCAGCGATCCCCGGCTGACCGGCTCTTCCTGAACTTGTCAGGCCGTGCAACGCCTGACAAGTTCAGCGATCCCCGGCTGACCGGGGATCGCTGAACGAGGTCAGGCAGGCGGGCCGAGGACCAGCGCGACGGCGGTCAGCCCGGCGACGGCGACCACGCCGGCGAGCGCACCCTGCGCGGGGCGGCGCACCAGCCACGCGGCGAGCCGCTCGACGAGGCCGTGCGGCGCCTGGCTGCGCAGCCGCCAGCTGTCGCCGAGCAGGCTCCGGCGCTCGGCGCTGAGCTCGAAGGGGATCGTCGCGAACGGCGGGACCGCCGCGGCGAGGCCGGCGACCAGGCGTCCGGTCGACCACGACTGGTCGACCCACAGCAGCACCGTGGTCAGGCAGTAGGCGATGAAGACGACGCCGTGGACCATGCCGAAGACCTGGACGCCGAGCTCGGTCGTCTCGGTGACGTACTTGAGGAACATGCCGGTCAGCAGCAGCGCCCAGGTGACGGCCTCGGCGCGGGCGACCAGGCGGTAGAGACGGGTGGGGCTCATGCGAAGGAACGCTCCACGAGCGAGGTGAAGAAGCCGAGCCCGTCGGTCCCGGGACCGGTGAGGTCCTCGACCGCGTGCTCGGGGTGGGGCATCAGGCCGACGACGTTGCCGCGCTCGTTGGAGATGCCGGCGATGTCGCGCAGCGAGCCGTTCGGGTTGTCGTCGAGGTAGCGGGCGACCACGCGACCCTCCCCCTCGAGCCGGTCGAGGGTCGCCTCGTCGGCGACGAAGCCGCCCTCGCCGTTCTTGAGCACGATCGTCACCTCCGCGCCCGGGGCGTACGCCGAGGTCCACGGGGTGTCGACGCGCTCGATGCGGAGCCGCTGGTCGCGGCAGACGAACTTGCGGTGGTCGTTGCGGATCAGCGCGCCGGGCAGCAGGTGGGACTCGCAGAGGATCTGGAAGCCGTTGCAGATGCCGAGCACCGGAAGTCCCTTGCCGGCCGCCTCGACGACCGCCGTCATCACCGGCGCGAAGCGGGAGATGGCGCCGCAGCGCAGGTAGTCGCCGTAGGAGAAGCCGCCGGGGAGGACGACCGCGTCGACGCCGCGGAGGTCGTCGTCGCCGTGCCACAGCGCCACCGCCTCGTTGCCGCCGATGGTGACGGCGCGGCGGGCGTCGCCGTCGTCGAGGGAGCCCGGGAAGGTGACGACGCCGACGCGCATCAGCGACCGGCCTCGGCCGCGACCTCGGCCACGGAGCGGTCCTCGACGTGGACCTCGTAGTTCTCGATCACGGGGTTCGACAGGAGCGTCTCGGCCATCTCGTCGACCGCGGCGAGCACCTCGTCGGTGATCTCGCCGTCGATCTCGAGCTCGAACCGCTTGCCCTGCCGGACGTCGGTGACGCCGGCGAAGCCGAGGCGGGGCAGCGCGCCGAGCACTGCCTTGCCCTGGGGGTCGAGGATCTCGGGCTTGGGCATGACGTCGACGACGACTCTGGCCACGGGAGGCTCCTGGTGCAGGACGATGACGGGGCGGTCCCGAGTCTAGTGAGCCTCCCCCGAGCCGTACGCCCCGGGCTCGCGCGCGGGCCTCACTCCCGGCGTCGGGCCGCGGTCACCACCAGCGCGACGCCCAGCCCGGCCACGAGCGGGCCGATGATCGCCCAGGTGGTCTGGTCGGTCATCGGGCTGCCGCCGATGTAGCCGAGGCCCTGGCCGGTCCACACCGCGCCGGCGAGGACCATCAGCACGCCGAGGGCGACGAGCAGGGCGCGCATCAGCTCAGCTCGCGCTTGAGGATCTTGCCGGTCGCGGTCATCGGGAGCGCGTCGACGAACTGCACGATGCGGGGGTACTTGTAGCCCGCCATCTGCTCCTTGCCCCACGCCACGAGCTCGTCCTCGGTCACGGTCGCGCCGTCCTTGCGGATCACGACGGCCTTGACCTCCTCGCCGTGGCTGTCGTGCGGCACGCCGATGACGGCGGCGAGCGAGACGTCGGGATGGGTGAGCAGGACCTCCTCGACCTCACGCGGGTACACGTTGTAGCCGCCGCGGATGATCATGTCCTTGGACCGGTCGACGATGTAGTACCAGCCGTCGGCGTCCTTGCGCCCGAGGTCGCCGGAGCGGAACCAGCCGTCGACGATCGCCTCGGCCGTCGCGTCGGGGCGGCCGTAGTAGCCCTTCATGATGTTGGGGCCCTTGATCGCGATCTCGCCGATCGCGTCCTCGGCGTCCTCGACGTCCTCGCGCACCCCCGGCTCGGGGCTGATCAGCTTCATCTCCACGCCCGGGATCGGCTTGCCGATCGAGCCCACGCGGGCGGGCTCGCCCCACACCGAGAAGCTCGAGACGGGCGAGGTCTCGGAGAGCCCGTAGCCCTCGAGGATGGTGACGCCGAAGCGGCGCTCGAACTCCTTGTGGACCTCGACCGGCAGCGCCGAGCCCCCGGCCGCGGCCACGCGCAGCGTCCCGGCCAGCTTCTTCACGTCGACGCCGGAGTCGTCGAGCGCGCCGAGCAGCCCCCAGTACATCGTCGGGACGCCGGCGAAGAAGGTGACGTCCTCGCGGTCCATCAGCGCCAGCGCGGGCCCGGCCTCGAAGCGCGGCAGCAGCACGACGGTGCCGCCGAAGGCGAAGCCGGCGTTCATGATCACCGTCTGGCCGAACGAGTGGAACAGCGGCAGCACGCACAGGAGCGTGTCGGGGTTGTCGGCGTCCGCGCCGAAGAGGGCGTCGCTGGCGAGCGCGTTCGAGATCATGTTGCGGTGCATCAGCTCCGCACCCTTGGGCTGGCCCGTGGTGCCGGAGGTGTAGAGGATGACGGCGGTGTCGTCGGCGCCGACCTCCCGGGTCTCGAAGACCGGCGACTGGCCCTTCAGGGCCTGGCCGAGGGTCTGCGCGCCCTCGATCGGCGACTCCGCCGCCGGGTCGGCCGTGATCAGGAAGAAGTGCTCGCAGCCCTCGGTCTGCTCGAAGCCGGCGTGGCCCTCGGTGCCGATCGGCAGCTCGGGCGTGCCCTGGAAGCAGAAGTACGCCTTCGCGTCGGAGTCGTCGAGGTGGTAGGCCACCTCCCGACCCTTGAGCAGCACGTTGAGCGGGACGACCGTCGCACCGGCCTTGAGGATCCCGTAGTAGACGATCGGGAAGTACGGCAGGTTCGGGCAGCTCAGCGCGACCTTGTCGCCCGGCTCGATGCCGCGCGAGACCAGCAGGTTGGCGACCTGGCTGGCGCCCGCGTCGACCTGCGCATAGGTCAGGCGGGTGTCGCCGAGCACGACGGCCGTACGGTCCGGGTGGGCCTGGGCGGACCCTTCGAGCAGCGAGGAGAGGTTCGGCATGCGAACAACCTACTCAGCGGTCGTGAGCCACGTCACCCGCCGTGCTGCGCGGCGATGAGCCGGCCGGCCTTGCGGAGGTCGGCGCCGATGGCCCGCCCGGCGACCAGGCCCGAGCTCAGCGCTGCGGCGGCGTAGAGCCCCGAGCCGCTGACCTCGCCCTCGGCCTGCACCCGGCAGCCGGTGCCGCGGGCGGTGAAGCGCAGCCGCAGGTCGGCCCGCACGCCACGCCAGGTCCCGCTCTCGGCCCAGACCCGGTAGGGGACGAACTCGGTGACGACGAGATGGGGGCGTACGCCGACGGCCGTCAGCTCGCTCCACGCCTGGCCGAGGTGCGGCTCCTCGTCGTCGGGCACGTCGACCGACAGCAGGCTGGACTGCCACTTCGGGCGGTTGCGCGGGTCGACGAGGTAGGTGAAGGCCTGCTCGGGCGTGGCCGTCAGCTCGACGCTCGCCGAGAACCGCCGGGTGGTCAGAACCGCTCCCCGGTGAGCAGCTCGTAGGCCTCGACGTAACGGCGGCGGGTCCGCTCGACGACCTCGTCGGGCAGCGGCGGAGGAGCCTCCCCGGACGTGCGGTCCCAGCCGGACTCCGCGGACGTGAGCCAGTTGCGGACGATCTGCTTGTCGTAGGACTCCTGGGCGCGGCCGGGCTGCCAGTCGTTGGCCGGCCAGAACCGGCTCGAGTCGGGCGTGAGGACCTCGTCGGCGAGGATCGTGGTGCCGTCGGGCCGCCGGCCGAACTCCAGCTTCGTGTCGGCCAGGATGATGCCGCGCTCACGGGCGAGGCCATGGGCCTTGCCGTAGACCTCCATGGTCAGCATCCGCAGCTCGGCCGCGGCGTCGTCGCCGACCGCCTCGACCACGGCCTCGTAGTCGACGTTCTCGTCGTGGTCGCCGAGCTCGGCCTTCGTGGCCGGCGTGAAGATCGGCTCCGGGAGACGGCTGCCGTCCTGCAGGCCGGCCGGGAGCGGGATGCCGCAGACCTCGTTGGTGCGGTGGTAGTCGAGCAGCCCCGAGCCGGTGAGGTAGCCGCGGGCGACGCACTCGACGGGGAACATGTCGAGCCGCTCGCACACGACCGCGCGCCCGGCGACGGTGGCGGGGACCTCGGTGGACACCACGTGGTTGCCGACCAGCTCGGCGAGCTGGTCGAACCACCACAGCGACATCCGGGTGAGGATCTCGCCCTTGTCCGGGATCGTGGAGTCGAGCACGAAGTCGTAGGCCGAGGTCCGGTCGCTGGCGACCATCAGCAGCCGTCCCTCGTGCTCACCGGCGTCGATCCGGTAGAGGTCGCGGACCTTCCCGGAGTGCACGTGGGTGGTGCCGTCGATCGCAGGGGCGGTGGGGATGTCGATATCGGCCACGGCACGAGCCTAGCGGCGCGGGGACCACCAGCGGCGCCGCTCACCGTCCGGACGCGCGCGGGCGGCGATCGCGTCGCGCAGGGCGTCGCGCAGCGGCCGCTCGAGGTTCGGGGTTGCGAAGGTGTCGCCGGGGGCGAGGCCGAGGTCCACGCGCCCATCCGAGCAAGACCGCTTCGACCCCTGCCCGGACGACCTGTCCTCGGGCGTCGCCTGGTTTCGGGAGCGTCCCGCGGGGTAGTGACAGGCAGACACGTCACCAGGGGGTTACCGCACCGTGCTGCCCATCTCGTTCCCGACGCTCGGCAGCGCCGCCGCACCCTGCGGCCAGGCCGACCACGCCGGCCGGCGCAGCGAGCGCGAGGAGGCCACCCTCGACCTGCGCAACGCCGAGCTCGAGCGGCTGCGCGACACCGACGGTCGATGAGCCGCAACCGCCGTTCGGACCGGCTCGTCATCTGGGTGTGCTCGCTGGCCGTGCTGGCGGGGAGCGCCGCGCTGCTGGGGTGGTTCGCCGTCGGCGCGGTCGACCACGTCACGGCCGACGACCGGCCGGCCACGATCACCGACGTCTCGGGCCCCGGGACCCGGGCGCCGACGGGCAACAACCGCGACGGCCGCACCATCTCGTTCCGCCTCGAGGACGGGTCCGAGCACGCAGCGGCCACGGAGAGCCGGTGGTTCTGGTGGCCCGACGAGGGCGACACCATCCACGTCCACGAGACCTCGGCGGGCGACTGGACGGTCAGCGAGGACTTCTCCTGGCTGCGCACGCTGGGGTTCAGCGCGGTACTGCTGCTGCCGTGGATCTTCGCGCTGCTCAAGGCGTGGGAGTGGGTGGAGCGCACGGCCCGACCCGAGCGCTGGGAGGCCAAGCAGCGCGAGGAGCGCGACCGGCGCCGGCTCGCCCGCAAGGGCCGGCAGCGCTAGCGACCGGGCGCCGCGGCACCGCTCAGCGGTGCAGCCACCAGCTCATCCGGCGGGTGATCCACGGCAGGAAGACGTAGGTCATCAGCGGCGTCATCACGCTCGTCACCAGCACGACCCGCGGCACCAGGGCCCAGTCGGCGATCAGGTGCGAGGCCGTCCAGTTGGCCAGCAGGCTGAGCGGCAGGAAGACCATGAAGATGGTGACCATCTGCTTCCAGCGCGGCGGCGCGGGCGGCGCGGCGCTGAGCGACTCGACCGAGGCCGGCTCGTCGAACCAGCCCTCGATGCCCGTACGCCGCTCGCGCCGCTTCTCCTCGACGCTCCCCTGGGCGGCCTCGAGCCACCACGCGCGCTGCGGCGACGCCTCCCAGGCGGCCAGGGACTCGGCGTCGGCGAAGCGGTAGAGCATGTGCCACTCCTCCGAGTCCGCGCTCGGGCGCACCCAGCCCGAGCCGAGGAACCCCTCGAACCGCTCGGCCATCGAGGTGCCCGCCTGCATCCAGGCCAGCATCTGCGTGGTGTGCGACGGGTCGACGTGGCGCGTGACGGAGACGGTGACGGGGGCGCTCATGACCCTCAGTGTCGGGCGTGCGGGCGCGTGCGGTGAAGCCGACGGCGACGAGATCCCGGCCACTCGGACCACTGGCGCCACATTGTCGACTGACTTAGTGTACTTAGGTCAAGGACCACCCCGGGAGGACCCGTGACCCGAGCACCACGCCCCGACTTCCTCGTGATCGGCGCACCCAAGGCCGGCACCACCGCCCTGCACGCGGCCCTCGCCCAGCACCCCGACGTCTACGTCTGCGACCCCAAGGAGCCGAAGTACTGGCTGTGCGACGGCGCGCCGCCACCGGCGTGGTGCGGGCCGGGCGACAAGCACTCCCAGCAGGAGTGGATCTGGCGGGCCGAGCAGTACTTCCCGCTCTTCGAGCCCGCCGCCGAGCACCAGGTCCGCGGCGAGAGCACGCCCTTCTACCTGTGGAGCCGCAGCGCCCACCGCCGGATCGCCGAGGACCTCCCCCGCGTGCGGCTGGTCGCCGTGGTCCGCGACCCGATCGACCGCGCCTACAGCAACTGGATGCACCTGTGGTCCGACGGGCTCGAGCCCGAGTCGGACTTCGTCACCGCGTTCGGCCGCGAGGACGAGCGGGTCCGGGCCGGCTGGGCGCCGTTCTGGCGCTACCGCGAGCTGGGCCGCTACGGCGAGCAGCTCCAGCACCTGCACCGCCACGTCGACCCGGCGCGGATCCTCGTCGTGCGCTACCGCGACCTCGTCGACGAGCCGGCCGCGACGGTCGACCGGGTCAGCCGGTTCCTCGGGATCCGCGAGGGCCAGGTCGACACCATCCCGCGCGACAACTCGCGCGCGTTCGTGCCCCCGGGCTGGCGCCCGCGGGTCTTCGGTCCGGTCGTGCGGGGCGGTGCGCGCCTGGGCCAGTTCGCGCCACCGCAGGTCTGGCGCCGCGTGCACCCGCTGACGATCGGCCTGCTCAGCGACCGCAGCGAGGCCGCGCGACCGCGGCTCGACGCGGTGTGCCGCCAGCGCCTGGTCGACACCTACGCCGACGACATCGGCCTGCTGAGCGAGCTCACCGGCCAGGACTTCGAGGACTGGCTCTCGCCCGAGAGCCGCGGCTCCTACGCCGAGCGGTCGGCGACCGTGACCCGCCTCGTCGACCGCGGGGTCAGCGCACGCAGGTGACCAGGTCGTGCGAGCCGTCGGGGCCGGCCGCCTCGACGTAGTAGCGCACCCGGCCGTCCGGCAGCGGGACCGCGGTGGCGTAGCGGAAGGCGCCGTCGGAGTGCGGCGAGCGGATCGGCGGCTGGGCGGTGCGGGTGAGCGCGGTGCCGTCCCAGGTGGCGACGCCGGTGGTCTCGAACCAGTTGGACTCGGCGTCGGGGCGCCCGTCGTAGAGCACGGTGCCGTCGGGGAGGACCGCGCTGACCCGGGCGCCACGTGCGTCCCACTCGCCCGGCCGGCCGGCGAGCACCTCGCCGCGGTCGACCCAGTCGAGGCCGTCGGCGCTGGTGAGGCGGCGCGTGGTCATCCGGTCCTCGTGGCCGGGCTCGTCGAGCGGGTGGCAGCACAGCCACATCTCGTAGCCGTCGTCCCCGACCGTGATCACCGGGTCCTTGACCCCGGTGTCGCGGTCGCCCTCGTGCACCCGCTGCCGTACGCCCTGCGGCAGGCCCTCGACGGTGTCGGCGGTCAGGCTGTCGACCCACCAGTGCTTCGAGCCCGGCGTGGCGCACGAGAGGTAGAGCCGCCAGCCGCCCCCGAGCAGCGGCACGAGGACCGGGCGCTCGAAGGACTCCGCGCCGAACGCCTCGCGCGACACCTCGGCGACCGGCTCGAACGCCACCCCGTCGTCCGAGCGCGCGACCACGACCGAGACGCCGCGCCCGTCGGTGAGCGGGCGACGGACCCGCCAGGTGAGCCAGAAGACGCCGTCGACGAGGACTGCGCTCGCGGCGCCGGACCAGTTGCCGGCGCCGGGACCGGGAGCGGGCACGACGACCTGCACGTCGTCGTAGGTCGGCGGAGCGGTGGCGGTCGCGGTCATGCCGACACGATAGTCGACAAGGACACTGCAGAATCGGACGCGACCGCCGCCGGCCTCACTCGCAGCCGAGCCCCTGCCCGTACTCCGCCGGGACGCGACCGGCGACGACCTCGTCGGCGATCTCCCACAGCACGTCGGGGTAGTCGCCCTCGGCGTCCATGACGTGGAGGAACGCCCAGTCGTGGCTGCCCGCGAGCGCCGCCTGCGCCTGGCGCGCGGCCGCGTCGTCGCCTTCCTCGGTCGCGTCGGCGAACTGGTCGATCCAGGGGCAGGCGACCTGGGCTGCCACGTCCGCGCCGAGGTGGTAGGGGTCGCTCTCGTCGGAGGACGGGACGGCGGCCCCGGGAGCGAGGGGGACGCCGCGGAGCATGTCGACGATCGCCGCGTCGGCCTCGCCGCTCGTGACGAACTCCTCGGGGAGCGCCGCCTCGAAGGTCTCCTGGTCGGCCCAGTCGAGACGCGCCAGGAGGTCGAGGTAGGCCGCGCGGTCCATGCCCTCGCCCCGGACCTCGGGGAAGACGTCGCCGGCGACCGCACCGATCGCGGTCCGGTCGCTGGCCGAGTACGCCCACCAGCGTGCGTCGGCGCCGAGCAGCCCGGTCGGGGTGCCGCGGTCGACCTGCGGGTGGTCGATGTGCTCGCGGTCGCGGACGTAGCCGGCGCGGGTGTCGGACGCGCGGAGGTGGACGGTGAGGGTGGCCGAGCCGTCGGACCACTCGACCTCGCTCTCCGGGCCGCCCGGCTCCGAGACGTCGGTGATCGTCCACCCCGGGGCGTCCAGCACGACGCGCTCGAGGGCCTGCGGTGCGGCGTAGACCGACGTCGGCTCGTCGCGCGACAGCAGCCAGCTCGGCACGGCGACGAGCGCGGCCGCGGCCGCCGCGGCGACGAGCGTCGCCGCCCAGCGGCGCAGGTGGCGCGGGGAGGTGTCGGCGGGGGACGGGGCGGTGCGCTCGTCGAGCGACGTGGACATGATCTCCTCCAGGAGCTCGGCCCTCGCCGCGGCGAGCGGCAGCCCGGAGACCTCGTCGTCGGTCAGTCGCGGAGTCATCGCTCCTCCTCTCGGCTGGGGATCGGTTGCTTGCCCTGGACATGTCCGCCCGCCGGCGGATCGTTGCCGAGCAGGTCGCGCAACCTGGCCCGCGCCCGGGAGAGCCGCGGGCGGACCACGCTCGCCGGGAGCCCGAGGACCTCCGCGATCTCGCGCGACTCGAGCCCCTCCCAGAGGTGCAGCTGGAGGACCTCCTCGTCCCGCGCGCTCAAACGGGCCATCGCCGCGTCGACGGCGGCGTCCTGGACGACCCGGTCGCTGAAGTCGGGCACGACGAGGCGCAGGTCGTGCCGCAGCCGGTCGCCGAGCCGGCGGCGGCGCAGGTCGCCGCGGCGGTGGTTGGCGAGCTGGCGGCGCGCGACGGCGTAGAGCCACGGCCGCTCGCCGTCGCCGTCCGGCACGTGGGCCAGCCGTCGCCACGCCACCAGGAAGGTCTCGGCCGTGACGTCGGCCGCGTCCTCGACGCGCTCGCAGCGCCTCAGCGCGTAGCCCAGCACGCCGTCGAAGTGCGCGGCGTAGAGCCCACGGAAGCGCCGGTCGCGCTCGTCCCCCGAGTTGTCCATGCCTCCCCCGTGTCCGGCAGCCCGACGATCGTTGCAGCCGCCGCCGACCTTTCTGGCCGTGACCTCAGCCGGTGGTCTCGAAGGAGGCCGCGCCGGTGGGCGCGTCGTCACGGACCGCGACGTGCTCCACGCGCGCGGAGGGCGGACCGGTGCGACACCACTCGACGAGCGCGTCGACGGCCGAGCCCTCGCCCTCGGCGTGCAGCAGCACCGAGCCGTCGACCTCGTTGCGCACCCAGCCGGCGACCCCGAGCTCGCGGGCGCGTTGCTCGGTGTGCCACCGGAACGCCACGCCCTGGACCCGCCCCGTGACCCGTGCCTGCACCGCCTTCATGCCCCGATCATGCCCCGCGAGCTCCGCGCCCGCAGGGACGGCAGGACCCCGGACGGCCGGGGCGGCCGTCCGGGGCGTCGGGGTCAGACGTCGCGCCGCACCACCGACCGGGCCGCGAGCCCGAGGACGACCACCACCCACGCGACGAGGATCGCGCTCCCGGTGGCACCGTCGATGGTGATGTCGCCGCTCGCCTGGACCGTCGTGATCGCCGCCGCCGCGTTGCTCGGAAGCACCTGCAGCACCTCGTCGGCCGAGTCGGGGAGCAGGGCGCCGACGATCGGCGGCGCGATGAGGACGACCGCCATCAGTGCGCCGACGCTCGAGGCGATGGTGCGCGTCAGCAGGCCCAGGCCCATGCCGAGCAGGGCGACGGCGGTGAGCCAGCCGGTCATGCCCAGGAGCTGGCCGAGCACGCCGTCGGAGGACAGGGTGAGCGAGGGCTCGCCGCGCGCGTCGAGCACGGCGTTGCCGGCGAGGAACGCCCCCACCGTGGCGACGAGGCTGGTCGGCACGACGACGCCGGCCAGGACCACCGCACGGGCGAGCAGCACCCGGCCCCGGTGCGGGGTCGCGACGAAGGTGGTCACCACCATCCGGGAGCCGTGCTCGCGGGCGCCGACGAGGCACCCGAGCACGCCCACCAGCAGCACGGAGAAGTTCGCGCCGGTCAGCACGGTCTGCAGCGGGTCGCCGCTGGCGAAGCTGGGGCCGCCAGGCGCCGGGGCGTCGCTGCCGACCGCGGCGGCGGCCACCGTGCCGACGAGGACCATCACGACCGCGGCCGCGCCGAGGACGTACCAGTTCGTGCGGAGGGTGGCGAAGGACAGCCACTGCGAGCGGAGGGCGGCGCCGGGGCCGGGGACGCGGGCGTCGACCGGCACGGTGTCGAGGGTGGCCCGGCCGGGCAGCTGCCCGGCGTCGTCGGTGATGGTGCTCATGCTGCGCTCCTCGGGGAGTCGGTGGGGGTCTTCGCGGCGGTGGCGCCGGAGTAGGTGACGGCGTCCTGGGTGAGCGCGGAGTAGGCCTCCTCCAGGGTCGCCTCGCGGGGGGTGAGCTGGTGGAGCTCGATCCCGTGCTGGGCGGCGAGGCGACCGATGGCGGGCGCCTCGAGTCCCACGACGGCGAGCTCGTCGGCCGCTGCCGACTCCACGACGACGTCGTCGCCGGCGACGAGGGCCGCAAGACGGGCCGCGTCGGGCGAGCGCACCAGCACGTGGCGCCGCGACGACCCGGAGAGGAAGTCCGCCATCGACGTGTCCGCGAGGACGCGGCCCCGACCGATCACCACGAGGTGGTCGGCCACGAGCTCCAGCTCGCTCATCAGGTGGCTGGAGAGCAGCACGGTGCGGCCCTCCGCGGCCAGCTCGGCGAGCAGGCGGCGGATCCACTGGATGCCGTCGACGTCGAGGCCGTTGACCGGCTCGTCGAGCATCACCGCGGCGGGGTCGCCGAGCAGGGCGACGGCGATGCCGAGCCGCTGGCCCATGCCGAGCGAGAAGGAGCCGAGGCGGCGGTCGGCGACGTCGGCCAGGCCGACCAGCCCCAGGACCTCGTCGACGCGCCGGCGCGGCACGCCGCCGGCCGCCGCCACGACCCGGAGGTGGGCACGGGCCGTGCGGCCCGGGTCGGCCGCCTTCGCGTCGAGCAGCACGCCCAGGGTCCGCATCGGGTGCTCGTGGTCGCGGTAGGGCCGTCCCGCGACGGTGGCGGTGCCGGCGGTCGGACGGTCGAGCCCGGCGACCATCCGCATGGTGGTGGACTTGCCGGCCCCGTTGGGACCCAGGAAGCCGGTCACCCGGCCGGGCTGCACGGTGAAGCTCACGTCGTCGACGGCGAGCTGCTCGCCGTAGGCCTTGGTGAGCCCTCGGACCTCGATCATGGTGGTTCTCCTCGGACTGGTGGTGGACTCCTCCAGCCTCGTCCGCGGCGGCGCCCCGCGCGTCGTACGCGTGGCGACACCTGGCGTACTCCCGGGGGAGTACGCCGGCTCATCCCTCGGTCGGCGGCACCAGCCCCGAGCGGTAGGCCCAGACGACGACCTGGGCGCGGTCGCGGGCGCCGAGCTTGCCCATCGCACGGGTGACGTGGGTCTTGGCGGTCAGCGGGGAGACGACGAGCCGCTCGGCGATCTCGGCGTTGTCGAGGCCCAGCGCGACCAGCGACACGACCTCGAGCTCGCGCGGGGTGAGCTCGGACTCGCGGACCCCGCGCGGGACGTACGCCTCGGTGTCGGGAGCGGCGAGGTAGCGGCGGATCAGCGACCGGGTGGCGCTCGGCGAGAGCAGCGCCTCCCCCGCGGCGACGGTCCGGATCGCGTCGAGGAAGTCGGCCGGCTCGACGTCCTTGCCGAGGAACCCCGCGGCGCCGGCGCGCACGGCCTCCGCGACGTGGGCGTCGGTCTCGAAGGTGGTGAGGACGAGCACGTGGACACCCGCCAGCTCGGGGTCCGCGCTGATCTCGCGCGTCGCGCCCAGGCCGTCGAGCCGGGGCATGCGGACGTCCATCACGACCACGTCGGGCCGGTGCTCGCGCACCAGCGCGAGGGCCTGCACCCCGTCCTCGGCCTGCGCCACGACCTCGAGGTCGGGAGCGCTGGCGACCAGCGCCGCGAAGCCGGTGCGGATGAGGGCCTGGTCGTCCGCGAGGAGCACGCGGACCGGCGTCGAGGGATCGCTCACGCGCGCACCGGGATCTCGGCCCGGACCCGCCACCGGTCACCGTCGGCACCGGCCTCGAGCGTGCCACCGTGGGTCGCGACCCGCTCCCGCATGCCGACCAGCCCGTGCCCGCCGCCGGCGGGGGCGCCCGGCCGGACGACGTTGACGACCTCGACGACCGTGCTCCCCGGGCCGTGCGCCACCTCCACGTCGGCCGACCCGTCGCCGTGCCGGGCGGCATTGGTCAACGCCTCCTGCAGCACCCGGTAGGTGGCGAGCGCGGCACCGCGGTCGAGCCGGTGCGGGTCGCCGCTGACGCGCGCCCGGACGTCGAGGCCGCTGCGGCGGGCCGCGGCGATCAGCTCCTCGACCTCGGCCGCCGTCGGGGCGGGCGCGGTCTCGTCCCCTGCGCGGAGCACGCCCAGGAACGCCGGCAGCTCGCGCATCACCGCGCCGCTCGCCTCGCGCACGTGGCCGAGCGCCTCCCGCGCACCGGCGGTGTCTGCGGGCTCGCCGTCGAGGAGGTGGCGGGCCACCCCGGCCTGCACGTTGACGACCGCGATCTGGTGGGCCACCACGTCGTGGAGGTCGCGGGCGATCCGCAGCCGCTCCTCGGCGACGCGGCGCTGCGCCTCCTCGTCGCGGGTCGACTCCGCCTGCCGGGCCCGCAGCCGGGCAGCGTCGAGGGCCAGGCGCTGGGACCGGGCGGCGATCCCGAGCGCGGCGGCCAGCACCGTCCAGGGCAGGACGCCGCGCTGGAGGGCCTCCCCTGCCGGCAGCCCGGCGAGCAGCAGCGCGCCCACGACGGCGGACGGGACCGCCACGGCGACTGTGACCGTGGTCCGCAGCGTCGAGCGGGACGCGACCGTGTAGGTCGCGAAGAGCGAGGGCAGCGTGACCTGGGCGGCGTCGGGGAGGCGGGTGAGCGAGACGAGCGCCAGCAGCACCGTCACGCCGAGCACGCCCCACGGGAGCCGCTGTCGCAGCAGGAGGACGGCGCAGGCCACGAGGGCCAGCAGCTGCCCCGGCCCGTCGAGCGGGGCCAGGAGCCCGGGCGTCGCAGCACCACCGTCGCCGATGCCCGGTGCGAGCACGGCGGGGACGCAGAGCAGCGCGATCCCGACGTCCACGAGGCGCGGGTGGCGCGCCAGCAGCGTCGCCTCCTCGTGGCTCGCGACCGTCTGCTCCACCGTCACACCCGGACGATAGCCCGGAGCGGCCCCCACCGAAGGGTGGACGGATGCGACCGGCGCGGTGCCACGCTGGGGTGGTGACCCAGGAGGAGCGGACGGCGGAGCGCGCCGAGGACCACGCGGCGTACGAGCCCGACCCCCGCCGGTGGCGGGTGCTCGCGGTGTCGCTGGTCGTCGGGTTCATGTCGCTGCTCGACGTCACCATCGTCAACGTCGCCGTCCCCTCGATCCGCGCGGGCCTCGACACCTCCGCCGCGACCGTGCAGTGGGTCGTCTCGGGCTACGCGCTCGCCTTCGGCATGACGCTGGTGGCCGGTGGCCGGCTCGGGGACGCGCACGGGCGGCGACGGATGATGACGATCGGGCTGATCGGCTTCGTGGTCTCGAGCGCCGCGGTCGGCCTGGCGCCCAACGCGGCGGCGATCGTGCTGGCCCGGCTGGCGCAGGGGGCGAGCGCCGGGCTGCTGACGCCGCAGAACTCGGGGCTGATCCAGCAGCTGTTCCGCGGCGAGGAGCGCGGGCGTGCGTTCGGCATGTTCGGCTTCACGGTGGCCGTCGCCTCGGCCACCGGTCCGCTGATCGGCGGAGCGCTGATCGGCCTGCTCGGCGAGGAGAACGGCTGGCGCTCGCTCTTCCTGGTCAACGTCCCGATCGGGCTGGTCGCGCTCGTGCTGATCCGGCGGATGGTGCCCGACAACGACGCGGCGTCGAGCACCGACGACCAGCGCATCGACGTCGTCGGCGCGGTGCTGCTCGGCGTCGCGGTGCTGGCGGTGCTCTACCCGCTGGTCAGCCTGGAGGGCGGCGCCGGGCTGCCGCTGGTGCTGCTGCTCGCCTTCCCGCCGCTCGCCTGGGCGTTCGTGCGGTGGGAGCGACGGACCGTACGGCTGGACCGTCCCCCGCTGCTCGACGTGTCGCTGCTGCGCGGGCTCCCGGGCTACGCCAACGGCCTGCTCGTCGGCACCCTCTACTTCACCGGCTTCACCGGCATCTTCCTCGTCCTGTCGGTCCACCTGCAGGAGGGCGAGGGGTTCTCGCCGCTGCACGCGGCGCTGCTGATGACGCCGTTCGCGGTCGGCTCCGCGGCCACGTCGCCCCTGGCCGGGCGGCTGGTCGGGCGGCTCGGTCGCCGGGTCACGCTGGTCGCCCTCGCGGTGATGATGACCGGCACGGCGCTCGCCGCGTGGCTGGTGACCTCGCCGTCCGACACCCTGTGGTGGACCCTCGCGCCGGCGATGCTCCTCGCCGGCGTCGGCGGCGGCGGGGTGATCTCGCCGAACTTCACCCTCAGCCTCGCGGAGGTGCCGCCCGAGATGGGCGGCGCGGCGGGCGGCGCGCTCCAGACCGGCCAGCGGATCGGGTCGGCGCTCGGCGCCGCCCTGCTGATGACGGTCTACCAGGCCGTCGGCACCGTGGCGTCCGCCCCGGTCGCCGCGCGCTCGGCGCTCCTCGCCGCGCTCGCGGTGCTCGCCGTCGCGTTTGCCGCCGCGATCCGCTCGTGGCGGCTGGGCGACTGACGACCGGCCGTGCGGCCCCTGCCGCCCTTTCAGCGATCCCCGGCTGACCGGGGATCGCTGAACTTGTCAGGCCGTGCATGCCCTGACAAGTTCAGCGAGAGCCTGACCGACCGGCGCTACAGGATCGCGCCGGGGACGTACGCCGCCGCGTCGGGGAAGCGGGCCGCCAGCGCCTCGACCCGGGCGACGACCGCGCGGGTCTGGGCGACGGCGGCGCCGGTGAACTCGATCGGGTCGGCGACGAGCGCGTCGATCTGCTCGCGCGTGAGGCCGAGCCGCTCGTCGGCGGCGAGCTTCGCGAAGACGTCGTTGTCGGCCTGGCCGGCGCGCATCGCGAGCGCGGTGCCGACGGCGGCCTCCTTGATCGCCTCGTGCGCGGCCTCGCGGCCGACGCCGTTGCGGACCGCCGCCATCAGCACCTTGGTGGTGGTGAGGAACGGGAGGTAGCGGTCGAGCTCGCGCTGGATCACCGCGGGGAAGGCACCGAACTCGTCGAGCACGGTGAGGAAGGTCTGGAAGAGCCCGTCGGTGGCGAAGAACGCGTCGGGCAGCGCGACCCGGCGGACGACGGAGCAGGAGACGTCGCCCTCGTTCCACTGGTCGCCGGCGAGCTCGCTGACCATCGAGAGGTGGCCGCGCAGGATGACGGCGAGGCCGTTGACCCGCTCGCAGGAGCGGGTGTTCATCTTGTGCGGCATCGCCGACGAGCCGACCTGGCCCTCCTTGAAGCCCTCGGTGACCAGCTCGTGGCCGGCCATCAGGCGCACGGTCGTCGCGAGGTTGGACGGGCCGCTGACCAGCTGGACGAGCGCGGCGACGACGTCGAAGTCGAGCGAGCGGGGGTAGACCTGGCCGACGCTGGTCAGCACCTGCTCGAAGCCGAGGTGGGCGGCGACCCGCTCCTCGAGCTCGTCGAGGCGCGACGCGTCGCCGTCGAGGAGGTCGAGCATGTCCTGCGAGGTGCCCATCGGGCCCTTGATGCCGCGCAGCGGGTAGCGCGCGAGCAGCTCCTCGACGCGCTGGACGCCGATCAGCATCTCGTCGGCGACCGTGGCGAAGCGCTTGCCGAGGGTGGTGGCCTGGGCGGCGACGTTGTGGGAGCGGCCGGCCATCACGGTGGCCTCGTGCTCGGCGGCGAGCCGGCCGAGGCGGACCAGCGCGGCGACCGCGCGGTCGCGGACCAGCTCGAGCGAGCGGCGCACCTGCAGCTGCTCGACGTTCTCGGTGAGGTCGCGCGAGGTCATCCCCTTGTGGATGTGCTCGTGCCCGGCCAGGGCCGAGAACTCCTCGATCCGCGCCTTCACGTCGTGGCGGGTGATCCGCTCGCGCGCCGCGATGGAGGCCAGGTCGACCCGGTCGACGACGGCTTCGTAGGCCTCGACGACGCCGTCCGGCACGTCGATGCCGAGGTCGCGCTGCGCCTTCAGCACCGCGATCCAGAGCTGTCGCTCGAGGACGATCTTGTGCTCGGGCGACCAGATCTCGGCGAGGTCGGCGCCGGCGTAACGGGTGGCCAGGACGTTGGGGACGCTCACGGGCACCCATCCTCCCACCTCGGACGCCGGGCCCCGACGTCGCACCTCAGCCGCGGGACGCGGCGCCCTCCACGACGCCCAGCGGCTCCGCGGCGATGTCGGAGCGGCGCTGCTGGCCGTCGAAGGAGATCAGGTCGGCGGCGGCGTACGCCCGGGCGCGGGCGTCGGCGACGTCGTAGCCGACGGCGCGCACGGCCAGCACCCGCCCGCCGGCGGTGACGAGGTGGCGGTGGTCGGGGTCGCCGGCCTCGGGCGCGTCGACGAGCGCCGTGCCGGCGTGGATCACGTCGACGTCGTGGACGCCGTTGGCGCGGCCCACGCCGCGGACGACGTCGCCCTTCGACGAGGTCTCGGGGTAGCCCGCGCTCGCCAGCACCACCGACACCGCGGCGCCGTCGGCGAAGGTCGGCTCCGGAGCGCCGGCGAGGTCGCCGTCGGCCGCCGCCTTCAGCAGCACGCCCAGCGGCGAGGTGAGCAGCGCCAGCACCGGCTGCACGTCGGGGTCGCCGAAGCGGCAGTTGAACTCGATCACCCGCGGCCCGTCGGCGGTCAGCGCCAGGCCGACGTAGAGGCAGCCGACGAACGGCGCGCCGAGCCGGCGCATCTCGGCGAGGGTGGGCGCGACCACCTGCTCCATGACCAGGTCGACGGTGCCCGCGGGCAGCCACGGGAGCGGGGAGTACGACCCCATGCCGCCGGTGTTGGGTCCGCGACCGCCGTCGTGGATCCGCTTGAAGTCCTGGGCGGGCTGGAGCGGACGGCCGACCTCGCCGTCGCAGACGACGAACAGCGAGAACTCGGGCCCGTCGAGGAACTCCTCGACCACGACGCGATCGCAGCCGGCGGCGTGGGCGAGCGCCTCGTCGCGGTCGGTGGTGACCACGACGCCCTTGCCGGCGGCCAGCGCGTCGTCCTTGACGACGTGGGGCGCACCGAACGCGTCGAGCGCGGCCGCGACCTCCTCGGCGGTGGTGCAGGTCCGCGAGCCCGCGGTCGGCACGCCGGCGCGCGCCATCACGTCCTTGGAGAAGGCCTTCGAGCCCTCGAGGCGGGCCGCGGCCCGCGACGGGCCGAAGACCGCGATGCCGGCCTCCCGCACGGCGTCGGCGACGCCCGCGACGAGCGGCGCCTCGGGGCCGACGACGACCAGGTCGGCGCCGATCGTGGCGGCCAGCGCCGCGACGGCCGCGCCGTCCATCGGGTCGACGGCGTGCAGCGTGGCGACCTCGGCGATTCCGGGGTTGCCAGGGGCGGCGTGCACCTCCTGCACGGCCGGGTCGAGCGAGAGGGACAGGGCGAGCGCGTGCTCCCGGCCGCCGGTGCCGACGACGAGCACCTTCACCCGTTCACCACCAGGGTCTGCTCACGGCCGGGCCCGACCCCGACGCCCCAGAACTTCGCGCCGGACATCTCCTCGAGCGCCTTGACGTAGACCTGGGCGTTCTTCGGGAGCTCGTCGAAGCTGCGGCAGCCGGAGATGTCGGAGCCCCAGCCCTCGAAGTACTCGTAGACCGGCGTGGCGTGGTGGAACTCGGTCTGGGTCATCGGCATCTCGTCGACGCGCTGGCCGTCGATCTCGTAGGCGACGCAGACCGGGATCCGCTCCCACGCGCCGAGGATGTCGAGCTTGGTGAGGAAGAACTCGGTGAGGCCGTTGACCCGGCTGGCGTAGCGGGCGACGACCGCGTCGTACCAGCCGCACCGGCGGGTGCGACCGGTCGAGACGCCGATCTCGCCGCCGAGCTGCTGGAGCTGGACGCCGTCCTCGTCGAAGAGCTCGGTGGGGAACGGGCCGGAGCCGACGCGGGTCGTGTACGCCTTGATCACGCCGATGACCCGGTCGATCCGGGTCGGGCCGATGCCCGCGCCGACGCAGACGCCGCCGGCGACCGGGTTGGACGACGTGACGAAGGGGTACGTCCCGTGGTCGACGTCGAGCATCGTGGCCTGGGCGCCCTCGAAGAGGACCGTCTGGCCGGCGTCCAGCGCCTTGTTGAGCAGCAGCGACGTGTCGCACACCATCGGTCGCAGCCGCTCGGCGTAGGACGTGAGCTCCTCGACGACCGCCTCGACCTCGATGGCGCGGCGGTTGTAGACCTTGGTCAGCAGGTGGTTGCGCAGGTCGAGCGCGGCCTCCACCTTCTGGGCCAGGATCTTCTCGTCGAAGAGGTCCGCGATCCGCACGCCGACGCGGTTGATCTTGTCGGCGTACGCCGGGCCGATGCCGCGGCCGGTGGTGCCGATCTGGTTCTTGCCGAGGAAGCGCTCGGTGACCTTGTCGATGGTGGCGTGATAGCTGGCGATGACGTGGGCGTTGGCGCTCACCTTGAGGTCGGCCACCTCGACGCCGCGCGCGACGAGCCCGTCGAGCTCGCGGAACAGCGCCTCCGGGGAGACGACCACGCCGCCCGCGATCACCGACGTCGCACCCGGCGTCAGGATCCCGCTCGGCAGCAGGTGCGTGGCGTACTTCTCGCCGTTGACGACGATGGTGTGGCCGGCGTTGTGGCCGCCGCTGGTGCGGACGACGAAGTCGATCGGGTCGGTGGTGGCGAGCAGGTCGGTGGCCTTGCCCTTGCCCTCGTCACCCCACTGGGCACCGAGCACGACGATTGCGGGCATCTCAGCCCTCCTCAAGACATTGCGGCGAATGCGTACGAAATGACAACAGCCCCGGCACAAGGCGCCGGGGCTCTTGCGGCCACACGCTACCGCACCCGGCCGGCCCCGCCATCCCCGCGCGGGTGCGGTGGGCACCCCCACCCCGAGGCAGGCGGCGCGGTGGGGGCAGGTCGGCTAGGGTCCGCCCGTGCGCTCTCTGCTGGTCATCACCAACGCGGGCGCCGGCACCTCGGACGAGGAGAACCTCGCCACGGCGCTGGCGGTCCTGCGCGAGGAGGCGTCGGTCGAGGTGGCGCGCACCTCCAACCCGGGCGAGCTCGACGGCGTGCTGCACCGCGCGGGCGGGCGTACGGTCGTGGTCGCCGGCGGCGACGGCAGCATGCACGCGGTCGTCACCGCGCTGCACAAGCGCCGCGAGCTGTCGGGAGCCACGCTCGCGCTGCTCCCGATGGGCACCGGCAACGACTTCGCCCGCGGCAACGACATCCCGCTCGACATCGCCGAGGCGGCCCGCCTGGTGCTGACCGGCGAGCCGCGCCCGGTCGACCTGCTGCTCGACGAGACCGGCAACGTGGTCGTCAACAACGTGCACGTCGGCGTCGGCGCGCAGGCCAGCCGCAAGGGCGCGAAGTGGAAGGGCCGGCTCGGCTCGATCGGCGTCGGCAAGGTCAACCTCGGCAAGCTCGGCTACCCGATCGGCGCCGCGCTGTCCGCCTTCCACCCGCCGAGCTGGCGCCTGCGCGTCGAGGTCGACGGCGAGGTCGTCAACGACGTCGACCGGCCCGTGCTGATGGTCGCCATCGGCAATGGCGCCAACGTCGGCGGCGGGACCGAGCTCAACCCGGACGCCGACACCGAGGACGGCCGGCTCGACGTCATGATCAGCCGGGCCGTGCGACCGACCGCCAAGGTCGGCTACGTCGTGGGGCTCAGCCGCGGCCGCCACGACGAGCGCGACGACGTCGTCACGCTGCGCGGGCGCTCGGTGAAGGTCAGCGGCGACGAGTTCTGGCTGTCGGCCGACGGCGAGATCTCCGGCCCGGAGCGCAGCCGCAGCTGGCGGCTGGAGTCGGGCGCGTACCGGATGATCCTGCCCTGACCGGCACGGCCGCCCCCTAGAGCCAGCCGCGGTGGGCGGCCTCGACGCCGGCCTGGAAGCGGGTGTCGACGTCGAGCTCGTCCATCAGCGCCGCGACCCGCCGGCGCACGGTGCGCAGGCTGATGTCGAGGTTGCGCGCGATCTGCTCGTCCTTGACGCCGTCGGCGAGCTCGGCGAGCAGCAGCCGGCGCTGGTCGTGCTCCGGCAGCCGACCCACGCGCGCGTCGACCCGGCCGGCGGACTCCCACAGCAGGTCGAAGTAGGCCTGGAACATCCCGACCACGGCCGGCTGGCGGACCACCACGCGGCGCTCGGCGCCGACCCCCAGCGGCTCGGGGACGATCGCGCGGCGCGGGCCGACCACGACCAGCCGGGTCAGCACGCTCGGCACCACCCGGATCTCCTCACCGATCGCGGCGCGGGTGCGCAGCACCTCCGGCGCCTCCGACAGCGCCCGGGCGGGGTAGATGGCCCGGACCCGTCGACCCGACCGCACCGCGTTGCCCACCGCGACGGCCATCTCGGACTCGCTCGGGAAGCGCCACTGGTCGGGCCGCAGGAAGCTCAGGTCGCCGCGGTTCTCGCGCACCCACTGCGCGATCAGGGACGGCACGTCGCTCATCGCGGAGACGTCGCCGTCGACGAGCTGCTCGTGGTGCACGTGCTCGTCGCGGACCTCCGTCAGCCCGGGCAGCACGTCGGCGATGCGGTTGAGCTCGCGGCTGGCGACCAGCAGCTTCTCGGCCTGCTGGGCCAGGGCCCGGCTGGTCGCGGTGGCGGGGTCGACGACGTGCAGCACCCCGTCCTCGACGCTCGCGATGCTGAGCGCCACGAGGGGTTGCAGGCGGGCGAGCAGCTCCTCGACGGGCAGCAGCAGGCTGGCGGCGACCTGCTCGAGGGCCTGGCCCGAGCCCGGGAGGATGCGGCGGTAGAGCGGCTCGACGCGCTCGGGCAGGCCGAAGGCCGCCACCAGCCGGCCGTCCTCCGCGCGCGCCACAGTCTGGCATCTTAGTGTCATCGGCCACTTCTGGACACTGATCCGACCCCTCCGAGTGGCACAATCTGGCCGAACCACTCGGGGAGTTCCACGCGGACGCGGGGGTGACTGCGTGGACTTGTCCGAGAACGGACCAACGAGTGGTGGCGTCGGAGCCGCCACGGGGGACGGCTCCGACGCCCCTCGGCACCGCGGCTCCGACGCCGATCTCGTTCGCCCGGTCGCGCGTCCCACGGCCCGCACCGCCCGCGGGCGCGGCGCCCGGCCCCGATAACCTCTCCCGCATGGCGCGAGGTGGGCAGCAGAAGGGTGATCCCGTCGACTGGGTGACGCGGGCGGCGGACGACGCCGTGCGCCACGCCGGCGAGGGCAACCTCGTCACGGTGGCCTCCGGCGCCTCCCCCAGCGGCCCGATCCACCTGGGCAACCTGCGCGAGTTCATCACCCCGCACTTCGTCGCCGAGGAGCTGCGCCGCCGCGGCGTCGCGGTGCGCCACCTGCACTCCTGGGACGACTACGACCGCTTCCGCAAGGTCCCGGCCGGCGTCCCGGCCGAGTGGGCCGAGCACATCGGGCGCCCGCTGACCGCCGTGCCCGACCCCTGGGAGTGCCACGCGAGCTGGGCCGAGCACTTCAAGGCGCCGCTGCAGGAGGCCCTCGCCGAGCTCGGCGTGGAGATGGAGGAGGTCTCCCAGACGGAGATGTACACCTCCGGCGCCTACCGCGACCAGGTGCTGCTCGCGGTGTCCCGCCGCGCGGACATCGAGGCGGTGCTGGCCAAGCACCGCACCAAGAAGGTCACCGCGGGCGAGGACGCGTCCGAGCAGGAGGCGGCCGACCTCGCCGACTCCGTCGCCAACGAGGACGCCGGCGCCGCGGAGTCCGCCGACGCGATGGCGCGCTTCCCCTACCGGCCGTACTGCCGCCAGTGCGGCCGCGACACCGTCACCACGACGGCCTACGACGACGCCACCACGACGCTGTCCTACACCTGCTCCTCGTGCGGCTTCGAGGATACGACCGACCTGTCGACCGACACCGACGGCAAGCTGGTGTGGAAGGTCGACTGGCCGATGCGCTGGGCCTACGAGAAGGTCAACTTCGAGCCCGCCGGTCGCGACCACATGACGCCCGGCTCGTCCTACACCGTCGGCACCGAGATCGCGCCGTCCATCTTCGACTGGCGCGCCCCGGCCCGGGTGATCTACGCCTTCGTGGGCTTCGCCGGCGTGCAGAAGATGTCGTCCTCGGCCGGCGGCGTCCCGACCGCGACCGACGCGCTGCGGGTCCTCGAGTCGCCGATGCTGCGCTGGCTCTACGTCCGCCGCGCCCCGACCCAGGCGTTCGACATCGACTTCGGCCCCGCCGTCGTGCGGCTCTACGACGAGTGGGACGCGCTGGGCCGCAAGGCCGCCGACCCCGCAAAGGCCGACGTCGCCACCCTCGCCTGGCACCGTGCGTCGTCGACGGCCGCCGCCGGCACGCTGCCCACCTCGGCCGTCCCGGTCCCGTTCCGCACGCTGTCGTCGGTCGCGGACGTCACCGCCGGCTCGGCCGACCTGATCTCCCGGATCATCGAGTCGTCGGGCTTCCCGCACGACTCCGTGGACGACCTCCAGCCGCGGCTGTCGAAGGCGATGCAGTGGACCGCCGAGCACGTCCCGGCCGACGAGCGCACCACCGTCCGCGAGACGCCCGACACCGACCGCCTCGCCGCGCTCACCGAGGACGAGGAGCTGTGGCTGCGGATCTTCCTCGACCGGCTGCCCGAGGACGGCGACCTCGAGTCCGTGACGGCCGTGGTCTACGGAACCCCGAAGGTCGCCCGCGGCCTCGGCTTCGACGACGCCCCGACCGAGCAGGTCAAGGCGGACCAGAAGGACTTCTTCCGGCTGCTCTACAACCTGCTGGTCGACGCCGACCGCGGTCCCCGGCTCCCCACCCTCGTCCTGGCCCTCGGCCACGAGCGGGTGCGCCGGCTGCTGGGCGGCTGACGCCGGGCCGGGGGGCGCGGCCCGGCGCGGGGGCCCGGCCTCGACGAGCGCGGTCGAGCGGAGGATTCTCCGCCTGACGCACGCCATGGCGTGCGTCAGGCGTCAACGGAGTGTTCCTAGTCCCGGATTGCGGCCACGGGACGGGCCAGCGGACGTCCACAGCGTGCGCTCTCGAGCACCTGTCCACAGCTGTCGCGCAGTGCCGGTCGCGTACGCGTGCGAGAGCCGCGATGGTCACTCGCATGAGACCAGCCCTTCATGCAGTGGCAGCCCGGCAGCACGGGATCTTCACGCGCGCCCAGGCGATCCGATCTGGCTACACCGAACGCGAGGTGGCGGCGCTCACCAGGCCTGACGGGCAGTGGGCTGTGGTGCGGCTCGGGGTCTACTGCGAGCGCTCACTGGTCACTCCCCTCGACCTGCGGTCGAAGTGGTTGCTGAAGGACCACGCGGCCGTGCTGTCGTCGCGCCGGCCCGCCACAGCCAGCCACGACTCGGCCGCGCGTCTGCTGCGCATCGACACCCTCGACACGTCCGCCCCTGCGAGCCATCTCACGCTCTTCGGGCCGCGCGGCAGTCGTACCAACGGCGGGCTCACCCGACACCGGGACCAGCTGCCACTGTGCGTCGAGTGCGTCGACGGTGTCCTCACCACGTCGTACGCGCGGACCGCGATCGACATCGCGAGATGGCACGGCTATCGCCACGGGGTGGTCGCCATCGATGCCGTGCGCCGGCTCGGCGTACCGCGGTCCGACCTCGAGGCCGAGCTCGAGCGCATGCGACAGCACCCCCACATCGCGAGGGCGAAGGCCGCGCTGGCCGACTCGAATCCCGGGGCCGACTCGGTGCTGGAGACGCTGGGGCGCGAGCTCGTCGCGTCGCTGGACATCGGCGACGTCGAGACGCAGTTCGCCGTACGCATCGTCGGCGACCGCGTGGTGTGGTGCGACATCCGGGTCGGCTGCCACTTCTTCGAGTGCGAGGGGAAGCTGAAGCTGGTGCCGGTCTCGCGAGGTGGCGTGGCCGAGGAGCCGCCCGAGGACGTGCTGTGGAAGCAGCAGGCCCGACGTACGGATGTCTGCGCCGAGGGCTTCGGCATGTCCCGCATCGTGTGGGCGGACTGCTTCGAGCCCGGCTGGGAACGGGCGCGCGAGCGGCTGCGTCGCGAGTACGCCGTCACAGTGGCGCGCTTCGGCCGGACCCCCACCCCCGAGCAGCTCGAGTTCGCCGCGAACCATCCGCGACGCCGCCCCGCGACCCTCTGGACTCCCGAGCTCACTGCCGCGGCGTGACGCCATAGCGGGTCGAACTAGGACACAGCCGTTGACGCTAGGCGCACGCTATGGCGTGCGTCAGGCGGAGATATCTCCGCTCGAGTCGAGACGTTGACGCTGACGTTGACGTTGACGCTGACGCCGGCGCCGCGGGCGCGCCTCGCGGCGCGCCATCAGCGACGCAGGGCCACCGGATCGCCGGCGTACGCCTCCAGGTCGGCGCGGACGGCGTCGCTGATCGTCCACGCGGACGCGGCGTGGTGGTCCCACAGCACGTTGACGCACTCCCACACGGCGGCCGGGCGCCCGCCCGCCTCGACGCGGAGCTCCGCGGAGACGGTGAAGGAGGACGAGCCCACCCGGGAGACCCAGAGCGAGGCCAGGAACGGCTGGTAGGGCACGAAGCGCATCTCGGCGTGGTACTCGATGGTCTGCGAGGCGACCAGCTCGGAGACCCCGGCGTCGACGCCGTGCAGCAGCCCGGTCGCGCCGTCGGGGAGGCCGGGGAGCCGGGCGAAGCGCAGGAACTCGTAGCGGGCCTCGTCGAGCACCCGGACGGCCTCGACGTTGTCGACGTGCCCCGCGAGGTTGATGTCGCGGAAGCGTGCCTGGATCTCGGTCGTGAAGGTCTGGCCCATGCGGGAATCCTCCCGGACGGCGGCTGCGGACCGGGCCCTAGGGTGGGGCCATGACCTCCGGACCCTTCGGCGGTGACCTGATGGCAGGTCCCCCGCCCACCCACCTGCCCGCCGACCCCGCCGACGCCGCCCTCGCCGGGGGCGAGCAGCCCGCCGCCGTCGTCCGGCAGCACCCGGCGTCGCCGGCCGCGTGGGCCGCGCTCGCCGCGCACGCGAAGGAGCAGGGCGCCGACGACGTGACGGTCTACGCCTACGCCCGGGTCGGCTACCACCGCTCGCTCGACATGTTGCGCCGCAACGGCTGGAAGGGCCACGGCCCGGTGCCGTGGGAGCACGAGCCCAACCGCGGCTTCCTCCGCGCCCTCGCGCTGCTCGCGCTGTCCGCGCGTGCCATCGGCGAGACCGACGAGTGGGAGCGCTGCTCGACCTTCCTGCGCGACTCGAGCCCCGCGGCGGCCGACGAGCTGCTCTGACCGTTCGGCGCACCACCCCGCCCGCTGGTCTCGCCACCGCGCGGGGTGGGTGACGGCCGTCACCCCGGGGGTAAGGTCGCGCGGGTGAATCCCGGGAACACACCTCCTCCGTCGCGCCCCGAGCAGGGGCCACCTCCGACCGACAAGACGAAGATGGCCATCGCCGCCGTCCTGCTCGTCATCCCGATCGTCGCCCTGCTGTGGGTGCCGTCGTACGCCAGGGACGAGCCCGAGCTCTGGGGCTTCCCGTTCTTCTTCTGGTACCAGTTCCTCTGGGTCTTCATCTGCTCGGCGCTGACCTGGGCCGCCTACAAGCTCACCCTCTCGGCCCGCGGGCTGACCTCCCACAAGGCGGGTGAGGGCCGATGACCGCGCACACCACCGTGCTGGCCACCGACACCGGCGGGGTCAACGGTGTCGCGCTGGCCGTGCTGATCGCGCTGTTCCTGCTGGTCAGCGTCGCCGGCTTCATGGCCTCGCGCTTCAAGCGGGGCGAGTCGCTCGAGTCGCTCGACGAGTGGGGCCTGGGCGGCCGCAAGTTCGGCACCTGGATCACCTGGTTCCTGCTCGGCGGCGACCTCTACACGGCGTACACGTTCGTGGCGGTGCCGGCGGCGATGTTCGCGACCGGCGCGGTCGCCGGCTTCTTCGCCGTGCCCTACACGATCGTGCTCTACCCGATCATCTTCATCTTCATGGCGCGGCTGTGGTCGGTGAGCCACCGCCACGGCTACGTCACGACCGCCGACTTCGTCCGCGGCCGCTACGACAGCCGCGGCCTCTCGCTCGCCGTGGCCGTCACCGGCTTCGTCGCCACGATGCCCTACATCGCGCTCCAGCTCGTCGGCATCCAGGCCGTGCTCGAGGTGGCCGGCGTGGGCGGCGGCGACAACATCGTCGCCAAGGACGCGCCGCTGTTCATCGCGTTCGCGGTGCTGGCGGCGTTCACCTATTCCAGCGGCCTGCGCGCCCCCGCGGTGATCGCGTTCGTGAAGGACATCCTGATCTACCTCGTGATCATCGTCGCGGTGATCTACCTGCCCGGCCAGGTCGGCGGGTGGGACAACATCTTCGGCTCCGCGCAGGAGAAGATGGCGACGGTCAACGAGGCCACCGGCAAGCCGACGGGCTCGTTCCTGCCCGGCGTCGGCCAGGGCTGGGCCTACGCCACCCTCGCGCTCGGGTCGGCGATGGCGCTGTTCATGTACCCGCACTCGGTGACCGCGTCGCTGTCGTCGAGCTCGCGCAACACGATCCGTCGCAACGCCGCGATCCTGCCGGCGTACTCCTTCGTGCTCGGCCTGCTGGCCCTGCTCGGCTGGGTCGCGATCGCCGCCGGGACGCAGCCGATCGGGCTCGACGGCGAGCCGAACGCCCAGCTCGTCATCCCGCAGCTGTTCGAGGACATGTTCCCGGCCTGGTTCGCCGGGGTGGCGTTCGCCGCGATCGCGATCGGCGCCCTCGTGCCGGCCGCCATCATGTCGATCGCCGCTGCCAACACCTTCAGCCGCAACATCTACAAGGAGTGGCTCAAGCCCGACGCCACCCCGAAGCAGGAGGCCAAGGTCTCCAAGCTGATGTCGCTGCTGGTCAAGGCGTTCGCGCTGATCTTCGTGCTGACGCTCGACAAGCAGAACGCGATCAACTTCCAGCTCCTCGGCGGCATCTGGATCCTGCAGACCTTCCCGGCCGTGGTGTTCAGCCTCTTCACCCGGTGGTTCCACCGGTGGGCGCTGCTGGCGGGCTGGGCGGTGTCCATGGTCTACGGCACCATCGAGGCCTACCAGGTGATCAACCCGGTCACCGGCAAGCACTTCGGCGGCTCGCTGGCGATGGTGCCGGGCCTCGACGAGATGGGCTACATCGCGATGACCGCCTTCGCGATCAACCTGGTCATCGCCGTGGTCCTCAGCGCAATCCTCAACGCGGCCAAGGTCCCGAACGGGTCGGACGAGACGATCCCGTTCGACTACTTCGCCGACGCCGACGACCCGCGCGTGCAGAAGGACCTCGCCGAGCACTCCTCGCACGGCGAGCCCTACGGCGACCCGGACGACATCCCGGGCAACGCGCCGGCGCGCTGACGGGCGTACGCCGTCCGCCTCAGGGCGGTGTGTGAGGAGGATTCCCGGCCCGGGACATCCTCCTCACGCACCGCCCGCGGTGGTTTCCGGGGGGAATCGATGTCGGACCCCGGGTGTTCACTGGGACCGTGACCGCGACACCGGACCAGCACGTCCCGACCGACCAGCCCGACCAGCCCGACCCGTGGCCCGCCCTGTGGGCGCTGTGCATCGGGTTCTTCATGATCCTGGTCGACACCACGATCGTGACGGTCGCGACGCCGGCGATCATCGAGGACCTGCAGGCCGACGTGAACCAGGTGGTCTGGGTGACCTCGGCCTACCTCCTCGCCTACGCCGTCCCGGTCCTGATCACCGGCCGGCTCGGCGACCGCTACGGCCCCAAGAACCTCTACCTCGTCGGCCTCGTCGTCTTCACCGGCGCCTCGCTGGCCTGCGGGCTCACCACCACCATCGAGGGACTGATCGTCGCCCGGGTCGCCCAGGGCCTCGGCGCGTCGATGATGACGCCGCAGACGATGGCGGTCATCACCCGGGTGTTCCCCGCCGCGCGTCGCGGCTCGGCGATGGCGCTCTGGGGCGCGGTCGCCGGCGTCGCCACGCTGGTCGGCCCGATCGCCGGCGGCGTGCTGGTCGACGGCCTGGGCTGGGAGTGGATCTTCTTCGTCAACGTCCCGGTCGGGATCGTCGCGTTCGTGCTGGCGTGGCGCCTCGTCCCCAGCCTGGAGACCAACCACCACCGCTTCGACTGGCTGGGCGTCGCGCTCAGCGGCGTCGGCATGTTCCTGCTGGTCTTCGGCATCCAGGAGGGCGAGCAGTACGACTGGTCGACCATCACCGGACCGATCACGGTGTGGCGGCTGATCGTCGCCGGGCTGGTGGTGCTGGCGCTCTTCGTGTGGTGGCAGGCGCGCAACCGCAACGAGCCGCTCGTGCCGCTCAGCCTCTTCCGCGACCGCAACTTCTCGGTCTCCAACCTCGCGATCACGACCGTGTCCTTCGCGTTCACCGCGATGGGCTTCCCGCTGATGCTCTGGGCCCAGCTGGTGCGCGGCTACTCCCCCACCCAGGCCGGGCTGCTGCTGGCGCCGATGGCGATCACCTCGATCCTCGCCGCGCCGGTCGCCGGGCGGCTCACCGACCGGGTCCACCCGCGGGCGCTGACGCTCGGCGGCTTCGCGGCCCTCGGCGCCTCCTTCGTGCTGCTCAGCCAGGTCCTCGCCCCCGACACACCGCTGTGGCAGCTGGTGCTCGTCTTCGGCCTCGTCGGGCTCGGCAGCTCGTTCCTGTGGGGTCCGCTGGCCACCACCGCCAACCGCAACCTGCCGCCCCAGCGCGCGGGCGCCGGGTCGGGCGTCTACAACGCCACCCGCCAGGTCGGAGCGGTGCTGGGCTCGGCCGCGATCGCCGTCCTCATCGACGCCCGGCTGTCGGCCAACGGGCTGGAGTTCTCCCCCTCGGAGGCCTCGGGCGGCACGTCGCTGCCCGCCCAGGTCGCGGGGCCGTTCACCGACGCGATGGCCCAGTCGCTGCTCCTGCTCCCGGCGGTGCTGCTGCTCGGCCTGCTCGCCGTGCTGCTCTTCGAGCGCCCGCGCCACTTCGGCGCCGCGCCCGCGCGCGAGGGCGTACCGGCCGGCGCTGCCGCCGACCCCGCCTGAGCCCGCCCCGGGGCGTACCCCCGCCCGCTGGCGAGCCGTGCCCCGACGCACGCGAGCGGTGCCCCACCCACACTCTGGCCTCCGTGAATGTGGGTGAGACACCGCTCGTACGTGCGTCGGCGCGGGGCACGCCGGTGGGCGGTGCGTGACCCACCTTCCGCCGCGGCAAAAGGTGGGTGGGACACCGCTCCGGGGATGTCAGCCGGCGAGCGAGGTGCCCGCGGAGCGCAGGTTCTGGCAGGCCTCGACGATGCGCTCGGCCATGCCGGCCTCCGCGGCCTTGCCCCAGGCGCGGGGGTCGTACTGCTTCTTGTTGCCGACCTCGCCGTCGATCTTCAGCACGCCGTCGTAGTTGGCGAACATGTGGGCCGCGACCGGGCGGGTGAAGGCGTACTGGGTGTCGGTGTCGACGTTCATCTTCACCACGCCGAAGTCGACCGCGTCGCTGATCTCCTGGGCGGTCGAGCCCGAGCCGCCGTGGAAGACCAGGTCGAACGGGCGGGCGTCGGAGCCGAGGCCGAGCTCGGAGGCGGCGGCCTCCTGGGCGGCCTTGAGGATCTCCGGGCGGAGCTTGACGTTGCCGGGCTTGTAGACGCCGTGCACGTTGCCGAAGGTCAGGGCGGTCATGTAGCGGCCCTTGTCGCCGCCACCGAGCGCCTTGATGGTCGCGATGGCGTCCTCGGGCGTGGTGTAGAGCTGGTCGTTGATCTCGTTGGCGACGCCGTCCTCCTCGCCGCCGACGACGCCCACCTCGATCTCGAGGATGATGTGGGCCGCGGCGCACTTGGCGAGCAGCTCCTCGGCGATCTGGAGGTTCTCCTCCAGCGGCACGGACGAGCCGTCCCACATGTGCGACTGGAACAGCGGCGCCTCGCCACGGGCCACGCGCTCGGCGGAGATGTCGAGCAGCGGCCGGACGAAGCCGTCGAGCTTGTCCTTCGGGCAGTGGTCGGTGTGCAGCGCGATGTTGACGGGGTAGTTCTTCGCGACCTCGGCGGCGTAGGCCGCGAAGGCGACGGAACCCGTCACCATGTCCTTCACCGACGGGCCGGAGAGGTACTCCGCGCCGCCGGTCGAGACCTGGATGATGCCGTCGGAGCCCGCGTCGGCGAAGCCCTTGAGCGCGGCGTTGAGGGTCTGCGAGGACGACACGTTGATGGCCGGGTAGGCGAAGGACTTCTCCTTCGCGGCGTCCAGCATCTGTGCGTACACCTCGGGGGTGGCGATGGGCATCGGGGCTCTCCTCTGAAGCGGTGCGACGAGTGGTCGGCGAGGTGGCGCAACGGCTGCCACCCGACGCCGCCCACCCTAGTGGCTACCGGCCGGTCGCCCTCGGGCCGAACTGCTCCGCGGTCACTCGGGAGGACAACCGAACGGCGCCCGGATCCGTGTCCACCGGTGCGAGACTCACCACGGGGGAAGGACCCAGCATGGACACGCAGATCGACTGGCGCGAGGAGCTCGACTCCTCCTTCGGCCACGGACCGGACGGCACGGTCGCCGACTACCTCGGGGAGGGCCACCGGGCCGTACGCCGCCGCCGCGCGGCCGTCTCGGTGGCGGGGCTCGCGGCCGCGGTGGTCGTCGGTGGCGTGGTGTGGTCGCTCGCCCCCGGCGACGCCGCACGCAGCGACGGGGTCCCGGTCGCGACCCAGCCCCCGGCGCTCGACCCGACGAGCATCCCGACGAGCAGCCCGACCTCGGCCACGGCGGAGCCGATGAGCAGCCCGACCGTGGCCGCGCTCCCCACCCGGCCCGCCGACGTCAGCACCGCCACCGCAGCCCAGCGCGACGAGGTGGCGGGTCCGGTCCCGGCGACCGCGATGGCCGACGGCAGCCTGGTCGTCCAGCGCGGGTGGGTCGTCGAGAGCGTGGAGGTGGTGGCTCGCACGACCCGCGACGGGGTGGACGAGATGCGGCAGTGGGGGCTCGTCGTCTCGCCGGAGGCGAGTCCCGACGAGGACACCTGGGTCCTGGTGACCTGGCGCCTCGACGGCGGCATCTCCGCGTCCTCCGACCCGGCCGGGAAGTCGACGGCCGACCTCGACACCTGGATCGCCCAGATGCAGGCGCTCGAGCAGGGTGACGTGCCGCCGTCCGTCGCCCACACCGAGGGCGGGCGCTTCGTGGCCGACACCGACCTCGAGGTGATCGAGGCCGTCGCGCACCCGGAGCAGGCCGCCGCGTACGGGCCGGTCGCGGAGGCGGTGGCGGCGAAGGTGCGCCTCGCCGACGGCACGGTGCTCTTCGTGCTCGCCCGCGCCGAGGACTCGCTCACCGTCGAGCCGGCCGTCCTGGACGCCCCCACCATGGCGGCGTTCCTGCGCCACCTCGCCGCGCAGGCCGAGTCCGGCGAGGGCGTGCGATGAGGCGCGCGGACCGCGACGCAGCGTTCACCGACTTCGTCGCCGCCCGGCAGCGCCACCTGCGCCGCGTCGCGTACGCCCTGTGCGGCGACTGGCACCGGGCCGACGACCTCCTGCAGACCGCGCTGACCAAGCTCTACGTCGCCTGGCCGCGGATCCGGCACGAGGGCGGCGAGGAGGCGTACTGCCGCCAGATCATGGTGCGCGCCAACATCGACGAGTCACGCCGACCGTGGCGGCGTGAGCGCCCCAGCGACGCGCTGCCCGACGTCGCTGCCGCCGACCCGGCGCCGGTCGAGGAGCGCTCGGCCCTCTTCGACGCGCTCCAGGACCTGCCCGAGCAGCAGCGCAAGGTCGTGGTGCTGCGCCACTGGCTCGGCCTGTCGGTGCGCGAGACCGCCCACGAGCTCGGCATCGGCGAGGGCACGGTCAAAAGCCACAGCAGTCGCGGCCTCGCCGCCCTGGAGCAGGTGCTGGCCCGCCAGCGCTGAGCGAGCGGGCCGCGCCACGACCAGCGAGGTGGTGGCGCGGCCGCCCGCGGCCACCTAGGTTGCGGGCCATGACACGACGACTCGGGGCCGGTGCCATCGCCGCTGCGCTCCTCACGACAGCCCTGACCACCCTCGCCACGTCGACGGCCGCGGGGGCCGCCGACCCGGCCTTCGGTGCGCCGGCGGTCGGCCAGTGCTCGGCCGTCACCGCTCCCGAGATCGAGCTGCCGAGCTATACCGGGGCGCCGGTGGACTGCGCCGCCGAGCACACCGCCCAGGTGATCGCGGTGGCGCAGATGCCGGCCGACCTGGCCTACGAGGACAAGGGCCTGGCCCGCTTCGCCCTCGAGACCTGCTACCCGGCGCAGAAGGAGGTCCTCGGCTCGAAGCTCGCCGGCGTGCGGCTGACCGCCTACGACCTGGCCTACTTCGGCCCCACCGCCGAGCAGCAGGCGGCGGGCGCCCGCTGGCTGCGCTGCGACCTGGTGCTGCGCTCGGACGACACCTTGCTGCCGCTGCCGGCGAAGCTCGACCTCGGCCGCAAGCCGTACGCCAAGGGCGTCTCCCGCTGCCTGGCCGGACGCGACTTCCACGTCACGGTCTGCTCGGAGAAGCACACCTTCCGCGCCACCGCCGCGCTGAAGGTGAAGGGCAAGGCCTACCGAAGCAAGAAGGCCTGGACGGAGCTCGGCACCGAGCGCTGCCGCGACGTCACCCGCTCGCGCACGTACCGCTTCAGCTGGCCCTCGAAGGTGAGCTGGAAGGTCGGCGACCGCTCGCTGGTCTGCTACACCCAGACCCGCCGCTGAGCACGCGACCCCGTCGCCCGCACCGGGCGGCGGGGTCAGCCGCGCCAGGCGCCGTCGCCGGTGAGGTCGGCGTGCGCCCGCACCCAGGAGTGCATCGCGATCGCGGCGGCCGCGCTGGCGTTGATGGACCGCGTCGAGCCGAACTGGGCGATCGAGAAGGTGCCGTCGCACGCCTCCCGCGCGCCCGCGGACAGCCCCGGCCCCTCCTGGCCGAAGAGGAAGCACACCCGGCGCGGCACCTCCATCGTCTCCAGGTGCGCCGACCCGGGCAGGTTGTCGATGCCGAGCAGCCGCACCGGCCCGCCGGCGTGGTCGTGCAGGTACGCCGCCAGCGCCTCGGCGTCCGGGTGGTGCCGGACGTGCTGGTAGCGGTCGGTGACCATCGCGCCCCGGCGGTTCCACCGCCGGTTGCCGACGATGTGCACCTCGGCGGCGAGGAAGGCGTTGGCCGAGCGCACGATCGTGCCGATGTTGAAGTCGTGCTGCCAGTTCTCGATCGCGACGTGGAAGTCGTGGCGCCGGGTGTCGAGGTCGGCGACGATCGCCTCGAGGCTCCAGTAGCGGTAGCGGTCGACGACGTTGCGCCGGTCGCCCTCGCGCAGCAGGTCGGGGTCCCAGTGGCTGCCGTCGGGCCACTCCCCGGGCCACGGGCCGACCCCGACCTCGGGCGGGCCGTGGGGCATCGGGTCGTACGGCGCACGCTCGTCCTGCATGGCGCCACCCTAGGCACCGGCCGCCCGCCGACCGCCCGCCGACCGCCGTCGCGGTTTCTCCCGCCGTCACCCGCGACGACTACTGTGCGCGGGTGATCTCTCTCCCCGATCCCGCCGGGATGCTGACCCCGCTCCTGCTGGGGATCGACTGGATGGACCCGAACTGGCTGCTCGACCGGTTCGGTACCGAGCTGTTCTGGATCAGCCTGGTCATCGTCTTCGTCGAGTGCGGCCTGTTCTTCCCGATCCTGCCGGGCGACACCCTGCTCTTCGCGCTGGGCCTGTTCATCGCGACCGGTCAGCTCGACCTGTTCCCGGGACCGCCGTTCGTGGAGGCGCTGATCGCGATGGCGGCGCTGACCGGCGCCGCCTTCCTCGGCAACGTCGTCGGCTACGAGATCGGGCGGAGGATCGGCCCACCGCTCTACGAGCGCGACGGCCGGATCATCAAGCGCAAGTACTTCGACCAGACGACCGCGTTCTTCGACCGCCACGGCAACAAGGCCCTGGTGATCGGGCGCTTCGTGCCGTTCGTCCGCACCTACATCACGGTCGTGGCCGGTGTGACGCGCATGGAGCGCCACCGGTTCTTCCTGTGGAGCGCCGTCGGCGCCGTGCTCTGGGTCGCGCTGATCACGCTGCTCGGCTTCTTCCTCGGCGACGCGTTCCCGCACCTCGGCGAGAGCATCGACAAGCTGGTCATCGTGATCGTCGCCTTCTCGGTGATCCCGATCGTCTTCGAGTGGTGGCGCCACAAGCGCACCAACGCCGCCGGCGCCGAGGTCGGGGGCCACGACGGTGGCCCCGACCGGGACATCAGCGGCCGCGACCTCGACTGAGACCCGGCCGGGTCCGGCAGCGCCTGGGCCCCGGCCCGGTCAGCCCTGCGCCGCGTCGAGCTCGGCGCGGGTCAGGACCGACCGCACCTCGAGCCCCACGTCGGCGAGGGGGTTCTCCCCCGCCGGCGAGCGGTCGATCGCGCAGACCACGACCTCGACGGTCGCCCCGGCTGCGCGCAGCTCGCGGGTCGCGTCGCGCACCGCGCCCCCGGTCGTGATCACGTCCTCGATGATCGTGACCCGGCGGCCGGCCACGTCCGGGCCCTCGGCCAGCTTGCAGGTGCCGTACTCCTTGGCCTTCTTGCGCACGAAGAGCGCGGGCAGCCCGGTCTTCGCCGACACCATCGTGGCGATCGGGATGCCGCCCAGCTCCAGGCCGCCGAGCAGCTCGGTGCCGTCGGGCAGCAGGTCCAGCATCCGGGTCGCGACGCGGTCGAGCAGCGCCGGCTGGGCCTCGAAGAGGTACTTGTCGAAGTAGGTGTCGGCGACCTGGCCGGACCGCAGGGTGAACTCCCCGGTCAGGCGGCAGGCCGCGTCGATGTCGCGTGCGAGCGTCTCGTCAACCACGGCCCGCAGCCTAGCCACGACCGGGCGACGGCGCCCGGACTAGTCTCGCGGGCATGCCTGCCACACCTGTCCGCCCCGCCCTCTCCGCCCGGGTGGCGCAGATCCCGCCGACCGTCTTCTCCGAGATGTCGGCGCTGGCGGTCCGCACCGGCGCGCTCAACCTCGGGCAGGGCTTCCCCGACGTCGACGGCCCCGCGTCGGTGGTCGCCGCGGCCGAGCAGGCGATGCGCGAGGGCGCCAACCAGTACGCCCCCGGCATCGGCGTGCCGGCGCTGCGCGCCGCGATCGCGCGGCACCAGGAGCGGCACTACGGGCTCACCCCCGACCCCGACTCCGAGGTGGTCGTGACCACCGGGTGCACCGAGGCGATCGCCGGCGCGCTGCTCGGCCTGGTCGACCCGGGCGACGAGGTCGTGGTGCTCGAGCCCTACTACGACTCCTACACCGCGATGCTCGACATGTGCGGCGCCCGGCGGCGGCCGGTCACCCTGCGGGCGCCGGCCTTCCGGCCCGACCCCGACGACCTGCGCGCCGCGATCACGCCGGCGACGAAGCTGGTGCTGCTCAACACCCCGCACAACCCGACGGGCACGGTCCTCACCCGCGAGGAGCTGCAGCTGGTCGCCGACCTCGCGATCGAGAACGACGTCGTCGTGGTCACCGACGAGGTCTACGAGCACCTCGTCTTCGACGACGCCCGCTCCGCGGAGGGGCACGTCCCGATCGCCACGCTGCCGGGCATGTGGGAGCGCACGCTGACGCTGTCGAGCGTCGGCAAGAGCTGGTCGTTCACCGGGTGGAAGGTCGGCTGGGCGACCGGACCCGCCCACCTCGTGCAGGCCGTGCTCGCCGCGAAGCAGTGGCTGACCTTCACCTCGGGCGCCCCGCTGCAGCCCGCCGTCGCGCACGCCCTCGACCACGAGGCCGCGTGGCCGGCCGCCCTGGCGAAGGACCTGCAGGCGCGGCGCGACCTGCTGTGCGCGGGGCTGGCCGAGGCCGGGCTGCCGGCACGGCGGCCCGAGGGCACCTACTTCGCGACCACCGACATCAGCCACCTCGGCTGGGAGGACGGGCGCGCGTTCTGCCTCGCGCTGCCCGAGCGGGCCGGCGTCGTCGCGATCCCCACCCAGGGGTTCTACGACGACGCCGACGCCGGCCGACAGCTGGTGCGGTGGGCGTTCTGCAAGGAGCCGGGCGTGATCGGCGAGGGCGTACGACGCCTCGCCGCCGCCGACCTGGCCCGGTGAGTCAGCGGTTGGGGTCGTTCGGGTAGTCCGTCGACGAGCCGGTACCGCCGTCGGCGGGCGGCTGGCCGTAGGGGTCCTGCGACGGTGCCGGGTAGGTGGGTGCGTCGGTCCCGGGCTGCGAGCCGTAGGGGCCGGACTGCTGGGTCCCGTACGTCGGGTACTGCCCGCCGGTGGAGCCGTAGGAGCCGTAGGAGTCGTGGCCGGCGAGCGCCGCGCTCCGGCCCTTGAACCAGTCGCCGGCACCGCCGACGAAGAGCAGCACGATCACCGCCACCGCCGCGACCAGCGGGACGACGGACACGCCGCTGCCGATACCGATCAGGGAGAGCAGCGCCGTGACGCTGCTGGAGATCACCAGCAGGATGCGCGCCACGTTGGAGCGACGCAGGACGAAGACCGCGAGCACGATCGCGATGAGCGCCCAGACGGCGAAGACGAGGAAGACCGCCACGATCACGCCGGCCAGCGAGTCGGCGTCGATGTTCACGTCGGTCGTGCCGACGCTCGACTCCATCTCCCGGTCGAACCCTGCGACGAACTCGTCGCGCGCGACCACGAAGATCAGCGCGATCACGCCGAACAGCGCCGCGGTGAGGCCGGAGAACACGATCGTGATCCACGCGGCCACCGTCACGGTGGTGGGTCGACGGTCCGGGTCGACCGCGCCGTAGCCCTGCTGGCCGTAGGGCTGCTGGCCGTAGGGCTGCTGGCCGTACTGGGGCTGCTGGCCGTACGGCGACTGGCCGTAGGGCTGCTGGCCCGACGGGTTCGGCTGGCCGTAGGGCGTGTGGGTGGGGCCGGGATCCTGCTCGCTCATGGGGTCATCTCACCATGCCACCGGTGACCGCGCGGCGAACGACGCTCAGTGCTGCTCGAGGGAGAACCAGCGGCGCACCTCGACACGGCGCAGCAGCGCCACCGTGACGAGGGCCGCGACGGCCGGGACGAGGACCAGCGTCGTGCTCCCGAGCAGGGCCAGGCTGGCACCCGCGCTCAGGGCGGCCACGACCATCAGGCCGCGCCTGGCCCAGTCGCGGCGGGCCATCAAGAACCCGGCCAGGACCAGCGCGACCGAGCACCACAGGACGAACCCACCGGCGAGGGCGAGCATCATGCCGCGCACGTCGGCGGCGCTCAGCCCGGCCTCGGCGAGCTCGGGCTGCTGCTCGTCGATCAACCGCGTCACCAGGTCGGGCGAGAGGCCCACCATCGCGATCCACATCACCGACAGCGCGAGCAGGCCGCCGGCCATCACCACGGTGAGCACGAACGCGGTGACGACCGCGCCCGGGCGCAGCAGCGGGACGGGGCGCGCCAGCGGTCGCTGCGCCTGCGGCGGCTGCCAGGGCTGTGGCGGGTGCTCGCCGTAGGGCCGTCCGGCCGCGGCGAACCGACGGCCCCTGCTGCGGCGGGGCGACGGCGCGGGCCACCGCGCTCCGCGGCGTACGGGCCGGGGCGGGCTCGCGCGGCGGCGGGGGCGTCCAGCGGCCGGTGGCGAACCACTCACGCGCCGGCACCATCCACAGCATCGCCGCACCGGCGGCGACGAACGACCCGGCGATGGAGCCGGACGGCAGCCAGGCACCGGGCAGCCCGGACAGGAAGACCAGCACCGCGAAGACCGTGAGGCCGAGCCGGGCGCCCTTGTCGGGTCGCCGGACGTACCAACCGAGGATGCCGGTCGCGCACGCGCAGGCGGCGGCCACGAGCGCCAGGACCCGGACCAGGCCGGTGAGCCCGTCGGCGTCGAGGCCGAGCGAGGAGACGGGCGGCTCGGACAGCGCGGCCGTGATCGCCTCCTGCGTGTCGAGCGAGCCGAGCGCGGCGACCTGTCCCCACGACGAGACCAGGACCACGAGCGAGGACGCGATGACCAGCCCCGAGGCCAGGGTGACCTGGGGCGGACGCGTCTTGATCGGCTCGCTCACCGGGCCAGTCTCCCAAACCGCGCCCAACCGCCGCGCACCGCAGGCCCCCCGGAGGCCGCGTAGGGGGCCCGTCCCGGGGTGGGCTCAGGGTCGTCCTCAGGGCGCGACCGGGTCCGCTCCCCGATGTGGGCGGGGCGCCGGCGCCGCGAGGGTTGACCCATGATCAGCGTCGAGTCCCTCACCAAGCAGTACGGCCCGTTCACGGCCGTCGACCACGTGTCCTTCACCGCGGCGACCGGCCGCGTCACCGGATTCCTCGGTCCCAACGGTGCCGGCAAGTCCACCACCATGCGCGTCATGGTCGGGCTGACCCGTGCCACCTCCGGGACGGTCACCATCACCGGCCGCGACTACCGCGACCTGGTCAACCCGGGCCTCGAGGTCGGCGTCCTGCTCGACGCGTCCGCGCAGCACGCCGGACGCACCGGCCGCGAGATCCTCACCATCGCCCAGCAGACGATGGGCCTGCCGAGGGCCCGGGTCGCCGAGACCCTCGCCCGGGTCGGCCTCACCGACGACGAGGCGGGCCGCCGCGTCCGCGACTACTCCCTCGGCATGCGCCAGCGCCTCGGCATCGCGACCGCCCTCATCGGCGACCCGCAGGTGCTGATCCTCGACGAGCCCGCCAACGGCCTCGACCCGGCCGGCATCCGGTGGATGCGCGACCTGCTCCGTGGCTTCGCCGACGACGGCGGCACCGTGCTGCTGTCCTCGCACCTGCTGCACGAGATCGAGGTGATCGCCGACGACCTCGTGGTGATCGGCCAGGGCGCGATCGTCGCGCAGGGCTCGAAGTCCGAGCTGCTCGCGGCCGCCGGGACCCTCGTCCGCGCCGCCGACCCCACCCAGCACGACCGCCTCGCCCGTGCGCTGCACGAGGCCGCGGTCGTCACCACCTCGATCGACGGCGGCCTGCGGGCCGACGCCGACCCCGGGCTCGTGGGCGAGACGGCACACCGTGCCGGCGTCGTCCTGCGCGAGCTGCGCGCCGCCGACGGCGCCGGCCTGGAGGAGATGTTCCTCGAGCTCACCGCCGAGACCGCCCGCGAAGGAGCAGCAGCATGACCACCACGACCCACACCCCGACGGCGGCCGCACCCGTCGCCACCCCCGCGGGCGCGGACGCCACTCCCCGCGCCGTACGCCCGATCCCGACGGCCCGCCTGGCGAAGGTCGAGCTGCGCAAGATGTTCGACACCCGGGCCGGCTTCTGGCTGATGGCCAGCGTCGGCATCGTCTCGGTGCTCGCCACGGCGGCGGTGATCCTGTGGGCCCCCGACGGCGCGATCGACCTCGAGACGTTCGCGTCCGCGATCGGGATGCCGCTCTCGGTGGTGCTGCCGATCATCGCGATCATGTCCGTGACCGGGGAGTACAGCCAGCGCACCGGCCTCACGACCTACACCCTCGTGCCGTGGCGCGGGCGCGTGATCACCGCCAAGCTGCTGGTCACGCTGGGCATCGGCGTCGCCTCGATGTTCCTCGCGCTCGCCATCGGCGCGGTCGGCAACCTCGTCGGGGCGGCGATCACCGGGATCGACCCGGTGTGGAGCGTCACCGTGACCGAGTTCGCCAACATCGTGCTGGCCAACGTGCTCGGCATGCTGATGGGCTTCATGCTCGGTGTGCTCTTCCGCTCCACCCCGGGCGCGATCGTCGGCTACTTCGTCTACTCCCTCGTGCTGCCGATCGCCTTCGGCACCCTCGCGGCGCTCCAGTCCTGGTTCGCCGACCTGCAGCCGTGGGTGGACGTGCAGTTCGCCATCACCCGGCTCTTCGACCAGTCGATGACCACCGAGTACTGGCAGCAGCTCGGCGTCACCACGCTGGTCTGGCTCTGGATCCCGCTGGCCCTCGGGCTGCGCGCGGTCCTGCGCGCCGAGGTCAAGTAGCCCACGCTGCCTCGGCCGCTTGCCGCCCTCGGCCCGAGAGTCCCCGGATATCCGGGGACTCTCGTGCTGTGCACCCGAGACCCGGGGTGCGAAGCACGAGCTCCGGGTGCGAAGCCCCGCCCGCGGGTGCGCGCCGGCCCGCCGCCGGTCTGACAGGGTGGCGCCATGCACCCGGACGCCTGGCTGGTCGTCGTCGACCCGCAGCGGATCTTCGCCGACCCGGTGAGCCCGTGGGGCTCGCCGATGTTCGCCGACATCGTCGAGCCCGTACGCCGTCTCGCCGCCGCGGCGGGCGAGCGCACCGTCGTCACCCGCTGGGTGCCCGCAGCCGACCCGCAGGGGAGCTGGCGGTCCTACCTCGACGCGTGGCCGTTCGCCGACGTCGCGGCCGACGACCCGCTGCTCGACCTGGTCCCCGACGCGGCGGACCTCGGGCGGCACGTCGTCTCGCTGCCGACCTTCGGCAAGTGGGGCCCCGACCTGGAGGCGGTCACCGGGCCGACGCCCCACCTCGTCCTCACCGGGGTCGCCACCGACTGCTGCGTGGTCTCCACCGCGCTCGCCGCCGCCGACGCCGGGGCCACCGTCACGGTCGTGACCGACGCGTGCGCCGGGTCGTCGCCGCAGAACCAGCGGGCGGCGCTCGACGTGATGGCGCTCTACCCGCCGCAGATCACCCTCGCGACGACGGCGGACCTGCTCGGGCCGGTCGCGTGAGCCGCGTCGTCCACACCGGCCAGGCGCTGGTCGACGTCGTCGTCGAGGTGCCCGACCTGCCCGTGCGCGGCCAGAACGTGATGGCGTCCTCGGCGACCGACTACGCCGGTGGCGCGGTCACCGTCCTGCTCGCGGCGGCCCGGTTCGACGCCGAGTGCGTCCACGCCGGCGCCATCGGCACCGGACCCCACGGCGACCTGATCCGGGCCTCCCTCGACCGCGAGGGGATCCACGCCTCCGCCCCGGCCGTGCCCGACCTCGACACGGGCATCTGCGTGGTGATGGTCGAGCCCAGCGCCGAGCGCACCTTCGTCACCACCCTCGGCGCGGAGCGGCACATCACCGAGGAGTCGCTCGCCACGTCCGACCCCCGGCCGGGCGACCTGGTTTGCGTCACCGGCTTCTCGCTCGCGCTCGACCGCACCCGCGACCCCCTGCTCGCCTGGCTCCCGACCCTCCACCCCGACGTCGTCGTGGTCCTCGACCCCGGCGCGGCCTTCGCCACCCTGCCCGAGGAGGTGCGGGCGGCGATGCTCGAGGTCACCGACGTGTGGTCGAGCAACGCCGAGGAGGCCGAGGACCTGCTCCGCGAGGTCGGCCAGGACGCTCCCGCCGACCTCGCCGACCTCACCACGGCGATCGCCCCGCTGCTGCGCGGCGACGCGGTCGCGATCGTCCGCGACGGCCCGCAGGGCTGCGCCGTCCACACCGCGGAGGGGACGACGTACGTCCCGGGGTTCCCGCAGCCGCCGGTCGACACCAACGGCGCGGGCGACACCCACACCGGCGCGCTGCTCGCGGAGTTCGCCGCCGGCACGGGCTGGGTGGAGGGCTGCCGGCGCGCCAACGCGGCCGCAGCGATCAAGGTGACCCGTCGCGGGACGCAGTCGGCGCCCACGGCGGCCGAGGTCGACGACTTCCTGGCCTCGCTGCCCGAGGCCCCGTCCATCTAGGACCAGCGCCCCCGGTATCTGGGGACGTTCTGGTGGGCGAAACGGCGATCTGACCCACCAGATCGTCCGCAGATACCCGAGGCAGGCAGGCGGGCGGGCGGGCTGGTGCCTAGAGCTCGACGGTCTCGTTCGTCGCGGGGAACTTGTCGGGGTCACCCGTGGCGGCGGCGCGCGCGAGGCCGATCAGCCGGACCACCTTGCTCGACGAGCTCTCCCAGTACTCCGCGGAGTCGGCGTGCACCTTGATCAGCGCCAGCCCCGGCGTCTCGAGGCCGTCGGGGAACCAGGCCTTCAGCATCGGCGACCACAGCTCCTCGGCCTTCTGCCGGTCGTGCACCACCTCCGCGCGGCCCGACACCGAGGTCCAGGCGCTCTGCTTCTGGTCGGAGAAGCCGACGTTGACCTGGTCGTGCTCGGCGATCTGCCGCGCCTTGTCGGAGTCGTCGTAGGTGAAGAACCACAGGTCGCCGTCGAACTCGGCCTCCTGCAGCCCCATCGGACGGCTCACGTGCCGGCCGTCGGACGTCATCGTCGTCATCATGCAGATCCGTGCGTCGTCCACCAGCTCGGCGACCTTCGCTGCTCCCTCGTCGTGCGCCACGTTCGTCCTCCTGTGTGTCGGGGTGCGGGATGCGGTCCCGTACCCCACGGGGCCTGCGCCATTCGGCGGCTCAGCGGACGAGGCAGGGGCGCTCGGGGTCGAAGGCCCAGCCGGGCCCGCAGTACGTTGCCGCCATGACCCCAGACGTCCTGCTCGTCGGCGCCGGCGACCTCGGCGCGGCCGTCGGGCTGCGGCTCGCAGACCTCGGCCACGACGTGCTCGCGCTGCGCCGCAACGCCGCTGCCGTGCCGGCACCGCTGGTCGGGCGGTCGGTCGACCTGACCCGCGACGCGCCCGACCTGGCCGGCGTACGCCCCCGCCTCGTCGTCGTCGCGCTGACCGCGCGGCCGCGCACCGAGGAGGCCTACCGGGCGGTCTACGTCGACGGCATGGCGCGCGCGCTCGACGCGCTCGAGGTCGCCCCCGAACGGGCGGTGCTGGTGTCGTCGACCGCGGTGCACCCGAGCGGCGACCGCCCCGACCTCGAGGACGAGAGCGTCTCCGCCGCCCCGTCGGACGGGCCGGGACGGATGCTGCTCGCGGCCGAGGAGGCGTTCCACGCGCGTCTCCCGCACGGGACGGTGCTGCGGCTGTCGGGCCTCTACGGCGGCGACAGCACGCGCCTGGTCGACCAGGTCCGCGAGGGCCGGGTCACCGACCCCCACCGCTGGACCAACCGGATCCACCGCACCGATGCCGCCACCGCGGTGGTGCACCTGCTGACGATGCCGGCCACACCGGAGCCGCTCTACCTCGGCACCGACGACGAGCCCGCGCAGATGGGCGACGTGGCGGCCTTCCTCGCGGCACGCCTCGAGGCGCCCGCTCCCCCGCCGGCCGACCCCGCGCAGGGCCACGGCAAGCGCCTGTCGAACGCGCGGCTGCGCGCCACCGGCTGGGCGCCGACCCTGCCGACCTTCCGGGAGGGCTACGCCGGGGTCTGACCCGGTCCCCGATCCTGGTGATGGACGCGACGGCACCCGGGGCTCGACACTGGGGCATGGCCGTCCTCGACTCCCCGGCGCTCGGAGCGCCGACCACGCGCACGCCGCGCGCCGCCTGGGTCGCCCTCGCCCTCGCCCTGGTCGGGGCGACGTCGTACGTCGTCGCGCTGGTCCTGCCCTACTACGCCGCCTCCCTCGACCAGCGACCCGCGGGCGAGCCCCTCTACGAGCACGAGCTCTCCGGGCTCTGGCCCTACGACTCTCCGTTCGGCGGCGCGGTCGGCCTGCTGGCGATGTGGGCGCTGGCGGTCGCGCCGTTCGCCGCCGTCGCCGTCGCCGCGTGGTCCGTGCACCGCCTCTGGACGACGCGCGCCGTGGCCGGCGCCCGCGCCGTGACCGTCGCCGCCCTCGTCGTCTCGGTCGCCACCGTCGGCTGGACCCTCACCCCGCTGCACGCCGAGCTGGTGGTCTGGCTGCTGGACTGACGAGCGCCGACGTCAGCCCGTCGCCGCCAGCCGCTCGAGCGCGGCCAGGCCCGGGGCCGTCGCGGCGGCGAGCCGCTCGCGGACGGCGTCGAGCGCGGGCGAGCCGGGGTGCTCGGGCGGGATCCGGGCCGGGTTGAGCGCGACGCCGTGCGCCCACGCCGCGATGTCCGGCTCCGCCCCGAAGGCCTGCGCCGCGCGGGTGCCGCGGACGTTCATGTCGGCCCACTGCGCCAGCGAGTTGCCGTAGCGCGAGGGCGGGCACAGCCGGTTCTTCTCCGCGTCGTCGGCGCGGGTCGCCTCGACGTAGCCGGTCAGCGCTGCGCCGAAGCACGGGAACCCGGCGCGCACCGGCTGGAGGGTGATCGTCACGGGACTCCAGACCGGGACCAGCGGCGGGTTCCGCAGCGCGTCGGCGGCGCAGTGCACCACGACGGCGTCGTCGGCGACCCGGACGACCGTGCCGTCGGCGAAGACCAGCCGGCCGCGCTCGACGGCCGCGAGGTGCCCGTGGCGCACGACGTCCTCGACGGTGCGCAGCAGCGCGAGCTCCCACTCGCCGAGCGTCGGGGCCTTGGCCATCGTCGGCGTCACGGTCCGGTCGATGCGCAGCATCACGCCGGCGTCCTCGAGCCGCAGGAACACCTCGTCGAGGGTCCGCGACGCCGCGGCGGCCTCGAAGATCTCCGCGGGCACCCCGAGGAACACCTCCGGGTCGGGCTGGATGAGCGCGCGGTTGAGCATCCAGGGGTCGCGCGGGCGGACCCAGCAGATGGCGTCGGGGTCGACCCCGCGGCCCAGCAGCCACACGCAGGCGTCGGTGGCGGTCTTGCCCGAGCCGACGACGACGTACTGGCTGGGCGCCTCCTCCAGCCGCACCAGGTCGTTGACGGGGAGCACGCGGGCGCCCTCGCCGACCGCGAAGGGCGGCGGCGTCTCCACGGGGATGCCGGGCGCGAGGTAGCGCCCGTCGACGAGGCGGCAGGAGTCGGGCACCTCGACACGCCGCCCGGAGACGCGGGAGACGACCTCGCGCCCGACCACGTCGGCGTTCGTCAGCACCTCCACGCGGCCGGTGTCCTGGAGCCGCTGCGCCACCGCGGCGTAGTAGGCGACGACCTCGGGCTGCGCGGCCCGGATCTGCAGTCCCGCCTCGGGGCCGCTCTCCTGGAGCCGACCACCGCCGAGCAGCGTCGACGGCACGCCGTAGAAGCAGGACGCCTGGTGCAGCCGGACGAACGGGTACGCCTCGAGCCAGTGGCCGCCGACGCCGTGGCGTCGGTCCACCAGCGCCACCCGCGCGTCGGAGTGGTCGACCAGCGCGTCGGCGAAGGCCATCCCCATCGCGCCCGCTCCGACCACGAGGTAGTCCACGTCCAGCTTGTCCGTCACGGGCACACGGTTTCACTGCACGCACCCGGCGTCCACGTCGACACACATCGGAAACACCTGCACCGCACCATGGGACGGTGCAGATCTCCCGTGCCGACTTCGCCGATCCCCGCCTCGCGGCCTTCCTGCAGGCGCACCTCGACGACATGGAGCCCACCGCACCTCCCGAGAGCCGGCACGCGCTCGACCTCACCGCGCTGCGCGGCCCGGGCGTACGCCTGTGGGTGGCCACCGACGCCGACGCGCTCGTGGGCACCGCGGCGCTCGCCGCCCTCGAGCCGCGCCACGAGGAGCTCAAGAGCATGCGGACCGAGCCCCGCGTGCGCGGGCGCGGCGTCGCCTCGCGGCTGCTCGACCACGTGCTGGCCGACGCGCGCTCGCGCGGCGTCGAGCGGATCTCGCTGGAGACCGGGAGCATGGCGTTCTTCGCGCCGGCGAGGGCGTTCTACGCCGGGGCGGGGTTCGTGCCGTGCGGCCCGTTCGGCTCCTACGTCGACGACCCGAACAGCACCTTCATGACGCGGGAGCTGGCTCCGTGACGGTCTCGGGCGTGCCGGCGGCCAGGTCCGGGGTGTCGTCCGCGAGGACGTCGGTGTCGGTCCCCCGGGGCAGGACCACGGTCATCGTCGTCCCGATCCCGAGCTTGGACTCGATGTCGATCCGCCCGGAGTGACGGCGCACGATCCGCTCGACGATGGCCAGGCCGAGCCCGGTGCCCGGACGCGACGTGGCATCGGGGTTGGTGGAGCGGAAGAACTCCTGGAACAGCCGCGCCTGGTCCTCCTCGGAGATGCCGAGCCCGGAGTCGGTGACGCTGATCCGTACCTCGCCCGAGTCCTCGACGAGGCGCACGTCGATGTCGGCGCCGTCGTCGGAGTACTTGATGGCGTTGCTCGACAGGTTGGAGAACATCCGGTGCAGCTCCTCGGGCCGCCCGGCGACGAGGACCGGCGTCTCCGGCACGTCGAGGCGGCAGTTCTGCGAGCGCGCCTGCGCGGCCGGTTGGCACTCCTCGGCCACCTCGAGCAGCACCTGGCGCAGGTCGACCTGCTCGGGGACGAACTCGCGCTGCGGGTCGGCGATGGCGGCCATGGTGAGCAGGTCGTCGACGACCGAGCGCATCCGGGTCGTGCCGCGGACGGCAGCGGCGACGCAGCGGCGGTCCTCCTCGCCGAGCTGGTCGGACTCGACCAGCTCGAGGTTCGCGCTGATCGAGAACAGCGGCGTGCGCAGCTCGTGGGCGAGCGTGTTGACCAGCGAGACCCGGTAGCCGTCGAGGCGGCGCAGCTCCTCGACGAGCGCACGCTCGGCGTCGAGCGCGCGGGCGTTGGCGACGGCGTGGCCGAGGTCGCGACCGATGTCGAGCGCGGCCTCCTTCTCCATGTCGGTCCAGGCCGGGGTGTCGGAGACCCGCGACAGCGCGAGGAAGCCCAGGCACTGAGGCCCGGCGCCCATCGGCACGAACAGCACCGAGCCCACGCCGATCCCCTCGAGGAACGTCAGCAGCCGCTCGGCGTCGGCCGACGGCAGGCCGGGCTGCGTGCTCCGCGCGCGGGAGAAGTGGGCGACGTGCTGGTCGGCCCAGTAGCGGTGGGCCAGGCGCAGCACGACGTCGTCGATGTCGGAGAAGACCGGCTGGGCGTCGGTGCCGACGGCGTACCAGGCGGTCGTGTCGCCGCCGTCCTCGTCGAACGCGGTCAACCACATGCCGACCGCGCCGAAGCACTCCGTGACGGCCGAGCGGCAGGCCGCCAGCACCTGGTCGAGGGTCGGCTCACCGAGCGCGCGGCGCACGATCTGCCGCGCCTCGTCGGCCAGCCGGACCCGGCGGGACAGGTCCTCGCGCTCGAGCGCGAGCAGGACCGACGTGCGGGCCAGGCCGGCGTACTTCTGGAGCAGCGCGAGCTGGTCGGCACCGGGGCGCCGGCCGTCGCGGGGGCCGTCGACGGACAGCAGGCCGCGCAGCACGCCGTCGTCGTCGTAGACCGGGGCGGTCAGCAGGTCGAGCGGGTGCCAGGCGTCGGGCGCGTCGAGCTCACCGGCGGCGGGGACGTGGCTGTACTCGAGGACCTCGTCGCCGACCCGGTCGTGCGGCACGAAGCGCCAGGCGTCCCAGTGGTCGGCCTTGGCGAGCTCGCCCTCGACGACGTGGTGGGGCAGGCGGCGGCCGACGATGTTCTCCACGACCCCTTCGCCGGCTCCGGCGACGACCTCGAACTCGTCGCCGCGGCGCAGGCTGATGGCGGACTGCTCGAAGCCGGCGAGCACCGCGACGCCCTCGACGAGCACCTGGAGGTGCTGTCTGGTCTGCTCGTCGGACCACGGCTGGTCCGTGGCCGACGCGTGGTCGTTGGTGGCTGTCGTGTGCACCTGCCCGTCCCCCCAGGTCGGCTCGTGTGACTGACGTGCGGGGACAGCCTCTCAGGAGTTGACGAGTTGTGGGGCCGCTCACACAAATCTGTCAAGTATTGGATGACATGGCCCGGACGTCGGCACTGGGCGGCCGCGTCCGACCCGCCGTCCGGGTGCGAGGCTGGGGCCCCCGAACCCCGAGGAGACACCGTGTCCGACCTGCTCGACCGCCTGCGCGACGTCGTCGGTGCCGCGCACGTGCTCACCGACGACGCGGACGTCGCGGCCCACGAGGTGGACTGGACCGGTGTGCACCGAGGCCGGGCGCTGGCGGTGGTGCGGCCCGCCTCGACCGCCGAGGTGGCCGAGGTGGTGCGCGCGTGCGCCGCGGCGCGTACGCCCGTGGTCCCGCAGGGCGGCAACACCGGGCTGGTCGGGGGTGGCGTGCCCGACGGCTCCGGCACCGCGGTGGTGCTGTCGCTCACCCGGATGCGGACGGTGCGCGACGTCGACCCGGTCGCCGGGACGATCACCGTCGATGCCGGCGTCGTGCTCGCCGACGTGCAGGCCGCGGCGGCCGCGGCCGGCCGGCTGTTCCCGATGTCGCTCGGGTCGGAGGGCAGCTGCACCATCGGCGGCAACCTCGCCACCAACGCCGGCGGCACGGCCGTGCTGCGCTACGGCATGACCCGCGAGCTGGTCCTCGGGCTCGAGGTGGTGCTTCCCGACGGGCGGGTGTGGGACGGTCTGCGCGGGCTGCGCAAGGACAACACCGGCTACGACCTGACCCAGCTCTTCGTCGGCTCCGAGGGCACCCTCGGGGTGATCACGGGCGCGGTGCTGCGGCTCTTCCCGGCGACCCCGCGGCACGCGACGGCGTGGGTCGCGGTCCCGTCGGTCCGGGACGCGGTGTCGCTGCTCGCGCTCGCGCAGCGGGAGGCGGGCGCCCACCTCACCACGTTCGAGATCGCCAACCGGCAGGCGCTCGACCTCGTCCTGGCCCACCTGCCCGGGGCGGTCGACCCCCTCGAGGCACCCAGCGACTGGTACGTCCTGGTCGAGCTCGCCGGCACCGCCACCGACGACGGCCTCGACGACGCGCTCGAGCGGCTGCTGTCCCTCGGGGTCGACGCCGGTGCCGTCACCGACGCAGCCGTCGCGACCGGCCCGGCCCGGCGCGACGCGCTCTGGGCGCTGCGCGAGGGCATCTCGGAGGTGCAGAAGGTCGAGGGGGCGACGCTCAAGCACGACGTCACGCTGCCCATCGCCCGGCTCGCCGACTGGACCGAGGCGATGGGCCACCGGCTGCAGGAGGTCCTCCCCGGCGTGCGGCCGGTCACCTACGGCCACGTCGGCGACGGCAACCTGCACTACAACCTCAACGCGCCCAGCCCCGACGGCGCGAGCCGCGACGACGACCTCCGCGCCGCGGCCACGGACCTGTCGACCGCGATCCACGACGCGGTCGCCGCCGAGCACGGCTCGATCAGCGCCGAGCACGGCCTCGGCCGCACGAAGGCGGCCGCCGCGGCGGCGTACAAGTCCGACGTCGAGGTCGACCTCATGCGCGCGGTGAAGCACGCCCTCGACCCCGACGGGCTGCTCAACCCGGGCGTCCTGCTGCCCCCTCGGGCGGGGTCCTAGGCTGGGGGCATGAAGGCCCAGACCCTCGGTCGCATCGTGCTCGGTGGCTTCATGGTCACCGCCGGCGTCCTGCACCTCACCACCCAGCGCCAGGAGTTCCAGGCCCAGGTCCCCGACTGGTTCCCGGTCGACGAGGACCTCACCGTCGTGGCGTCCGGCGTCGTCGAGATCGGGCTCGGCGCGGCGTTCGTCGCGCTCCCGAAGCACCGGCGCACCGTCGGCGCGCTGCTCGCCGCGTTCTTCGTGGCGATCTTCCCCGGCAACATCGCGCAGTACGTCGAGGGCACCGACGCGTTCGGCCTCGACACCGACCGCGCGCGGCTCACCCGGCTGTTCTTCCAGCCGGTGCTGGTCCTGGTGGCGCTGTGGGCCGGCGGGCTGCTCGGTCGCCGCCGTCCGGCCGTCGCCGAGGAGCAGCAGCGCGAAGAGGTAGAGACCGGGGAGTGAGCCGCTCCACCCGCAGCGCCCCCGCGCTGCCGGCGGAGATCCGCGTCCTGCTGGTCGCCGCCTTCCTGATCGCGGTCGGCTACGGCCTCGTCTCGCCCGTCCTCCCGGCCTACGCCCGCAGCTTCGACGTCGGCGTGGCGGCCGCGTCGGTCGTGGTCTCGGCCTTCGCCTTCTTCCGCCTCGTGTTCGCACCCGCCGGTGGTGCGCTGGTGCAGCGGCTCGGCGAGCGCCCGGTCTACCTCGTCGGCCTGCTCGTCGTCGCGGCGTCCTCGCTGGCGACCGCGTTCGCCCAGTCCTACGTCCAGCTGCTGGTGCTGCGCGGGCTCGGCGGCATCGGGTCGACGATGTTCACCGTCTCCGCGATGGCCCTGCTGGTGCGGCTCGCGCCGCCGGACATGCGGGGCCGGGTGTCGTCGGCCTACGCCAGCGCGTTCCTCGTCGGCGGCATGGTCGGCCCGGTGCTCGGCGGCGCGCTCGCCGGCTTCGGGCTGCGGACACCGTTCGTGGTCTATGCCGTGGCGCTCGTCGTCGCGGCCGCCCTCGTCGGGGTCCGCCTCGGCGGCACCCGGCTGCGCCCGGCGTCGACGGGCGGTCCGGCAGCACCGCCGATGCGGCTGCGCGAGGCGCTCGCCCACCGGACCTACGTCGCCGCGCTGGGGTCGGGCTTCGCCAACGGGTGGTGCAACTTCGGGGTCCGGGTCGCGGTGCTGCCGCAGCTGGCCGTGGCCGTGCACGACGACGCGTGGGTCGCCGGTGTCGCGCTCGCGCTGGCCGCCGCCGGCACCGCGCTCACCCTCCAGGTCTCGGGGCGGATCGCCGACTCGGTCGGCCGCCGCCCGCTGGTGGTGGTCGGTCTCGTGGTCACCGCGCTCTCGCTGGGCCCGTTGGGGCTCAGCTCATCCCTGACGGTGCTGCTCGTGCTCTCGGTCCTGTCGGGTGTCGGGGCCGGGCTGGTCAACCCCGGCCAGCAGGCCAGCGTCGCCGACGTGGTGGGCAGCGGTCGCAGCGGCGGCACCGTGCTGAGCAGCTTCCAGATGTCGCAGGACGCGGGCGCGATCCTCGGTCCGGTGCTGGTCGGGCTGGTGGCCGACGCCGCCGGCTTCGGGTGGGCGTTCGCCACCACCGCCCTCGTCAGCCTGCTCGCCGTGCCCCTCTGGCTGACCGCCCCTGAGACGCGGCCGGGCGCGATGTCGGCCACCTCGGGTTGAATCAGGCGCACCGAAGGGGTTTGCGCCCTCCGCCCACGGGGAGGAGGGCTCAGGAGAGAAGGGGGACTCCCACATGTCCATCAACAGGAAGCTCGCCGGCGTCGCCGGCATCTGCGCGGTCGCGCTGGCCGCCACGACGCCACCGCCGGTGGCCGTCGCCGCGCCCACCGGCGCCGACCGTCCGGTCCAGCTGCTCAGCGGGGGCTCGTCGATCGACGCCCGCAGCGCCATCCCGAACGGCGCGGTCCGCTCGCGCCCGACGACGCTCGACGACGCGGCGCTCGACGCCGCCCGTGCCGGCGACCGGCTCGGGTTCGCGCTCTTCGAGGACGCCGCGGTCACCGCGGTCGTCGACCGCCGCACCTCCTCCGGCGGCGTCACCGCCTGGGCCGGCCGGCTCGAGGGCGAGAAGGGCACCTTCAGCGCCGTCGAGGTGGGCGGGTTCCGCCACATCACCGTCTCCTCCGCCGAGGACGGCACCTACGAGGTCGCCAGCACCAAGGACGGCGACTACGTCGTCACCGAGGCCGGCCCGACGGTCGCCGAGGGCAAGGACGTGGTCGCCCCGCGCGACAGCCACGCCGACCACGCCCACGAGGCCGGAGACGCGGTGCAGGCGCGCCCCTCCTCCGGGAGCACCTCCGACGGCGCAGCCGCCGTCGCGAGCGACGCGTCCACGACCGTCGACATCGCGATCGTCTACCCCGCCTCGCTGCCCGCCCAGCTCGGCGAGGGCCCGATGCAGGCCCAGTTCGCCCAGGGCATCGCCCAGGCCAACCAGGCGTTCACCACGTCGGGCGTCGCGACCCAGCTGCGCCTGGTCGGCACCCGCCAGCTCGCGCAGCCGCAGCTGTCCAGCGTCCGCTCGGTCCTGTTCGCCATGCAGGACCCCGACGACGGGCTCTACGACGAGATCGCGGGCTACCGCGACGTGGTCCACGCCGACCTCGTCAGCATGTGGCTCTCCGGCAGCGACCCGGCGCGGGCGACGTGCGGCATCGGCTTCCTCGGCGGGAGCGGCGACGCCGAGAACGACGCGGCCAACGCCTTCACCGCGCTCTACGTCGACGGGTGCGCGACCTCGAACCTCACCTTCGCCCACGAGGTCGGCCACAACCTGAGCGCCGGCCACGACGCGGGCGCCTCGGAGGCCCCGCAGGGCAAGCCCTACGCCCGCGGCTACGTCGACGTCCCCGGCAACACGCTGACGATCATGGCCTACCCCACGACGTGCGACACCTGCGTCCGCACGCTCAACTTCTCCAACCCCAACCTGCTCGTCAACGGGCGCCCGCAGGGCACCACGGCGCCGGTCAACACGTTCAACGCCCAGGCGATCAACGAGCAGGTCCCGCTCGCGGCCAACTACCGCCAGTCGCAGATCTACCCCGGCGCGGTGGCGATCGGTGGTGCTGCCCGCTGGAAGGGCAAGGCCAGGGCGGTCACCGGCAGCTGGGCGCCGGCGGTCACGTTCGGCTACCAGTGGTTCCTCGACGGCGCCCCGGTCTCCGGCGCGACCTCGAGCACCTTCAAGCTCGGCCGCAAGTCGATCGGCAAGACCCTGAGCCTGCAGGTCTTCGGCTCGGCGCCGAACTACGCCACCGTCATCGCCGGCACCGCCCCGGTCGTGGTCGGCAAGGCGCAGTTCAAGACCCGCAAGCCCAAGCTCCGCGGCGTGCCGCGGGCCGGGCGCGTGCTGTCGGTGACGCTCAAGGGCTGGAAGCCCAAGCCGGCCACGAAGAGCGTCAAGGTCCGCTACCAGTGGATGAAGAACGGCAAGAAGATCAAGGGGGCCAAGAAGGCCACCTACCGCCTCCGGGCCAAGGACCGCGGGAAGAAGATCTCCGTCGTGGTCAAGGTGAAGAAGAAGGGCTACGCGACGACCAAGCGGTCGTCGAAGAAGGTCAAGGTCCGCCGCTGACCGCGCCTCGCCGGGCGGGTCACAGGGTCGGCAGCCAGTCGACCCGCCCGGCGAGCACGGCGTAGCCCACGAAGGCGCCCACGTCGAGCAGCGTGTGGGCCACCACGAACGGCATCACGCGCCCCCAGCGGCGGTAGAGCCAGCCGAACAGCAGCCCCATCGCGAGGTTGCCGACGAAGCCACCGAGCCCCTGGTAGAGGTGGTAGCTCCCGCGCAGCAGCGCCGCGAGGCCGATCGCCGCGGTGTCGCCGAAGCCGAGCTGGCGCAGCCGCACCAGCACGAAGCCGAGGACGACGTACTCCTCGAGCACCGCGTTCTGCGCGGCCGACAGCACCAGGACCGGCACCTGCCACCACTCGCCCGGCAGCGACTGCGCGACCACGGTGAGGTTGGTGCCGAGGGCGAAGGTCGCGAGGTAGAACACCACGCCGACCGACCCGACGCCGGCCGCCAGCCAGGCGCCGTTGCCGAGGTCGCGCCACGAGGCCCAGCGTCCGCCCCGGGCCCACACCTCCTGCAGCCGGGTCCCGGAGCGGACCAGCAGGTAGCCGGCGAGCGCGACCGGCACGAGCGCGAAGGCGATCCGCAGCAGCTGGTAGGTCAGGTCCAGCCACGGCCGGTCCGGGGCGAGGCTGTTGTTGAGGTTGGCCGCCTGCGACGACAGGGGTCCGGGGGCGGTGAGCGCGGAGACGATGCTCACCACGGAGTAGATCGCGGACCGGCCGAGCGACACCAGCAGGACGAGCGCGAGCTCGGTCCACAGCAGGGCCCTCGCCAGCTCCGGGATCCCGCCCGGCACGGGGGTGTCGCGCAGCCGCCACCACGGGCGGGCTGCGTCGGTCGTCGTCGAGGTCACCTGCCACAGCATCCCCCAACCGGCTGAGCACCGGCTGAGGGATGCCGCAGAAGTCAGGCAGTGATCAGTAGGTGTCGGCCAGCGTGCCAGCCAGCGACTCCCACTGCGCGTAGGCGTTCGGGCAGCAGGAGCGCTGCACCGCGTCGGCCGCGAGGGTCTTGCTCATCGACTCCCAGCCGGAGACGTCGAAGAGGCCACGGTTGGTCGTGTACGCCGACACGCCGAGGAAGCCCTGCGTCGCGTAGGTCGGGTTCACGCAGGCGGTGCCACCGGAGCACCACCCCTGGCTCGGGCGCTGCTGGAACAGCCCGAGCGAGTCGCGGTCGCCGAACTGGATGTTGCACAGCTTCGACTCCTGCATGGCCGTCATCAGCGCGATGACCTGCGCGTTGCGGTTGCCGCCGGCGCTGCGGGTGGTGGCGAGGATCGAGCGCACGTTGGTGACCTGCGCCGACGAGAGGCTCGACGCGGTGGTGCCGCCGGTGGAGTAGCAGAGCGTCTGGTCGCCGGCCTGGCTGTAGCCGAGCAGCTCCTGCCAGGTGGCGGTGTCGACGGTCCCGGTCTGGGACAGCCCGTGCCCGGCCTGGAAGCTGACGACCGCCGCGCGCGTCCCGGAGCCGAAGACCCCGTCGACGACCAGGTTCGCGCCGTACTTGTTGAGCTGGGTCTGCGCCGCCTTCACCGCGTTGGTGTCGGTCGAGCCCTGGCCGACGGTGACGACCAGCCGCGGCCAGGTGCCGCTGCCGGCGATCCCGTCGGCCGGGCTGATCCCGGCCGCGGACTGGAAGGCCTTGAGGTTCGCCGTCGTGCCGCTGCCGAAGGCGCCGTCGGCGGTGGTGGCGTAGCCGCGCGAGGTCAGCAGGTACTGCAGCGCCATCGCGTTGTTGTTGCGGGCCTGGCCGGCCTTCGTCACCGGCCACGCGCTGGCGGCCTGGGCGGGGGCGGCGCCCAGCACCAGGGCCGCGGCGAGCAGCAGGGCGACGAGGGCGGCGAGCGGCGTACGCCCGGCGCGGGCGCGCGCGGGCAGGGTCGGACGATGCATCGTGGTACTCCCGAGAGAAGGTGCCCGACCATCCCGAGCGGCCGGGCGCGTGGACCGACTGTAACGCCGGGTTACGCGCGGCACGCACCCCGGTACACGTGGTGGGTACAACCGGCAACCCGGCGTTACAGCCTGAGCTCCGGGCATGCGGTCAGACCGTCAGCGCCAGCCCGTCCTCGCCCACGTCCACCGTGACCGCGCCGCCGTCGGTGACGTCACCGGCGATCAGCAGCCGCGCCAGCGGGTCGCCGATGGCCGACTGGATCAGCCGGCGCAGGGGGCGCGCACCGTAGGCCGGGTCGAAGCCGGTCTCGGCCAGCCAGGACCGCGCCGCCTCGGTCACCGAGATGGTGATCCGCCGCACCGCCAGCCGCTTCTCGAGCAGCGCGAGCTGGAGGTCGACGATGTGGGCCAGGTCGTCCTTCGACAGCGCGTCGAACATGACGACCTCGTCGAGCCGGTTGAGGAACTCGGGCTTGAAGTGCGAGCGCACGACCCCCATCACGGACTCCTTCTTCACCTCCGGCTCCAGCAGCGGGTCGACCAGGAAGGTCGAGCCGAGGTTGGAGGTGAGGATCAGCAGGGTGTTGCGGAAGTCGACCGTACGGCCCTGGCCGTCGGTCAGCCGGCCGTCGTCGAGGACCTGCAGCAGGACGTCGAAGACCTCGGGGTGCGCCTTCTCCACCTCGTCGAGCAGCACGACGCTGTAGGGGCGGCGGCGGACGGCCTCGGTGAGCTGGCCGCCCTCGTCGTAGCCGACGTAGCCGGGAGGGGCGCCGACCAGCCGCGAGACGGAGTGCTTCTCGCCGTACTCGCTCATGTCGATGCGCACGATCGCGCGCTCGTCGTCGAACAGGAAGTCCGCGAGCGACTTGGCGAGCTCGGTCTTGCCGGTGCCGGTGGGGCCGAGGAAGAGGAACGAGCCGGTGGGCCGGTTCGGGTCGGCGATGCCGGCGCGCGAGCGGCGTACGGCGTCGCTGACCGCGGCGACCGCGTCGCGCTGGCCGATCAGCCGCTCGCCGATGACGGACTCCATCTCGAGCAGCTTGGCGGTCTCCCCCTGGAGCATCTTGCCGGTGGGGATGCCGGTCCATGCCTCGACGACGTCGGCGATCTGCTCGGCGCCGACCTCCTCGCCGACCAGCGGCTCGAGGTCGACGGCCTCGGCCTGCTCGACCTCCGCGATCTGCTTCTCGAGCGCGGGGATCCTGGCGTAGTTGATCTCCGACGCGCCGGCCAGGTCGCCCTCGCGCAGCCGCTTGTCGGCCTCGACCTTGAGCGCGTCGAGCTGGCGGCGCAGCTCGCCCTCGCCCTGGAGCTGGTCCTTCTCCCGCTCCCAGCGGGTCTCGAGGCCGCGGAGCTCCTCCCCCTTGTCGGCGAGGTCCTTGCGCAGCGCCTCGAGCCGCTCGACCGACGCGTCGTCGGTCTCCTTGGCCAGCGCGAACTCCTCCATCTTGAGCCGCTCGACGCGGCGACGGAGCTGGTCGATCTCCTCCGGAGAGGACTCGTGCTCCATCCGCAGGCGGGACGCGGCCTCGTCGATCAGGTCGATGGCCTTGTCGGGCAGCTGGCGGCCGGTGATGTAGCGGTCGGACAAGGTGGCGGCCGCCACCAGCGCGGCGTCGGTGATCCGGACGCCGTGGTGGGCCTCGTACTTCTCCTGGATGCCGCGCAGGATCTGGATGGTGTCCTCGACGCTCGGCTCGCCGACGAAGACCTGCTGGAAGCGGCGCTCGAGCGCGGGGTCCTTCTCGATCCGCTCGCGGTACTCGTCGAGCGTGGTCGCGCCGATCATGTGCAGCTCGCCGCGCGCCAGCATCGGCTTGAGCATGTTGCCGGCGTCCATCGCGGAGTCGCCGCCGGCCCCCGCCCCGACGACCGTGTGCAGCTCGTCGATGAAGGTGATGACCTGGCCGCCGGCGTCCTTGATCTCCTCCAGCACGGCCTTGAGCCGCTCCTCGAACTCGCCGCGGTACTTCGCTCCGGCCACCATCGCGGCGAGGTCCAGCGACAGCACGCGCCGGCCCTTGAGCGAGTCGGGCACGTCGCCGGTGACCACGCGCTGGGCGAGGCCCTCCACGACCGCGGTCTTGCCGACGCCGGGCTCGCCGATGAGCACGGGGTTGTTCTTGGTGCGGCGCGACAGCACCTGGATGACGCGGCGGATCTCCGCGTCGCGTCCGATGACGGGGTCGAGCCGCCCGTCCTCGGCCGCCTTCGTCAGGTCGACGGAGAACTTCTCGAGCGACTCGTACGACGCCTCCGCGCTCTCGCTGGTGACGCGCCGGTTGCCGCGGACGGCGGTGATCGCCTCGCGCAACCCGTCGGCGGAGAGGCCGGCGTCGGTGAGCACCTTCTGGGCGGGGGACTCGACGGTCGCGATCGCGACGAGGAGGTGGTCGGTCGCCACGAACTCGTCCTTCATCGACCCGGCGAGGTCGAGCGAGGAGGCGAGCACGCGGGTGAGCGACGCGGAACCGCTGGGCTGCTGGACGGTGGAGCCGGTCGCCCGCGGGAGCTGCTGCTGGACGCGCTCGGCCTGGGCCAGCAGCACGGTCGGGTCGATCCCCGCCTTCTGCACCAGGCTCCGGGTCGCGCCGTCCTCCTGCTTGAGCAGGGCGACGAGCAGGTGGATCGGCTCGGTGTGGGTGTTGCCACCCGTGGTCGCGGCGAGCTGCGCCGCCTCGACGACCTCGCGGCTGCGGGTCGTGAACTTCTCGGCACCGAACGTGCTCAACTCAACTCCTCCGTGTCTGCTGCGACGGACGGCGCTCGCGCCCCCGTCCGGGTCCACTCTGGTCCCATCTGGTCCAACGCGCGAGAAGTTGAGTCGATTCCCCTCAACTTCGAGGAGGTGGTGTCGTCGCGCCCGGCCGGCGGGTTGAGCACCCGTGCTCACCCGTCTCGGTCCCGACGATGCCTAGGTTCGGGGCATGACCACCCTCCCCGGCCGGTCCGTCTGGACCGCCGCTCTCGCCGCCGCCGCCGCCCTCGTCGCGTGGTCCGGCACCGCCGCCGCGCTCGTCGTCGCCCCGGGCGTCACCCTGCTCGGGGGCGACACCTACGACACCGAGTTCATCGACGGCCCGTTCTACCTCGCGGCAGCACTGCTCTCCCTCGGGCTCGTCGCAGTGATAGCGGCGTGGTCCTGGCGCTGGGCTGTCGCCGGTCTGCTCGCCAGCGTGGGCGCACTGACGTGGGGAGCCTCCGTGTGCGTCCGGCGCTACGCCGAGTCCGGCTGGGGCGACGGCCTGGAGGTCCTCGTGTACGTCGTGCCGCTCGGCGTCGCGATCACCGGCCTCGGGCTCGTCGCGCTCATCCGGTGGCTGGGGCGGCGGGGCCGCAAGGTCACTGGAGCGGCGGGCCGCTAGGTCGGTCGCTCCGCTCCACCGTCGCCCAGCGGGATCGACGCCTCGACCGCCCCGCCGTGCGCCGTCGCCCCCGCGGTCAGCGTCCCACCGACCTGCGCCGAGCGTTCGCGCATCGACGCCAGCCCCACCCCGGGCACCCACCCTGCCGCCGACGGGCCGTCGTCCCGCACGTCCAGCGTCAGGCGTCCGGCATCGACGCGGATCGACACCGCGGCACGGGACGCGGCCGCGTGGCGCACGACGTTGGTCAGCGCCTCGACCACGATCCGGTAGGCCGCGACCTCGGTCGCCGCGGACAGCCTCGGGAGCGGCGCCGGCACGTCGACGGTCACCGGCAGCGGCACGCCCGAGGCCGAGTGGAGCGTCGCGGCGTGCTGCCGGATCGCCCCCTCGAGCCCGAGCTCGTCGAGCGCCGGCGGGCGCAGTCCCTCGACCAGGCGCCGGATCTCGGTGATCGCGTCCGCGGTCGTCGCGCGCAGCTGGGTGAGCAGCTCCTCGGCGCGGTCCGGGTCGGAGCGCACCTGGTTGCGCGCGGCGTCGGTCGCGAACGCGACACCGCTGAGCGTCGGGCCGAGGCCGTCGTGCAGGTCGCGCCGCAGCCGGCGGCGCTCCTCCTCGACCGCCGACACGACCGCCTCCCGCGAGCGCTGGAGGTCGTGGGTCATCTGCTGCGCCCGCAGCGTCTGGGCCAGCAGCGGGGCGACGATCCGCAGCACGTCCTCGTCGGCGGCCGACAGCGCCAGGTCGCCGGCGCGCAGGCCGACGACGACCTCGCCCACCTCGTCGGCGCCGAGGCGCAGCGGCAGCACCCGCGTGTGGGTCACCTCGGTGCCCGACGACGCGAGCTCGGCGCCGCCCGAGCGGATGCTGGCGTACGGCAGCACGAGCGCCTCCCGCACGGCAGCGAGCGCGAGCGTCGGGTCGTCGCCGATCCGGTCCGCGAGCGAGGTCGCCGCGGCCAGCGGGTCGGGCCGGTCGCCGAAGAGGAGCCGGTCGACCACCCCGCGCAGCAGCACCTGCAGAGGCCGCACCCCGAAGGCCAGCAGGGCGCACAGCACCACGACGGGCGTCACGGCGAGCGGCTCGCCCTGCAGCGCCTCCGCGGTCGAGGTGAGGCCGAGCGCCACGGACAGGTTCACCACGACCACGCTGGCGGCGACCACCGCCCGCGTGACCAGGCCGCGGACGTCGACGAGGTCCGGTCGCACCACCCCGACCACCATCGCGACCGGCCCCACCACCACGAGCACCAGGAAGACCACGCCGAGCGCTGCGAAGCTCCCGGCACCGGCCGACTCGGCGAGCAGCCCCGCGGCCGCGACCACCACGCCGACGCCGATCCAGGCCAGCGAGCACCATGCCAGCGCCCGCCGGTCCTCGGCGTCGCCCTGCTCGTAGGCCCACCAGGCGTGCAGCAGCAGCGAGACGACGAGCACGTACGCCATCGGGTCGGCCGCCCGGTCCCACACCACGCTGAGGACGCCGGCCGCCCCCACCGTGACGAGCAGCACGAACGACACGGGCTCTCGCCACGAGAGGCGGGGGTAGGCCAGCACGGCCAGCGGCAGCAGGAGGAAGGCAGCGAGCCGGAAGACCGGCGGCGCAGCACCGTCGAGGTCGAGGAGGACCGCCGCGCAGCCGAGCAGGACCGCGACGCCACCGAGCACGAGGCAGCAGGCGGAGGCGCGCGAGCGCCCCGCCTGCCAGACCATCCAGCCGGCGACCGTCGTCACGACCCCGAGGAGCACGGCGGCAGCGAGCACCGCCGTCACGACCCACCCAGCCCTTCCCGCCTCGCCCGGACGATCGCGGCGGAACGGTCGGCGACCGCGAGCTTCACGAAGATCGACGAGATGTGGTTGGCGACCGTCTTCGGGGAGAGGAAGAGCCGGTCGGCGATCGCCTGGTTGCGCTCGCCGGCGGCCATCAGGTCGAGGACCTGCCGCTCGCGCGCGGTCAGCTCGGGGAAGGGCTCCGCGACCGGCGGCGGCGCCGCGAAGTAGCCGAGGACGCGCTGCGCGACGCCGGGGCTGAAGATCGCCTCCCCGGCGACGACGGCGCGGATCGCCCGGTCGATCTCGGCCTGGGACGCGCCCTTGAGGAGGTAGCCCTGGGCGCCGGCACGCATCGCCCCGAAGACGGTGTCGTCGTCGTCGAACATCGTCAGCACCAGCACCGCGACGCCCTCGGCCGCCTCACGGATCCGACGCGTCGCCTCCAGCCCGTCGATGCCGGGCATCCGGATGTCCATCAGCACCACGTCCGGGCGGGTCAGCACCACCTCCCGCACCCCCGCCTCCCCGTCGACGGCCTCGCCCACGACCTCGAAGTCGGGCAGCGAGTCCAGCAGCGCGCGCAGGCCGCCCAGCACGACCGGGTGGTCGTCGACCAGCACGACGCGGATCGGGTCCATGGCCTCATCGTCCTGCCTGGAGGGTGTCCTTGACCCGGTATCCTGCTCCTACCCGAACCAGGATTCCTCCCTGATGATGGGGAACGTACGCCGATCCCGGGCGGCGCGCACGGCACGACTCTGGAGGCACCACCACCCGAGAAGGAGTCCGACCATGACCGCCACCGCCGCACCGACCGCCTCCGCCCCCGCGACCTGGAGCACGAAGAACAAGGTGGGGCTCGGCCTCGCGCTCTTCTACGCCGTCACGAACCTCCCGGCCGCCTTCATGCCGCCCGACACCGGCGACCAGGCCGGCCCGCCGATGGCGATCCTCTGGGTCTGCACCGTCCTGTCGGCGATCGCCCTCGTCGCCTGCGTCGTCGCGTGGCGCACCGGCAACCGGGCCGCCGCTCGGTTGGCCGTCGGCAGCCTCGTGGTGGTGACGCTGACCTCGCTGCCCGCGTTCTTCGTCGACGTACCGGCCGCGATCAAGATCCTCGTGGCCGCCGGCGTGGTGTTCACGCTGCTGTTCAGCGTGCTGGTCCTCTCGCCCGCCAAGCGGGGCTGACACGCGCCGGAGCCCCGGACCTCCGTGGGGAGGGTCCGGGGCTCCGGCGTGGGGCGTTCGTGCGTCAGGCCTGCTGGCCGAGGGCGAACTGGATGTTGCCCTCCGCGTCGACGGTGCCGTCGAGCACCTTGTCGTCCAGCAGCGCGGACGCCGTCTGGTCGACGAAGACGGTCGCGCCGTCCTGCTCGATGACCTGGTCGTCGGCGACGGCCTGGTCGGCGGGCGAGACGGAGAGTCCCTGCCCGTCGGGCTCGGCGGCGATCCGGAGCGCCGAGATCTCCGGCACCTCCTGGGTCAGCTGCTTGACGATCTCGGTCACGTTCTCGGTGAGAGCAAGCATCGGCTCTCCTTCCGACATGGCGGATGTGTCCCCTCCACCATCGCGCGGACCGCCGCAGGGATCAAACCGGGCACCCGCCGCGAGGTGGTCAGGCGAACGGGTCGGGCAGCGCGCCCGGGAGGCCGGCCAGGAGCTCGCGCGCCTGCGCGACGTGCTTGTTCTCCACCAGCACCTCGTACCGGGTGGCCACCACCTGGGTGACCGAGGAGAAGTCGCGCTGGCCGCGGGTGAAGGCGTAGCCGATGAGCGCCCACACCAGGCCGAAGGACGCACCCATGAGGGCGGTGCTCAGCAGCACCGCCAGCAGCGCCTCGTTGGTGAACAGCACGAAGACCAGGCCGATGAAGACGCCGAGCCACAGGCCCGACAGGATCCCGCCGACCGCGACCTTCGACCAGGTCAGCCGGCCCGTGATCCGCTCGATCCGCTTGAGGTCGGTGCCGACGATCATCACCTGGTCGACGGGGAAGTCCGCGTCCGCGAGGAAGTCGACGCTCTTCTGCGCCTTGGCGTAGTCGTCGTAGACCGCCAGCGACTGCGGGAACTGCAGCTTGAGCGGGGAGGCGGGGTTCAGGCCCGGGGTCGACATGGGACCACGATACGACCAGGCACACGCCGTGACCCCGCGCGCGACCTTGCCGGAATCCAGCAGCAACCTTGACGCCAGCCACGGAGACCGCCGGCGGTCCGCGCCCGACAGTGGACGGATGGGGAAGTACGTGTTCGACAACCGGGTCATCGGGGCGCTGTTCGTCGCGCTCTGCGTCGTCAACGCGCTCGCGATCCAGTACGGCTTCTACTGAGCCGCCGCAGTCGCTGTCGGCGCGACGTGGCAGCATCCGGCGGGTGCCGCCTCCCGAGCTGACCTCCGACTGCTCGCGCTGCTTCGGGCTGTGCTGCGTGCTGATGCCGTTCGCCGCGTCGTCCGGGTTCGGGGTCGACAAGCCCAGCGGCACCCCGTGCCTCAACCTCGCCTCCGACGACTCGTGCTCGATCCACGCCACGCTGCGTGAGGACGGCTGGCCGGGCTGCACGGTCTTCGAGTGCTTCGGCGCCGGGCAGCAGGTCTCCCAGGTGACCTACGACGGCGTCTCGTGGCGCGAGCAGGACAACCTCGGCGAGATGGCGGCCACCTTGTCGGTGATGCGCCAGCTCCACGAGGTCCTCGTCCACCTGGCGGAGGTCGCCCGACGCTCCCCCGACGCGGACGCCGCCCGGGCGGCCACCGAGGTCGAGGCGCTCACCGCGGCCGCGCCGGTCGACCTCCTCACCTTCGACCTCGACGGGCTCCACCTGCGCGTCGCGCGCCCTGCTCGGCGCCGCCAGCGCCCGCCTGCGGAGGGGATCCCCGGCGCCGCCGACCGCACCCACGCCGACCTCGCCGGCCGCGACCTGCGCGGCGACCGGCGGGGCTGGTCGTTCCGCGGGCGCTGCCGATCGCGGCCGATCTGCGCGACGCCGACCTCCGGCTCGCCGACGTCCTCGGCGCCGACCTGCGCGACGCCGACGTCCGCGGCGCCGACCTGTCCACCGCACTGTTCCTCACCCAGCCCCAGCTCAACGCCGCCCGCGGCGACGGCCGTACGCAGCTCCCGGACCACCTCACCCGCCCGCGCCACTGGCGGGCGTGAGGTCCGCCACCCCTGCGGGCGGGACTCGCGGACCGGCCGGAATAACGCCCCCGGCGTGTCGTGCTGTGCCTGGCATGACCGTTCCCAGCATCAAGCTCAACGACGGCACGACGATCCCGCAGCTCGGCTTCGGCGTGTTCCAGATCGACCCCGCCGACACCGTCGAGGCCGTGACCACGGCCCTCGAGGTCGGCTACCGCCACATCGACACCGCGGAGATGTACGGTAACGAGAAGGAGGTCGGCGAGGCGCTGCGCTCCTCCGGGATCGCGCGCGAGGAGGTCTACGTGACCTCCAAGCTCAACAACGGCTTCCACCGCCCCGAGGACGCCGAGCGCGCGTTCGAGAAGACGCTCTCCGACCTCGGCCTGGACAAGATCGACCTGTTCCTCGTCCACTGGCCGCTGCCCACCCGCTACGACGGCGACTTCGTCTCCACCTGGCGCACCATGGCCTCCTTCGTCGAGGACGGCCGCGCCGCGTCGGTCGGCGTCTCCAACTTCCAGCCCGCCCACCTGCAGCGGATCGTCGACGAGACCGGCGTCGTGCCGGTGATCAACCAGGTCGAGGTGCACCCCTACTTCACCAACGAGGAGGTGCGCGCGGCCAACGCCGAGCACGGCATCGCCACCGAGGCGTGGTCGCCGATCGCGCAGGGCGGCGTCCTCGACGACCCGGTGATCTCCGAGATCGCCGAGGCCAAGGGCAAGTCGACCGCGCAGGTCACCCTGCGCTGGCACATCGAGCGCGGCGACATCGTCTTCCCGAAGTCGGTCACCCGCAGCCGCGTGGAGGACAACTTCGACCTCTTCGACTTCTCCCTCACCGACGACGAGGTCGCCCGGATCTCCGCTCTCGACAAGGGCGAGGCCGGCCGCACCGGCCCGAACCCCGACACGTTCGACTACATCCCCGACTGACGCCGGTCAGCGCGGACCCGCGAAGGGCCCGGTCCCCCTGGGGGCCGGGCCCTTCGGCCGTCCTGACCCACCGGTGATGGCTCACCCGCGCAACGCGACCTGAGTGCGCATACGCACGCGCGGCGGCCGGTCGGTGGCCCAGACTCCGTCGCATGGACACCAGCACCTGGCAGCGGCCCGGTCTCCGCGCCGCACTCCTGTACGCCTTCGCCGCCGGTCTGCTCGGCACCGTCGTCTCCGCGGTCAGCCGCCTCGAGCTCACCCGCCGCGCCGTCCCCCAGCGCGACCTGCCGGACGGCCCGCTCATCGTGGTCGCCAACCACACCAGCTTCGCCGACGGCATCCTGCTCGCCCTCGTGGGCCGTCGGCTCGGCCGCTCGCTGAGGCTGATGGCCACCGGCGGCGTCTTCCGCTCCGGCCTCGTCGGACCGGTCGTGCGCCGGCTCGGCTTCATCCCCGTCCAGCGCGGCACCGCTGCCGCCGCCGGCGCGCTGGACGCCGCGGCCGACGCGCTCGCCGCGGGCGAGGCCGTCGGGCTGTTCCCCGAGGGCCGGATCACCCGCGACCCGCAGCGCTGGCCCGAGCGGTCCAGGACCGGCGCCGTGCGCCTCGCGCTGCGGACCGGCGCCCCGCTCGTCCCGGTCGCGATGGTCGGGGCGGAGCGGGTCGTCGACCGCACCGGCATCGTCACCCGGCTGCTGCGCAACACCGTCCTGCGACCGCGGGTCACGGTCGCCGTCGGCGAGCCCGTCGACGTACGCCGCCTGGCCGGCCTGAACGACGACCGGGCAGGCGACCAGCCCGTCGACGACGCGACGGTGCGTCGGGTCGCAGACGAGGTGATGGCGCTGCTGGTGGCGCAGGTCGCCGAGCTGCGCGGAGAGGCCGCGCCCCACCCGACCGGTGTGCCGGAGGAGGCGCTCAGCGCCTGAGTCGGCTCACGAGTAGCGGTGGCTCTTCGCCGCGTGGCCCTTCTCGCGGGTGCAGGTGCGGCCGCTCATGTTGCGGTGGCCGCACAGCTCGTCCGTCGCCTCGGCGGCCGCGGGCGCGGCGGCAGGCTTGGCCCGAGCCGCCGGCGTCCGCTCCGCCGGGGGCGAGACCGGGGCCGGCCGCCGCGCGGGCGCCTGAGCCGCTCGCTTCTGGGCCTCGGCGTAGCGGGCCTCGCGCATCGCGCGCAGGGCGTTCTCCTTGCTCATCGCTCACTCACCCCTCGACCCTAGGCGGCCGCACCGACAGCCGCGTCGGCAGCCCGGCTTCACCGGCTCCAGTCGACCGCGCGGTGGGCCTCCAGCAGCCGGGCGCCGCGCACCGGGTCGTGCTGGGCGACCCACACGATCCGGCCGCGGAGGTGGTCCTCGAAGGCGACCACGCCCGCGCGGTTCTGCGTGCTCGGGCCGAAGCGGGCGCAGTTGTGCAGGATCGCGCGCAGCAGGTCGACCTCCTCCCGGGCGACGCGCGGCGCGTCGTTGACCACGAGCCCGGCGAGCCGCTGGCGCCCGGCCCGGGGCATGACGCCGGTCTTGCGCGGGTTGAGCCGGAAGCCCTCGTCGCGCACGACCACCTCGACCGCGTCGAGCAGCCGCGACGTCCCCGTGCCCCAGCCCCGCTCTCCCGAGAAGGCCAGGTCGTCGGCGTAGCGGGTGTAGCGGCCACCCCACGAGCGCGCCAGCGCCGTGAGCCGTACGTCGAGGCCGAACGCCGCGAGGTTGGCCATCGCCGGCGACGTCGGGGCTCCCTGGGGCAGGTGGGGGGCCGCGAGCCTCCGGCCGAGCCGCCAGTGGGCGTCGAGCAGCGAGTCGTCGGCGGGCCGCGGGACCGACCGCCAGGCCGCGCGCGGCAGCACGGTGGTCACCAGCCCGGCCAGGGCGTGCGCGACGGGCTCGGGATAGCCGGCGGAGCGCCAGATGCCGTAGACCCGCGAGACCGTCACGCTCGCGAAGAACGCCTCGAGGTCCAGGCGCAGGACCACGCTGCGTCCGGCGTGGGGCGCGGCGTACGACCGCACGGACCCGCCGGGGCGGAAGCCGCGGGCCGCGTCGTGGGGTGGGATCCGGCCGGCCAGCTCGCGCAGCAGCCGACGCTGGAGGGCCTTGAGGCGCGGCTTCGGCGCCTCGAGGACCCGGATCGCGCCGCTGGGAGCCGGGCGGTGGCTGATCCGGTAGTGCTGCAGGGGCACGGCGGACGCGTCGCGGGCGAGCCTGCGGGGGTCGGAGAACCAGTCGAGCTCGGTCGCGGTCAGGCCGAGGAAGCCGGCGAGGTCGGCGAGGGTGTCGAGCTCCGGCAGCCGCCAGCGGTTCGCCACCATCCGGGTCTGCGCGACCGGCTGGGCCAGAGGCGCGGCCGCCCCGGCGCGGGCGGCGGCGGGGCGCGACGCGACGTTGGTCGCCAGCTCACGGGGCCGGTCGAGCGGCGGGCGGGGGTAGAGCGCGAGGGTCTGGCGCGCCAGCGGGCGCAGCCACGCGGGGCGTCGTCCCAGCAGGCCGGCACCGCTCGCCACCAGCCCCGGCTCGGTCCACTCCCCGCCCAGGAAGGCGGCCGCGAGGGCGCGCGCGAGGTCGGGACTCACGAGCGGGCCGGGACCGACCCGGCGAGGTGCGGCAGCGCGCCTCGACCTGTCCCGTCGTGCGCGCGATCTCCTGCAGCGAAGCGCAGCGCGTCGCGCGCGGTGCTGAGCCCGGACGTACCGGTGGTCCCCGGGGTAGCCCCGGGGAGGCCGACCGATGACGCGCACCGGTCCGCCGTCTCGAGCTCGCGCTGCCGCACGCGGGAACCCTAGCCGCCGGGTCCGACCGCGGTCCGCTGGCGCGTCAGCGTCCCCGGCGCCAGACCACCATCGACTGGCCGACCGCTTGGTGCAGGACCGGCAGCTTGTTGGCCGTCTGGCCGGGGGCCGAACGGGCGGCCAGCAGGCGGCGCAGGGCGTCGACCTCTGCGACCAGCTCGTCGTTGCGCGCCCGGAGCGCGTCGACCTGGTGCTCCAGCGCCATGATCCGGCGCACGCCCTCGATGCCGATGCCGGAGCTGGTGAGGTCGGCGATCTCGCGCAGCCGCTCGAGGTCGCGGTGGGAGTAGCGCCGACCGCCACCGCCGGTGCGGCCCGGGGCGATCAGCCCCATCCGCTCGTAGGCGCGCAGGGTCTGCGGGTGCAGGCCGGTGAGCTCGGCCGCCACGCTGATGACGAACACGGCGGCGTCGGGGTCCGGGGTGAACGGCGTCGACGTCATCGGCTCGTCCTCACGCCTCGAAGAGACCGCTGCGCAGCGGCTTGCCGGCCATCGCCGCCCGGTAGGCCTCGACGGCCTCCCGTGCGGTCGGGTCGAGCTGGGCCGGGACCTGCACCTCGACGGTCGCCAGCAGGTCGCCCTTGCTGCCGTCGCGGCGGGTCGCGCCCTTGCCGCGCACCCGGAACGTACGCCCGTTGGGCGTCCCCGGCGGTAGCCGGAGCGTGACCGGTGCGCCGCCGAGCGTCGGGATCTTCACCTCGCCGCCGAGCGCGGCCTCGTCGAAGGAGACCGGCACCTCGAGGGTGAGGTTGTCGCCGGAGCGGCCGAAGACGCGGTGCGGGGTGACCTTGACGGTGACGAAGAGGTCACCGGCCGGCCCGCCGCCCTCGCCGGCGCCGCCCTTGCCCCTCAGCCGGATCCGGGCGCCGTCCTTCACCCCGGCCGGGATCCGGGCCTGGATGGTGCGCGCCGAGGTGCCGCGCCCGCTGCCGTGGCAGGTCGGGCACGCCTCGTCGTAGACCAGCTGGCGACCACCGCAGCCGGGGCAGGTCTCGTTGATCGAGAACGCGCCACCGCTGCCGGCGACGACGAAGCCGGCGCCCTCGCACTGCGGGCAGACGTGGGGCCTCGTGCCCGGCTTGCCCCCGGTGCCCTGGCACGTCGGGCAGGGAGCGTCGGAGGTCAGCCGGAGCGAGACCGTGACGCCGTCGAGGGCGTCGGTGAAGCCGATCGTCGCGGTGCTCTCCACGTCGGGGCCGCGGCGCGCGCGGGACTGGGTCCGCGCGCGGCCGCCACCGCCGCCGAAGAGGTCGCCGAACATGTCGCCGAGCCCGCCACCGCCGCCGCCCCGCTCGCGGAGCAGGTCGTCGAGGTTGAAGCCGCCCCCGCCGAAACCGCCGCCGGTGCCGCCGCCCATGCCGGGGCCGAAGCCCCCGCGCGACTGCAGCGTTCGGAACTCGTCGTACTTGGCCCGCTTGGCCTCGTCGCCGATGACGTCGTAGGCCTCGGCGACCGCCTTGAACCGGTCGTGCTTGGCGTTGTCACCCGGGTTGGAGTCGGGGTGGTTCTCCCGCGCCAGCTTGCGGTAGGCCTTCTTGATGTCGGCCGCGCTGGCACCCTGCGTGACGCCGAGGACCTGGTAGAAGTCCTTGGTCGCCCAGTCGTTGCGGAAGCCGTCGGTGTCTGCCACGGGTGAACCTCCTCTCCGTCGGTGGGTGGTCGGTCAGGCGTCGGCGGGGTCGACGACCAGCACCTGGGCGGCACGCACCACCCGGTCACCGATCTTGTAGCCCGCCTTGGCGATGTGCTTGCAGGTCGGCACGGTCACGTCGGCGTCGGTGCCGAGGTGGCTCAGGGCCTCGTGCAGGTTGGGGTCGAACGCGTCGCCGGGGGTCCCGAAACGGGTGAGGCCGAGGTTGGCCACCACGCCCTCGAGCTGGTCGGCGACAGCCTTGAAGCCGCCCTCGACCTCACCGTGCTCGCGGGCCCGGTCGATGGTGTCGAGCACCTCGATGATCGGCGCGAGCACCCGGAAGGTGGCGTTCTCGGCCACCACCTGGCGGTCGCGGTCGACGCGCTTGCGGTAGTTGGCGTACTCGGCCTGGAGCCGCTGCAGGTCGGCGGTGCGCTCGGCGAGCTGCACCTCCGCGGACGCGGCGACCTGCTCGGTCTCCGCGACGTCCTGCGGCTCGAGCGGGCCGCCCTCCTCCAGCCAGTTGTCCACGCCGCTGATCTCCTCGGCGTGGTCGTCGGGCGTGGCGTCGGCGTCCGGCTGGCCGGCCGGGGCCGAGGCGCCCTCCACGGGCGCCTCGACCTCGGTCTCGTTGGCCATCTCGCCGGCCGCGTCCCCGAAGGACTCGCTGCCGGGGCTGGTCACTTGGACTCACCCTCCGGGCCGGCCTCGTCGGCCTCGTCGACGATCTCGGCGTCGACGACGTCGTCGTCGGCCTCGCCCGTCGCGCCGGTGGCACCACCCGCGGCGGCCTGGTCGGCCTCGGCGGCGGCGTACATCGCGGCGCCCATCTTCTGGCTGGACTCACCGAGCTTGGTGATCCCCGCGGTGATCTCCTCGGAGGTGGCGTCCTCCTTGGCGAGCGTCTCCTTGAGCGCGTCGACGTCCGCCTGGACCTCGGTCTTCACGTCGTCGGGGAGCTTGTCGCCGTTGTCGGCGAGGAACTTCTCGGTGGTGTAGACGAGCTGGTCGCCCTGGTTGCGGGCCTCGACGGCCTCGCGCCGCTTGGCGTCCTCCTCGGCGTACTGCTCGGCCTCCTTGACCATGCGGTCGATCTCGTCCTTGCCGAGGGCGGAGCCGCCGGAGATGGTCATCGACTGCTCGCGGCCGGACGCCTGGTCCTTGGCGGAGACGTGGACGATGCCGTTGGCGTCGATGTCGAAGGTGACCTCGATCTTCGGCACGCCGCGCGGGGCCGGCGGGAGGCCGGTGAGCTCGAAGTTGCCGAGGGGCTGGTTCTGCGACCACATCTGGCGCTCGCCCTGGGCGACCTTGATCTCGACCGACGGCTGGTTGTCGTCCGCGGTCGTGAAGATCTCCGAGCGCTTGGTCGGGATCGTGGTGTTGCGCTCGATGAGCGTGGTCATCACGCCGCCCTTGGTCTCGATGCCGAGGGACAGCGGGGTGACGTCGAGGAGCAGCACGTCCTTGACCTCGCCCTTGAGGACGCCGGCCTGCAGGGCCGCGCCGACGGCGACGACCTCGTCCGGGTTGACGCCCTTGTTGGGCTCCTTGCCGCCGAGCAGCTCCTTGACGACGTCGGTCACGGCCGGCATGCGGGTCGAGCCGCCGACGAGGACCACGTGGTCGATGTTGGAGACCGCGACGCCGCCGTCCTTGAGCACGGACTGGAAGGGCGCCTTGGTGCGGTCGAGCAGGTCGGCCGTCATCTTCTGGAACTCGCTGCGGGTGAGCTTCTCCTCGAAGTGGAGCGGGCCGCCCTCGCCGTGGGTGATGTAGGGCAGGTGGATCGTGGTCTCGGAGCTCGAGGACAGCTCGATCTTCGCCTTCTCCGCGGCCTCCTGGAGGCGCTGCTTGGCGATCTTGTCGGCACCGAGGTCGACGCCGAAGTTGGACTTGAACGTCTTGACCATCCACTCCACGACGCGGTTGTCCCAGTCGTCGCCACCGAGGTTGTTGTCGCCGGAGGTCGCCTTGACCTCGACGACGCCCTCGCCGATCTCGAGCAGGGACACGTCGAACGTGCCGCCGCCGAGGTCGAAGACGAGGATGGTCTGGTCCTCGCCCTTGTCGAGGCCGTAGGCCAGCGCGGCCGCGGTGGGCTCGTTGACGATGCGGCTCACGTTGAGGCCCGCGATCTCGCCGGCCTCCTTGGTGGCCTGGCGCTGCGCGTCGGAGAAGTAGGCCGGCACGGTGATGACCGCGTCGGTCACGGTCTCGCCGAGGTAGGCCTCGGCGTCGCGCTTGAGCTTCTGCAGCACGAAGGCGCTGATCTGCTGGGGGGTGAAGGTCTTGTCGTCGATGTCGACCTTCCAGTCCTCGCCCATGTGGCGCTTGACGGACCGGATGGTGCGGTCGACGTTGGTGACCGCCTGGCGCTTGGCGACCTCACCGACGAGGACCTCGCCCGACTTGGTGAAGGCCACCACGGACGGGGTCGTCCGCGCGCCCTCGGCGTTCGCGATGACGGTGGGTTCGCCACCCTCGAGGACGGCGACGACGGAGTTCGTCGTGCCGAGGTCGATGCCGACCGCTCGTGCCATGTGTCTACCTCCTGCTGCGCCCCGGTGGATCCGGGGTCGATGTCTGGGGAACGGGTGCGGGGCACCCGCCGATGAGACCCATCCTGACGACTGTCGTCCGATCTGGCAAAACAGTTGAGTCGATCTGGCTCAACTCTCATCACTGGGTTCAACGCATGGCGGCGCGGGATGTTCCCACCGGGGCCGGGTATTTCTCCCGCAGTGCCCACGGCCCCCCGTTCCGGTCCCCGCCGCGTCCTCGGACGCCGGGGCAGGGGTCAGCGGGTCCAGACGTACGGCGTGGTGGTGGTGACGGCGACGAGGCCCGAGCGCTCGAGGATCGGGCGCGACATGTCGGTGCAGTCGGAGTGGATCAGGCGGATCCCCCGCTCGAGGGCGGAGCGGGCGCGGGCGGCGACGAGGGCGCGGTAGATGCCGCGGCCGCGGAGCTCCGGCAGCGTCGAGCCGCCCCAGATGCCGGCGAAGGCGGTGCCGACGACCGGGGTGAGCCGCCCGCCGCTGACGACCCGGCCGTCGACCTCGGCGATCCAGAGCTCCGAGCTGCCGGCCTCCAGCTCGGCCAGCGACGAGTCCACCGACGGCCCCCGTCCGGTGCCGAACACCGACTCCTGCGCCTCGAGCATCCGCGCCACGTCGGCCGCGGCACCCGGGCCGGGCTCGATGCGGCGTACGACGACGCCGGGCGGCACCTCGACGTCGACCGCGAGCAGCGCGGCCTCGCCGACCATCACCGTCTCGCGCGGCTCGGGGACCAGGCCGTGGGCCTCTAGCCGCTCGCCGAGGTCGGCGGGCAGGTCGTGGCCGCGCGTCTTCCACTCGAACGACGCCACGTCCGTGTCGTCGCGGAAGTGCGCGACGGTGGCCTCGACGAGGGAGTCGACGGCGTCGCCCTCGGCCCCGCCGAGGTCGCGGTAGGTGACGAACCCGCCGTGGTCGAAGACCGCCCACAGCAGGGGGCCGTGCTCGCGCACGTCGTCGGCGCGGCCGATCTCGCCCTCGCGCCGGAGCTGCTCGTCGTAGGCCGCCAGCAGGTCGCTCGTCATGCCGCGAGCGTAGGGCGGCGGAGCGTCCCGGCGCGCGCCGATCCGGCCCGCACCCGATGTCGGGGAAATCTCAGGGTCGATCCGGTGACCAGGAGGCGTCCGGCACCCCACAATTGACCCGTGCTCCATCGGGGGAACCTGCGCCGGGTCGTCGGCGCCTCAGTCGTCACCGTGGTGCTCGCTGCCCTCATGGCCTTCTACGTCGCCGACACGGCCGACGCCGGCCAGACCCGCTGCCGCGACCACCGCTCCGACTCGCGCGCCCGCGCCGCGATCGTCACCGGCACCGGCGCGCCCGTGCTCGTCATCGGCGACTCGTGGTCGGTCGGCCTCGGCCAGGACGACCTCGCGCGCTCGTGGCCCGCCCGTCTCGAGGGTGAGGTGCACGTGGCCGGCTTCTCCGGCTCCGGGTTCAGCGCCCGCGCGAGCACGTGCGGCGCCGTGTCGTTCCACGACCGCGCCCCCACCGCCCTCGGCGTCCGCCCGTCGCTGGTGGTGGTCGAGGGCGGGCTCAACGACTTCGACCAGTCGCCGGCCGCGATCGAGGCGGGCTTCCGTGCCCTCATGGCCGACCTGGCCGGTCAGCACGTCGTGGTCGTCGGCCCGGCCAGCGCACCCGCGCGGGCCACGGCGGTGCCCCGGGTCGACGGGCTGCTGGCGGGCCTGAGCGGCGAGTACGGCGTGCCGTATGTCCAGACCAGTGACCTCGCCCTGGACTACCTCGACGACGACCTCCACCTGACCGCCGACGGCCACGTGGAGTTCGGCGACGCCGTCGCCGACCGAATCGCCGCCGCGACGCCCGCGCGGCCAGCGGTTCTCCTCGACTGACCCCTCACTGCGACGGATTCCTGCCGAATGGCCGGATACCGGACGTCCGGCCTCGGGTCGTGCATGTTCTCGCGTTGCACGAACCTGCAGATCGTCGTCCATTGACGCCGGATCCGCCGATTGCGAACTTGTGCACTGGTCTGCATCACCCAATCCATCCTCGGTGCCCGTCGGGCCCGAACTCATGATTGGACAACCCAGTGAAAAATCCCCGTCTGGCCGTCCTGGCCGGTCTCGCAGCGACCGCGGTCGCCGCGTCCTTCCTGGCACCGACCGCCACCCCGGCCGATGCCGCCCCCTCGGTGGCCAACCCCCGCCTCGAGGCCCAGCAGGCGGCCAGCGCCTGGGTGAAGGGCCACGACGGCGCGCTCGAGCGCGCGTCGCAGGACTCCTTCGTGCGCAGCAACACCTACGCCGGTGACAACGGCATCTACTCGGTGGCCTACGAGCGGACCCACGAGGGCCTGCGCGTGGTCGGTGGCGACTTCGTCGTGCTGGCCGACTCCGACGGGCAGGTCGTCGGGACCTCGGTGGCGCAGGAGACCCCGGTCCAGATCGCCAGCACCACCCCGAGGATCAGCACCGCCCGCGCCACCGCCGCCGCGCAGAAGCTCGCCGACGCGGGTGCGGAGATCTCCTCGCCGGAGCTCGTCATCTGGCACCGCGAGGCCGGCACCAAGCTGGCCTACGAGGTCGAGGTGCGCGGCACCCACGACGGCGAGGTGTCCTGGCAGCGCGCGTGGGTCGACGCGATGACCGGCAAGGTGCTGGAGTCGCGCGAGCAGATCGCCCACGGCACGGGCACCGCGGCGTACTCCGGTCCCAACCCGCTCCCCATCGCGACGAGCGGCTCGGGCAGCAGCTTCAGCATGACCGACCCGACGGCGACCACCCTGAGGTGCCAGGACGCCGCGAACAACACCACGTTCACCGGGACCGACGACGCGTGGGGCAACGGCGTCGCGACCAACCGCGAGACCGGCTGCGTCGACGCGCTCTACGCCGCGCAGCAGATGAAGTCGATGATGTCGTCCTGGCTCGGCCGCAACGGCATGAACGGCACCGGCGGCTGGGTGCCGATCCGGGTCGGGCTCAACGACATCAACGCCTACTACGACGGCACGCAGGTCCAGATCGGCAAGAACCAGGCCGGCGCCTGGATCGCCTCGATGGACGTGGTGGCCCACGAGTTCGGCCACGGTGTCGACGACAAGACCCCCGGCGGCATCTCCGGCGGCGGCACGCAGGAGTTCATCGGCGACGCCCTCGCCACCGCGACGGAGTACTTCGACAACCAGTCCGCGTCCTACGACGGTCCCGACCACACCATCGGCGAGGAGGTGAACCTCGTCGGCCAGGGGCCGATCCGTGACGGCTCGAACCCGGGCAACGTCGGCGACCCGTCGTGCTACACCAGCTCGATCCCGACCGCGGAGGTGCACGCGGCCGCCGGTCCCGGCGACCACTGGTTCTACCTGCTCTCGCGCGGCGGCGTGTCGAAGTGCGACGGCACGAGCGTCACCGGCATCGGCGAGCAGGCGGCCATCAAGGTCCTCTACAACGCGATGCTGATGAAGACCTCGTCGTCGAACTACCTGAAGTACCGCACGTGGACGCTCACCGCGGCCAAGAACCTGGACAGCACCTGCGCCCAGTTCAACGCCGTCAAGAACGCCTGGGACGCCGTCAACGTCCCCGCCCAGACCGGCGACCCGACCTGCGGTGGCACCACGACGCCGCCCACCACTCCCCCGCCCACCGGCGGCAACCTGCTGGGCAACCCGGGCTTCGAGTCCGGCGCGACCGTCTGGACCGGCACCGCCGGCCCGATCACCAACAACACCGGCCGTGCGGCCCGCACCGGCTCGTGGAAGCTGTGGCTCGGTGGCAACGGCACCGCCGGCACCGAGACCGTCAACCAGTCGGTCACGATCCCGGCCAGCGCGACCGCGGCGACGCTGTCGTACTACATCCGCACCGACACCGCCGAGAGCGGCACGACGGCCTACGACACCATGCGGGTCCAGGTCGTCGACGGCGCCACGGTGACGACGCTCAGGACCTTCAGCAACGTCGGCACCAACGCGACCTACACGCAGTTCAGCAGCTCGCTGCTGGCCTACAAGGGGAAGACGGTGACCATCCGGTTCACCGCCACCGAGGACTCCTCGCTCCAGACCAGCTTCGTGGTCGACGACACCGCGCTGAACGTCTCCTGACGTCTCGTCGCTCCTGACGGGGCGGGGCAGCGATGCTGCCCCGCCCCGTCCCCGTTCCCGCACCACCGACCCACGGGAGATCCCCATGCGCACCCTCCGTACGACCGCCCTGTCGGCCCTCGCCGCGGGCGCCGTCGTCGCCTCGACCCTCGTCGGCACCGGCGGCCCCGCCACCGCGGCGCCGTCCCCCGACCTCAGCGTCACCAACGTGACCGCCCACCTGCAGAAGCTCCAGGACATCGCCACCGCCAACGGCGGCAACCGCGCCACCGGCCGCCCGGGCTACAAGGCCTCGCTGGACTGGGTGAAGGCGAGGCTCGACGCCGTCGGCTACACCACCCAGGTCCAGACGTTCTCGACCTCGTCGGGCACGTCCTACAACCTCGTCGCGGACTGGCCGGGCGGGGACGCCGAGCACGTCGTCATGACCGGCGCCCACCTCGACAGCGTGTCGTCCGGGCCCGGCATCAACGACAACGGCACCGGCTCGGCCGCGGTCCTCGAGGCCGCGCTGGCCTGGGCAGCGAGCGGCAACACCCCGCGCAACCACCTCCGCTTCGCGTGGTGGGGCGCCGAGGAGCAGGGCCTGCTCGGCTCGAACCACTACATGCGCAACCTGCCGACGGCCGACAAGGACCGCATCGACCTCTACATGAACTACGACATGGTCGGCTCGCCCAACCCGGGCTACTTCGTCTACGACGACAACCCGGCCGGCAACGGCGCCCGCGACGCGATGACCGCCTACTACACGTCGAAGGGCATCCCCTGGGAGTACATCGACGTGCAGGGCCGCTCCGACCACGCGTCCTTCCGCAGCTACGGCATCCCCACCACGGGCATGTACTCCGGTGGCGAGACCATCAAGACCTCCGCGCAGGCGTCGAAGTGGGGCGGCACGGCGGGCCAGGCGTTCGACCCCTGCTACCACCGCTCCTGCGACACGATGGCCAACGTCAACACCACGGCGCTCGACCGCAACCTCGACATGATCGGCCACATGGTGTGGCTCTACGCCGACAAGGACTACGGCACCACGCTGCCGCCGACCGGCGCCAACCTGCTGGGCAACCCGGGCTTCGAGTCGGGCGCGACCGTCTGGACCGGCACCGCCGGCCCGATCACGAGCAGCACCGGTCGCCCGGCGCGCACCGGCTCGTGGAAGGCGTGGCTGGGCGGCAACGGCAGCACCTCGACCGAGACGATCTCCCAGCAGGTCACCGTCCCGGCGGGGGCCACCGCGGCGAGGCTCAGCTACTGGCTGCGCAGCGACACCGCCGAGAGCGGCACCACGGCGTACGACACGCTCAGGGTGCAGGTCGTCAGCGGCAGCACCACGACGACGCTGCGGACCTTCAGCAACGTCGGCACCAGCACGACGTACGCCCAGTTCAGCCACAGCCTCGCGGCCTACGCGGGGAAGACGGTCACGGTGAAGTTCCTCGCGACCGAGGACTCCTCGCTGCAGACCAGCTTCGTCGTCGACGACACCGCCGTCACGACGAGCTGAGTCGCACCAGACCCTCTCCAGGGGGACCGGGCCGGTCCTGCTCCGGGCTCACTCGGCGAGCCACGTCGCCCACGAGTCGAAGGAGTAGGGCCGGCCCAGGAAGTCGGCGACCAGGTCGGCGGCGTCCTTGCGCCCGCCCATCGCGAGCACCCGGTCGCGGTAGGCGAGCGCGACCTCGGGGGCGAACAGGTCGTCGGGGTCGAAGGCGGAGAACAGGTCCTTCGCGATGACCAGCGACCACATGTAGGTGTAGTAGCCCGAGGAGTACCCGTCGAGGTGCCCGAAGGAGCAGTGCATGTGCGCGCCCGCGAGCGGCGGGAAGACGGAGTAGCGGCGCTGCAGCTCGTCGCCGTAGGCGGTGAGGTCGTCGCGCTGCTCGGCATGGAAGAAGTAGGACCGGGCGGCGTAGGACATCTGCTGGGCCGCGTCGGTGCCCTTGCCGAAGTCGTCGGCGCGCCGCATCGCCGCGACCAGGTCGGCCGGGATGGTGGCGCCGGACGCGTCGCGCGCGAACGTGGCGAGCACGTCGGCGTCCCAGGCCCACTCCTCGAGCATCTGGCTGGGCGCCTCGACGAAGTCCCACTCGGTGGCGACCCCGGAGAAGCGCGCCCACGCGCCCTGGCCGCCGAGCACGTGGTGGACGAGGTGGCCGAACTCGTGGAACAGCGTCACGACCTCGTCGTGCTCCATCAGGCCGCGGCTGAAGTTGCACACCAGCACGCCCTCCGGGAGCTGGGCGCCGGCGACGCCGGTGACCAGGTCGAACTGCGCGGCGTGCTTGTACTTGCCCTCGCGCGGGTGCAGGTCGAGGTGGATCCGGCCGATCCGCCGGCCGTCGAGGTGCACGTCGTAGCTCGCGACCTCCTCGTGCCAGGCGCCCGCGTCGACCGGCGTCACCGGCGTCCACTCGAGGCCGAAGAGCCGGCCCGTGACGTCGAGCAGCCCCTGGCGCACCTGCTCGAAGGGGAAGTACGTCCGCACGACCTGGCCGTCGACGTCGTACTGCTCGCGCCGCACCAGCTCGGAGTAGTAGCGGTAGTCGTAGGTCTCGACCTCGTCCGCGGACGGGTCGTCGACGCGCTTGCGCTGCAGCAGCACGTCCTTCTCGACCGCGGCGCGCTCGGCGGCCAGCGAGCTGATCCGCTCGATGAACTCCGCCACGGCCGCGCCCGAGCCGACCATCTTCACCTCGGTGTCGAAGTCGGGCCACGAGTCGTGGCCGAGCAGCGCGGCCGTCTCCCGGCGGACCGCGAACAGGTCCTGCAGGACCTGGTCGTTGGCCGGCCAGCCGACGTTGGTCTGGGCCAGCGCCAGCTCGCGGCGGGCGTCGCCGTCGGCGCCGAAGGTCATGAACGGGACGAGGTCGGGGTAGTCGGTCGTGATCGTGACCAGGCCGTCGTCGTCGGCCGGGTGGGCCTCGCGGTAGTCGTCGGGCAGGCCCGCCAGCCGCTCGGGGGCCAGCCGGACCGAGCGGACGTCGTCGCGGATCGTGCGACCGAAGTCCTGCGACAGCAGCACCGCGCGCTCGCTCAGCTCGCGGAGCCGGTCGCGGGTGGCGTCGTCGCGGTCGACGCCGGCCCGGCGGAAGTCGCGCAGGCTGTGCTCGAGGACCCGGCGGGCGTCGTCGTCGAGGCCGTCGGCCGGCAGCGTGTCGAGCACCGCGAAGAGGTCGCGGTCCTGGCCGAGCTCGGTGACGTAGCGCTGCACCTGCTGGCCGAGGTCGTCGGCGCGGTCGCGGACCGCCTGGTCGGGGTGGACCTCCGACCAGAGCGACACGGTGCCGGCGTTGGCGATCGCGGTCTCCGCGTCGTTCCAGGCGGCGAGGACCGTGGCGGCGTCGCCGCCGGCCTTGACCCGCTCGACGTGCCGCGCCGCCTCGGCGAGCGAGCCCTCGCACCGGTCGGCCACCCAGCCGAGCCAGTCACCGGCGACGGGGAGCTCGAGCGGGGCGGGGGCGTCGGCGTGGAGTTCGGGGGTCACGGTCGGCGAGCCTACGACCCGGCACCCACGCCCGGCACCCGACGAAGGTCGGGTCCTGGGGACGGGTCAGCGACCGGAGCCCTTGCGCCACGCGCTGAACGACCGCACCGACGACGGGCGCGGGCGCACCAGCCACGGCCACGGGTGCTGCTCGACCACCTGGAGCCGCCGCTCGCGACGGGCCCAGCCGGGCACGGGTGTCCACGTGGCGGCCAGCGGCCGGTCGTCGAGCTCGGCGACCACGTCGCCGCGCCGGACCTCGACCGGGCGGGTCGCCGCGAGCTCGCCGAGGGTCTCGGCGAGGAAGACCAGCCGCTTGCCCGACAGCCGCAGCCGGGCCAGGAGCGGCTCGTCGAACACGAAGACGGCAGGGCGGGCGGGATCGGCGGCGAGCGCGGGATCGGAGTCGCCGAGCGACTCGGCGGTCAGCCAGACGACCTCGCCGCCGGCGCCCTCGGGCTCGGCCGGACCGGCCGGGACCGGACCGGACCCGAGGTCGGGTCCGTCGGCGGCCGGGCCCGCGGTCGCGTCGGGCCAGTCCTGGATCGGGCAGCGGTCGGCGAGCGGGCAGGCGCGGCACAGCCCGGGCGCGCGCTTCTCGACCTGCCAGCGGCTGAAGCCGTAGGGCTTGCCGCTGCCGGTGCCGACCGTCCACTGCCAGCCCAGCCGGTTGGCCGCGCGGGAGCCGTCGAGCAGGTGGGTGAACATCTCGTCCTCGCCGCGCCACCAGTCGTGCCCGGCGCGCACGGCCCACTGCGAGGCCAGCCACATCCGGGTCTGGTTGACCAGCCAGCCGTCGTCCTGGAGCGCGCCGACGACGTGGTCGAGGCACGCCATCTCCCGCGGCCACGGCTCGGTCCACGGCTGCGGGGTCCGGGGCTGTGCGCGGCGCAGGTCGCGGCCGAGGGCGGGCCCGACGCGGGCGTAGAGGTGGCGGGCGTACTCCTGCCAGAGCAGCTCGTCGCGGTACTTGCGGCGGTCGGGCGCCGGGGCGTCGGCGACGGCGTCCCAGAGGTCGGGCAGCAGCACGAGGCCGTGGCGGACGTAGGGCGACATCCGGGTCGCGCCCTGCCGCGAGCGCGGCAGCACCTGGCTGCGGGAGCGGGCGTAGCCCCGGACGTCGACCTGCGCCAGCGCGGCGTCGGCCGCCGGCTGCCCGCCGCGCAGCCCACCGGCCCGCACGCCGTCGGGGCCCTCGAGGGTCAGGTCGCCGAGGTGGCGGGCGACCCAGGCGACGACGTCGTCGGTCGTGGCACCCTCGCCCGGCGCCGGGGGCGGGGGCAGCTGGGGCATGCGGTGAGACTAGCCACGGGGTGCGACACCGGCCCGCGTAGCGTGTGCGGGTGACCACCTCGGGGGACGTCGCGTTCCGCTTCCGCGACATCGCGCTCGTCGCCTACGGTCCCTCGGTCGTCTCTGCCGTCGGGCACGGCGCGATCATGCCCGTGCTGGCGCTGCGTGCCCGCGACCTCGGCGCCGACGTGAGCACCGCGGCCGCCGTGGTCGCGCTGCTCGGTGTCGGCCAGCTGCTCGGCAGCCTGCCCGCCGGGGCGCTGGTCGCCCGGATCGGGGAGCGCCGCGCGCTGATGGCGGCGGGCGTCGTCGACGCCTGCGCGATGGTCTTCGCGGCCCTCACCGGGTCGGTGGTCGGGCTCGCGGCCGGCGTCCTGCTCAGCGGGGTGTGCTGGACGCTCTTCCTGATCAGCCGGCAGGGATTCATGATCGACGTGGTCCCGGCGTCGCACCGGGCGCGCGGGATGTCGCTGCTGGGCGGGTCCTACCGGGTGGGCGTGCTCGTCGGGCCGCTGCTCGGCGCCGGTCTGATCGCGCTCACCGACCTGACCAGCGTGTTCTGGCTCGGCGCGGCGATGTCGGTCTGCGCGGCGCTGCTCGCCGCCACGATGCCGGACCTCGGTGAGGAGAAGCGCGCCGCGGCCCGCGCGTCCGGCCACCTCGGCGTGTGGACCGTGATCCGCGCGCACGGACGCGTCCTCGCCACGCTCGGCAGCGCCGTCGTGATCCTCGGCATGAGCCGCTCGCTGCGCCAGAGCCTGCTGCCGCTCTGGGCCGACCACGTCGGGCTCTCCGCCTCCACCACGTCGCTGATCTTCGCGGGCGCCGCCGCGCTCGACGTCGCGTTCATGTGGCCGGGCGGTTGGTTGATGGACACCCGCGGCCGACGGGTGGTCGCGGTGCCGGTCGTGCTGTCGATGGCGATCGCCTGCCTCGTGCTGCCGCTCGCGACCTCGGCCGCGTCGGTGGCGCTGGTGATGGCCCTCATCGCCTGCGGCAACGGGCTGGGGTCCGGCATCGTCATGACCCTCGGGGCGGACGCCGCGCCGAGCGACGGACGTCCGCAGTTCCTGGGCGCGTGGCGGCTCTGCGGCGACATCGGCAACAGCGGCGGGCCGCTGCTGGTCAGCGCCGTCGCCGCCGTCGCGCCGCTGGCCACGGCGTGCCTGGTGGTCGGCGGGCTGGCCCTCGTCGGCACGGGCTGGGTGGCCCACTGGACCGGTCGGGTGGACCGGGAGCGGGCCGCGCTCAGCCGACCGTGACGGTGACCTCGTTGGACGCCGCGTCGGTGTCGGTGTCGATCACCCGGAACCGGTTCGGTCCGGTGCGGCCGGTCAGGAGGTACGTCGAGAAGGTGCCGCCGCTGACCGACACGGTCACCGGGAAGTCCGACCACGCGCCGTCCTCGAAGCGCTGCACCTGCAAGATCGCGCCCTCGCCGCCCTGATAGGTGCCGGTGAGGTCGATCTGCTGCATCGGGCTCACCGACTGCTGCGGGGCCGTCAGCGAGATCCCCTGGGCCGGGCTCGGCGTCTCGCTGCCGGTCTCGGTGGGGCTGCCGGTGTCGGCGGGGGACGGGGCGATGCTGCTGGTGTCGGTGGGGCGCGGGAGGTTGAAGGTCGCGGACGCGCCGCCGCCGCTGCTGGCGCCGGAGTCCTCGCCGATGCCGGTGGCCCTGACCCCCACCAGGACGGCGAGCCCGCCCAGCAGCCCGATGACCACGGCGACGCCGACCAGGGCGACGAGCCCGGTCAGGACGGGACGGTTCTCGGTGTCCATGGGGACCTTTCCACCGGAGGCAGGGATGCCCCGCCATTGTCCAAGACGGGTGGTGGCATGGCCAACCGGCGGCCCACGGGGCGCGCCACGTCAGGGGCAGCCTGCAGGATGGGGACATGCAGTCACCGTTGCGACACGGCAAGGCCGCCCTCGGCACGACCCTCGCCGGAGGGGCCCTGGCCGCGCTGTCCCAGGCGCCCGAGCGTGCGTCCCACCTGCTCCGCCGCCGCTACCCGACCGTGGCCGTGACGGGGATGACGGGCGTCGGCAAGACCCGCCTCGCGGACCGCCTCACCCGGCGGGCGAGCGCGCAGGCCGACGGCCCGGACGTCGGCTCGGCCGTGATGGAGCGCCGCACCCGGCGCAACGCCCGGCTGCGCGGCTACCGCTTCCGCGTGGTTCCGGGCGAGAACGCCGCCACCCGCCTCGGCGCCCTCGACGAGGTGTTCCACGACGAGCCGGTCGACGGGGTGCTGCACGTCGTGGCGTACGGCCACGCCACCCCGCGCCGGACCGCCGGGACCACCGGCAGCGCCGACGCCACCCGGGACGAGCAGCTCGCCGCCGAGCTCGAGGACTGGTCGATCACCGCTCACCGGATCGCCAGCATGGCCGTGCGCCGCGACCGCCCGACCTGGCTGGTCATCGCCGTGACCAAGGCCGACCTGTTCGCCGACGACGTCGACGCCGCCGTGCGCTACTACTCCCCCGGCAGCGGCTCCCCCTTCGGCGACAGGCTCGACGAGCTGCGAGCCCTCGCGGGCGGCGCCAAGCTGTCGATCGACGTGCTCCCGGTCTGCGCCCAGGGCGCCGGGAAGCGGTCGGCGATGACCGACAAGGACTGCACCGACCTGCTCGGCCGCCTCGAGCTGCGGATGGCCCAGCTCTGCGGGCACGTGTGAGCGCACGTCCGGGCCGGGCCGCGCTGCTCGCGGTCGCGGTCGCGTACGTCGTCGGCCTCGTGGTGGCGGCCCTGGTCCTGCCCGACCAGGTGCCGTCGCACTTCGACGCCGCCGGGCGCGTCGACGACCGGACGTCGCGCACCGCGATGCTCGCCTTCTGGGTGGCGGTGGGCGTCGTGGTGCTCGTCGGGATCCCGGCCGTGACCCGCCTCGCGGTCTCGGGCGACGGGACGTGGGTCAACATGCCGCAGCGCTCGAAGGACTACTGGTTCGCCCCGGAGCGGCGCCCCGAGCTCCGCTCGCGCTTCGGCGAAGACATGGAGGTCTTCGCCGCGCTCACCGGCGGGCTGCTCCTCGCCGCGCTCGCCGTCACGACCTGGGTGGGCGCGACCGGCCGCGACGGCGCACCGTGGTGGACGTTCGTGGCCGGCCTGGCCGCGTACCTCCTGCTGACCGCGGGCTGGACGGTCGCCCTGCTGCGGCGCTACCAGCCGCCGCCGGACTGACAGGGGACGTCCCGCAACGTCCGGCGGTCCGGACCGCGGGTGCGAGGTCGTTCACAACTTCACCACTCCTGGTTTCGACCCCGTCCACCGGGGCATGAGACCGCCATGAGGCCGATCGCGATCAACCAGCGGGCGCTGCGGGCCGCCCGGGAGGAGCTCTCCTCCGCGAGGGAGGACCTCCGTGCCGCGCTCGGCGACGTCCAGCACCCCGCCGACGACTTCCCCCAGCGGGACCTGCTCGTCGAGGGCGTGCGCAGCCTGGTCGAGGACGCCGAGCAGGTCGCCCGGAAGTGCCGGACCCTCGCGGCCGCGATCGACGACTCGGTGCTCGACTTCGACGAGCTCGACGTGATGGTCGGCCAGGCGGCGACCTTCGCCGCCCAGCTCGACCAGGTCGGCGGGCACGACGTGGTGGGACCGCGATGACCCGCGTGCAGGCCGACCGGCTCGAGGCGGTCGAGGACGGGCTCGCGTTCGGCGACCCGATCGGCTGCGGCTACCACTGGACCGAGCCCGACGAGGTCGACGCCTACGGCGACTCCGTGCGACGGCTCGCCTCGAGGGTGGAGCTCGCGGTCGACGCGTTCGAGCGCACGGCCGGGCTGTCGGAGGAGGTGTTCGCGGGCGAGGCCGCCGACACGCTGCGCCACCGTGCGGGCAAGCGCCACGAGGAGTCCGCGCTGGTGCGCGACAACCTGCGCGGCCTCGGACGCGCCGTCAACGCCTACTCCGACGCGCTGCGCCGCCACCGCGACGGCCTGGAGCAGCTGCGCACGTACGCGGTCGGGCGGGGCCTCGACGTGCGGGGAGCCACGATCTGGCCCCCGGTGGAGACCCTGCCGGGTGACGCCACCCAGAAGCAGGCCGACGCCTGGGAGGCGGACTGGAAGTCCTACCAGGCCTGCTTCGAGGCGAGGATCGAGCTGCGCGACGCCCGCCGCGCCGGCACCCGAGACCTGGTCCGGGCGCTCGCGGAGTTCGCCGACGTCCACCCCGACGAGGACCGCGCCACCCTCGTCGCGGCCAACGCCCAGCAGGTCGAGTTCGGCGAGCTGCGCCGCGCCGCCGCCGAGGAGGCGCTCGAGGCCGTGCAGGCGGGCGACGCGGCGGAGGCCGCGCGCCACACCGTCGAGGTGCTCAGGCGTCGCGAGCAGGGCGCCCTCGGCACCCTCGAGGAGCTCGTCACCGCCGACCGTCCGCCGGAGGAGGTCAACGCGCAGGCCGAGAAGGTCGCCGCGCTGCACCGCGAGCTCGCGCAGGCGCGCGCCGAGGCCAGCGAGGCCGCGGCCACGCTGACCGCGAGCAGGCGGAGGCCAATCGGGCCGCGCGGTCGCTCGCGGCCGCCGAGGACGGCCGTCCGCGCCTCGTCGCAGAGCCCGCCGTGGGTGAGGTCCGGCCGGGCGACCTGCGCGACCGGCTCGGCTGAGCGAGGCCGGCCCGGGGTCCGGCTAGGACGGCTCCGCGGCGGCTGCCCGCCGCGCCCGCTCGGCGACGGCGTGCGGGTCGGTGCGCGCGTCGTAGGACCAGAAGTCGCGCAACGCGGCGGCGGTGAGCAGCACCCCGCCGACGCAGGCCACGCCGCCGCTGACGACCGCGCCCCGGACCGACCAGGCGTCGGCCACGAACCCGGCGCGCGTCGCCCCGGCCATCGGGCCGACGGAGTAGGACAGCATCTCGATGCCCGCCAGCCGCCCGCGCATGGTGTCGGGGATGGTCTGGTTCCACACGGTCGCGCGGAAGACCCCGGAGACCATGTCGGCGGCGCCCGCGAGCGCCAGGAACACGCACGCCAGCCAGAACGACGGCATCAGCCCGGCGAGCGCGATCATCGCGCCGTAGGCGCTGGCCGCCACCACGATCGCGCGGCCGTGGTGGTGCACCCGGCCGACCCAGCCGCTCAGTCCGGTGGCGACCATCGCGCCGACCGTCTCGGCCGAGTAGAGCAGCCCCAGCAGCTCGGGCCGTGAGAACACCTCCTCGGCGAGGGCCGGGAACAGCACGACCGGGATCGCGAGCACCATCGCCGCGATGTCGACGACGTACGTCCCGAGCAGGTCGCGGCGACGCAGCGCGTAGGTCAACCCCTCCCCGATGCCGCGCAGGCTCGGCGGCGTGGTCTCGCCGTCGTGCGGGTGGGGTCGCATCGCGGCGAAGAGCAGCGACGCGACGACGTAGCCGACCATGGCCGCGAGGAAGCACCAGCCCGCGCCGGCGTAGGCGACGAGCAGGCCGCCGAGGAGCGGGCCCAGCAGGACGCCGAGCTGCATCGCGAAGCTGCTGAGGGCATTGGCTGCGGCGATCTGGTCGTGGCGCACGGTGCGGGGCTCGAGGGCCTCGCGCGACGGGCGCTGCAGCGAGCTGGTCGCGGCGTAGAGCCCGGCGAGCACGAAGACCAGCCATACCTGCGGGTCGGGCAGGAAGGCGTTCCAGGCGAACACGCCCATCAGCCCCACCTGCGCGACGCCCGACCAGACCAGCAGCCGCCGGCGGTCGACGTGGTCGGCGAGCGCGCCGCCGTAGAGACCGAACACGACGAGCGGTCCCAGCTCGACGAGGCCGACCAGGCCGACGAGGAGGTTGGACCCGGTGAGGTCGTAGATCGTGAACGGCACGGCGACGTAGGCGACCATGCTGCCGAGGTAGAACACGCTTCCGGCGGTGAACAGCAGCCGGAAGTCGCGGGAGTCGCGCAGCGGCGAGGTGTCCATCCGCAGGGCACGCAGGCGTTCTCTCCAGCTCACGACGGGCCAGTCTCGCACCCGGTCCGTGCGGCGCGCACCGGGTTTCGGGCTCAGTCGTCCGCGACCTCGTAGCGGGTGGTGCCCTTGACCTTGTCGTCACCGCACGACTGCCGGCGGACCGGTCCCGGCACGGCCACCAGCGCGGCGTCGGGGTCGCCGCCGGCCAGCCGGTGCAGCTCGCGGGCCTGCTCGATCCCGGGGCGTCCGGCGCGTCCGCGGGTCCACTCCAGCGGGACGTCGCCGCGGACCACGGACTCGCAGGCCGCGAGCGCGTCCGCGGTCGACAGCCGGCCGAGGGTGAGCCCGCTGGGGAGGGCGAGCAGGGTGGCGGAGAAGCGGTGGCCGCCGAGGTGGGTCGTCTCCCAGGTGCCGTCGGGCCAGCGGTCGGCGAGCAGGGCGGCGACCGGGCGGCCGAGCTCGGCGCAGCAGCGGTCGCGCTTGCCGTTGGTGCAGACCAGCCAGAGCGGGCCGTCGTGGGCCGGGAGGGCGTCGAGGTCGAGGTCGACGAGGTCCTCGGGACGCCCGACGACGGTGCCGCGGACGAGGAAGCCGTCGGGGGTGGCGGTGGCGCGGTAGACGTGGGTGCCGGGACCGGCGCCCCCGTCGGGCCGGCGCAGGAGGAGCACCAACAGGTCGAGGGACGCGAGGTGGGTGCGTACGACGTCGGGGAGCCGGTTGTCGGCCACGGCGTCGCGTCCCCACGGCCCGGGCGCCTCGACCAGCAGGACGTCGCGGTCGGTGGGGGCGGTGCCGGCCATCGGCTCGCCGTCGGTCAGGCTCGCGAGCGCGCACCGGAAGTCAGTCACGCGCGCCAGTCTCCCCGACGGCCTGCCGGCGCGCGCCGTCGTACCCCCGCGGTGGCGGTCGCTGTCCACACCCACCCCCGGGGTCGCCGTCCACACCCACCCCCGGTAGTCCGCTGCGATCGGCCGGTCGCGGGGCGTTCGGGACCGGCCGATCGCAGCGGACTACCTCGGGGCGGGGCGCTGGGCTGTGGATCCGCGACGCCGGACGGCCGGGCCGGCGGCGTGGCTCAGAGCAGGCCGCGGCGGCGGGCGACGGCGGCGGCCTCGGTGCGGGACGCGGCGTCGAGCTTGGCGAGGATGTTCGAGACGTGCACCGACACCGTCTTGGTGCTGATGAACAGCTGCTTGCCGATCTCGCCGTTGCTGCGGCCCTCGGCGACCAGCGCGAGGATCTCGGTCTCGCGCGGGGTGAGGGACGCCGCGTCCGCGGTCGCGGGCGCGGGCGCCGACCCGAGCGCGGTGAGCTCGTCGAGCATCGGGCGGGCCCGCATCGCCTGGGCGGCCGCGCGGCGAGGTCGCCGACCGTACGGGCGCCCGCCGTGTCGCCCGTGGCGCGCAGCACCCCGGAGAGCCGGACCCGGACCTGCGCGAGCTCGGGCACGCTGCCGTAGGCGACGGCCGCCTCCTCGGCCGCCCGCCAGGCGGCGACCAGCTCGTCGGCCGACGGCGGGTCGACCTGCGCCAGCCACCGCCACCGCAGGTGCTCGGCGCTGCGGCGGGCGACCCACATCCGGTACTCCGGGCCACGGCTGGCCTCGTAGCGGGCGTAGAAGTCCATCACCCGGCCGCCGTCGGAGACCAGCCGCTCGACCGCCGCCCGGTCGGCGGCCCGCTCGTCGGCCGAGCGGTGCACGGCGGCGCTCGCGAAGCAGCCGACGACCAGCGTCGCGAGGCGCAGCCGCGCCTGGAACCACTCGTGCCACAGCGGCACGACGCTGGCCACGACGTCGTCGTAGGTGGCGAGCGCCGCCCCGGGGTCGCCCGCTGCCGCCGCCTGGAGGATCTCGGCCGAGCCGGCCGTGATCGCGGTGAGGCCGTCGGAGCCCCAGTGGTCGCGCAGGCGCGCGAGCGCGTTGTCGCTGTGGGGCCTCGCGCGCAGGCCGTACTGGATCAGCACCTGCTGGGCGAAGTAGAGCCACTCGTAGACGACCGGCGGGTGCTGGCCGCTGACGTCGAGCAGCCGCCACGCGTCGCTCAGCCGGCCGCGGTGGGTCAGCGCGACGGCCATCATCAGCCGCGCCTCGGCCGGGAACGGCGACCACGCCAGGCCGCCGACCTCGCTGCGGTCGAGCAGCTCGCGGTAGACGTCGCAGGCGCCGTCGAGGTCGCCGCGGTCGTGGAGGAGCCGGCCGAGGAAGTAGAGGGCGCGCAGCTCCGGCTCGAGGAGGCCGGCCGCCCGCGCCCGCTCGGCCGCGGCCCGCCAGCCGGCCCCCGCGTCGGCACCACCGGCCGGGTCGAGCCCGGCGAGGGTGGTGTGGAGCTCGACGGCCAGGCTGGTCAGGTCGTTGCGCTCGGCGAGCTCGAGGGCCTCGAGCGCCGCGGTGCGGGCCTCGTCGGCGTGCCAGTTGCCGAGGGTCTCGGCGTGGACGAACAGGGCGCGGGCGAGCAGCTTGGGCGGCCCGTCGCGGAGCAGCTCGACGGCCTCGGCCGCGACGTCGCCGGGCGACTCGGTCGTGTCGGTGAGCATCAGGGCGGAGGCGAGCGCGGTGAGCAGCTGGCCGCGGTCGACGGGCGCGACCCCGGCGGGCAGCGTCGCGAGCCGCGCCCGCAGCACCTTGACCGCCTTCGGCACCCGGCCGGAGGCGACCAGCGCCTCGGCGCAGCGGCGGACCAGGGCGAGTGAGTCGAGGTCGGCGGGCGGGGTGCGGGAGGTGTCGACGAGCTCGAGGGCATCGAGGAAGTGGGTGGCTGCCTCGGCCGGCCGCCGACCGCCATCGCCTCCTCCCCGCCTCGATCGGCGCGCGGATCGCGACCGGGCGGGTCGTCGGCGCGGCGGGCGTGCTGGGCGAGCTCGGCGGCGGTGCCGCGCGCGCGGCCCTCGCCGAGCGCGGCGACGAAGTCTGCGTGCAGCCGCGCCCGCTCGCCGGGCAGCAGGTCGTCGTAGACCGCCTCGCCGAGCAGCGCGTGGCGGAAGGCGTAGGTGCCGCCGCGGGAGGCGACCAGCACGTTGGCCTCGACGGCCGAGCGGAGCGCCCCCTCGAGCTCGGCGGTGGGCAGGTCGGAGACGGCGGCGAGGAGGTCGTGGCTGACCTGGCGGCCGGCGACCGACACGATCCGCACGACCTGGCGGGTGGTGTCGTCGAGCCGGTCGAGGTGGACCAGCAGCACGTCGGCGAGCTCGCCCGGCACCGACCCCGACCAGGCGGCGCCGACGAGCTCCTCGACGAAGAACGGGTTGCCCTCGGCGCGGTCGACGATGGAGACGTACTCCGCCTCGGAGAACGTGCCGGGGCGCAGCGCCCGGACCAGCTCGCGCACGTCGTCGTCGGGGAGCGGCTCGAGGGCCAGCCGGTCGACCCCGCGAAGCCGCATCCACTCCGCGGCCTGGCGGCGCAGCGGGTGGCGGCGGTGGAGGTCGTCGGAGCGGTAGGACACGACGAGCGCGACGCCGGGCACCGGCCGGGAGAAGAGGAAGCTGAGCATGTCGCGCGTCGACTCGTCGGCCCAGTGGGCGTCCTCGACGACGACGAGCACCGGCGCCTGCTCGGCGAGCGCCGCGAGGAGGTCGCTGACCGCGTCGTAGACGTTGCCGCGGTCGAGGGCCTGGTCGCCCGACGCGGTCTCGCTGCTGCGGACCCGGCGGCCGGGCTGGAGCCGCGCGAGGGTGGGGTGCTGGTCGAGGACGCGGGAGGCCACCGCGGGCTCGTCGGCCATCACCCGGCCGAGGATCTCGGAGAAGGGGAGGTAGGGCAGGGAGCTGTCGGCGAGGTCGAGGCAGTGGCCCGCGACGACCTGCCAGCCGGCGTCGAGGGCGGCGTCGCGCAGCGACATCAGCACGCGGGTCTTGCCGACCCCCGCCTCGCCGGCCACGAGCATCGCGCGGACGGTGGGGTCACCCCCGGACGCACGGATGCCGAGCTGGGCACTCAGCTGCTCCAGCTCGGCATCGCGTCCGATCAGGTCGGTGGTCCGCAGCGCCGGCACGCACGACATTGTGTCGTGCAGGTCCGACATCTGCGGCTCGACGGCGCTGCGGGTCACTTCGTCGTCGGGTCGCTCGCCCGGACCCGGGTCCAGCGGCGCACGCCGTAGTCCTTGCGGATCCTGTCCTGTCGGTAGGCGATCTCGGCACCCAGGAAGCTGTCGGTGGTGAACATGGCCTTCTCCTCTGCTCCACGGTCCTGGCTGGACCGTGGGAAGAGAGTCCGTCGGTGAGGTAGGCCGCGACATCGGGCGGGTGCCCTATCCGCGAGCGCCCGGCTACCTCAGATGCGCGCGTCGAGGGCGTACGGCACCGGTCTGAGGTAGCGCCCGCCCGTCTCCACAGCCTCGCCGGGTAGTCCGCTGCGTTCGGCCGGTCGACGGGCCCCGAACACCGGCCGACCGCAGCGGACTACTGGGGGAGGGGGCGGGAGGCTGTGGACAGGCCGGGTCAGCGGGAGACGACGGGGCGGCCGGACTGCCACACCCCGGCCACGAGCGGGACGCCCGGGCGGTAGGCGAGGTGGACGTACGACGGCGCGTCGAGCAGGACGAGGTCGGCGACCTTGCCGGGGGCGAGCACGCCGACGTCGTCGCGGTCGAGGGCGGCGGCACCCGTGGCGGTGGCGGCGTGCAGCGCCTCGGCCGGGCTCATCCGCATCTCCCGGACCGCGAGCGCGATGCAGAGCGCCATCGAGGAGGTGAAGCAGGAGCCCGGGTTGCAGTCGCTGGCGAGCGCGACGCGGACGCCGGCGTCGAGGAGCCCGCGCGCGTCGGGGTAGGGCTGGCGGGTGGAGAACTCGACGCCCGGCAGCAGGGTCGCGACGGTGCCGCTGTCGGCGAGGGCGGCCACGTCGGCGTCGGCGAGGAAGGTGCAGTGGTCGACCGCGACCAGGCCGAGCTCGCAGGCCAGCCGCACCCCGCCGCCGTACGTCAGCTGGTTGGCGTGGAGCCGTCCGCGCAGGCCGCTGCCGGACCCCGCGGCGAGGATGGTGCGTGCCTGGTCGACGTCGAAGGCGCCGTCCTCGCAGAACACGTCGATCCACCGGGCGTGCGGCGCGGCGGCGGCGAGCATGGGGCCGGTGACCAGCTCGACGTAGTCCTCGGGCGTCGTCCCGGCGGGCACCACGTGGGCGCCGAGGAAGGTGGTCTCGTCGGTGAACTGGCTCGCGACCGCGAGGCTCCGCGCCTCGTCGTGGACCGACAACCCGTAGCCGCTCTTGATCTCCACCGTCGTCGTGCCCTGGGCCCGCATCTCCGCGACCAGCCGCGCGACTGCTGCGGTGAGCTGCTCGTCCGTCGCGGCCCGGGTGCGGGCGACGGTGGTGCGGATGCCGCCGGCCGAGTAGGGCTCGCCGGTCATCCGGGCCTCGAACTCCGCCGAGCGGTCGCCGGCGAAGACGAGGTGGCTGTGGGAGTCGACGAAGCCGGGGACGACCGCGCGCCCGCCCGCGTCGACCTGCACGTCGGCCGCGGGCGCCTGCGCGGCCGGGCCGACCCACGCCACGCGCCCGCCCTCGAGCACGACCGCGGCGTCGCGGACCAGCCCGAGCAGACCACCCTCCTCGGCGCGGGCCTGGTCGTTGGTGGCCAGCTCGGCGATGTTCGTGATGACCGTCGTCGTCATGCCCAGATCCTCTCGATGACCTCGTCGAGCTCGCGCCCGATCGCGGCGCGGTCGCCGTCCTCGACGACCCAGCGGCCGTCGACCATCACCCGGCGCACGTCCTCGGCGACGGCGGCGAAGACGACGGTGTTCTCGTCGCGGCCGGTGCCGGCCGTGCGCGGCGTCGCCGGGTCGAGCACGACGAGGTCGGCGCGCTGCCCGACCGCGATCGCACCCGCGTCGTCCCAGCCCAGGGAGGCGTGCCCGTCGACGGTCGCGGCGGCGAGCAGCTCGCCCGCGGTCCAGTGGCCGCGCCGCTGGGTGGCCAGCCGCTCGTCGAGCTCGACCGCGCGCATCTCCTCGAAGAGGTCGACGACCGCGTGGCTGTCGGAGCCCAGCGTGAGCCGGGCGCCGGCGTCGTGGAGCGCCCGCGAGGGCCCGATGCCGTCACCGAGGTCGCGCTCGGTCGTCGGGCAGAACGAGGCGTACGCCCCGGCGCGCCCGATCAGCGCGACGTCGTCGTCGGTGAGGTGGGTGGCGTGCACCAGCGACGTGGTGGACCGCAGCAGCCCGTGGTCGTCGAGCAGCCGCGCGGGCGTCACGCCGTACGCCGCGCGGCACCCGTCGTTCTCGGCGACCTGCTCGGAGAGGTGGACGTGGAAGGGCCGCTCACCGACCCGGTCCGCCACGGCTCCCAGGTCGTCCGCGGGCACGGCCCGCACGGAGTGGACGGCTGCCCCGACGCGCGCGTGCGGTCCCGGGACGAGTGCGCCCGCCCGGGCGGTCCACGCGTCGACCGACCCGTCGCTGTAGCGGACCTGTGCACCCTCGGGCGGCGCGCCGAAGCCGGAGGAGAGGTAGAGCGTGTCGAGCAGGGTGACCCGGATCCCGGCCTCGCGCGCGGCGTGGACGAGCGCGTGACCCATCTCGTTGGGGTCGGCGTAGGGCGTGCCGTCGGGCTGGTGGTGCAGGTAGTGGAACTCCCCGACGCACGTGATCCCGGCCGCCGCCATCTCGCGGTAGGTGGCCCGCGCGAGCGCGACGTACGTCTCCGGGTCGAGCGGGGCCGCGACGGCGTACATCTGGTCGCGCCAGGTCCAGAAGCTGCCGCGCCCGCGCTGGGTGCGACCGCGCAGCGCGCGGTGGAAGGCGTGGCTGTGGGTGTTGGCCAGGCCGGGCACCACCAGCCCGCGCACCGGCACCGCGCGCGGCGGGTCGCTGTCGGGCACCACGGAGGTGAAGCGGCCGTCCTCGACCTCGACCAGCACGTCGTCGCGGACCGCGCCGTCGACCCACGCGCGCTCCAGGAGGTACGCCGTCATGCGAGCAACCCGGGGCCCGCCAGCTCGGCCAGCACGTCGGCGAGCGCGTCGACGCCGGCCAGGCAGTCGGCGGTCTCGGCGTGCTCGTCGGGCGAGTGCGAGACGCCGGTCGGGTTGCGGACGAAGACCATCGCGGTCGGGATGCCGGCGTCGGACAGGATGCCGGCGTCGTGACCGGCCTGGGTCGCGATGACGGGCCAGCCGTGGAGGCCGGCGAGACGCCCGGCCAGGTCGGGGTCGAAGGCGACCGAGCCCGACACCGACTCCGCGGTCACCGTCAGGGCGGTGCCGTCGCGCCCGGCGCGGTCCTCGGCCTGGCGCGCGATGGCGGCGACCAGCTCGGCGAGGGCGTCGTCGGAGGACGCGCGGGCGTCGAGCCAGGCGGTGACGAGGGACGGCACGGCGTTGGTGCCGTTGGGCTCGACCGCGACCCGGCCGAAGGTCGCGCGCTGCGCGGAGAGGCGGGCCTGCTTGTTGGCCGCCAGCGCGGTCATCGCGTAGGTCAGCATCGGGTCGTGCCGGTCCTCCATCCGGGTCGTCCCGGCGTGGTTGGCCTGGCCGGCGAAGTCGAAGCGCCAGCGTCCGTGCGGCCAGATCTCGCTGGCGAGGCCGACGGCGACGTCCCGGTCGACGAGGTCGCGGCCCTGCTCGACGTGCAGCTCGACGAAGGTGCCGACCCGGTCCAGGGAGAGCAGCCCGGCGGACGGGTCGAGCCCGGACGCGGCGACCGCGTCGGCGAGGAACACCCCGTCCCGGTCGCGCAGCTCGCGCGCCTGGTCCCACGTGGTGGCGCCGGTGACGAGCCGCGAGCCGAGGCAGGCCCGGCCGAACCGTGAGCCCTCCTCCTCGACGAAGACGCCGAGGCCGAGCGGGCGCGCCGGTGCGAACCCTCGGTCGCGCAGCGCGTCGACCGCGGCCAGGGCCGAGGCGACGCCCAGCGGGCCGTCGTACGCGCCGCCGTCGAGGACCGAGTCGAGGTGCGAGCCGGTGAGCACCCCGGGCGCACCGGTGCCGTCGGCCGGCTCCCACCAGGCGACCTGGTTGCCGATCCCGTCGGTCTCGACGGTGAGCCCGCGCGCAGCGCACTCCGCCTCGAACCACGCCCGCAGCTCACCCTCCGCGGAGGTCCACGGCTGACGGAAGTAGCCGCCCGACGCCCCGGACCGGCCCACGGGCGCGAGGTCGCGCCACATCTCCTCGAAACCCCGGGTGCTCGGCATGCGACCAGTCCACCGGTCGCGCCGGGGCCGGTCAACGAGCACCCCCGGCAAGTCGTCTCGGATCCCAGACCGCCGACCCGGCGCGAGCTCCCTCGACGCACCGACGACTCGGCGCGAACTCCCTGCCGACTCGGCATGATCGGGGCATGGAGTTCCGCGAGGTCGTCCGCCGGCGCCGGATGGTGCGTCGCTACACCGACGAGCCGGTCGACCCGGTCGTCGTCGACCGGATGCTGGCGCACGCCCAGCGCGCACCCAACGCCGGCTTCACCCAGGGCTGGGCGTTCCTGGTGCTGGACACCCCGGACGACGTCGCGCTGTTCTGGGAGTCGACCGGCGCGGACCCGGACCGGCACAACGACTGGCTCGACGGGATGCGCACCGCTCCGGTGGTGATCGTGCCGCTGGCGTCGAAGGCGGCCTACCTCGAGCGCTACGCCGAGCCCGACAAGGGCTGGACCGACCGCGACGAGGCGCGCTGGCCGGTGCCGTACTGGTTCGTCGACACCGGCATGGCCGCCCTGCTCGTCCTGCAGACCGCGGTCGACGAGGGCCTCGGCGCCTGCTTCTTCGGGATCCCCGCCGAGCACCTCACGTCGTTCCGCGCGGCGTTCGGCGTTCCCGAGGACCACGCGCCGGTCGGTGCGGTCACCGTCGGCCACCGGGTCGCGGACACCGCGACGACGGGCTCACCGGCGAGGCGCGAGCGGCGCGAGGACGTCGTCCACCGGGGTCGCTGGTGAGCGCAGCGGCTCCAGGGCCGACCGCACCTCGGCGAGCAGCGGCCGCCCCGCCGGATCGACGCTGACGCAGGCGGCCAGCAGCGCGCGGACCTCCTCGGGCAGGTCGTCGAGGCCCTCCGGTGCGCGCGGCATCCGGCGGTGGACCAGCGGCCACCGGCGGCGGCTCTCCCAGGTGGCCTCGTCGCCGTACGGCGCGGTGCGGGCGAGCGCCTCGATCAGCGTCATCCCGAGCCCCCACACGTCCGTGGCCGCCGACAGGCCGCGGCCGGTGGCCTGCTCGGGCGCGAGGTAGCCGCGCGTCCCCGCACCCGGGCGTCCCGCGCCGGGACGGCCGGCGAGGCTGAGGTCGATGAGGACGGCCTTGCCGTGGTCGACGACGACGTTGTCCGGCTTGAGGTCGAGGTGCAGCCAGTCGTGGCGGTGGAGGTAGCCGAGGACCGAGGCCAGCTGGCAGCCGAGCTCGGCGACGTCGGCCAGCCCGAGCGGCTCCTCGTCGACCAGCGCGGCGAGGGTCGCTCCGCGCAGGGTCTCGAGCACGACGGCCGGCGGGTCGTCGTGCACGTCGTAGCCGCGCACGAGGTGCGGATGGGCGAGGGTCGTGGCGAGGTGCCCCTCGAGCAGGACCGCCTGCCGCACGCGCGGCTCGTGGCGCCGCTCGGCCCGCAGCAGCTTGACCACGCAGCGGGTGCCGCGGGCCTCGTCGAAGGCGTCCCACGTCTCGAGCCGTCGGCCGTCGGCGAGCAGCGCGAGCGGTCGGTAGCCCGGCGGGAGGTCGCCGGAGGGCGTACGCCTGCGGGTCACGCCGGAACCTCCAGCAGCGTGCGGTCGAGCCGCACGACGCGGTCGACGTGCTCGAGCACGAGCGGGTCGTGGGTGAGGACGAGGATCGTCCGGTCCCGCGGACCGGTCGTCAACGCCTCCATCAGCCGCCGCGCGGCATCGGCGTCGAGCCCGGTCGTCGGCTCGTCGAGCACGAGCACCCGGCCCGGCCGCAGCAGCGCCCGCGCGACCGCGAGCCGCTGCCGCTGGCCGCCGGACAGGCTGCGCCCGCGTTGGCCGATGCGGGTGTCGTAGCCGTGCGGCAGGGCCTCCACGAAGTCGTGCGCCCCCGCGTCGCGGGCGGCGGCGCGCACCTCGGCGCGCGTGGCGTCGGGGCGCCCGAGCGCCAGGTTGTCGTGCACCGACGCGTCGAGCATCAGCTGCTCCTGGTGGACGACGGTCACCACGTCGCGCACCGACGCGGCGGTGCGCTTGGCGACGTCGTGGCCGTCGATCGCGACGACGCCCGAGTCGGCCACGAGCTGGCGCGACAGCAACCGTCCGAGGGTGGACTTGCCGGACCCGCTCGGCCCGACGACCGCGACGACCTCCCCGGCGGCGACCTCGAGCGAGAGCCGGTCGAGCGCCGGCCGCGACGTGCCGGGATAGGCGTACGTCGCCTCCCGCACGGAGAGCGCACCCGGCCCGCGCGGCAGCGGGGTGGCGTCGGCGCGGTCGCCGCCCGCGGGCTCGTCGAGGAGCTCCACGACCCGCTCGACGCCGGCGCTCGCGGAGTAGAGGTCGGGCAGCAGGTCGGCGAGCGTGCGGACGGGGCCGAAGCACTGCATGAGGAGGGCCAGGAAGGCGAGCAGGCCACCGAGGGTGAGGCGGTCCGTGGTGAGCGACCAGACACCGAGCCCGACGACGACGAGGACGCCGAGCAGCTCGGCGAGGTCGACGAGCGGCAGGAAGAGCGCCCGGATCCGGCTGGCAGCGAGCTCCGCGCCGGCGATCGCGCGGCTGTGCCCGTCGTAGGCGGCGACGGCACGGTCCTCGCGGCCGTAGGACTGCACGAGCGCGGCGTTGCCGAGCGCCTCCTCGGTGACGCTGCCGAGCGAGCCGCCGCGCCGGCGGCGCTCGCGGGAGACGTCCCGGGTGAGCCGGGCGAAGCGGGTCGAGGCCCACCAGAAGAGCGGCGCCACCACGAGCGAGGCGAGCGCGAGCTGCCAGTCCATCCACAGGAGCGCGCCGACCAGCACGACCAGGCGGACCAGGGCGCCGACGCCCTCGCTGACCTGGCTCACCATGAACCGCTCGACCGCGGCGACGTCGGTGGTCAGCCGGGTGAGGGTGTCACCCAGGCGACGACGGTCCTGGGTGGTCGACGGCAGGGAGAGCACGTGCGCGAAGACGTCGCGGCGCAGGTCGACGAGGAAGCGCTGCGAGACGTACGTCGCGAGGTAGTCGTCGGCGCCCGAGACGACGCCGCTCGCGAGGTTGAGCCCGACGTAGAGCAGGGCCAGGACGAGCAGCGGCTCGAACGCCGCGGGGACGAGCACGTCGTCGACGAGGCGCTGGTAGAGCATCGCCTCCGCGACGGAGATGACGGGAGCGGCCGCCAGGAGGAGCAGCCCGACGACCAGCCAGCCGCGCAGGGGGCGCAGCCGCGGCCAGAACCGGCGGCCGATGTCGACGAGCCGCAGGGAGGCGGCGACGTCGACGAGCGCCGACTGCTCGGGGGCCGCGCGCAGGGCTCCGTCGAGACGGCTGCGGAGGGACATCGGGCACTCCCGGGGGGGTCGGCGGAGGGGCGGGACGGGAGGACGGGCGGGCGGCCGGGGGAGGCCGCCCACCCGTCGTGGTGGGGCGCAGTCAGTTCGTGCGCGAGCGCGACCGGCTGCGGTTGCGGCGACGACGGCGGCGACGCCGGCGCCCGTCGTCGCTGGAGGAGCTGCCTCGACGAGCCTGGACGGCCGGCGCGAGGGCGGTGAGGATTCCGGAGCGGGCCATGACGGCCTCCTTCGGTTTCGGTACCCGGGACTTCCCGGCTGACGAGGACGACTCTGGTCGCGGCGCATGACGCCTCCATGAGTTCCCGGTGAGAGCGCCCTCATCGATCCCCGGGGCACTACGGTCACCCCATGACCGACCGCGTGGTGTCCGCCCTGCAGGCGCTCGTCCGGATCCCGACGGTCTCCGACCGCGACCCCGCGCGCGTCGACACCGACGCCTTCGACCGGCTGCTGGTCGAGCTCGCCGCGCAGTTCCCGCTGCTGCACGGGCGGCTGGAGCTGACCCGCGTCGGCACCCACGGGCTGCTGTTCCGCTGGGCCGGCGCCAGCGACGTACGCCCGGTGGTGCTGATGGCCCACCTCGACGTCGTGCCGGTCGACCCCGAGGCGCCGTGGCGCCACGACCCGTTCGGCGGCGAGGTCCACGACTCCGACGGCGGCCCGGCGGTCTGGGGCCGCGGCACCCTCGACGACAAGGGCTGCGTCGCCGCGATCTGCGACGCCGTCGAGACGCTCCTCGAGGCCGGGCACGTGCCGGCGCAGGACGTCTGGCTGTCCTTCGGCTGCGACGAGGAGGTCAGCGGCACGGCGGCGGTCGAGGCCGTCGAGGTGCTCCGCGGCCGCGGGGTCACGCCCTGGCTGGTGCTCGACGAGGGCGGAGCGATCGCCGGCGGCGCGTTCCCCGGCGTGAAGGCCCCGCTGGGCGTCATCGGCGTCACCGAGAAGGGCACCACCTCCCTCGAGCTGGTCGCCGAGGGCCGCGGTGGCCACGCCTCCACCCCTGCCCGCAACGGCCCGACCGCGCGGCTCGCCCGGGCGATCCTCAACGTCGAGAGGTCACCGTTCCCGGCCAGCGCGCCGGCCCCGACGCTGGAGCTGATGAGGCGGCTCGCTCCCCACCTGCCGCTCCCCCTGCGCCCGGTCCTCGGCCCCCTGCTGGGACGCGCCGACCGGCTCGGACCCGTGGTGACGCGGGCGCTGCTGGCCGCCGGGCCGGAGGCCGCCGCGATGACCCGCACGACGGTCGCGACGACCACGCTGAGCGGCTCCCCCGCGCTCAACGTGATCGCCTCGACCGCCCGGGCGGGCCTCAACATCCGGGTCATGGTCGGCGACACCGTCGCGGGCGTCGTCGAGCACGTCCGGCGCGCGGTCGCCGACGACTCGATCCGCATCGACGTGGTCGAGTCGGGCGAGGCGTCGCCGATCTCGCCCATGGACGAGCCGTTCGAGCTGCTCGAGGCCTGCATCGGCGAGGTGTTCCCCGAGGCGGTCGCGACGCCGTACGTGATGATGGCGGCCACCGACTCGCGGCACTTCACCGCGATCAGCGAGCACGTCTACCGCTTCGCCCCCTTCCGGATGACCAGGGCCCAGCGCCAGGCGATCCACTCCTACGACGAGCACATCGGCATCGCCGACCTCGTCGACGGCGCCCGGTGGTACGGCCTGCTGATCGAGAGGCTCCCCGCATGAGCACCGCGACCCCCAGCGCCCCGACGGCCGTGAAGGGCCTCGCCGCGATCGTCGGCTTCCTGGTGATGGTCGAGCTCGCCAGCGGCATCCTGCAGGGCTACTACACGCCGATCTACCCGCAGATCGCCGAGCACCTGTCGATCCACGAGGGCGACATCAACTGGTTCGAGGCGGCGCAGCTCATCGTCAGCGCGCTCTGCATCCCGCTCCTGGCGCGGCTCGGCGACCTGGTCGGGCACAAGAAGGTGCTGCTGGTCTCGACCGCCGTGACCGCCCTCGGGTCGTGGTGGCTGGCCTTCGCGCCCGGCTTCACCTCGTTCCTGCTGGGCTGGGCGATCCAGGGCGCCTACGTCGTGTGGCTGCCGCTGGAGATCGCGATCATCCACCGCCGCACCCGTGACTCGGGTCGCCAGGAGCTGCTGACCCGGCGCGGCGCGGCGGTCCTCGTCGGCTCGCTCGAGCTCGCGGTGATCATCGGTGCCCTGTCCAGCGGCCTGCTGGTCGACGCGCTCGACATGAACGTCCTGCTCGCACTCCCGGCCGTCGTCGTCACGGCCGTCTTCTTCGTCATCCTCGTCGGCATCGAGCAGGCACCGGGCGAGGACTCCGGCGGCATCGACTGGGCCGGCCTGGCGCTGGTCACCGTCGCGCTCGGCGTGCTGATGGGCGGGCTCGTCTGGCTCCGCCTCGACGGGCCCGGCTCGCTGCGCGGCTGGCTCACCATCGTCGTCGCGGTCGGTGCCTTCGCGGTGTTCTGGCGCTTCGAGCAGCGCCACCCCGAGCCGATCGTCGACGTGCGACTGCTGTCCAGCCCCGCACAGTGGCCGGTGCAGGTCACCGCGTTCCTGTTCGGCATCCCGGTCCTCGGCGGGCAGATCCCGCTGTCGACCTACGCGCAGGCCGACCCCGCCGAGCGCGGCTACGGCCTCGGCGCCGAGCCGGCCTTCATCTCCACGCTGATCGGGCTCTACGTCGTCACGCTGGCGATCGGCGCCTTCACGCTGCCGCTCACGACGCGGCTGCTCGGCGGCGTACGTCGCGCGCTCGTCGTGGCCTGCGTCCTGGTGGGCGTCGGCTACCTGCTCTGGATCCCGTTCCACGACGAGACCTGGCAGGCGCTGCTCAACATGGGCGTCGCGGGCCTCGGCTCGGGTGCACTGGTCGCCGCGCTCCCCGCCGCGGCAGCCGCCGCCGCACCGCCGGAGCGCACCGGCATCGCGACCGGCATGACCAACGGCACCAAGACCGTCGGCGGCGCCATCGCCTCGGCGATCTTCGCGATCGCGCTGACCGCCACCGGCTCGCTGGACGCGACGGCCGAGAAGGTCGCCCCGCTCAGCGGCTACCTCACGGTCTGGGCCGTCTGCTCGGGCGCGGCGTTCCTCGCCGCGCTCGCGCTCCTCGCCGCGCCGAAGCACGCCTTCAGCGACGCGCCGGCGGCTCCTTCAGCGATCCCCGGCTGACCGGGGATCGCTGAACTTGTCAGGGCATGCACGGCCTGACAAGTTCAGCGAGAGCCTGACCGAACGCCCGGCACCGGGTCATCGGGCGCCGAAGGAGGCGCGGGCGGTCGCGGCCTCGACGCTGTCCTCCGACGGCATCAGGAACCACAGCAGCGGGTAGACGAGGATCTGGCTGCCGGGGACCAGGAACAGCGTGAGGACGAACAGCGCGCGGGTCACCCACGGCGTGAGCCCGAGGCGGCGGCCGACCCCGGCGCAGACGCCGCCGATGATCGCGCGGTCGGTCGAGCGGACGAGGCCCTGGCGGGCGAGGGAGGTGCGGATCGTTTCCATGACTCCAGCGTGCGCCGCCCGGGCGCCGCGGACCATCGGGATCGACCCCGGTCCGACCCCGGTCCGGCCCCGGCCGTCGGCGTCGACGTCCGGAGCGGGCCCCGGGGTGGGCCCGGGCGCCTAGGCTGGGGGCACCGGAGGTGATCCCATGTCAGACCTGGAGCCGACCCCCGAGGACCGTGGGGTGGAGCCCGTACGCCGCGGGGCCGAGCGCGACGACCGCACCGGTCGCTCGGCCGCGGCAGCCCGCATCCAGCACCAGGCCAGCTGGGTCGACCAGCAGGTGCGGCTGGCGATGGAGCGCGGCGAGTTCGACGACCTGCCCGGCCAGGGCAAGCCGATCGAGGACCTCGGCGTCGAGCACGACCCCGACTGGTGGCTGAAGAAGCTCGTCGAGCGGGAGAACATCGCCCTGCTGCCGCCGGCGATCGCGCTGCGCAAGGAGGACGCCGAGCTCGACGCCCGGCTGGACAGGATCACCCTCGAGCGCGAGGTGCGCCGCGAGCTCGACGACTTCAACCGGAGGATCGTCGAGACCCGGCGCCAGCTCGAGGGCGGTCCGCCCGTGGTCACCGCGCTGCGCGACGTCGAGGCCGAGGTGGCCGCGTGGCACGAGCGACGTGAAGCCCGCGTCGAGGCGCAGCGCGCGGCCGCACGGGCTGCGGCGACCGAGCAGGCAGCCGACCGGCCGTCGTGGTGGCGCCGGCGTCGGGGGCGCTGAGGATCAGCCCATCGCCTTGCGGCCGTCGATCGTCTCGCGGACGAGGTCGGCGTGGCCCGCGTGCTGCGCGGTCTCGCCGATCAGGTGGGCCAGCACCTGCCGGGCCGACATCGCCGCGCCCGGCTCGTTCCACGGCGCCGGCGCGAGCTCGTGGCTGACGCCGAGGTCGTCGAGCCCGCGCACCAGCGCCTCGGTCTCCTGCGCGCACGCGGCGTAGTCGTCGAGCAGCCCGGCGAGGGTCTGGTCCTCGCGCAGCACGAACTCGTCCCGCCGGCGCAGCACCCACTCCGGGATCGACGACGGGTCTGACCAGTCGAGCGACTCCCAGTCGATGGTGTAGTCGGCGTCGTCGGACCCGGCCCCGTGCTCGACGAACCGCATCCACTGCCGCTCGGTCGCGGTCACGTGCTTGACCAGCCCGCCGATGCTCAGCGTGCTGACCGTCGGCGTCGCGCGTGCCTGCTCGTCGCTCAGTCCCTCGGCGCTGCCGCGCAGGAAGGCCCGACGGTCGGCGAGGGTGGCCAGCAGGTTGTCGCGCTCCGGGTCGGTGCCGGTCATGGTGCCTCCCTGTGGTGGACGTGTCGTGGTGTCCCCCGAGCATGGCCGTGACCACCGACAACGGGAAGGGGCCGGGACCTCGCACCCGGACCTCGTGCTGTGCACCCGAGATCTCGGGTGCACAGCACGAGAGTCCCCGGATATCCGGGGACTCCAGGAGGAGCGACGGCGAGACATGCGTCATATCCGCGCGTGGCTACGCGGCGGTAGTTTGCGCGCATGACGCGTACCGCCAAGGACTTCTTCGCCCCGCTCGCCGTCGGGGCGCCCGCGCCGCTGCGGGAGATCCCGGCCCGCCCGAGCCGCGCGATCCACTTCTTCGACCCGGGCAACGAGAAGATGGCGGCGAAGGTGCCGGCCATGGTCGGCACGGTCGACGTGCTGCTCGGCAACCTCGAGGACGCGGTCAAGGCCGAGAACAAGGAGAAGTCCCGGCAGGGCCTGGTCGACATCGCCCGCAGCACCGACTTCGGTCCCACCCAGCTGTGGACCCGCGTCAACTCCCTCGACAGCCCGTGGGGCCTCGACGACCTGGTCACCCTCGTGACCGAGATCGGCGACAAGCTCGACGTCATCATGGTGCCGAAGGTGCAGGGCGCCGAGGACATCCACTACGTCGACCGGCTGCTCGCCCAGCTCGAGGCGAAGGCGGGCCTCGAGCGCCCGATCCTCGTCCACGCGATCCTCGAGACCGCCCGCGGCGTGGCCAACATCGAGGAGATCTGCGCGGCCAGCCCGCGCATGCAGGGCCTGTCCCTCGGCCCGGCCGACCTCGCCGCGGACCGCCGGATGAAGACCACCCGCGTCGGCGGCGGCCACCCCGGCTACCTGGTCCGCCAGGACGCGCCGCGCGTCGACGGCGCGACGCAGTACGACGCCGAGCGCACGACGTACCAGCAGGACCTGTGGCACTACACGATCGCGCGGATGGTCGACGCGTGCGCGATGCACGGGATCTACCCCTACTACGGGCCGTTCGGGGACATCAAGGACACCGTCGCCTGCGAGGACCAGTTCCGCAACGCGTTCCTGCTCGGCTGCGTCGGCGCCTGGTCGCTGCACCCGGCCCAGATCGCCATCGCGAACCGGGTCTTCTCCCCCAGCGTCGAGGACGTCGCCCACGCCCGCCGCGTGATCGCCGCGATGGGCGACGGGACCGGCGCGGTCATGATCGACGGGAAGATGGAGGACGACGCCTCGGTCAAGCAGTGCCAGGTGATGGTGCGGCTCGCCGACGAGCTCGCCGCGATCGACCCAGAGCTGAAGAAGCAGTACGACGCCATCGAGCTGGGGGCCTGAGATGAGCGACTTCACCCCCCTCCGCTCCGTCCTCTACATGCCCGCCTCCAACGAGCGGGCGCTGGAGAAGGCGAAGTCGATCGCCTGCGACGGCCTGATCCTCGACCTCGAGGACGCGGTCGCCCCCGACGCCAAGCCGGCCGCCCGCGAGGCTGCGGCGACCGCGGCGGCCAGCGGCGACTACGGCCGTCGCACGGTCACCGTCCGCGTCAACGGCATCGGCACCGAGTGGCACGACGCCGACATCGTCGCCGCCAGCCAGGCCGGACCGGCCGCGATCGTGGTCCCGAAGGTCGGCAGCGCCGACGAGGTGCACCGGCTCGTGGACGCGATGGAGCGCGCCGGCGCCCCCGACCACACCCGCCTGTGGGCGATGGTCGAGACGCCCGGCGCGATCCTCGACGCGCTCGCGATCGCGCGGTCCTCCGAGCGGCTCGGCGCGTTCGTCCTCGGCACCAACGACCTCGTCAAGGAGCTCTACGCCGAGCACGTCCCGGGCCGGGCGCCGATCCTGCCCAGCCTGCACACCGCGCTCCTCGCCGGCAGGGCCGCCGGCCTCGCGGTCATCGACGGCGTCTACAACGACGTCAAGGACGCGGAGGGCTTCCTCGCCGAGTGCGAGCAGGGCCGCCAGATGGGCTTCGACGGCAAGACCCTCATCCACCCCGGACAGGTCGAGGGCGCCAACACCGCCTTCGCCCCGAGCGAGCAGGCCGTCGAGGGCGCCCGCGGCCTGATCGCTGCCTGGGAGGCCGGGAAGGGCGCCGGTGTGGTGACCTACCACGGCAAGATGGTGGAGAACCTCCACGTCGAGTCGGCCCGGCGCACCCTCGACATCCACGAGGCGATCCGGGCGCTCGGCTCCTGACCACGGGCGACCCGGCGTTTGCGGTGCGCCCCACCGGGTAGGGAGGGGGCACACCGCACACGCGACGACGAGGGGGAGACGAGGCATGGGCGAGGCACTGGGGGTCGAGGTCGGACGGGTGTGGCGCGCCGGCGCCAAGCGGATGCCGGAGGTGGCCGACACGCTCGCCGGCGCCCGGGGCGGCGTCGAGAGCTCGCTCAGCGGACTGCTGTCGAGGTCCTCGGGCGTCGGGGTGGACGTCAGCGGCCGGTTCGAGGACCTGCGCGGCAGCATCCGCAGGGCGCTGCGCGACTCCGAGGACGCGATCCGCGACTGCGGCACCGCGCTCGTCTGGGCGGCCGAGGACTACCAGCTCACCGACCAGGCGGCGCGCGACGCGTACGAGCGCGAGAAGGCGCGGGTGGACTGACGTGACCACGCCACAGGAGCTCGCCACCCTCCAGGACCAGCTGATGGCCCGCTACGACTCCGGGTCGTGGGGCTCCGGCTTCCCCGAGGACCCGTCGCAGTTCGGCTCGTGCTTCGACGACTTCACCGACGTGCCCGACCCTGCCGACTTCGGCGACTACACGACCGCCCTGCTGGAGACGCTGAAGAAGCTCGCCCCGGGCGGGTTCGACACCAGCACCAGCGACGACTCGGGCCAGCCGGTGACCGCCAACGGCAACTCCGTCCTCGACATGGTCTCGACCGCCGGCATCGAGCTCGACGACTGGACCGGGCAGGCGGCCGACGGGTTCTTCACCTGGTCGCAGAGCTGGAAGACCGGCATCAGCAACCAGTTCGCCGCGGTCAGCGTGCTGCGCCAGCTGCTGCACGCAGAGGCCGCGATCTGGACCGCCGCGCTCGACGACCTCAAGAACCTCGGCGAGGCCGCCTACGAGGCGCTCGAGGCGGCGGACGACGAGTTCGACACCGGCGCCGGCGACATCACCACCACGCTCAAGGTCGTCGGTGCCGTCGTGGCCGTGGCCGCGGCGGTCCCGACCGCCGGCGCCTCGTTGTCCATCCTCACCGCCGTCGGCGCCGGGGTGACCGTCGCGAGCACCGGCATGGACCTCTACGCCGGTGCCCGGACCGACTCGCAGAAGTTCGCCACCTGCTGCCCGCGCGACGTCCTCGCCGACCTGATGGACGGCGTCTCCAAGGTCCGGACCGCCGTCCGCGACGCCGAGGAGAAGATCGCCGAGCAGCTCGACACCAACAACGGCGTCATCGACGGCGCCTGGTCGGAGTTCTGCCAGCCGCCGCCCACGCTCACGTCCGTGCACCGCGACCACATGGGCGCCTACGAGGGCCTCGGCACGTGGGGAGGCGAGGCGTGAGCCGCCACGAGCTGTTCCGACGGAGCTGGAACGACGTCGTGGTGCGGGCCACCTCACCCAACGGCTGCGTCCACCTCACCCTGCAGGGCGACCGCGACGTCCGGCTCACCTGCGACGACACGTGGTTCCACCGCAGCACCCTCACCGACTTCACCGACCAGCTCACCCGGACCTTCCGGCTCGCGCTCGTGCAGCGCACGCAGACCTACAACCGCCACCGCGAGATGGTGACCGGTCACGTGGTGACCCCGATCGACGGCAGTCGCAACCCCCACCTCCAGACGTTCGTCGACCGGCGCGACTCGCTCCTCGTGGAGGGCGGCTCCGCCGACGGACGGGTGTCGATCACCGCGGTCGGGCTGCGTCGCTTCGTGGTCACCGTCGACCCCGACCTGTGGGCCGCCCGCGACCGCGGCGCGGTGGAGCGTGGGCTCGAGGAAGCCGGCAACGCGCTGCTGCGCGACCAGTTCGCGAAGATGTACGAGCTCAAGCAGGCCGGACACTGATGGCCCGGACGGCGCCGGACCGACGCACGCACGCCCTGCCGGCCGCGGCGGTCGCGGTCCTCCTGCTCGGCGCGCTGACGGCGTGCGGCGACGGCGCGTCGAGCCTCGAGCCCGGCGAGTCCGCCGCCGGACCGGGTGGCGTGACGGGGACGGCCGTCGAGGTGCGGGTGCCGAGCGGCACCATCACCGTGACCGTCGGGGCGCCCGTCGAGCAGATCACCTCCGGGTCCCGCGAGCTCACCGCACCGGACGGCGGCGCGCTGGTGCCGGTCTCGTGGTCGCTCGAGCGCTACCAGACCTCCGGCGTGACCGGCTTCGACGCGGAGACCGAGCTCGCGGTCCTCGTCGGCGACGACGCGACGCCGCTGACGACGATCACCGACGCCGCCACGCCGGCGACCGACAGCCGGGTGGTGGCGATCGACGGGACGGCCGCGGTCGACGGCGTCTCGGCGACCTACGACGGCCTGGAGCAGGTGCTCGGCCTCGACGGCAGCCGCGACGCCGGGGGCGCCGAGGAGCTCTACGCACCGGCGGCCGACGGCGAGCCGCAGGACTGCTCGCAGGGCTGGGAGGCCTCGCCCGGCGCCGACCTCGACCTGACCTGCACCGTGCGTGCCTGGACCCTGCCGTACCTCCCCGGGGTGGGATGGTCCGACGAGGGCTCGACCCACGTCGTGGTCGCGCCCGACCTCACGCTCTCCACCGTCACGGACCCCGCGGGTGCGGACTACCGCGCGTCGTTCGCCGAGGGCACGGCGCGGGTCGCGGGTGCGGACGTCGAGGGGGCGCCGTTCGAGGAGGGCCTCGGCGGCGCCGGGTCGTTCTCGGTCCGCCTCGAGGCGACCGACGTCGACCTCCCGGTCACGTGGGACGTGGAGGCCGGGTTCGACCTGCGCAGCCGGGTCGGCCGGGGACCGCTCGACGGCCGCCGGGTGGTGCTCAGCGGAGGCGGGACCGTCGCGGGAGGCTGAGCGACGCGCGCGGCGATGGCCCACCCCCAGGAGTGGGCCGGACTTTCCAAGCGGGCGCCGTCGGAGCACAGTGGTCCGGCCGCTGCCCACCCGGGGCCGCAGCTGAAGGAGGCAAAAACCATGGTTGTCCTCGGACTGATCCTGCTCATCCTCGGAATCCTGCTCCCGCAGAGCATCCTGACCACGATCGGACTGATCCTCATCGTGGTCGGCCTGGTGCTCAACTTCGTGCCGATCGGTGGCAGCAGCCGACGGGTCTTCTGAGCAGCGGCGCACCGCACGACACGAAGGGCCCCGGACACCAGGTGGTGTCCGGGGCCCTCGCACGTCCGCGACGGGGGATGGCGCGGAACGATCAGGTGGGCGCTGGGCCCGTCACTGCTGGCGCATGACCGCCAGGAAGGAGCCGACCTCCTCGCGGAGCAGCTCGGCCATCTGGGCCAGCCCGTTGACCGGGGAGTCGAAGCCCTCGAGGCCGCCGCGGAACTCGCCGTCGACGGCCGTGCGGACGGCGTCGACCATCGGCGACATCTCGCGGACCGTGCCCTCGACGCTGCCCATCGCGACCGTGCTGGCGCTGACCACCTCCTGCATGGTCTGCACCTGCCCGACGATGCGCTCGGTCGACTTGGCGGTGGTGTCGGCGAGCGACTTGACCTCCGTCGCGACGACGGCGAAGCCGCGGCCCGACTCGCCCGCGCGGGCCGCCTCGATGGTGGCGTTGAGCGCGAGGAGCTGGGTCTGGGCGGCGATCTGGGAGATCACCCGGACCACGTCCTGGATCTCCTGGGCCGCTCCGTCGAGACGACGCCCGGTGGTGCCGGCCTCGTCGGCCTGCGTGACCGCGTGGTGGGCGGAGTCGGAGAGGCCCGCGGCGGTCGCGCTGAGCTCGGTGGCGGCCGCGGCCACCTGCTCGGCCACCGACATCACGGTGTCCTCGAGCCGGTTCGCGAGCTCCTGGCGGGCGCCGGCGGCGATGTCGAGGTGGTGCTGGGCCTCGGCCATGTGCTCGGTCGCCCGGTTGATCGTGGTCGCCCCGGTGCGGAACGACCCGCTCATGCCGCTCAGCAGGAAGCGACGGTGGAACCGGCCCTCGCTGGCGGCCTCGAGCGAGGCCGCGGACTCCCGGACGTAGGCGTCGGTGCGGTCGAGGATGAGGTTGAGCGCGGCGCGGAGCGCGGCGACGTCCTCCATGCCCTCGCTGCCCGGCACGAACATGGCCCGGGCCTCGAGGTCGCCGGAGGCCGCGGCCTGGCAGGCCGTGAGCCACTCCTGCACGACCGCGCGGTAGACCTCGCCCTCGTCGGTGCGGGTGTCCGGCGTCACCGCTCGCAGCCAGCTCATGCCGCCGCTCCGTTCGTGAGGGACCAGACGAACCGGTCGTAGTCGGTGCTGCGCTCGGCCAGCATCTGGTGCAGCAGGTCGCAGCCGGCGCGCGCCGCGTCGGCGGCGCGACCGTGGCGGCGCTCCTCGGCGATCAGCGAGCGGTAGATCGGCTCGATCTCCCGGATCGCGCGCGGGTCGGGGAGCCGGCGGTTGGAGTGGTAGCCGAGCACCTCGCCGTTGGGGCCGATGCTCGGGGTGACGTGGGCGAGCACCCAGTAGTGGGCGCCGTCGCCGGCGAGGTTCACGACGTACGCGAACAGCTCGCGGCGGTCCTTGAGGGTGTCCCAGAGCAGCTGGAAGACCGCCTTGGGCATCTCGGGGTGCCGGATGATGCTGTGCGGGCGGCCGAGCAGCTCGCCCTCCTCGATCGCCGACACCCGGCAGAACACGTCGTTGGCGTAGGTGATGCGGCCCTTGAGGTCGGTCTTGGTGACGATCACCTCGTCCTGGCCGAAGGACCGCTCCACGCCCGTCGGCCGCACGGTGCGGGCGGCCTGGGTGGCAGCGGCGAGGCTGTCGAAGTCGGACATGGAGCGCCTTCCGGACGAGCGGCCGGGACGTCCCCGGCGGTCGCGTGACAGATCGTCCGGGTGGCGGCGCGCCTGAGCCGAAGCGGTCAGGTCGGGACCTTGGTCCCCGGGACCGGGGACGTTGGTCCCGACGTCAGGCGGTGTCGCCGCCCCGGCGGAACCGGTCGCCCAGCCAGCCGCTGGCCGTGCCCATCCAGCCGGCGAGGTCGTGGACCAGCTTGCCGAGGGTGTCCTGGGTGCGCTCGAAGACGTCCGAGTAGCTGGCCGCCGCCTCCTGCGCGGCGGCGCTCACGGACGCGTCCGCGTCCTCGCTGCGGAGCGGGTAGGCGCCGCCGAGGATCGCGGTGTAGGCGCCGGAGTCGATCCACCGGCGCAGCTCGGTGGCCCGCACGACGGCGAACGGGTGGCTCTGCTGCTGGAGCAGCGAGAGCTTGATGAGGGACTCGCGCACGTCGCCGCCCTCGTCGTACTCCGCGCCCTGCTGGAGGAACGACGTGACGTCGAGCTCCTCGAGGGTGCCGCCGCTCGCGGTCTTCATGTGGGTGCGCAGCGCGGCCGTCGGGTCCTGGCTGGCGAGCAGGCCCGCGCGGTCGGCCGACAGCTCGGCCTTGCGCGACCACTCGAGCAGCCCGACGGTCACCATCCGGATGCCGAGGGCGCCGCCCGGGATCGCGTTGAGGAGCCCGCCGAGCCCGAGCAGCCGCAGCAGCAGCGTGCGGTAGACGGCGTGCCCGCTGATCGCGTGGCCGAGCTCGTGGCCGATCACGAAGCGCAGCTCGTCGTCGTCGAGGTGGTGCACCAGACCGGACGACAGCACGATGATCGGCTTGTCCATCCCGATCGTCTGGGCGTTGAGCGTCGGGTCGGCCTGGACGTACATCTCGGGCAGGTCCGTGGCGTCCAGGCTCTGGCCCACCTCGGCCAGCAGCCGGTGCAGCCGGGCGAACTGGCGCTCGTCGACGCGCACCGCCGAGCCGAGCAGCGTCAGCCGCCACGCGCGTTCGCGGAACACCCCGGACATGGTCTTGAGCAGCACGTCGAAGCCCTTGAGCCGCCGCAGCGCGACCAGCGCGCCCCGGTCGGCGGGGTGCTCCCACGCGCGCGAGCTGATGTCGGTCAGGACCGTGCGCGAGCGCGCCGGCTTCTTCTCCCCCGTTGCCATGGACGGAATCCTGTCGTACGCCGCCGCAAAAGTCAGCCGTTCGCGGCACCGGCCCGGGACGTGGCGACCCGGGCGGTGTGCGGCGGCGTGTCGCGAGCGGCGTACGGCGTGTCGTGCCGGCACCAGGGACGCTCCGGCCCCTCGGGCGGTCAGCGCGTGGACCGTGCGGCCGCCTCGATCCGGGCGCGCCGCTCGGCCCAGAAGGCGGCGTCGTGCCCGCCGGCCGCCATCGCCTCGGCGTCGGTGCCGACCGCGCCGTCGATCTCCTCGCGCAGGATGTCGGCGTGGCCGGCGTGTCTGCTGGTCTCGGCGAGCACGTGGACGAGCACGTTGAACAGCGGGACCTCCGCGTCACCCCACCACTCGACGCGCCCGGTCGACGTGAGGTCGAGCGCCTCGATGGTGGCGTCGGCGTGGGCCCACACGCGCCGGTAGCGGTCGACGACGTCGGCGCGCGACTCGTGCTCGGTGGCCCACATGTCGGCCAGCCGCTCCTCCTCGACGTCCCACCGCGACAGCGGCTCGGGGAACGGCCGGGCGAACACCTCGCCGAGGTACCGCGCCTCCCACGTCGCCAGGTGCTTGACCAGACCGAGCAGGTTGGTCCCGGAGGCGGTCAGCGGACGGCGTACGTCGTAGTCCGACAGGCCGTCGAGCTTGGCGAGCACGGCCTCGCGCTCGTGCCGGAGGTAGGTGTGGAGGTTGGTCTTGGCCGCCGAGTCGTCCATGGGACCACCCTCGCACCCGGGCTGGACGGGCGCCGTCAGTCGCGGACGACCGGCTCCACCGGCACCCGCACGCCGCGCTCGTCGGCGACCTCGACGGCGCGCGCGTAGCCCGCGTCGACGTGGCGGATGACGCCCATGCCGGGGTCGTTGGTGAGGACCCGCTCGATCTTCTGCGCCGCGAGGTCGGTGCCGTCGGCGACGGTGACCTGCCCGGCGTGCAGCGACCGGCCGATGCCGACGCCGCCGCCGTGGTGGAAGGACACCCAGGTGGCGCCGGAGGCGGTGTTGACGAGGGCGTTGAGGATCGCCCAGTCGGCGATGGCGTCGGAGCCGTCGAGCATCGCCTCGGTCTCGCGGTAGGGCGAGGCGACCGAGCCGCAGTCGAGGTGGTCGCGACCGATCACGATCGGGGCGGAGAGCTCACCGCTCGCGACCATCTCGTTGAAGCGCGCGCCCGCCTTCGCGCGGTCGCCGTAGCCCAGCCAGCAGATGCGCGCCGGCAGGCCCTGGAACTGCACCCGCTCGGCCGCCATGTCGAGCCAGCGGTGGAGCCGGGCGTACTCCGGCTTGTCCTCGGCCGGGAACAGCTCCTTGATCGCGCGGTCGGTGGCGTAGATGTCCTCGGGGTCACCCGACAGCGCAGCCCAGCGGAACGGGCCCTTGCCCTCGCAGAAGAGCGGGCGGATGTAGGCCGGCACGAACCCGGGGAACTCGAACGCACGGTCGTAGCCGCCCTTGCGGGCCTCGTCGCGGATCGAGTTGCCGTAGTCGAAGACCTCGGCACCGGCGTCCTGGAGCTCGACCATCGCGCGGACGTGGCGGGCCATCGACTCCTGGCTGCGCTTGGTGAAGCCGCGCGGGTCCTCCGTGCGCTCGCGCTCCCAGTCCTCGGCGGAGGTCCCGGACGGGAGGTAGAACAGCGGGTCGTGGGCGGAGGTCTGGTCGGTGACGACGTCGATGCGCACGCTCCCGTCGAGGTGCCGCTCGAGCAGCTCGGGGAGCACGTCGGCGGCGTTGCCGAGCAGCCCGATCGACAGCCCGCGGCGCTCGTCGCGCGCCTCGAGGGCGAGCTCGATCGCGTGGTCGAGGTCGCGGGCCTGGACGTCGAGGTAGCGGGTCTCGAGGCGCCGGTCGATGCGGTGCTGGTCGCACTCGACGCAGATCGCGACGCCGTCGTTCATCGTCACGGCGAGCGGCTGCGCGCCGCCCATGCCGCCGAGGCCGGCGGTGACGGTGATGGTCCCGGCCAGGGTCCCGCCGAACTTCTTGTCCGCGATGGCGGCGAACGTCTCGAAGGTGCCCTGCAGGATGCCCTGCGTCCCGATGTAGATCCACGACCCGGCGGTCATCTGGCCGTACATCGTCAGGCCGAGGTCCTCGAGCCGGCGGAACTCCTCCCAGTCGGCCCAGTCGCCGACGAGGTTGGAGTTGGCGATCAGCACCCGCGGCGCCCAGGTGTGGGTGCGCATGATGCCGACCGGCTTGCCCGACTGCACGAGCAGCGTCTCGTCGTCCTCGAGGTCGCGCAGGGAGCGGACGATGGCGTCGTACGCCTCCCAGCTGCGCGCCGCCTTGCCGGTCCCGCCGTAGACCACGAGGTCCTCGGGACGCTCGGCGTTGTCGGGATCGAGGTTGTTCATCAGCATCCGCAGCGGCGCCTCGGTCTGCCACGACTTCGCGGTCAGGTCGGTGCCGGTGGCCGCGTGGATGCTTCGTGACGGGCGCTGGGCGCCCTCCTCAGCACGAGTCGGCAGGCGGGGGTTGGTCTCGGTCACTGCAGTTCTCCGATCACGGACTCGGCGGCGGCGAGGACCGCGCCGGACTGGACGAGCGAGACGGCGGTCTCGATCTCGGGCGAGAGGTGGCGGTCGGGGCCGGGGCCGTCGATGCCGGACCGGCGCAGCAGCGCCACGACCGCGGCCGTCGCGGGCGACGGGGCGAGCGGGGCGCGCAGGTCGAGCGCCCGGGCGGCGGTGAGCACCTCGACGGCGACGACGCGCGAGAGTCCGTCGACCGCGCGGCGCAGCTTGCGCGCGGCGCCCCAGCCCATCGACACGTGGTCCTCCTGCATCGCGCTGGAGGGGATGGAGTCGACGGAGGCCGGCACGGCCAGGCGCTTGAGCTCGGAGACGATCGCGGCCTGGGTGTACTGGGCGATCATGTGGCCGCTGTCGACGCCGGGGTCCGAGGCGAGGAACGGCGGCAGGCCGTGGCTTCGGGCGCGGTCGAGGAACCGGTCGGTGCGGCGCTCGCTGATCGAGGCGACGTCGGCGGCGACGATCGCGAGGAAGTCGAGGACGTAGGCCACCGGGGCGCCGTGGAAGTTGCCGTTGGACTCGACGCGGTCGCCGATGACGACCGGGTTGTCGATCGCGCTCGCGAGCTCGCGACCGGCGACGGTGGCGGCGTGCTCGACGGTGTCGCGCGCGGCGCCGTGGACCTGCGGGGAGCAGCGCAGCGAGTACGCGTCCTGCACCTTGTTGCACTCCACCGAGTTGTCCGGACCGGTGCGGTGCGACGCGACGATCGCGGAGCCGGCCATCAGGGAGGTGAGGTTGGCCGCGGACAGCGCCTGCCCGGGGTGCGGGCGGATCGCCTGGAGCTCGGGCGCGAAGACGCGGTCGGTGCCGAGCTGGCCCTCCACGCTCATCGCGGCGGCGACGTCGGCCGTGCGCAGCAGCATCCGCAGGTCGGTGATCGCCATGACCAGCATGCCGAGCATGCCGTCGGTGCCGTTGATGAGGGCGAGGCCCTCCTTGGCGGCGAGCTCGACGGGGGCGAGTCCCGCGGCGGCGAGCGCCTCGGCCGCGGGGAGGAGCGTCCCGGACGCGTCGCGGACCTCGCCCTCCCCCATCAGCGCCAGCGCGCAGTGCGAGAGCGGTGCGAGGTCGCCGGAGCAGCCGAGCGAGCCGTGCTCCCGCACCACCGGCGTGATGCCGTGGCTGAGCAGGTCGGCCATCAGCTGCGCGGTCTCGCGGCGTACGCCGGTGTGCCCGGTCGCGAGCGTCGACAGGCGCAGCAGCATCAGCGCGCGCACGACCTCGCGCTCGACCTCGGGGCCCGAGCCGGCGGCGTGCGAGCGCACGAGCGAGCGCTGGAGCTGGGCGCGCATCTCGGTGGGGATGTGTCGGGTGGCGAGCGCACCGAAGCCGGTGCTCACGCCGTAGGTCGGGGTCTCGGCGGCGGCCAGCGCCTCGACGACGCCGCGGGCCCGGTCGACGGCGGCCAGGGCCTCGTCGGTCAGGGCGACGGGTGCACCGTCGCGGGCGACGCTCACGAGGTCCTCGAAGGAGACGGGGCCGACCCCGACGTGGATGGTCTTCATGGGTTCCATGAAACGCGCGCCGCGCACCCACCGCCAGAGGTGCGCGCCGCGGGACGTCTCGCATCCGAGACAGGAGGACGGGTTGCGCCGAACCGCTGGACACCGGGCCGAGGGGTGCCAGACTGACGGCGACCCTGTTCCCCGGAGTGAGGACTCCCGTGACCCTCTTCATCACCCTGGTCGTCATCGTCGCCGTCGTCGTCGCGGTCGCGGCGCTCGTGGTCCGCTCGCGCAACCGGGAGGCCAACGCCACCCGCGCCGACGAGCTCAGGGCGCGGGCCGCCGGCACCGCCCAGGCCACGATCGCGCCCGCCCAGGAGCGTGCCGCCGTCGCCGAGGAGCGGGCCGAGGAGGCGCGCGAGGTCGCCGACCGGGCCGAGGCGGAGGCCGAGCAGGCGCGGCTGGAGGCCAGCCGGGTCGAGGCCGAGCACCAGGCGCAGGTCCGCGCGGCCGGCTGACCGCGCGCATGGACCACCGGGCCGACGACTACGCGCCAGGTCGCCGGGACCGTCGACCAGCAGCCGACCCCGCCGTCGGAGGCCGACCCGGCTCCCCACCCGCCGCCGAGCAGCCGGCCGAGCCCGCCGAGCCCGCCGCCGAGCCCGCCGAGCCCGCGTCCGAGGGCAAGCCGCTGCTGCCGCGCCGCACGCCGGGCAGCAACGACATGCCCGGCAAGCCGATCGAGCAGACCGACGGCGGTGGCGGCTGGTTCACCCGCAAGGAGCCCCCGGCCGCACCGTGAGCCAGGTCCCGGCCGCCACCCGCGCCCTGCGGGTGCTGCGCTTCCTCGCCACCCAGGCCGACCCCGTCCCGCTCGACCGGGTCATGCGCGCCTGCGACCTGCCGCGGAGCACGGCCTACCACCTCCTCAACACGATGATCGACGAGGGCTTCGTGGTGCACCTCGCCGAGGAGCACCGCTACGGCCTCGGGGTGGCCGCGTTCGAGGTGGGCAGCGGCTTCACCCGCCAGGAGCCGCTCGCCCGGCTCGCCCGCCGGCCGCTCGCCGAGCTGGTCGACCGCACCGGGCACGGCGCGCACCTCGCCGTCCTGCACGGGCGCGACGTGCTCTACGTCGTGGAGGAGCGGGCGCCCGGACGACCGCCGCTCGTCACCGACGTCGGCGTGCGCCTGCCGGCCCACCTCACCGCGTCCGGCCGGGCGATCCTCGCGATGCTCCCCGCGAGCCAGGTGCGCGCGCTCTACCCCGACCGCAGCGCCTTCGTCGACCGGCACGGCCACGGGCCCACGTCGCTGAGCGCGCTCCGCGCGATCCTCACCGACACCCGCCAGCGTGGCCACGCCGACGAGGACGGCGAGGTCACCCCCGGCCTGCAGAGCGTCGCCGCGGCCGTCCTCGACCACAACGCGCACCCGGTCGCGGGGGTCGCGGTGACCTTCCCGAGCGAGGGCGCGGGACCCACCGAGGTCGCGGCCGTCGCGCGGGCGGTCACCGCCACCGCCGCGCTGCTGACCCGGCGCGTCAGCGGTCCGGCGGGTCGTCGGCCCGACCCGACGACGTAGCCCGGTCGCTCCGCCGTCGTTGGACCCGTGACGACAAGGAGCCGCCGTGACCCCGACGCCCCGTCCCGCCCAGCGCATCCTCCTCTCCGTGGTCGCCGCCGCCGCGCTGGTCACCGGCGGCGTGCTGCACGCGACGCCCGGTGGTCCCGGCTCCCGCGGCCTCGCGGCGGCGTACGACGCCGACGTGCGCCAGCGGACCGCGGACGCCGCGGAGGCGCGCCCGCACGCCCACCCCGGTCTGGCGCGCGACGTCGTCGCGGTCGGGGCCGGCGACGGGCACGGGCACGTCCACGACCCGGCCACCAAGAACGCGGTCAGCCGCAGCGGCGAGGCGGCCGCGGCGCCCGACCCGACCACGGCCCGGGAGCGAGCGGCCCACCGGGCGTCCGTCGCGGCCCAGCGCACGCTGGCCGAGCCGCGCCTGGTCCGGGTGCCGCTGCGCGAGCCGCGCCGACGGGTGCCGGAGAGCAGGTACGCGATGGCCGGCGGCTGCTACCGCCTCCGCGGCCAGCCGGTCACCTTCCAGGCGACCGGCCTCGGCAGCTACCTGCTCTACTCCGCCGGTCGCACCTTCCTCGCCGCCGCCGGGTCCGGCGCCACGACGTGGGCGACCGAGCCGTCGCCCGACGCCGACTGGACCGTGCGCGGCGCGGGCCGCGGCCGCTTCACCTTCGCGCTCGCCGACGGCCGCGGGCTGCGCCGCTCCGGCACCGGCTTCGCCACCGGCACCCCCGAGCCGCTGCGGCTGCGGCGCACGACCGGCTGCACGGCCTTCCCCGAGGTGGGGACCAACGTCCGCGGCCGACCTTTCGGCGGGGCGACGCCGTTCCAGGAGGTGAGGGGCTACGTCGACCCGCACGTGCACGGCCAGACCCACGAGTTCCTCGGCGGACGGGTGATCTGCAGCCCGCCGTTCCACCGCTACGGCGCACCGTCCGCGCTCGTCGACTGCCCCGACCACCAGGTCGCCGACGGCCGCGGGGCGCTGCTCGAGGACGTGCTCTCCGGCAACACCCCCGGCACCGGCCACGACCCGGTCGGCTGGCCCACGTTCTCGTACTGGCCGAACCCGCACTCCCTGACCCACCAGCAGGTCTACTACCGGTGGCTGGAGCGCTCGTGGCGCGCCGGGCTGCGGATCCACACCAGCCTGCTCACCGAGAACAACGTGCTGTGCGAGATCTACCCGCTCAAGAAGAACTCCTGCGACGACCGCGACGCCGTGCGCCTCCAGGCGAAGGACATGCGCGCCATGCAGGACTACATCGACGCGCAGCACGGCGGGCCCGGGCGCGGGTGGTACCGGATCGTCACCGACCCCTTCGAGGCCCGCCGGGTGATCAACGAGGGCAAGCTCGCCGTGGTGATGGGGATGGAGACGTCGGTCCCGCTCGGCTGCAACGTGCAGCTCGGTCGGCCCACCTGCACCGAGGAGCAGATGCTCACCGAGCTCGACGAGATGCGCCGGCTCGGGGTGAGCCAGATGGAGCTGACCAACAAGTTCGACAACGCCTTCACCGGCGTGGCCGGCGACGCCGGCAGCACGGGCACGCTCACCAACGCCGCCAACTTCCTCAACACCGGCTCGTTCCTCCGGATGCGGACCTGCCCGTCGACCAACCCGCCCGGCGTCGAGGACCGCCTGCAGTCGCCCAACCTCGGCGACCTGCCCGGTGGCCCGCAGCCGCAGCCCGGCCAGGACGCGATCTTCGGCGCGATCTGGAAGCTCTTCGGCGACACCGGCATCCAGCCGGGCCCGCTCTACCCGGCCGGTCCGCACTGCAACGAGCTGGGCCTGAGCCCGATGGGCGAGCGGCTGCTCTCCGCGATGGTCGACCGGCGGATTCTCGTCGACCCCGACCACATGAGCGTCGCCGGCCGCACCGCCGCGCTCGACTACCTCGAGCAGCAGCAGGCCGCGGGCCGGGCGGTCGGCGTCGTGTCGTCGCACTCGTGGTCGACCCCCGACGCCTACCCGCGGATCTACCGCCTCGGCGGCTTCGTCGCGCCCTACGCCGGTGACTCGACCGGGTTCGTCGACAAGTGGCGCCAGCACCTCGGGTGGGCCGACCCGCGCTTCTACTTCGGGTTCGGCTTCGGCTCCGACATGAACGGCTTCGGCGCCCAGGGCGACCCGCGCGGCGCCGACGCGCCCGACCCGGTGACGTACCCGTTCACCGGCCTCGGCGGCGTCACCGTCGACCGACAGCGCAGCGGGGAGCGGGTCTTCGACGTCAACACCGACGGCGTCGCCCACTACGGCCTCTACCCCGACTGGGTGGAGGACGCCCAGCACGTCGCCGGCGCCGACGGGCCCGCGCTGGCCGACGACCTCGCGCGCGGCGCGGAGGCGTACCTCCAGACGTGGGAGCGGGCGTGGGGCGTCGCGCCCGACTCGTGCCGCAACCCCGGCCTGCGACGGTCGGTGCGGTCCTTCACCCGCGCGGCCGTGCCCGGGCTCGGCACCCGCGCGCTCATGCGCCGGGTCGGCCAGCCGTGGCAGCGCCTGGGGCGCACCTTCACCTACTGCGCGCAGCGACCGGGGAGGGCGCGGGTGCCGATGACGGTCGAGCTGTCGCGGACCGGGAAGGTGGTCGGCGTACGCCGCGTGACCTCCCGAGCGCGGTGACCTCGTCGACGAGTCGCGCCCGGCCTCAACCCGCGACGGGCGCGACCTCGTTGGTCACGCCTCCGACCTCGCTGAGCTCGCTGCGGGCGACGGTCGCCTCGAACACGCCGGGCTCCACGGTCTCGGCGCCGACGGCGTGCGCCTGCTCCTCGTCGTCGACCAGCACCTGCACGTGGGCCTGCTCGGGACCGGAGGCGAGGAGACGGACGGGGAGGCCGCGCCACGTCGCGCGCATGACGACCTCGAAGAGCTCGCAGTCGGTCGCCGGGACGGCCGTGGCCCACGTCTGCGGCCGGACCTCCTCCCAGCCCTCGACGCCGGTGTCGGCACGCATCGCGAGGAGCACGCTGTCGCCGACCAGGTCGGCGACGAGCTCGGAGCCGCGCCACCGGGCACGGGTGCCGACGAGCGGGGTCCACGGACGCCAGCCCTTCGCGCCGCGCCACCCGCGGGCTGCGCCCTGGTAGGCCGACAGGCAACGCTGCTCGCCGTCGGCCCGGATCCGCCAGTACTCCGCGCCGTAGGAGTAGCGGGTGCGGTCGAGCTCCCACACCGGCACCACGGCCTCGGCCCGCAGGAAGCCGGTCGGGTGGAGCGGCGTACGTCCGGAGCCGGGAGCGGCCGGGTTGGTCAACCGGGCCGCCGGGGGCAGCTCGAAGCGGACGACGTCGACGTACTCCGCACCGGGGGCGTCGAACCCGTGGGCGCGGAGCAGCTTCTCGGGGGTGTCGAGCGGGCGGGCGTCACCGGCCAGCACCACGACGCCGCCGACCTGGTCGTAGCCGTCCTCGACGATCGCCGACCCCAGGCCGTGGGTGAGCAGCTTCTGCAGCACCGGGCGGGCCGGCACCTCGGACTCAGACATCGATCTCCTCCTCGCGCACGTCGACCACGCTCAGCTCGTCGACCGGGACGGTCGCGCGGAAGCCGTTGTACTGGTCGCCCTCGAGGCCCAGCCTGTCAGCCACCACCGGCGAGCTCGCGTGGATCTCCGCCGCGTCGCCGTCGACCCGGCCGAGCCCGACCTCCTCGCCCTGCCACTGCACGGTGACCCGGCGCGAGAAGTAGCGCTCGAGGTCGACCTTGCGGACCTTCGCCCAGAGGTCGCCGTCCCGGCGCGTCCCACCCTCGACCTGGCCGGGGAGCGGACCGGCGTCGCGCGGCACCCGCAGCGTGACGGTCTCGGCGGCTGCGGACGCGACGGGGTAGGTGGTGCCGCCGTGGACGGCGAACGTCCCGGGCTCGGGCAGCGCCATCAGTTGCCCTGCGGGATCCACGCCGGCTCACCGTCGATCGAGCGCAGGACCGCGACGAGGCGCTGGGTCCCGGAGTCGGTGACCTCCCACATCTCGGCTCCCTCGCGGATCACGGTCGGACCGTCGGTGACGTACTCGGGGATGATGTCATCACCGGACTTCGTGAAGCCATTGCCCGTGAACGGGTCGCTCCAGCTGTCGAACCGGGTCGGCGAACCGGTCATGTCGCTGTTGCGCGGGATGTCGAAGTTGGGCTGGTCGGTCTGGAACCGGATCACGTGCGTCGAGGCGTCGCCGGTGGAGTGGTGCGTGCCGTCGTAGTCGAGGCGCAGGTCCTCGTTGATCGACCGCGGGGTCCCGAGGTGCGAGGTGTCGTCGGCCACCGTGACCGCGCCGCGCACCTCGTCGGCGGCGTAGTGGTCGTGGATGTAGTTGTCGGCACCGCCCAGCCTGAGCTCGCCGGTCTTCTCGTCGAAGTAGGGCTGGTCGATGACCTTCTGCATCACGGTGCTGCTGTCGGGCGCGGGGAAGTCGTCGCGGACCGCGTTGAGCGTCGCGCGCTCGGAGGGCGTGAGGTCCGCCGCCGGCTTGTTGACGAGGTCGTTGAGCTCGCTGCGCGAGATGTCGTGCCGGGCGAGCACGTCGTCGACGCGCGAGGCGTTGAGCTGGTCGGGCGAGAACGACGTGCGGTGCGGGACGTCGTCCATCATCGAGTAGATCCGCGAGCCGTCGCCGAGGTCGTCGAGGTGGCGGAGGTCGCCGAGGTCCGCGAGGTCGTCGAGGTGGCGCAACCTGCCCATGTCGCTGAGGGCGTCGAGGCCGTCCATCGCGAACCTGCCGCCGCGGGTGGCGAGCGCTCCGGCGCCGGCGGTCGCGGCGGCTGCGATCGCGTCGGGCACGAGGTGGCCGATCGCGCGCGCCGGGTCGTCGGCCCACGTGTCCCAGTCGAGCAGGCTCTTGCCGAGGTTCTTCCCGAAGCCCACCGGGTCGGTGGTCAGGCCGGTGTAGATCCCCTGGGCCATGTCGACCGCGTTCTCCACCGACAGCTCGTACTTCTTCGCCAGCTCCTCGGGCGTGAGGTCGCCCGAGGCCAGCTTGTAGCCGTCGATCACGAGGTTGACCGGGCTGAACGGCACCATCGTGAGCAGGTCCCAGACCGCCTCGCCGGCGCCCTCGAGGATGCCGCCGACGAACTTCAGTCCCGACTCGAGCCAGTTGGGCTCCTCGGGGGCGTCCGCGCAGCCGGCCCGCACCTGGCCCGCGCACGTGTGCGCGGCCTGGTCGAGGTCGGAGCGGACGGCCTGCATGGTCCGCAGCGCCTCCTGCTGGATCGGGTCGCCCCAGTCGACGAACGGCTCCGCCTGGTCGGTGCCGCCGCTGGCCCAGTAGCTGCGCATCCGACCCATGTAGGAGTCGTACTGCGTGCGGGCGCTCTCCGACTCGCGCTGCCCGCGCTCGTACTCCGCCTCGGCCTCGGCGGCCCGGCGCTGCGCGTCCTCGAGCGCACCGGCGTACGTCGTCAGGCCGGCCGCCGCCTTCTTGAACCCGTTGCCGGACTTGATCCAGCGGTCCGGCTCCAGGTCGTGGGCCTCGCGGAACTCGTCGGCGGCCCGGCCGGTCCATCCCGAGACGTCGATCTTGGCGAGAGCGTCCCCGGTGTCGTAGAAGAGCTGGCCCTTCTGCTCCATCGTGAGGGCCTTCGCACGGACGTTGCCCGGGTTGCCCTCGACCTCGAAGTCCGGCACCTCACATCACCTTGATCGCGGCGATCGTGCCCTTGAGGGCGGACAAGGACTCCTGGCCGGCCTTGTCGGTCTCGAAGTAGTTCATCGCGATCTTGCCGAGCCGGCCGGCCATCTCCTCGACGTCCTGGCAGAGGTTGTTGACGCCCTCCTCCCAGCGGCCCTGGAACTCGTCGAGCGCGTCCCAGACCGCCTCGTGCCCCACGTCGCCCTTGGACGGGACGAGGTCCTCGACGTCCTTGTCCTTGAACAGCTGGAGGGCCTCGTTGAGGCCCTGGGCGGCCTTGCCCATGCTCTCGAGGTCGACCTCGAAGTCGTACGACGCCATGGCAGCGATCTTCCCCCGCCTCGCCCCGGTCAAACCGACGGGCGGTGTGTGAAGTGGGGCCGCGCGGGGTAGGAAGGTCCGCGAGACACCCGAGCGCTCGACCGACCAGGAAGGGGGCGGCCCGTGGCCGTCGGACTCGTCTACTCCGAGATGCAGGCAGCCGCGCAGGCGGTCGCCGACGCGGTCGACCCGCTGCAGAAGACGCTGCAGGACCTCGGCGCGACCCTCGAGACCGAGGCGGGCGCCGGCTTCCGGGGCCAGGCGGCCGCCGGGTTCGGCGAGGCGGTCAACGAGTGGTTCCGCGTCGCGGCGACCCTCGGCCCGATCCTCGAGGGCTACGCGCAGAGCCTGACCTACCTCGCCCAGGAGCACGCCACCAACGACGTCGCGCAGGCCGAGCGCGCCGGCCAGCTCGCCGACCGGCTCGGCGGGGGCCCGCGATGAGCGAGCGCAGCCTGGTCGTCCACCAGGGCGCGCTGTCCGCGATCGAGACGGCGCTCGGCGACGCCACCACGGCGATCAGCACGCAGGTCACCGAGCTGCTCGAGCAGGTCGAGGCGCTCACCCCCGGCTGGGAGGAGTCGAGCGAGTCGCACCTGGCGCACCTCGAGCACCAGCGGAAGCTGCGCGACGGCGTCACGAAGCTCACCGAGGCGCTCGACCAGGTCCGCGGCAAGGTCGCGACCTACCGCGAGGACGCGCGCGAGATCGAGGTCGAGAACGTCGCGATCGTCAACTGAGGGCGACGCCACACCCCGCTGAAGTTACCTGCGGGTAGGATCCTTCTCACTCCTACGAGCCTGCCGTCGGCGCCGCACGCGGCCCTATGCTCCGGCTCGTACGCCCCGACCGAGGAGCAGTCCTACATGCAGATCTTCGCGATCGTCGTCTCGTTCGCACTGACCGTCGCCGCCGTCGCCCTCCTGGTGCCGGCCGTACGTCGGATGCTGGGCGTGATCCGCTCGGGCCAGCCGGCTCCGGGGCGCAACGGCAACCCCTCGGGGCGCGCCGTGACGATGCTGAAGGAGACGTTCCTCCACACCCGGATGCTGCAGTGGCACTGGGTCGGCGTCATGCACTGGTTCGTCTACGCGGCGTTCCTGTTCCTCAGCACGGCCGTGCTGGCGGCCTACTTCCAGCTCTTCTCGCCGAGCTTCGCGTGGCCGCTGATCGGCCACTGGTACCCGTACGAGTGGTTCAGCGAGCTGATCGGGCTACTCAGCACCGTCGGCATCGTCTACCTCATCGTCTACCGCCAGAAGCACCACCCGCGCTCCGAGGGCCGCCGCAGCCGCTTCTTCGGCTCGACGTTCTGGCAGGCCTACTTCGTCGAGGCGCTCGCCCTGCTCGAGGGCGCGGCGATCCTCTTCGTCCGCGCGGCGGAGTGGAAGCTCGACGAGGACGCGGGGCGCTCGCACTACCCGATCGCCTCGTGGATCGGCGACGCGTTCTACTCGAACGACCCCGGCACGCTCGAGAACGTCATCTACGCCATCGCCGCCTTCAAGATCGCGCTCGCGATGATCTGGCTGATGGTGATCGCCCGCAACATCACCATGGGCATCGCGTGGCACCGGTTCACCGCCTGGTTCAACATCTACTACAAGCGCGAGGAGGACGGCAGCACCGCGCTCGGCGCGATGAAGCCGCTGACCTCCGACGGCAAGGCCGTCACGCTCGACGACATCGACGACCTCGACGAGGACTCCACCCTCGGCGTCGGCACGGTCGAGGACTTCTCCTGGAAGGGCATCCTCGACTTCACCACGTGCACCGAGTGCGGCCGGTGCCAGTCGCAGTGCCCGGCGTGGAACACCGAGAAGCCGCTGTCGCCCAAGCTGCTGATCACCAGCCTGCGCGACCACGCGTACGCCAAGCACGACGGCGACGAGGCCCACCGCGAGCGCCAGCTGGTCGGCGTCGGCTCCAAGGGCGAGACCGCCGGCTCCGGCGAGGACGTCCTCGACTGGTTCTACAACCCGGCCGACGGCGACTTCGTCATCGACGAGGACGTGCTGTGGAGCTGCACCTCGTGCGGCGCCTGCGTCCAGCAGTGCCCGGTCGACATCGAGCACGTCGACCACATCATGGACATGCGCCGCTACCAGCTGCTCGTGGAGTCGAACTTCCCGGCCGAGCTCAACCAGCTCTTCAAGGGCCTGGAGAACAAGGGCAACCCATGGAACATGTCGGCCACGGCCCGCATGGACTGGGCCAAGGGCCTGGAGTTCGACGTGCCCGTCGTCGGGGAGGACCTGGAGTCCCTCGAGTCGGTCGACTGGCTGTTCTGGGTCGGCTGCGCCGGCGCCTACGAGGACCGCGCGAAGAAGACCACGCGTGCCGTCGCCGAGCTGCTCGACATGGCCGGCATCTCCTTCGGCGTGCTCGGCAACGGCGAGACCTGCACCGGCGACCCGGCCCGCCGCGCCGGCAACGAGTTCGTCTTCCAGGGCCTGGCCCAGCAGAACGTGGAGACGTTCAAGGAGTACAAGGTCAAGAAGGTCGTCTCGACCTGCGCCCACTGCTTCAACACGCTCAAGAACGAGTACAAGGACTTCGGCATCGAGCTCGAGGTCGTCCACCACACCCAGCTGCTCAACCGCCTGGTGCGCGAGGGCAAGCTGACCCCGGTCAAGGAGGGCGCGGGCGCCGCGAAGCGCTCGATCACCTACCACGACCCGTGCTACCTCGGCCGCCACAACCAGGTCTACTCCCCGCCGCGCGAGCTGCTGCAGATCCTGCCGGGCGCCGAGCTCGTCGAGATGGAGCGCAACTCCGAGCGGTCCTTCTGCTGCGGCGCCGGCGGCGCGCGCATGTGGATGGAGGAGAACCTCGGCGAGCGGATCAACATGAACCGCACGAAGGAGGCCGTCGGCACCGGCGCCGACCAGATCGCCGTCGGCTGCCCGTTCTGCCGCGTGATGCTCTCCGACGGGCTGACCTCGCAGCAGGCCAAGGGCGAGGCCCGCGAGGAGGTCGAGGTCCTCGACGTCGCGCAGATGCTGCTCGCGTCGGTGAAGGGCGAGCAGGCCACCAAGGCCGCACCCGGCTCGGCCGCTGCGGCCGCGCCCGCCGCGTCCGCGGCCGCCGCCACCACCGACGTGGCGACCAAGGACGAGCCGGAGACCGGCGACGTCACCGTCACCGAAGACACGGTCACCGAGACCGCGGACGCCGGTCCGGCCGCGAAGGCCTCCGGCGGGACCTCGCTCTTCGACACCCCTGCCGACGAGAAGCCCGCGTCGGGCGGGTCGCTGTTCGACACCCCCGCCCCCGAGGCACCCGCCGCGGCCGAGCCGAAGGCGGAGCAGCCCGCGGCCGAGGCCGATGCCAAGCCCGCGGCGGCGCCGGCCGCCTCGACCGACCTCGGCTCGGGTGGCTCGCTCTTCGACCTCGGTACGCCCGAGCCGGAGCCCGCCGCGGAGCCCGAGCCGCAGGCCACCGCCCAGCCCGCCCCGACCCCGGCGCCTGCGCCGACCGTGTCGCCGACGACCGACCTCGGCAGCGGGGGCTCGTTGTTCGACATCGCCGCCCCGGACCCGGCACCGGCCGCGCCTGCCGTAGCGGCTGAGTCTCCCAGCGACTCAGCTCCGACCAAGGCCCCCGAGCCCGAGCCCGCCGTGGCGGCTGAGTCTCCCAGCGACTCAGCTCCGACCAAGGCCCCCGAGCCCGAGCCCGCCGTGGCGGCTGAGTCTCCCAGCGACTCAGCTCCCACCGGCGCCCCGCAGTCCGCGCCGACGCCCACGGCGGACATCGCCGGACTCGGGTCGCTGTTCGACCTCGAGGCGCCGGCAGCCGCGGAGCCGACGGCTGAGGCGCCGGCAGCCCGGGCGCCCGAGCCCTCCCCGAGCCCGCGGCCGGGGAGGCCGAGGCCGCTCCGGCGGCTGCGGAGCCCGAGCCGGAGCCTGCGCGCCGTCGTCGACCGCCAGCGTCTCGACGCCGACGACCGACGTCGACCTGGGCAGCCTCGGCTCGCTCTTCGACCTCGAGGCACCCGAGACGACGACCGCGACCACGGCGGGCGCGGCGTCCACCCGGCGCCGGCGTCCGCCGAGCCGGCCGCGGCAGCCCCGACCGAGGCACCGACCGAGGCCGCCCCGGCGGCGGACGTGACGGCCGAGGCGACGGAGCCCGAGCCCCAGCCCGAGCCCGAGACGGCGGCCGCCCCGCCGAGCGGCGCGGACCTGAGTCAGGCGGCGACGTTCCGTGACCCCGAGGACCTGCCGGCCCAGCCGGCGACCACGGAGCCGGTCGCGAAGGTCCCGGACGAGTCGACGGCCACCGAGGAGCCGCAGGCCGAGGAGCCGCAGGCCGAGGAGCCGCAGGCCTCGTCGTCCGACGCGCCGACGCACACCCCGCGCACGGACGTCGACATCAGCGGGTCGGGTTCGCTCTTCGACCTCTGACGGTCCTCCCCGCCGTCCTTCTCCACACCCCTCCTCGGTAGTCCGCTGCAGTCGACCGGTCACAACCACTCCGCGACCGGCCGATCGCAGCGGACTACTGGAGAGGCTGTGGACGAGGCGACGGCAGCCTGACATCACCGATGACACCATCTGATGTCACCAAGGGGTTGACGTGACATCACACTGATGTCAGAGTGGTGCGCATGGACATCACGCCGTACGTCGACTCCCTCCGTCGCGACCTCGTCGCCGCGGCCGAGGCGGGGAGCGACGAGCTCAAGCAGGCCGCCGAGCGGCTGGCCTACGCCCTCGACCCGAGCGCCCGCCTCGCGCTGATGGAGGCCATCTCCCACGCGGCGGCCGAGATCACCGCCGAGCTGCCCGAGGGCAACGTCGACGTCCGGCTGGTGGGGCGCGAGCTCGACTTCGTGGTCGAGGTCGCGCCGCCGGCCGCGATGCCCGAGCCGCCCGCGCCGCCGGCGCCCCCCGCCCCGCCCGAGGAGCCGGACGGCGACCTCGCGCGGATCACCCTCCGCATCCCCGAGGCCGTCAAGGCGCGCGCGGAGGAGAAGGCCGCGGCCGCCGGCCAGAGCCTCAACACCTGGCTCGTCGGCGTGGTCCGCAGCGCGACCAGCGACCACGCGATCAACGTCGACATCGACCTCAGCAGCGTGCCCTTCGTGGGCTACGACCCGTTCGCCTCCACCCGGAAGCAGGGCAACAACCGCCGGATGACCGGCTGGGCCTGAGCGCCCCGCACCACCGACCCTCCCTCGCACCACGCGGACCGGCACCGGCCGGCCCGTCGGCCGACCACACCCTCACGCAGGTTGGAGACACCCCATGAGCAACCACCAGGACCACACCTTCGACACCCCGGAGCCGATCGAGCTGTACGTCGAGAACGGCCGCGGGCTGGTCGAGGTGACCGCGAGCGGCACGACCGTGACCAGCGTCCGGATCACCGGCGAGCGCGCGGAGGAGTTCGAGGTCCGCGACCTCGAGGACGGGACCGGGTCGCGACGCATCGCGATCCTCGCGCCCCAGCGCAGCGGCGGCTTCCTCGGTCGCGACCCGCGCACCGACATCGTCGTCGAGGTGCCCGTCGCGAGCGCGCTCACCGCCAAGGTCGGCAGCAGCGACGTCCGGACCCGCGGACGCCTCGACGACACGCGCGTCGAGACCGGCTCGGGCGACGTCACGCTCGACGTCGTCGACGGCTCCACGCTCGTGCAGTCCGGCTCCGGCGACCTCGAGGCCCACCACCTCGCTGGCGACGCCCGGATCAAGACCGGCTCGGGCGACGTGGTCGTCCGCAGCGCCGCGTCCTCGCTGGTCGTGTCCACCGGCAGCGGCGACGTACGCGTCGACGCCGCGGGCGACGACCTCGCTGTCAAGACCGGGTCGGGCGACGCCGCGATCGGCTCGCTGGTCGGCGAGGCCGTCTTCACGACCGGTTCCGGCGACCTGGTGGTCGCCGAGGCCGGCCCCGGGCGGGTCACCGCCAAAACCGCGAGCGGCGACGTCCGGATCGGCGTGGTCGCCGGGACGCCGGTGTGGACCGACGTCCGCACCGCCAGCGGCCGGCTCTCGTCCTCGCTGCCCCGCACGGGCGAGCCCGCCCCCGACCAGCCCTACCTCGAGGTCCGCGCGACCACGGCCTCGGGCGACGTCACCCTCCACCAAAGCTGACCCCCGGGTCACGACACCGAAAGGAGCACGGCCATGCACGACACGTTCACCGACCTCGAGCTCATCGCTCGCCACCGCATCGCCGAGCGGGTGCGCTACTCCCCCCGCTCCCCCAAGCGCCGCTGACGCAGGCGCCGGGCGCCGCGGGTCAGGACCTCATCGCGACCCCGCGGCGCCAGTAGCCCATGAAGGCGACCTGCCGCCGGTCGAAGCCCAGCTCACCGACGAGGTGTCGCCGCAGCCCGGTGACCACCTTCGACTCGCCCGCGATCCAGGCGTACGTCCCGCCGACACCGCCGACCTCGGCCGGCACCTCCTCGCCGGAGGAGGAGTAGGACGGCGTCTCCCACAGGTCGGGGTCGACCTCGTCGGGAGCCACCTCGACGGGGGCGCCCGCGATCCCGAGGTGGGCCACCACGGCCTCGTGCAGGGCGACCCCGTGCTCGCGACCCTGGCGCGGCAGCCAGACGACGTCGACCCCGGCGGGACGGCGTACGTCCTGCACGTCGCCGGTGACCGGCACCTCGAGGAACGCGGTGCCGACCGCGTCGTCCGGCAGCTGCTCGAGCACCGTGCAGATCGCCGGCACGGCCGTCTCGTCGCCGACCAGGAGCAGGTCCGCGCCGGGCGCGGGGGTGAACTCGATGCCGCCGTAGGGGAAGCCACGGCGCGGGGCGAGGACCACGATCCGGTCGCCGACGGAGGCGGTCGAGGCCCACGTGGAGCCCGGTCCGACCAGGTCGCCCTCCAGGTGGAGCACCAGGTCCACGACCAGGACGGTCTCCTCGCCGGAGCCGAGGACGTCACGGACCGTGTAGGTCCGCATGTGGCCGCGCTCGGCCGGGGACTGCTGCGACCAGGTCGCGTACCACGAGTCGTCGACGCCCTCGGTCGAGGTGATGCCGCCGGTCACGGGGTCGGGGAAGACCAGCTTGATCCGCTGGTCCCAGCGCGGGCCGTCGACGCCGAAGTCGGCCAGCCCGGCGCCGCCGAGACCGACCCGGACGAAGCTCGGCGAGAGCCGTTCGACCCGGACCACCTCGACCTCGGTGAAGAGCAGGGGCAGCGGTGCGGCGGTCACGGTCATCGGGTCTCCTGGGTGGACGGGCCGGTCGGGACGGGGCGGGCGCGCGGGCGGTGGCGGCCCACGGGGACCACCAGCGGGGTGTGCGAGACGGGGTCCTCGACGACGCGGTTGTCCAGTCCGAAGACGGTCCGCACCACGTCCTCGGTGACGACCTCGGCGGGCGTGCCGGAGGCGACGACCCGCCCGTGGCGCAGCGCGACCAGGTGGTCGGCGTAGCGCGCGGCGAGGTTGAGGTCGTGCAGGACCATCACGATGGTGGTGCCACGGCGGGCGTTGAGGTCGGCGAGCAGGTCGAGCATCTCGACCTGGTGGGCGACGTCGAGGTAGGTGGTCGGCTCGTCGAGGAGCAGCAGGTCGGTGCCCTGGGCCAGCGCCATCGCGATCCACACCCGCTGCCGCTGACCGCCGGAGAGCTCGTCGACCACCCGGTCGGCGAGCTCGAGGGTGTCGGTGAGCACCAGCGCCTCGGCGACCGCCTGCTCGTCGGCGGCGGTCCAGCGGCCGAACGGGCCGTGGTGCGGGTGGCGCCCGCGGCCGACGAGGTCGGAGACGGTCACGCCCTCGGGCGCGATCGGGTTCTGCGGCAGCAGGCCGAGGGTGCGCGCGACCCGGCGGGTCGGCAGCCGGTGGAGCACCTCGCCGTCGAGCAGCACGCTGCCGCCGCGCGGCTTCAGCAGCCGGGCCAGCCCGCGCAGCAGGGTCGACTTGCCGCACGCGTTGGCGCCGACGATGACGGTGACCTCGCCGGGCGGCACCGCGAGGTCGAGGTCGTCGACGACGGCGGTGTCGGCGTAGCCCAGCGTCAAGCCGCGGGCCTCGAGCCGGTGGGTCTCGTGCGTGGCGGTCATGCCGCCCTCCTTCCGCGCTGTGCGGTGACGGGGCCGCGGGCGAGCAGCCAGAGCAGGAACGGGGCGCCGAACGCGCCGGTCACGACGCCCACCGGCAGGTTGATGTCGAGGGCGTACGCCCCGGCGTGGTCGGCGACGAGCACGACGAGGGCGCCGACCAGCCCCGAGGCGAGCAGGGTGGTGCGTCCGCGGTTGAGCGCGCGGGCGATCGGCCCGGACACGAAGGCGACGAACGCCACCGGACCGGCCGCCGCCACGCCCACCCCGACCAGCAGGGTGGCGAGCAGCATCAGCAGGTCCGTGCGGCCACGCCCGACGCCGAGGCCCGTCGCGGTGTCCTCGCCCAGCTCGGTGGCGCGCAGCGACCGGGCGACCCACGCCGTGACCGGCAGCAGCACGACGAGCGCCAGCGCGAGCTGGCCGATCGTCGACCAGGCGACACCGTTGACGCTGCCGGTGAGCCAGCGCAGCACCAGCTGCACGTCCCACTCGTCGACCCGGGTGAAGACGTACTGGATGACCGACTGCATCGCGGCGGCGAGCCCGATGCCGGCCAGGACGAGACGGAAGCCGGAGTGGTCGCCGGCGACGAGGCGTACGAGCAGCGCGACCGCGAGCGCGCCGCCGACCGCGGCGAGCGACACGGCGCCGCCCGACCAGCCGGCCAGGGCAATCGCGGAGACGGCGGCCGCGCTGGCGCCGAGGCTGACCCCGACCACGTCGGGGCTGGCGAGCGGGTTGCGCAGCGTGGTCTGGAAGATCGCGCCGCCGACGCCGAAGGCGAGGCCGACCAGCACCGCGAGCACGGCCCGCGGCAGCTTGGACTCCATCACGATGTAGGTGGCGCCGGGGATCTGCTCGCCGGACAGGATCCGCACGAAGTCGGGGATCGTCACGGTGTAGTCGCCCAGCAGCACCCGGACGGCGAAGGCGCCGACGACGGCGAGCAGCAGTCCGCCGACGACCCGGCGGTGGTGGCGCCGCGGTCCCCGGCGCGCCCGGCGCACCACGTCGAGGGCGTCGGCCGCGGCGCGCGGCGGGGCGGTCGGGCGAGAGGTCGTCACGGTCACAGGGCCCTCCCCGTGCGGCGTACGAGGGCGACGAACACCGGCACGCCGACGACGGCGGCCATGATGCCGACCTGCACCTCGGCGGGCGGGAGGACGACGCGGCCGGCGGTGTCGGCGAGCACGACGAGGGCCGCGCCCGCGAGCATCGAGAAGGGCAGCACGCGCCCATGGTCGGGGCCGACGAACACCCGCACCACGTGCGGGACCACGAGCCCGACGAACGCGACCGGTCCCGCGAGTGCCGTCGCGGTGCCGGCCAGCAGCACGATCGCGAGCGCGACGACGAGCCTGTCGCGGGTCGTACGACGTCCGAGCCCGCGGGCGAGGTCGTCGCCCAGCGCGAGGGTGTTGAGCACCCGCGCGCCCGCCAGCGCGAGCAGCGCCCCGACGACGAGAAACGGCAGACCCGTGAGCAGCACGTCGACGCCGCGGCCGGCGACGGTCCCGACCTGCCAGAACCGGAAGCTCTCCATGGTCTTGCGGTCAGCGAGCAGCAACCCGGTGGTCCAGCTGGCCAGCCCGGCGCTGAGGGCCGCGCCGGTGACGGCGAGCTTCATCGGGGTGGCGCCGTCGCGGCCGAGCGAGGCGACGGTTTGCACCAGGACGGCGGCGACCGCGGCGCCGAGGAAGGCGAGCGGCAGGAACTGCGCCATCGTCGCCGCGCCGAACGCGGTCATCCCGACGACCATCGCGAAGGTGGCGCCGGCGTTGACGCCGAGGATGCCCGGGTCGGCCAGCGGGTTGCGGGTCAGGCCCTGCATCAGGGCGCCCGCCAGCCCTAGCGCCGCGCCGACGGCGAGCCCGAGCAGGGTCCGGTCGACGCGCGCCTCGACCACGGCGTGGAGCGGGTGGTCGGCGTCCCAGACCGCCGCGAGCGGCACCGTCCGCGCGCCGACCAGCACCGACAGCGCGCCGGCCGCCACGACCACCACGAGGGCGACCGCGACGGCGGCGGGCAGGCCGCGACGCCGCGGGCCCCGGCCGTGCGCGGCGGGGCCCGCGACGTCGCGGGCGGGGGTCAGCGTGGTCACGCGCCCTGGACGGCCTTCACGACCTGGGGCAGGAAGTCGCTGATGATCACCGGGATCGACAGCGGCGTGGGGTTGGTCGAGGCCATCGCCTTCTGCTTGTCGGTCTCGGCGTACCAGTGGCCGTCGGCGACCGCCGGGATCTCCCCGACCAGCTTGTCGTCGCGGATCGTGTCGACCGCGTCCGCGGAGTCGACCCAGGTCACGAACACGTCGGAGTCGAGGTCAGCCGCCTTCTCCGCCGAGACGGTGCCGTAGAACTCGCCGGGCTTGATCGCGTCGGCGACGGCCGGGGCGTCGACCATGCCGAGGTCGCGCAGGATCGAGACGCGCGGGTCCTGCGGGGCGTAGATCCCGACCGTCGACAGGTCGGTGGTGGTGAGGTAGCCGTAGATCAGCGAGGCGCCCTGGAGGTCGGGGTTGTCCTCCTTGGCCTGCTCGATGGTGGCCTCGGTGTCCGCCTCGACCTGCGCGGCGAGCTCGGTGCGCCCGAGGGCCTCCCCGACCAGCTCGAGCGAGTCCTGCCAGCTGGTGGTCCACGGCGCGTCGGGGTAGGCGACGACCGGCGCGATCTTGGAGAGCTTGTCGTACTCGGCCTGGGTGATGCCGGAGTTGGTGGCGAGGATCAGGTCGGGTGCGAGCTCGGCGACCTCGTCGATCGGCGCGCCGTCGGCGTCGTCGTAGCGTACGGGCGCCTCGGCGCCGGCCTCCTCGACCGCCGCGTCGAACCAGTCGGTGGACTGGCCCTCGTTGCCGCCCCACGTGATCGCGGTCGCGCCCACCGGCACGACGCCGAGCGCGAGCGCGTGGTCCTGGTCGGTCCAGCCGAGCGTCGCGACGCGGGTGGGCTCGGACTCGATGGTCGTGCTGCCGAGCGCGTGCTCGATGGTGACCGGGAAGGCGTCCGGGTCCGCCGAGGTGGTCGCGGTCGGCTCCGCCGCGGTGTCGGTGGCGCTGGTGGACCCGGTGCTGCAGCCGGTGAGGGCGGCGACCAGGAGGGTGGCCGCGGCCAGGGGCGCGGCGAGCGTTCGCTTCATGGGGGCTCCGTGCGTGATGAGGTGAGGCTGACCTAACTAAGGACAGCCTAATCACACTCGGCGCCAATTACGTCACGCGGGCATGACCTAATCCACGATCCGGACGCGCGGGCCCTCCACAGCCCCCACCAGTAGTCCGCTGCGATCGGCCGGTGCGCGCAGGCCGAGGACCGGCCGATCGCAGCGGACTACCGCGGGGGGTGTGGATGGGCGGCCGGGCGGGGCTTGCCGTCGTGCGCGCGGAGGTAGGCGTCAGACCTGCGTGCGGTGGAAGTTCTGGTAGGACCGGCTCGGGGTCGGGCCGCGCTGGCCCTGGTAGCGCGAGCCGTACTTCTCGGAGCCGTACGGGTGCTCGCTGGCAGAGGACAGCCGGAAGAAGCAGAACTGGCCGATCTTCATCCCGGGGTAGAGCTTGATCGGGAGGGTGGCGACGTTGGCCAGCTCGAGCGTGACGTGGCCGGAGAAGCCCGGGTCCACGAAGCCGGCGGTGGCGTGGGTGAGCAGGCCGAGGCGACCGAGCGACGACTTGCCCTCGACGCGCGCGGCGATGTCGTCGGGCAGCGTGACGATCTCGTAGGTCGAGCCGAGCACGAACTCGCCGGGGTGCAGGATGAACGGCTCGTCGCCCCCGGGCTCGACCTCGCGGGTCAGGTCCGACTGGTCGGCCATCGGGTCGATGTCGGGGTAGCGGTGGTTCTCGAAGACCCGGAAGTAGCGGTCGAGGCGCACGTCGATGCTGGACGGCTGCATCATCGCGGGGTCCCACGGGTGCAGGCCGATCCGCCCGGCGTCGATCTCGGCACTGATGTCACGGTCGGAGAGCAGCACGCAGCCGACACTAGGGCACCTTTCGAGCCGCGAGGAGGGGTCGCCACAATGGATCGGTGACCTTCCACCGCTACGTCGCCCTGGGCGACTCGTTCACCGAAGGCGTCGGCGACCCCGACCCCTCCCGCCCCAACGGGCTGCGCGGCTGGGCCGACCGCGTCGCCGAGGTGCTGGCGGAGCAGACCGACGACTTCGGCTACGCCAACCTCGCCATCCGCGGCCGCAAGCTCGCCCCCATCGTGGCCGAGCAGGTCGACGCCGCGATCGCGCTCGAGCCCGACCTGGTCACGATCCACGGCGGCGGCAACGACGTGCTCCGCCCGCGGGTCGACCTCGACGCGCTCGCCCGGACGTACGACGGCGCCATCTCCCGGCTGAGCGCCACCGGCGCGCGGGTCGTCATGTTCACCATCTTCGACCCGGGCGGCGGCGGCATCTACGGCCCGGTGCGCGGCCGGATGGCGATCTTCAACGAGTGGGTGCGCGAGATCGCCGACCGCCACGGCGCGACCGTGGTCGACATGTGGCGGATGCGCGACGTCGAGATCGACGGCGCGATGGACACCGACCGGATGCACCTCAACTCCTCGGGCCACGCCTACATGGCCCACGCCGTCCTCGAGGCGATCGGCGTCGAGCACGGCCGCGAGCCCGTCGTGGTCGAGCCGCTCCCGGTGCTGGCCCGCCGCGAGCAGTGGCGCGCCAACGCGCAGTGGACCCGCGAGTTCCTCGTCCCGTGGGTGCACCGCCGGATCACGGGGCGCTCGTCGGGCGACACGGTCACCCCCAAGCACCCGGGCTTCTCGAGCGTGCGCTGACCCCGTCGGGTAGTGTTCGGCCCGCCGTCCCCGGACGGCACTGCGGATGTAGCTCAGTTGGTAGAGCGCGACCTTCCCAAGGTCGATGTCGCGAGTTCGAGTCTCGTCATCCGCTCCACGTGTCCCTCGCGGCTCGTCCACAGGCCGCTGCGGTAGTCCGCTGCAGTCGGCCGGTCCGGCGGGCCCGTCGACCGGCCGATCGCAGCGGACTACCCCTGGGCGTCCACAGGCGTACGCCCCGCGCGCCCGCCCCCGGCCGTCCCGGCCGCCCCTGCGCGCCCGCCCCGGCCGCCTCGCCCGCGCCCGCCGCCCCCGCCCCGGCCGCGCCCTCGCGCCTCGCGTTAGTCCGTATCAACAGGCGCCTCGTCGGTGCGCCCGGAGGCGCCGTTCGACACGGACTATCGGGCTGGGCGAACTACTGCGATGTAACTCCTGGTGCGACTTGCACCTCGTGTGACCAGAGGGGACAGTGGGACGTCCGCTTCACCGGATCGAGGTTCCTTCCCCATGCGTCTTCCCCCGCCCCTCCCCCGCCTCCTGCCCCGGCCCGCCGCCCGCGCGCTCGCCCACCGGATCGCCTCGGACGACGCGCGCCGCCCGCTGTGGCGCCACCCCGCCGGCATCGCCGCTGCCGCCCTCGCGCTCACCCTGGGCGCCGTGCCGTTCCTGCCCGACGGCGACGCCGAGCAGGGCGCGATCGTGCCCAGCGCGGAGTCCACCGGCTCGCCCGGCGCCGTCGGTCGCGGCACCGTCACGCCGGAGATGCAGGCGGAGATCGACCGTGTCGTCGCGGAGGGCGCCCTGCTCGACCGCGCCAACGGCCGCACCGCCCGGGCGCTCGCCGCGGTGCGGTGCGCGAGCTTCGAGGGGCAGCGCTACTGCCTCGGCTTCGGCTGGACCAACCAGTCCCGCGAGGCGCTCGCCGCCCGGCTGCAGGCGCGTCCCGTGCTCGGCCGCGAGCGCACCGGCGACCTCGACGCCGCCGCCCTGGTGGCCCGCAGCGCCGGCCTCGGCACCACCGCACGAGCGGAAGCCGACCGCGCCGAGCTCACGGCCGCCGCGCAGGCCGTCGGCAAGGTCTGGATGCTGCGCCACGAGATCCAGGGCGTGGAGCTGCCCGCGGACTTCGCCGCCCGGCACCCCGAGGTCGCCGCCGCGACCGACCCGCAGGCGCGCGGTGGCTTCGGCGGGTCCTACCCCGAGCGCTCGAAGATCCTCACCAGCAAGGTCGCCCGGGCCCAGAACCAGACGTACTGGTGCGGCCCCGCGACCATGCAGGCGATCGGCTGGGCCGACGACCGGAAGCGCAGGAGCCAGTCCTACTGGGCGCGCCGACTCGGCACCACGACCGCCGGCACCGCGATCACCGACATGGTGCGCGTGGTCAACGACAAGACCGGCTACGACGACGAGTCCCACGCCGGGCCCTACATCGCCCTCGACATCAGCGACCTCACGTTCAAGCAGTGGTACCGGCTGATGATGCGCCACGTGCACGACTACCGGGCGCCGGTCGTGCTGCACCCGGTCCTGCTCAAGCAGTTCTACCCCTACCTCGACGACGACGCGAGCGGGCACTTCCAGGTCGGCCGCGGCTTCGACCAGAACCCCGGCGGCAACCCGCAGCTCGGCTACTTCGAGCCGTGGGACCAGTCGAAGTTCGACCCGAGCGAGCCCGCGATCGGCCGCGTCCAGTGGCGCAACGCGTACCGGTCCTACCGCGCCAACCTCGCCCACTTCCAGCACAACGTCGGCGTCTGAGGTGCGGCGTACGACCCTCGCGCTCGCCCTGCTGCTCGCCCTCACGGCCTGCGGCACCGACGCCGAGCCGACGCCCGGACGACCGGGTGAGTCGTCGAGCAGCGCACCGGCGGACGACCCCGGCAGCGGACCGGTCGGCGGGACCCGTGACGACCCGACGCTCGTCGAGCCCACCGAGGCGCTGCTCGACTGGCAGGACACCGGCGTCCCGGCCGGTGTCGGCCTCGTCAGGGGACCCGAGTGGGAGGCGCTCGCCGACGAGGGCGACACCCGCGTCGAGATCCGGCGCGACGGCACGTCCGTCGACGTCGCCGCGGGCAGTGGCCGCACGATCTCCGAGGTCCTGCTGAGCGAGGACTGGGCGGTCGTCGTCAAGCAGGACACGGCCGAGACCGCGCCCAGCCAGGTGGTCGCGGTCGACCTCGCCACCGGCGAGCAGCGCGAGGTCGTCTCCCCCGCCGCGGCCAGCGGCGGCTCGTGGGCGCTCACCGCGGGCGACCTCTACTTCCCGACCTACGGCGACGACCGGGCGTACTGCCTCGCGACCGTCGCGCTCGCCGACAGCAACGGCGAGGACGGCTGGTGCGCCCCCGACCGGTCGGGCTTCTCGGGCCTGACCGCGAGCGCGGACGGCGTCGGGATCATGACCTTCGACGACGCCCGTCCCGTCGCCTGCCGCACCCTCAACCTCCTCGACGGCAGCGGCCTGCCGCAGCCCGTCGAGGGCCCCACCGAGTGCCTCGGCTGGGACGTCGCGGCCACCCCCGACGGCGTCGTGTGGTCGGAGGTCCCGAAGCCGCGCCGGCAGGAGGAGGCCCACCTCTACGCCTCGGTCGACGGCTCCTTCCTCGACCTCGGCCCCGGCACGACGGGCAGCGCGCTGCCGTGCGGCGGCTCGGTGTTCTTCGTCCGCGACCCGCAAGGTGCCGACGAGCCCGCGCGGCTGATGCGCTGGACTCCCGACCACACGCTCGAGGTGGCCTACGAGTCCGCGTCGACCGGCAACGCGTTCCTCGGCGAGCCGGTCTGCGGGGGCGGTGTGGTGACCCTCTCGTCGTTCGGGGAGCAGGGGGACGAGCAGGTCTGGGCTAGCGTCGGGTGACGTGAGCTTCACCGGATTCCCCGTCGCCGCGCTCGACTTCTACGACGACCTCGAGGTCGACAACACCAAGTCGTTCTGGGAGGCGCACAAGCACGTCTGGCAGGAGTCGGTGCAGGCGCCGATGAAGGCGCTGATGGCCGCACTGGAGCCGGAGTTCGGCAGCGCCAAGGTGTTCCGCCCCTACCGCGACGTGCGCTTCGCCAAGGACAAGACGCCCTACAAGACCCACCAGGGTGCGTTCGTCGGCGTGGCGCCGGCGACCGGGTGGTACTTCGAGATCTCGCCGCGCGGCACCCGCGTCGGCGGCGGGTTCTACGACGCCGACGGGCCGCGGCTCGCCGCGGTCCGCGAGGCGATGGCCGACGAGAAGACCGGGAAGGCGCTCGACCGGCTGCTGCGGCGACTGGAGAAGGGCGGCTTCGAGGTCGGCGGCGAGCAGCTCAAGACCTCGCCGCGCGGCTACCCCGCCGACCACCCGCGCATCCACCTGCTGCGCCACAAGCAGCTCTTCGTCGGTCGGTCCTACGGCTTCGAGGCCGACGCGCTCGACGCGGGGCTCGTCGACCGGGTCCGCGAAGACTGGCGGGCACTGCGGCCGCTGCTGACCTGGCTGTCGGCCGTGCAGGTCGACCGCTACTAGGCGTACCAGGCCTCGCTGGTGGCGAGCGCCTCGAGCTGCTCGATGGTGAGGACGGGGGCGTCGGCGACCACCTCGCCCTCCTTCTCGACCGCGGTGTTGCGGGCGATCACGTCGATCTGCCAGCCGTCGGCGGTGCCGAGCGTGACGGTCCGCTCCTGGTAGGCGGGCGACCCGCCGCCGCTGGCGTACGCCTCCTGGCGCAGCAGCCGCGAGCCGTCGGGCAGCGTGGTGCAGTCGACGTCGGGCGCCGGCTCGCAGACGACGCTCGGCGCGAGCGGCTCGCCACCGTCCAGGACGACGACCGGGTTGTTGTACCAGCGGATCCTGAACGAGACCTGCGCGCCCTCGACCGTCGCGTAGTAGAGCCGCGGCAGGTCCTGGCCGGACTGGTCGACCTCGACGGAGCGCACCTCGGTGGCGCCGGTCATCTCGCGGAGGGCGTCGGCCATCTGCTGCGGTGGCACCAGGGGGCGCAGCTCGTCGGCGGGTGGCGGGCGGTCGGGATTGGCGGCGCGGGTGGTGACGGCGTCGCGCCGGTCGGCGACCTCGGTCTCGGCGCCGCGCCCGTCGGGGTCGCCGAGCTGGGGTACGACGGCCGCCAGCGTGCCGATGACGCCGATCACGGCCAGCGAGGCGACCGTCGTACCGATCCTGGCGCGGCGCTGCCTGGCGCGACCGCGGGTGATGCCGCCGCCGACCAGGCGGTCGACGTCGGGGGTGAGGCCGTCACTGGCACGGCGGAGGAGCTCGGTGACGCCGGATTCGTCGGTGGGCATGGGATCTCCTAGATCTCGAGCAGGTCTCGGAGGGACGGGCCCAGCACGGCACGGAGACGCTCGAGGGCGCGGAGCGTCCGGTTGCGCACGGCACCCGGACTCACCCCGAGGGCGTCCGCGGTGTCGGCGACCGACACGTCCTCGAGGTAGCGCAGCACCAGGACCGCGCGGTCCAGGGGTGCCAGCTGGGCGAGCGCGTCGCGGAGGGCGAGCGAGGTGGCGGCGTCCCCACCCTGCTCCACGGTCTCCGGCAGCGTCTCGGTCGGTGTCTCGTGGTTGCTGCGACGGCGCTGGGCGCTGATGAAGGTGCGCGTCAACGTCGTGTGTGCGTAGGCGACCGGGTGCTCGATCGGGCCGCCCAGGCGACGGTGCCACCGGACGTAGACCTTGGCCAGCGTCTCCTGGACGAGGTCCTCGGCCCGGTGGGCGTCGCCGCACATCAGCCACGCGGCGCGGTAGAGCTGGGGGGTGCGCGCGATGGCGAACTCCTCGAACTCCTCCGTCGAGCGGGGCATGTCTCTCCCTGGGTTGTTCCGGCGTCAACGATGAGACGCACGGGAGCGCCGTCGCGTCACACCACCGTAGGCACGGGCGGCGTCGCCGCGCGGAGTTCGACCGGGCGTGGGCGCGCGTTCACCCGCCCGTCGCGCCGCCGGCGCACGCTCACCGCATGGCCAAGCGACTGCTCCTCCTGCACATCGGCCCCGGCCCCGTCGACGTCCGCGCCATGGCGGGCACGCTCGCCCTGGGCGCGGTGGCGGTGCCCGACGTCAGCCCGGTGACGCTGCACCACGCCGGCCTCGAGCTGACCCGGACGCACAAGGCAGCGGGCCTCAGGCGCAAGCAGGTCGAGGGCGCCTGGGCGCGGGTGTGCCGGCGTGCCTGGAAGTCGCGCGCCGACTGCTTCGTGAGCGTCCCGGAGCTCGTCGACGCCACGCCCGAGCAGGTCGCGCTGGCGCTCGACGGGCTGGCCGGCCTGCGGGTCGTGCTGGTCGTGACGAGCGGGTTCTCCTCCGCGCCGCCCGAGGCGTGGACCTCGCAGGTCGACACCGCGCGGACGCACGTGCTCCCCGCACGGCTCACCGACGAGCAGCTCGCCGCCCAGGTCGCGCGGATCGCGCTGATCGAGCAGGAGGCGCGCCTCGACAAGCGCCTCGCCCGAGTCGGTCGCCGGCGCAAGCAGCTCACGCGGCGACTCGCCGCCTGAGGTGCGCCGCACCCGTCAGTGCGGCTGCCAGGCGTCCTCGTCCTCGGTGAGCGCCTTCACGCCCTGCGGCAGCGTGCCGTCGGCGAGGTCCTGGATGGTGACCTGCTCGAACACCGAGCGCAGCGAGCTGCGCGCGGCGATCCAGACGTGCTGGAGGACCTCGGCGGACTGGTCGTACTCGACCGCCTCGGGGCGCAGGCCGTAGACCGACACCAGCGGGCCGTCGACGGCGCGGATGACGTCGGCGACGGTCACCGACTCGGGCTTGCGGGCGAAGCGCCAGCCGCCGGACTGGCCGCGCTGCGACACCACGACGTCGGCGCGTCGGAGGTCGGCGAGGATCGCCTGGAGGAAGCCGTGCGGGATGCCCTGGGCACGGCCGAGCTGCTCGGCGCTGACGGCGGCACCGTCCGCGCGCACCGCGATCTCGATGAGGGCCCTGAGGGCGTAGTCGGCTTTGGCGGAGACGCGCATAAGGCCAGTTTGTCAGATGTGTCGGTCCAGACAGTGCTCGTTGGCTCCACCGGTCCTCCACACACGTACGCCGCCACCCCGCAGGGGCGGGAGGCGGCGGCGCGCGTGCGGGACGCAGGTCAGGCGGAGACGGGCTCCAGGTCAGGGTCGTCGAGGCCCTGCGCACGGGCGGCGCGCTCCTGGCGGACCGCCCAGGTGATGCCGGTGACCCAGAGCACGAAGACGACGGCGGCGACGACCGCGATGCCGACGCCGGGCACGCCGACGGCCTCGAGCAGGGTCTTGGAGTTGGTGAGGATGATCAGGCCACCGGCGGCGACACCGAGGACGCGGGCGGCGAGGTGCTTGACCAGCCAGGCGGCGATCGGGGCGGCGATCACACCGCCGACGAGCAGCGCACCGGCGTAGCCCCAGTTGATCCCGGCCGAGCCGAGGCCGAGGAGGAAGCCGAGCGAGGCGCCGACGGCGACCACGAACTCGGAGGTGTCGATCGAGCCGACCACCTTGCGGGGCTCGAGGCGGCCGCTGGAGAGCAACGAGGTGGTGCCGACCGGGCCCCAGCCGCCGCCGCCGACGGCGTCGAGGGTGCCGGCGACGAGGCCCATCGGGGCGAGGAACCACGCGGAGGGGTGGCCCTTGAAGGTCGGGCGCGCGCCGCCGAGCTTGAGGAAGCGGTAGACGACGTAGAAGCCGAGGCTGAGCAGGATCACCGCGACGACCGGCTTGGCGACGGCGGCGTCGAGGTTCGACAGGAGCGTCGCACCGGCGAAGGCGCCGACGAACCCGGGCAGCGCCAGGATCGAGACGGTGCGCCAGTCGACGTTGCCGAACTTGTGGTGCGAGGCGCCGGAGACCAGCGAGGTGCCGAGCTCCGAGAAGTGGACGGCGGCGGAGGCGGCGGCCGGAGCGACGCCCGCGGCGAGCAGCAGCGTCGAGGACGTGACGCCGTAGGCCATGCCGAGCGAGCCGTCGATGAGCTGGGCGATGAGGCCCACGAAGCCGAGAACGATGAGCTTGCGCATCGGGCGAGCTCCTTTCCATCAGGTCCGGGTGTCGGATCGGGTGGCGCTCGACCGAGCACGGTGCACCACGTTGTTTGTCGGGTGAAAGAGTAGACATACTTTCGGTGATAGACAAAACCAATCTAGGCAGCGGCGTGTCCTTCCACGCCCGATCTACCCGGAATCGGGGACCGGCCACCCATCCCGTGGGGAGGGATCCGGGCACGTGTGACTCCCGACATCTGCCATTCGTGTTGCGCCGTGCCCGCCGGCGAGGCATCATTTTGTTACCGGCGAGTAGCAGCGCTGCCCGCCCCCGAGAACGCCACGACCGGAAACAGGTGGAAGCCCCGTGAGCCACTACAAGACCAACCTCCGCGACATCGAGTTCAACCTCTTCGAGGTGCTCGGCCGGGACGAGGTGCTCGGCACCGGTCCCTTCGGTGACGTCGACGGCGAGAGCGCCCGCGAGATCCTGCGCGAGGTCGAGCGCCTCTCCCGCGAGGACCTCGCCGCGTCCTACGAGGAGAGCGACCGCACCCCGCCCGTCTTCGACCCCGCCACCCACACCGCGCCGGTGCCCGCGTCGTTCAAGACGTCCTACCAGGCGTGGATGGACGCCGAGTTCTGGCGCCTGCAGGTCTTCGAGGAGATGGGTGGCACGCCCGCGCCGTCCTCGCTGATCTGGGCGATCGGCGAGATGGTCCTCGGCGCGAACGCCCCGATCTGGATGTACGCCGCCGGCCCCGCCTTCGCCAACGTGGTGCACCGCAACGGCAACGAGCGCGACCAGGCCGTCGCCCAGCACATGGTCGACCGCCAGTGGGGCTGCACCATGGTGCTCACCGAGCCCGACGCGGGCTCCGACGTCGGCGCCGGCCGCACCAAGGCGACGCCCAACGACGACGGCTCATGGAACATCACGGGCGTCAAGCGCTTCATCACCAGCGCGACCCACGACATGAGCGAGAACATCATGCACCTCGTGCTCGCGCGCCCCGAGGGCGTCGAGGGCGTCGGCGGCCCGGGCACGAAGGGCCTCTCGCTCTTCTGGATGCCCGAGCACCACTTCGACCTCGAGACCGGCGAGCTGACCGGCGAGCGGAACGGCGTCTACGTCACCAACGTCGAGCACAAGATGGGCATCAAGGTCTCCAACACGTGCGAGGTCACCTTCGGCGACCCGCAGGTCGGCGGCGGCGAGCCCGCCAAGGGCTGGCTGCTCGGCGAGGTCCACGACGGCATCGCGCAGATGTTCCAGGTCATCGAGAACGCCCGGATGATGGTCGGCACCAAGGCCATCGCCACCCTCTCCACCGGCTACCTCAACGCGCTCGAGTTCGCCAAGGAGCGCGTCCAGGGCGCCGACCTGACCCAGGCGGCCGACAAGACCGCCCCGCGCGTCACGATCACCCACCACCCCGACGTACGCCGCTCGCTCATGACGCAGAAGTCGTTCGCCGAGGCGATGCGGGCGCTGGTGCTCTACACCGCGACGTGGCAGGACCAGGTCATGGTCGCCGAGCACGCCGGCACCGCGGACTCCGACGAGGCGCGCCTCGCCGCCGCCGTCAACGACCTGCTGCTCCCGATCGTCAAGGGCTACGGCTCCGAGCGCTCGTGGGTCCTGCTCGGCACCGAGTCGCTGCAGACCTTCGGCGGCTCCGGCTTCCTGCAGGAGTACCCGATCGAGCAGTACGTCCGCGACGCCAAGATCGACACCCTCTACGAGGGCACCACCGCGATCCAGGGCCAGGACTTCTTCTTCCGCAAGATCGTCAAGGACCAGGGCCGCGCGCTCGGCCACCTGGCGAAGGAGATCGAGGGCTTCATCACCTCCGAGGCGGGCAACGGCCGGCTCAAGAACGAGCGCGCGCTGCTCGCCACCGCCCTCGAGGACGCCAACGCGATCGTCGGCCACATGATCAACGACCTGATGTCGTCGCAGGACGACCAGCGCAACATCTACAAGGTCGGCCTCAACACCTCGCGCCTGCTGATGGTGCTCGGTGACGTGGTCTGCGCCTGGCTGCTGCTGCGCCAGGCCGACGTGGCGCTCGCCAAGCTGGCCGGCGAGGTCTCGGCCAAGGACAAGGTCTTCTACGAGGGCAAGGTCGCCGCGGCGCAGTTCTTCGCGCAGACCAACCTGCCCAAGATCAGCTCCGAGCGCGCCATCGCCGAGGCGACCACCCTCGACCTGATGGACCTCGACGAGTCGGCCTTCTGATCGTCCGCTGACGCATCCCTGCCCGAAAGTCCCCGGATATCCGGGGACTTTCGTGCTGTGCACCCGAGATCTCGGGTGCACAGCACGAACCTCGGGTGCACAGCACCCGCCGACTGCAGCGACCGTGGCGGCGTACGACCTCACGGGCCGCGGATCCGATGTCGTGTGCCGCCACCCTCGAGCGGCAGCGAACCCCCCGCGCGCGCCGATGACAGGTGTCACGGTGAGGTCGTGACAACTCCCCGAGGGGCCGGGGGCGCCGCGCGGACAGGCTGGACGCATGAGCACTCCAGCGATCCGCGCCACCGGGCTGCGCAAGCAGTTCCGCCAGGCTGACGGCACCCCGGTCCTCGCGGTCGACGACGTCGACCTCACCGTCCAGCCCGGCGAGATCGTCGCCTTCCTCGGCCCCAACGGCGCCGGCAAGACGACGACCGTCGACATGCTGCTCGGCCTGACCCGGCCCGACGCCGGGACCGTCGAGGTGTACGGCCTCGAGCCGGGCGCCGCGGTCCGCGCCGGCCGGGTGTCGGCCGTCATGCAGACCGGCGGCCTGCTGCCGGACTTCACCGTCGAGGAGACGGTGCGCGCGATCGCCGCGCTGCACGGCCGGCTGGACCGGGTCGCCGCCGTCATCGAACGGGCCCGGCTCGGCGAGCTCGCCGGGCGACGCGTCCAGGCCTGCTCGGGCGGCGAGCAGCAGCGGCTCAAGTTCGCCCTCGCCCTCGTCCCCGACCCCGACCTGGTGGTCCTCGACGAGCCCACGACCGGCATGGACGTCGCCGCGCGCCAGGAGTTCTGGGCCGCGATGCGCGAGGACGCGGCGCAGGGCCGCACCATCGTCTTCGCCACCCACTACCTCGCCGAGGCCGACGAGTTCGCCGAGCGCACGGTCCTGATGGCCGGGGGCCGGATCGTCCACGACGCCCCCACCACCGACGTCCGCGCGGCGTACGGCGGGCGCACCGTCACCTTCCGCCCGCCCGCCGCGGTGGTCGGCGCCGACGGCATCGACGCCGACTGGCTCGCCCAGGTCGAGCGCGCCCTCGAGCCGCTCGGGGTGACCGGGCTCGAGGTCTCCGCCGCGAGCCTCGAGGCCGCGTTCCTCGCGCTCACCAGCACCCCCGCCGCCGACGCCCGCCCGACCACCGACGCCGCCCTCGCAGGAACCGGAGCCACCCGATGACCGACCAGCTCGCCACCGCCCCCGCCCAGCCCACCGTGACCGCGCCGGGCGGCGTACGCCCCACGCCGCGGCCGTCGATGACCACCTATGCCCGGCTCGACCTGCGCCGCCAGCTGCGCGACCGGTTCGCGATGTTCTTCGTGGTCGGGCTGCCGACCTTCATGTACCTCGTCTTCGGCCTCGGGACCGACGACACGGTCGGCTCCGGCAACGTCGCGATGTACGTGATGATCTCGATGGCCTCCTACGGCGCGGTCACCGCCACGACGAGCGTCGCGGGCAGCGCCGCCGCCGAGCAGGTGATGGGGTGGGGCCGGCAGATCGGCCTGACCCCGATGCGGCCCCTCGCCTTCGTCCTCACCAAGGCGGGCATCGCGATGGTCGTCGCGGCCGTGCCGGTCGCCGCGATCTTCGCCATCGGCGCGGTCACCGGCGCCCGCGGCGACTGGACCGACTGGACCCTCGCCGCGGCGCTCACCTGGCTCGGCTCGGCGCTCTTCGCCCTCTACGGGCTCGCGGTCTGCCTCGCCGTCCGCAGCCCCAACGCACCCGGCATCGCCTCCGGGGTGATCGTGGTGCTGGCCTTCCTGGGCAACGTCTTCACGCCGATGGACGGCTTCATGCTCGACCTCGGCCGCTTCACCCCGCTCTACGGCTACGCCGCGCTGGCCCGCTACCCGCTCACCGAGGGCCACCTCCCGATGGGCGGCCACGACCCGCTGTGGCTGCCGGTCGCTAACGTGCTCGCGTGGACCGTGATCTTCTCCCTGGTGGCGATGTGGGGCCTGCGCCGCAGCCGGGCGCGAGCGTGAGCCACCTGCACGGGCCCGCGTCGACCGCCGAGGACCCGTCCAGCCCCTGGCAGCGCTGGGGCTGGGCGATGGCCGTCATCTGGCTGGGCTTCCTCTTCTTCCCGGTCGCGAGCGCCCTGCAGTCCGACGCCCCGCCCCTCGCGACGACCGCCACCCTTGCGGCGATCGCCGTCTTCGCGGTCCTCTACGTCCTCGGCTACACGGTCTGGTCGCAGCACGCCCTCCTCGTCCTCGCCGGGCTGGTGACGCTGACCGCCGCCCTCGTCCCCGTGCTGGGGGTCGACGCCCTCGGCGTGACGCCGTACCTCGGCGCGTACTCGGCGCTCCAGGTGCCGGCCCCGCAGTGGCGCTGGACCACCCCGGCGATCGCCGCGGTGCCGGTCCTGTCGCTCTTCGGCAGCGACGACTTCCCCGTCTTCTTCTTCATCCTGGTGTGGCCGATCATCGGCGGCTGCACCATCGTCCGGCTGCTGACCGACGCCGAGGTGAAGGCGGACGCCACCCGCCAGTCCCTCGCCCTGGTCGCCGAGCGCGAGCGGGTCGCCCGCGACGTCCACGACGTGCTCGGGCACTCGCTGACGGCGCTCTCGGTGAAGGCCGAGCTCGCCGCGCGGCTCATCGACCTCGACCCCGAGCGCGCGAAGGCCGAGCTGGAGTCGATCCAGGAGACCGCCCGCTCGGCGCTGGCCGAGGTGCGGGCGACCGTCGGTGGGCTGCGCGCCGCCAACCTCGACGCCGAGGTGACCGCGGCTCCGCGCGTGCTCGCCGACGCGGGCGTCACGACCGAGGTCGTCGGCGAGGTCGCCGACACCGACCCGCGCCACCGGGCGCTGCTGGCCTGGGTGCTGCGGGAGTCGGTCACCAACGTCGTACGCCACTCCGGCGCGGGATCCGTCCGGATCGAGCTCGGCGCCCACGGCATCGCGATCACCGACGACGGCGCGGGCCCGACCGGCCCCGAGGGCAACGGCCTGCGCGGGATGCGGGAGCGGGTGCAGGGCGCGGGTGGCACGCTGACCGTGACCCCGGCGACGCCCGGGACGCGAGTGGAGGTGGGACTGCCGTGATCAGGCTGCTGCTGGCCGACGACCAGGCGCTGGTGCGCGGGGCGCTCGCCGCGCTGCTCGACCTCGAGCCGGACCTCGAGGTGGTCGCCCAGGTGGGGCGGGGCGACGAGGTGGTCGACGCCGCCCGCGAGTCGGGCGCGGAGGTGTGCCTGCTCGACATCGAGATGCCCGGCATGACCGGGATCGACGCCGCGGCCGCGCTCCGCGGCGCGCTGCCCGGCGTCCGGTCGCTCGTGGTGACGACCTTCGGACGCCCCGGCTACGTCCGCCGCGCGATCGAGGCCGGCGCGTCCGGCTTCGTCGTCAAGGACACCCCGGCGCGCCAGCTCGCCGACGCCGTGCGCCGGGTGCACGCCGGGCTGCGGGTCATCGACCCCGACCTGGCCGCCGAGTCGCTGATGGACGGGTCGAGCCCGCTCACCGACCGCGAGCGCCAGCTGCTGACGCTCGCGCTCGACGGGTCGACGGTCTCGACCATCGCCGCCGGGGTGCACCTGTCCGAGGGCACGGTCCGCAACCACCTGTCCGCCGCGATCGGCAAGACCGGGGCGAGCACCCGCAGCGAGGCGGCACGGATCGCCCAGGACCGCGGCTGGTTGTGAGGCGGCGGCTCACATCTCGCGGCGCTCCTCCACGTGGGTCGTCCGGGAGCGCTGGTTGTTCATCACGAGGGCGAGGACGAGCGACAGCACGCCGGCGACGACCAGGATCCACCCGACCGTGCCGGGGTCGACGACGTCCTGGACGGACGCGGGGAACTCCTTGATCGCGAACAGCAGGATCAGGCCGATGACCAGCAGCAGGATGCCGATGCCGATTCCCATGACGACTCCTTCGTCGCAGTGCGGCCGGCTCGGGACCGGACCGTCCCGGGCAGCGTAGGACGTCGGCGGGCGGCTCCACCGCTCCCGCACACCCGTGGGGGTGGCGGCGTCAGCGCACCTTCCCGGCACGCAGCGTGACCGAGCGGGTGGTGCCGCCGGCGGCCACGACGACGCGGACGGAGACCGCGCGGCCCCGCATCGGGGCCAGGAGCCTCAGCCGCGGGAGGGTGGCCCGGCGCACCTTCGCGGTCCCGGCGTACCACTGGAAGCGGTAGGTCACCGCGGTCGCGCGCAGCAGCCGGTCGAGGCCGGCGACCCGCAGGGTCCGCCCGACCCGCGGCTTCCCGGTGACGTCGAGGCCCGCGACGACGGCGGCGAGGCCGGCGGGTACGTCCACGGCCGGCGATGGGGCGGGCGTCGGCGCCGGAGGCGGGCTCGGGCTCGGAGCGGGGCTCGGTGTCGGGCTGGGCGTGGGGCTGGGTGTCGGGGTGGGTGTCGGGGTGGGGGTCGGCGTCGGGGGCGGCGCGGGGTCGCCGTGGATCCCCATCCGCGCGTCGACGTCGCCGCGGGACTCCCCCGGGGCGAGCACGACCGGCGTCGCGTCCGCCCACGTGTCGGCGTCGCGGTAGTACTCGGAGAGGTCCCCCTCCTCCTGGGAGCTGTAGAACCGGAGGACGTAGCCGGCCGGCGGCAGGTCGTCGATGACGTAGGACCCGTCCGGGCCGACGGTCACGGTCACGACCTCCTGCTCCTCGGGGTCGTACGCGGTGACCTCCGCGCCGGGGAGCGGGGCGCCGGCGGCGTCGACGACGCGTCCGGCGATCGCGGCGGTCGCGGTGAGGTCGAGCGGCGGCAGCGCCGACCCGAGCCCGGCGTCGACCACGACGTCGGTGCCCTCGTCGACCGTCGCGACGTCCTCGAAGAACTCGGGCAGGTGGCCGGGTGCGGAGACGCCCACCCGGTAGGTCCCGGGCGCCAGCCCGCTCAGCGCGTACGCCCCGTCGGCGCCGCTGGTCGCGGGTCGGCCGACCGGCTCCCAGGTCGTGCCGTCGGTGTCGACGGCGTAGGCGCGGACGGTCGCGCCGGGCAGGGGCCGTCCGCCCCCCTCGACGAGGCCGACGACCGAGCCGGCGGGTTCGACGAAGGCGTCGACCTCGGTCACCGGCCGGTCGACGACCGCGACGGGCAGGGCGGAGGCGAGGTCTGGCCGGTTGTCGTAGGCCTCCTCGACGTAGGTGCCGCGCGGGCTCTCGAAGGCGATCCGGTAGGTGCCGCGCTCGAGGTCGAGCGACCAGGCGCCGCCCTCGTCCGGGGTGGTGGTGCCGGCGGGCTCCCACGTGCCGGCGGGGCCGGGGAGGTAGGCCACGACCCGCAGGTCGGTGGTGTCGAGCACGTCGGCGGTCGAGACGGTGCCGGACACCGCGTCCCCCATCACGGCGCCGCTGGCGGGCGGCAGGCCGCCCACGGCGAGCACCGATGCGGTGGCCACCGCGATCGCCACCGACCGCCGAGCGCGTCCCTGCATCACACCCCCCGGCCCCGGGCCGGCGCCGCGTATCGGGCCGGTCGCCCGGGCCGAACGCTAGGACCGGCTCCGGCACGGCCAGGACGCCTGCACCGCCATCCCCACAATTGGGCAGACCGGACCGGGTCCGACCCGGGCCCTACGCTCTCCCCATGACCGACCAGGAGTCCATGTCCGGCCTCGTCTCGGTGTGGTGGGAGGCGGTCGACTCCTTCACCCGCCTGCTCGAGCGCGTCGGCGACGACGAGTGGCAGACCCCCACCGACCTGCCAGGCTGGGACGTCCACGCGGTCGCGGCGCACACCGCCCACCTCGAGGGGCTGCTCGCCGGGCGGGCGCACGACGACATCGAGGTCGGCGAGGTCGGCCACGCCCGCGGCGCGATGGGTCGCTTCACCGAGCAGGGCGTGGTGGCCCGCCACGGTCGCGTCCCGGGCGACCTGATCGCCGAGATCCGCGAGGCGGCGACCGCGCGGCACACGCGGCTGCTCGCCGACCCGCCGATCGACCCGGACGCGCCGGCGCCGGGGCTGTTCGGCGCGATCGGGTGGTCGACCCTCACGCTGCTGCGCAACCGGCCGCTCGACGTGTGGATGCACGAGCAGGACGTCCGGCGCGCGCTGGAGAGGCCGGGCAACCTCGACTCGGCCGCCGCCGTGCACACGACCGACCAGCTCCTCGAGAGCCTGCCGATGGTGGTCGCCAAGCGCGCAGCGGCACCGGCCGGGACCGTCGTGCGCGTCGCGGTCGACGGGCACGCACCGGTGACGGCCGTCGTGGGCACGGACGGCCGGGGCCGGCGCGGCGACGCGGCCGACGGCGAGCCGACCCTGACCCTCGGCACGGACCGGGAGACGTTCGTGCTCCTCGCCGGCGGGCGACGGGCACCCGCCCCGGGCGCGGTGCGGGTCGACGGTGACGCCGACCTCGCGGCCCGGGTGCTGGGCGCGATGGCGGTGACGCCGTGACCACCTCGACCGCGTGGACCACCGACCGGATCGGCGACCTCACCGGCCGCACGGCACTGGTCACGGGCCCGACCGTCGGCGGGCTCGGCTTCCACACCTGCCTCGAGCTGGCCCGGCACGGCGCCCGCGTGGTCCTCGCCGGGCGTACGCCGGACAAGCTCGACGCGGCGGCGGACGCGGTCCGCGCCGAGGTGCCCGGCGCCGACCTCGACCACCTCGTCGTCGACCTGGCCGACCTGGCGTCCGTGCGCGCCGCCGGCGGGGAGGCGGCACGTCTCGGTCCGCTCGACCTGCTGGTCAACAACGCCGGGGTGATGGCGAGTCCCTACCGCCGCACCGCCGACGGCCTCGAGTCGCAGATGGCGACCAACCACTTCGGCCCGTTCCTGCTGACCGGCCTGCTGCTCGACCAGCTCGTCGCGTCCGGCGCCGGCCGGGTCGTCACCCTGTCCTCGCAGATGCACCGGGTGGCGCGCTCGGCGCCGACCGGCGACCCGCGCGAGCGGCGCCGCTACCGCCGCTGGCGGGTCTACGGGCAGACCAAGCTCGCCAACCTGCTCTTCACGTTCGAGCTCGACCGGCGCCTGCGCCGCGCCGGCCTCCCGGTCACGGCGCTCGCCGCGCACCCGGGCTTCGCCGGCACCCACCTCGCCGTCAACGGCCAGCTCGGTGGCACCGAGGGGCGACGGGCCGCGATCATGGACGCCGCCGTGCGGGCGGTCTCCCAGCCGGCCGCGGCCGGCGCCTGGCCGACGCTGATGGCTGCGACCGACGACCTGCCGGGCGCGACGTACGTCGGTCCGGGCGGGCCGGGCCAGGCCGGGGGTCGGCCGCAGGTCGTCGGCACGTCGTCCCTGGCCCGCGACCAGGTCGCCCAGCGTCGGCTGTGGGAGCGCAGCGAGGAGACGGTGGGGCTGGCCTGGCCGTGACCGGCCGGAGCCCTCACTCCCGGTCGCGCACCCGCACCAGCCCGGACAGCGTGCCGACCCAGACGGTGCCGTCGGTGCCGACGGTGACCTCCGACCCGTCGCTGCCGGCCAGCACGCCGGTGCCGGTGCGCACGCTCCACATGCTGCGCCCGGTGGAGGCGTCGAGGGCGGTGAGGTACCACGCGCTCACCCCGGTGAGGGAGGGTCGCTTGGTCCACGCGTAGAGCAGCCCGTTCGGCCAGCTCGCGACCGCACCCGAGGCCGGGGAGACCTGGTCGCTGCTCCACCGCTCGCGGCAGGCGCCGTCGACCACGTCGACCCGCGCGATGCCCGGGCTGGTGGTGAACCCGAGCAGCGCGCTGCGGGGCGAGGAGTAGCCGTGGTTGTTGGTGACCACCACCGACGTGCCGAGCGGCGCGAGCGGGCTCGAGGTGGCGCCGTCGCCCTCGCCGAAGACCGGCTGGCGGCAGACCTGCTCGCCGCTGCCTCGCTGGAGCACCACCACCTGCAGCCGGTCGTCGACCTCGTCGGTGACGGCGAGGGTGCCGCCGTCCAGCAGGACGGGCGCCGACCCGCTGGCGTGGTCGGTGGGCGTGGTCCAGCCGACGGCCGGCGTGCCGTCCGGACCCGCCGACAGGCGGTGGACGGCCTCGTCGGTGGCGACGTAGACCCCGCCGTCGGGGTCGACGGCCAGCCCGTGTCGGACGGGCTCGCCGAGGTCGTGGACGCCGACGGCTCCCGTGGACGGGTCGACCGTGCCGACGAGCCCGTGCGCCGACACCCACCAGATCCGTCCGGACCAGTCGGGCGCGAGGTCGACCAGGCAGTCGCGGAACGGGACGTAGGGCTTGAGGTCCCACCGCGTGTCGTCGGCGAGGTCGGCCTCGCCGTCGGTCGACGTCCGCAGGGCGACGACCTCGCGGTCCGCGGTGGCGACGACGGCCCGGTCGCGGTCGTCGAGGTAGAACGCGTCGCCCGCGCAGGTGTCGTCGGACGGGAGCTCGCGGGTCGCGACCGGCCGCAGGTCGGTCGGGTCGACCAGGCGCAGGGCGGGGCCGCCGCGCGCGGTGCACGACGCGACCACCAGCCCGGACGACGCCACCTCCAGCCGGCCGCAGCGCTGCAGGCCGAACCAGGAGGTGTCGACCTCGGGCTGCAGCCCCAGCGGGCCGGGCCGCGCGGAGGCGGTGCCGGCGACCCGGTGCGGGTTCTGCGGTGCCTCGGTCGGCACGGGGTGCGCGGACGCCGGCCGACCGACGTATGCCGGTCCGGCCAGGGCGCCCGGGGCCGGTGGCACCGGGAGCCACCCGTCGGGGACCAGCAGCACGAGGCCGCACACGGCGGCGGTGAGGCCGGCGCTCCAGGCGGCGGCGCGGCGGCTGACGTGGACCCTGTCCTGCACCCACCAGCGGACCCGCGGGACGCACAGCGCCAGTGCGGCCACGAGCAGCACGACCGGCCCCCGGGCCAGCCACAGCAGCACGATCGCCCCCACCAGCCAGACCACCGGGCGACTCTAGGTGAGCGTCCCGGCGCGGCGGCGGAGGCGCCACGGGTCCGCGGGCAGGAGTGCGTCACACCCCGCCCGCGGACGCGGTCACTCGGTGGTGTGGCGCATCCGCGGAGCGGTGATGGTGACCTCGGCGAACGTGCCGTGCCCTCCGCCGTGCCGCAGGAAGATGCGCGAGCGCCGGGGCACCGGCACCAGCCCGCGCGGCGCCGGCTCGGGGAGGTCGGCGACGACCTCCGGCGTGCGGCGGGCGAGCGTCCCGTTGAGCTGCTCGAGCTCCTTGAGCCGGGCGGTCAGGCCCTGGTGCTCCATGGTGTGGTCGGACATGTCGCGACTCCCTCCTCCCCCGGTGCGGTCCCCCACGGACCGCTTGTGAGAAGGCTAGGAGCGCCCGGCGGGGCGTGGAACGTGGTAGAGGCAGCCTCCGGGGAGTCTTGAGGCGGGACTGGACCACCCCGGTACTCGCAGGCGTGGCGTTGACCCGACCTTGAGGCGTCGCGCGGGACGCCGCCGCCGTCGCCGGACGCGGAAGTGCCCCGCCCGGTGAAGGGCGGGGCACTCGGTGACCGGATCGCTCAGGCGTCCGGTCGCGCGGACGGGCCGGCCCCCACCGACCCCCGCGGACGCGGTATCCGCGTCTCGACGACGTCCTCGAAGGTCGTCGTCCTGTCTCCTACCGCCCCGATGCGGATCATCGTGCCTCCCCGTGTGCTGACTCGTGCTCGTTGGTGCTGGTCCCCCGGGGGGGTCTCCCCCGTCCCTCACCCAGTCAAGAGGAGCGAGGGCCCGTCCTGATACACCCCAAGACGGGTGAATCCGCAACCAGTGGGGACGATCGCCGCGACATACCGCGAGCGATCATCCCCACTGTCGGCCCGCGCCCGCCGATGGTCGCCGCCGGCGAGGACGCGTACGCGCAACGGACCCCACCGGAACGGGGGTCCGGTGGGGTCCGTGGGCGCGGGGGTGGGTCAGGCGGCCTTGGCCATCGCCCGGGCCTCGCTCTCGAGCTTGCGCCCGAGCAGGCGGCGGGTGCGGCGGTCGCCGGTCGCCATCTTGTAGAGGACGGCCAGCTGCTGCGGCGCGTTCTTGGCGTTGGTGGTCGCCAACCAGCCGTTGGGCAGCGAGAGCCGGACGACCTTGTGCCAGGCCGAGTAGACCTGCTGCGGCATCGGGCGCGTGCAGTAGGTGAGGTCGTACTTGTCGAACAGCGCCTTCACCTTGGGCGCGATCTCGCCGTAGCGGTTGGACGGCAGGTCGGGGAACAGGTGGTGCTCGACCTGGTGCGACAGGTTGCCGGTCATCAGGTGGAGCGCCTTCGAGCCGGAGATGTTGGCGCTGCCGAGCATCTGGCGGACGTACCACTCGCCCTTGGTCTCGCCGTCGATCGAGCGCTTCTCGAAGGTCTCGACGCCCTCCGGGAAGTGGCCGCACAGGATGACGGAGTTGGACCAGAGGTTGCGCACGATGTTGGCGGTGAAGTTGGCCGCCAGGGTCGGCAGGAAGGAGCCGGTCGGGATCGACAGCGCCGGGTGGACGACGTAGTCCTTGGTGGCCTGCTTGCGGATCTTGCGCAGGACCTGCTTGGCGCGGCGGCGGAAGTCGGGGTCCTTGGTCTGCTTCTTGGCGATGACCGAGCCGAGCTCGAGGTCGTAGGCGGCGATGCCGTACTCGAAGAAGACGGCGTTGATGAAGCAGAAGACCGGCTGGGCGAGCGAGGACGGGGTCCAGGGCTGGTCCTCGTCGACGCGCATGATGCCGTAGCCGAGGTCGTTGTCCTTGCCGATGACGTTGGTGTAGGTGTGGTGCAGCTCGTTGTGGCTGTGCTTCCACTGCTCGGCCGGCGAGGCCATGTCCCACTCCCAGGTGCTGGAGTGGATCTTGGGGTCGCGCATCCAGTCCCACTGGCCGTGCAGGACGTTGTGGCCGATCTCCATGTTGTCGAGGATCTTGGAGACGCTGAGGCCGAGGGTGCCGAGGACCCACGCCGGCGGGAACGCGCTGAAGAGCAGCACCGCGCGCGAGCCGAGCTCGAGCTTGCGCTGGGTGTCGATGACCCGGCGGATGTACGCCGCGTCCTTGGCGCCACGGGAGTCGATGACCTCCTGGCGGATCGCGTCGAGCTCGATGCCGATCTGCTCGATGTCGGCCTCGGTGAGGTGGGCGATCGGGTTGGTCTGGCCGAGGACGGCCTTCTTCTGGACGGTGGTCATGTCGATCTCCTGGGGGTGTCGTGGAGGTCTGGCGTCAGTGGTCGATGTGGCAGGGGCCGGCGGCGGCGTTGATGCAGGTCTGCACCTTGATGTCGCCCGTCTCGCCGGGGACGGCGGTGGTGATGGCGCCGTTGCGCAGGTCGCGCACGCTGCCCTCGCGCAGCGGGATCACGCAGCCCATGCAGATGCCCATCCGGCACCCGCTCGGCATGAGCATCCCGGCGTCCTCCGCGGCGTCGAGGATCGGCGTGGCGCCGTCGAGGTCGAGGGTGGTGCCGGAGGAGAAGGTCACGGTCCCGCCGTCGCCGGGCTCGACCCGCGCGGTGCGGAACTGCTCGGTCGTGAGGGTGATGCCGGCGGCGTCGTGGTGCTCGGCGAGGGCGTCGAGCAGCCCGGCCGGGCCGCAGGCGAGGGTCCGGCGCTCGGCCAGGTCGGGGACCAGGTCGGCGAGGTCGTCGACGGAGAGCACGCCGTGCTGGTCGTCGTAGCGCGCGACGAGCCGGATCGCGCCGGCGGCGTCGAGCGCCTCGAGGTCGCGGATGAAGATCGAGTCGGGCCGGGTGGGGGCCACGTGGACCACGACGATGTCGTGGACCGCGCTGCGGGCCGGACGGAGCACGCCGTCGTCGGTGCTGGGGAACAGGTTGCGCAGCATCCCGATGACCGGCGTGATGCCGGACCCGGCGGTGACCATGAGGAACCGGCCACCTTCGGGCGGCAGCACGAACTCGCCGGCCGCCTGCTCGAGGTGGACCAGGGTGCCGGGGCGGGCCTCGTGGACGAGGTGGTTGCTGACCAGGCCGTCGGGCACCGCCTTGACGGTGATCGAGATCCGGCCGTCGCGGCGCGGGCCGTGGGTGAGCGAGTACGCCCGCCACTGGCGTACGCCGTCGACGTCGATGCCGATGCGGAGGTACTGACCGGGCACGTGGCCGGCCCAGTCGGCGCCGGGACGGATCACGATCGTCGCGGCGTCGGCGGTCTCGGGGTGGACCGACTCGATGCGACCGCGCAGGTCGGCGCCGGAGCGCAGCGGCGCGAAGAGGTCCAGGAAGTCGGACGGGAGGTAGGGGGTGGTGGCGGCCTCGGCGACGCGCATCGCGCGGTCGCGGAGCCGGGAGCCACGGGCGCTGGTGCCCGCACCCGGATCGAGGAAGGTCGTCATGGGAACACTCTCCCTGTTCCGGGCCGCTGCTTCCTGCCCTCCGCACGTGAATCGGGGCTAGGATGTTGTTCGCTGCGAACAATTGCCCACGTCAGGAGCGCCATGACTACCCGAGGTGTGCGTCCGGCCACACAAATGCAGACCGTCGTGGGCCTGGACCCCCAGGTGGCCGAGGCGCTGCGCGCACGGCTGCCCGAGGTCGCGGACCGGGTGGTGCTGACCATCATCGACGAGGTGCCGAGCTATGCCGGTGCCTTCAGCGGGCGGATGGGCGAGGTGATCCGCAACGCGGTGCAGCTCGCGCTCGGCGGGTTCCTCACCCTCGCCACCCGGCAGGACGGCAAGGCCCCGCCCAAGGCGCCCGCCATCGAGGGCGCCTACCAGCTCGGCCGCGGCGAGGCGCGCAGCGGCCGCACGGTCGAGGCGCTGCTCGCGGCCTACCGCGTCGGCGCACGCACGTCGTGGCGCGACATGGCCGACGCGGCGGTGGCGGCGGGCATCGGCGCCGAGCAGCTCGCCCGCTTCGCCGAGCTGGTCTTCGCCTACATCGACGAGCTCTCGGCCTCCTCGGTCGCCGGCCACACCGACGAGCTCGAGAGCAGCGGCCGGGTGCGGCAGCGCAACCTCGAGCGGCTGGCGCGGGCACTGCTGACCGGCGCCACTCCCGACGCGGCGGCGGCGGCGGCCGAGCGCGCCGACTGGGAGCCGCCGGGCGCGCTGATCGCGGTGGTGCTGCCGGAGTCCCAGGTCTCGCACGCCCTCACCGCCCTCGACCCGGGCACGCTGCACCCCACCGACGAGGTGCCCGACCTGCCCGAGGGGCACGCGTCGCTGCTCGTGCCCGGCCCCGGCTCGCCGGCGGCGCGGCGTACGCTCCTGCGCGCACTGCGGGGCACCGACGCGGTCGTCGGCCCGGCGTCCCCGTGGCTCGAGGTGGCTGCGTCGCACCGGCGCGCGGTGCGGTGCGCCGCGCTCGGCGAGACCGGCCTCGTCGACTCCGAGGAGCACCTCGCCGCGCTCCTGCTCGCGGCCGATCCGGACGCCCGCGCCGACCTGCGCGCCCGGGTGCTCGCGCCGCTGGCCGACCTCCGGCCCTCGACCGCCGAGAAGCTCACCGAGACGCTCCGCAGCTGGCTGCTGCACCACGGGCGCCGCGAGGCGGTCGCCGAGGAGCTCTTCGTCCACGCCCAGACCGTGCGCTACCGCGTGCAGCAGCTGCGCGAGGTCTACGGCGACCGGCTCGAGGACCCGGCGTTCGTGCTCGACGCGACGCTCGCGCTGGCCTAGGGGCGGGCCGCCGGGTTGGCCAGCGTCCCGGCGAACACCAGCGAGTCGGCCTGGTCGGCGAGGTCGACCATCTGCAGGGTGTTGCGCAGCTGGAGCCGGTTGAGGCAGCTGTGCGCGAACGCCGGTCGCAGCAGGTCGTACGTCGCCGCGGCCCCCGCCAGCCCGGGGTGGTCGGCGGCGTGGCCGGCGATGCAGTCGCGGACCAGCGCCCAGAAGGCGTGGTCGGCCAGCAGGCCCGCGCCGGACAGGATCGCGCCGAGGTGGCGCAGGAAGCCGTCCATGACGTCGGTGTGGATCGCCAGCGCGGCCAGGTCGGGACCCACGACCGAGCGGATCCGCTCGACGGCCGCGGGCAGCGGCCGGTCGGAGACGACGGCGACCTCCTCGCCGATGTCCTTCATGACCATCCGCACCGGGACGTGGTCGCGCAGCACCATGACCAGGTTCTCGCCGTGCGGCATGAAGGCGAGGTCGTGCGCGAGCAGGCAGTGCACGAGGGGCCGGAGGTAGGCGCGCAGGTAGGTCGCGACCCACGCGTCCGCGGGGAGCCCGGAGGCCGCGACCAGCTCGGCGACGTACGGCACCCCGTCGGCGTCGCGGTGCAGCAGCGCGGCCATCGTGGCCAGCCGCTCGCCCTCCGCGAGCCGCGGCACCGGGCTCTCGCGCCAGAGCGCGGCGACCATCTTGCGGTGCGCCGAGGCGACCGGGAGCCGGTGGTAGGCGTCGCCGGTCCAGCCGATCGCCGCGTGCTCGCGCAGCACCGTGAACCCGAGCGAGCACAGCTCCTCGTCGTCGTCGACCAGGGCGGCGACCCAGTCGTTGATCGCGGGCGTCGCCTCCATGTAGGCCGGCGACAGCCCCCGGACGAACCCCATGTTCTGGATCGCGAGCGCGACCTTCACGTAGGACCGCTCGGGGTGGTCGACGGGGAAGAACGTCCGGATCGACTGCTGGGCCCGGTGCGCGCCCTCGACCTCGCCGAGGTGCACCAGCGCCCCGCGGGCGACGTCGGGGGCGAACGTGATCGCGATCCGGTTGGTCCACTGCCACGGGTGGACCGGGAGGTAGAGGTGGTCGGCGGGGTCGAGTCCGAGGTCGCGCAGCCGCTTCTCCAGCGCCGCCAGGCCGTCGTCGCCGAGCTCGGCGCGGTAGTGCTCCTCCTCGGTCAGCCCGGCGGCGAGCGAGAGGCGCGCCTCGTCGCGGCGCACGGCGAGCCAGTGCAGGCGTACGTCGGCCCCCGTCTCCGGGGCGTAGCGCGCGAAGTCGTCGACGCCGAACCCGATCCGGCCGTTGCAGGCGACGAAGCCGGGGTGCCCCTCGGTCATCGCGGCCTCGACCTCCTGGTGGCTCGCGTGGACGAGGTCGGCGGACGACAGCCGGTGGTGGGTGAGCTTCCAGGCCGCCGACGCGAGCGTGCTGGCGACCTCCTCGACGTAGAGCGCGAGCAGGTGGTCGGGGATGCCGAGCAGGGTGTGGGCGTCGACGACGAAGTCCTGCGCGTCCACCGGCCGCTCGGTCCCGTCGACCGTGCGCCGGATCGAGGTGGGGTCGACGACCCAGTGCTCGAGCGGGTGGCGGCGTGCGGCGAAGGCGTACGTCGCCGGGCCGAGGTCGAGCCGCCAGCGCCCGTCGCCGTCGGGCTGCGGGGCCAGGAGCCTCTCGTGGGCGTACTCGGCGACCGCCTTCGCGACCAGCGCGCGGTGGGCGCGGGCCATCGTCGCGGGCGTGAGGTGGTCGGTCAGCGGGTCCATCGGTCTCCTCCGGGGGCGGACGTGGCGAGGGCGGACGTGGCGTGGTCGGCGCGGGTGCAGAAGCTCAGCGCCGCGGTCTTGTCGGGCAGGTCGACGTGGCGGGCGACCACGAAGCCGGCCGCCGTGTTGAGCACGGCGATCCGGTCGTTGCGGACGTCGGGCTCGACCACGACCCGGCGCACGGCGGGGTCGGCGAAGCAGCGCGCGAGCACCGCGCCCATGACCCGGCGGGTGAAGCCGTGCACCGGGGCGTCGGTCGGGGCGACGAGGAGGTGCATCCCGAGGTCGCCGGGCGCGAGCTCGGGCAGCCCCGTCAGGGGTGAGTGGGCGGGGTCGTAGAGCTCGGCGAGGAACGCCGGCCGGCCGTCTGCGCGGCCGAGCAGCGCCTCGTGGTGGGGGTCGTCGGCGATCCGGGCGTACTCGTCGTGGACCTGCTGGACGGTGGCGTCCTGCATCCCCCAGAACACCGAGCGCGGGTGGGTGACCCAGGCGTGCAGCGCGGCGAGGTCGCGGTCGAGGTCGAGGGGCTCGGTCGTGAGCCTCATCGGGCGACCGGGTGGCGGAGCCGGTCGGGGATGCCCCACTCCTGGAAGGCGATCCGCTTCTCCACCGGGTAGGGCTCGCGGCCCAGCACCTGCGCGAGGATGACCGAGCTGCGCATGGCGCCCATCCCGAGGTCGGGGGCGACGAAGCCGTGGGTGTGCTCCTCGGCGTTCTGCACGAAGACCTCGGCGTCGGCGTGGTCGACGGCGAACGTCGCTCCGGCGAGCAGCCGGCCCCGGTCGTCCCACCGCAGCCGGTCGCGGACCGGGTCGAGGAAGTCCGGGACCCGCGGGGCGTAGCCGGTGGCGAGGACGAGCGACTCGGTGCGCAGGCGACCGGTCGTGTCCTGCTCGGTGTGGCGCAGGTCGAGGGTGTACGCCGACCCGTCCCAGCGCGCGGCGGTCACCTCGGTGGCGGTGAGCAGGGTGGTGTCGACCCCGCCGGTCGCCGAGCGGCGGTAGAGCTCGTCGAAGATCGCGTCGACGGTCCCGGCGCTGATGCCCTTGGACAGCGCGGCCTGGCCGCTCTGCACCTCGGCGCGCCGCGGCGCGGGGAGCGCCTGGAAGTACGCCGACCACTCCGGCGAGGTCATCTCCAGGGTCAGCTTGGTGTACTCCAGCGGGAAGAACCGCGGCGAGCGGGTCACCCAGCCGAGCTCGAAGCCGTGCCGCTCCTGCTCGGCGAGCAGGTCGGCGTAGACCTCGGCCGCGCTCTGGCCGCTGCCGACGACGGTGATCGAGCGGCTGGCGAGGAGGTCGTCGCGGCGGGCGAGGTAGTCGGCCGAGTGCAGGGCCGGTCCCTCGACCTCGAACGGCAGCCGCGGCGCCGTCCCGGTGCCGAGCACGAGGTGGCGGGCGCGCCAGGTGCGGCCGGTCGCGGAGCGGACGACGTAGGACTCGCCGTCGTGCTCGACCGCGACCACCTGCTCGCCCCAGCGCACGGAGCCGAGCCGGTCGGCCGCCCACCGGCAGTAGTCGTCGTACTCGCGGCGCAGGGGGTAGAAGCTCTCGCGGACGTAGAACGGGTAGATCCGGCCGACGTCCTTGAGGAAGGCGAGGTAGGAGAAGCGGGACGTCGGGTCGGCGAGGGTCACCAGGTCGGCCAGGAACGGCACCTGCATCGTCGCGTCGGGCAGCAGCATCCCCGGGTGCCACGAGAAGCCGTCGGCGCCGTCGAGGAACACCGCGTCGAGGTCGTCGAGCGGGTCGGCGAGGCAGGCCAGGCCGAGGTTGAACGGGCCGAGCCCGATCCCGAGGAGGTCGTGGACGTGGGTCATCGGGCCACCGCCAGGTCCCGCGGGGCGCCCGGCGCCGCGGCGGCCGCGAGCCGCCGGCCGGTGCGGCGTACGTCGTCGACGACCGCGAGCACGTCGGCCGGCGTGGCGGCCGGGTTGAGCAGGGTGAGCTTGAGGAAGCGACGACCGTCGACCCGGGTCGCCGCCACGAGCGCCCGCCCGGCGTCGAACAGCTCGGCCCGCACGGCCTCGTTGAGCCGCGCGACCTCGTCCTCGTCCGCGTCGTCGGGGAGCCAGCGGAAGACGATCGTGCTCAGCTGGGGCGCGGCCGCGAGCTCGACGTCGGGCATCGCGGCGAGCTCGGCGGCGACCGTATCGGCGAGGTCGATGACCGCGTCGAGGTGGTCGCCGATCGCGTCGGCGCCCATCACCCGCAGCGTCATCCAGAGCTTGAGCGCCTCGAAGCGGCGGGTGGTCTGCAGGCTCTTGTCGACCTGGTTGGGGTGGGCGGAGTCCTGGGGGTTGAGGTAGTCGGCGTGCCAGGTGACGTGGCCCAGGCTGGCGCCGTCGCGGACCAGCAGCGCGCTGCAGGAGACCGGCTGGAACCACGTCTTGTGGAAGTCGAGCGCGACCGAGTCGGCCAGGTCGATCCCCTCCAGCCGGTGGCGCCGGCGGCGGGACGCCAGCAGGCCGCCGCCGTAGGCCGCGTCGACGTGGAACCACGCACCGTACGAGCGGGCCAGCGCGGCGACCTCGGGCAGCGGGTCGATCGCGCCGAAGTCGGTCGTGCCGGCCGTGGCGACCACGGCCATCGGCACCTCGCCCCGGCCGACGCAGCCGCTGAGCGCCTGCGCGAGCGCGGCGGGGTCCATCCGGCGCGACGCGTCCACCGCGACCGGGATCACCGCGTCCTCCCCGAGGCCGAGCAGGCGCGCCGCCTTCTGCACCGAGAAGTGGCCGTCGGCACCGGCGAGGACCCGCAGCCGATCCGCCGGGGCGCCGGCGCGGCCGCGGGCGAGCAGCAGCGCCTGCAGGTTGGACTGCGTGCCGCCGGTGGTGAAGACGCCGTCGGCGCCCGGGCCCCAGCCGATCCGCGCGCTGGTCCAGTCGACGAGGTGTCGCTCCACGAAGGTCGCGCCGGCGCTCTGGTCGAAGGTGTCGAGGCTGGCGTTGACGCCGCTGACGAACACCTCGGCGACCAGGGCCGGGATGACGACCGGGCAGTTGAGGTGGGCCGCGGCGGCCGGCTCGTGGAACCAGATCGCGTCGTCGAGCCAGACGCGGGAGAGCTCGGCCAGGGCGTCGTCGGTGCGCCCGAGCGGCCGGTCGAGGTCGACCGCGGCGACCCGGCGGGCCGCGTCGGCCGGCGTCACGCCGGTCAGCGGACGCCCGGCGGTGGCGACCAGGTGGTCGACGAGGTGGTCGACGGCGGCGCCGACCTCGCGGCGGTAGTCGCCGGCGTTGGCCGGGTGGAACAGGTGCTGGCTGGGTGCGCCCACGATGCGCTCCTCCGAGTCGGGGGTTAGGTAAGGCTTACCTTACTCATCACCCGCCAGGGTGCGACGTGACCCCGCTCACCCCCGACCAGCCGTGGGGTCGAGCGGACCTGTGGCCGCTCAACCGGCTACGTGGACCCGCTCCCCCGCGACCCACACGGCGCGGACGTGGTCGGCGAAGCCGCGCAGGGCCTCGGCGTGGGCGCGGTCGGACGTGCCGGCGAGCGGGTCGGTGGCGAGCCAGACCAGGTCGGCCGGGTGGCCGACCGCGACGGTGCCCCAGCCGTCGGTCGAGGCGGCGAGCGCCTCGCGCGCGGTGATCGACTGCTCGGGGTGCCACGGCTCGCGCTCGTCGCCCGAGCGGTGCACGGCGGCGGCGACCGCCAGCCACGGGTCGAGCGGGGAGACCGGCGCGTCGGAGCCGAGCGCCACCTCGACCCCGTCGTCCAGCATCCAGCGCAGCGGGAAGCAGCGCTCCGCGCGGCCGGGCCACAGCCGCTCGGTGACGTCGCGGTCGTCGAGCAGGTGGGCCGGCTGGACGCTCGCCCGGACGCCGAGCGCGGCCATCCGGCGTACGTCGTCGCGCGTGGTGAGCTGGACGTGCTCGATCCCGCCCCGGGCGCCCGTGTCGGCGAAGGCGGCCAGCGCCTCGGTGACGGCGCGGTCGCCGATCGCGTGCACCGCGACGTCGAGGCCGCCGGCCGCGGCCCGGGCGAGCAGCGCGCGCAGCTCTTCGGGGGTCTGGTTGGGCTGGCCCTCCTCGAAGCCGGCGACCGCCTTCTCGGCGTACGGCTCGCAGCACCAGGCGGTCCGGGTGTTGAGGGAGCCGTCGCTGATGATCTTGAGCGGCCCCATCGTCAGCCGCGGGTCGTCGCCGAGCGGGTCGCCCGAGCGCAGCCCGCGGGCCAGCACGTCGTCGAGGCCGTCGGCGTAGCAGGCGTGGCGGATGCGGAGCAGGTCGGCGCCGCCGTCCCAGCGCTCCACCCAGTCGGCGACGCCGCCGCTGAACTCCAGGTCGACCAGGCCGACCACGCCCTGCGCGACCGCGGCCTCCATCGAGCGGCGGTAGGCGTCGGGGCCGGTGCCGTCGGTACCGAGCACCGTGGCGAGCCGCCCGTAGGCCATGAACCACTCGCCCTCGGTGACCACGTCCTCCCGGGTCGGCAGGGCCAGCACGTGGAGGGCGGTGGTGTTGAGCCAGCCGTGGTGCCCGTCGCCGGCGATCAGCACGATCGGCTGGTCGGTCTCGATCGCGTCGAGGTCGGACACGACCGGCACCTCGGGCCACGCCGTGGGGCGGTGGCCCCAGCCGATGACCGGCACGTCGGGCCACTGCTCGAGCCGCTCGCGCACCATCGCGACGGCCTCGGCCGACGAGCGCGCCGGCCCGAGGTCGAGCCGGGCCGACGCCAGCGTCCACTGGCCGAGGTGGACGTGCTGGTCCCAGAGCCCGGGCATCAGCCAGCCCCCGCCGAGGTCGTAGGCGGGCTCGCCGGGACGGGACGCGAGCCCGGGGCCGACCTCCACGACCCGTCCGTCCGCCACCCGCACGTCGACGGGGCCGTCGGGGGCGGGGTCGGTGAGGGCCACGAGGTGGGCGTCGCGCAGCAGCATGGGCCCCACCGTAGGAGGTGCACGGCGACGGCCCGCGGGCCACCCACCGGTAGGTTGTCCCCCGTGGAGTGGCGGGGGCCGGCAGTGCTGGTGGCGCTCCTGGCGATCGGGGCCGGGGGCGGCTGGGCCGCGTCCGCACAGACCCGCGACACCTCCATCGGCCGCGGCACCGCGGCGCCGGTGGCCGCCGACGGTCCCGAGATGCCGGTCGAGGCCGAGCGCCCCTACCGCCCCGACCCCGAGGACCCGCCGCTCGAGCCCGGGATCCCGATGGTCCCGGCCACGGTCGGGACCGGGAAGTTCGAGATCACCTTCCCCGCGCCGAAGGGCTGGAGCACCAACGCCAACGCCACCAACGAGTGGAAGTGGAAGCAGCCCGGCACGTCCAACAACACCTACGTGATGCGCATCGAGCAGATCGACAGCCAGGACATCACCATCGAGGACGCGATCGACATCCGGGTCGAGCGACTGCGCGCCGAGCAGGACGACGTACGCATCCTCGACCGCCAGAGCTCGTCGCTGGAGTACACCTACCGCAGCAACGAGGACACCTTCCGCCACAGCTTCATGCGCTGGCTCGACCTCGACGCGAGCGGGCAGGCCGACGTGGAGATCGTGGTGCACGGACGCGAGCGGGACGCCGAGGGCGCGGAGGACCTGATCGGTCGCGTGGCCGGCGGCATGCGCGGCGCCACCGGCTCGGTCGTGCCCTAGAGTCGGCGCCGTGAGGTGGCGGGGGCCGGTCGTGCTGGCGGTGCTGCTGGCCGTCGGTCTCGTCGGCGGCTTCGCCCTGTCGCTCGCCGTGGCCGAGCACCCCTCAGACGGCGGCGCGGCCGCACCGGTCGCCGCCCGGTCGCCGAGCCTGCCGGTCGACCCCGTCCCCGACCTGCTGGACGACCCCGACTTCGCGCCGCTGTCCGGGACGCTCCCCCTCGTGCGGCAGACCGTCGGCGTGGGCGACTTCCGGATGTCCGTCCCGGCGCCGCGCGGCTGGCGGCTCTCGGAGAACTCGCTCAACGAGTGGCAGTGGCGTCCTCCGGACCAGCCGGCCTTCGGCTACCTGATGCGGGTCGAGCAGGTGGTGAGCAACCGCCGCTCCATCGCCTGGACCCTCGAGCGACGCATCGAGGAGCTCGACGAGGACGAGCAGAACGTCCGCGTCGTCGGCCGGACCGACGCGACCCTGCACTACACCTACGTCACCAGCAACCACCTGCGCCACGGCTACCTCACCTGGCTCGACCTCACCGGCTCCGACAACGCGCAGGTCGAGATCGCGGTCAGCGGGCGGGCCCGCGACCAGGACGGCATGGCCGAGCTGATCGCGCGGATCGCGGCCGGCACCCGGCTGGGCTGACCCGCCGACGCATCGGGGCGCGATCAGTAGAAGGTGCTGACCGACTCCAGCACCTGGTTGGCCTCGCGCCGGTCGTCGCTGCGGACCTGCACCCACAGCAGGCGGTTGGAGGTCACCTGCACCACCCGCTCGACGATGACGTCGGTGCCCTCGCAGCCGGTGAAGAACACGGTCACGGAGTTGTCGTCGTCGACCTGGTCGAGGATGTCGCCGCCGACGGTGTCGCAGTCGGGGTGCTGCGGGACCCGGGTGGGGAGCTTGTCGCCGGGCAGGATGCCGACGAACACCCCGGGCGCCGGGTCGTCCACGGTGTTCCAGCCGGCCCGCGAGCCGACCGCGATCGCGGGCTGCTCGGCGTCGTCGAGGGGGGTCCACTGCTCCGGGTCGACCTGCGCGGTCCAGCCCTCCGGCACCGTCACCTCGATGCTGCCGGTGCTGTCCTCCAGCGTGCGCTCGGAGGTCGAGGCACGCTCGACCGCCCAGCCGGACGTCGCGCCGACCGCCAGCGCCAGCGCCGCGGCGCCCAGCCACCGCCACGACCTGCGGGGCCGGTCGGGCTCGGACGGCACCAGCTCGCCGGTGCCGGCGGTCGAGCCGGGCCGGCGCGTGGCCTGGGTCAGCTCGGCGTCGACGGGCGTCCAGGCGACCGGCGCGTCGTCGACCCGGCCGTCGTGGGCCGCCACGAGCGCGTCGGTGAAGGCGGCGACGTCGGGGAAGCGGTCCTCGCGGTCCTTGGCCAGTCCGCGCCGCACCACGGCCTCGGCCTCGGGGTTGTCGATCTCCATCGGCGGCGGCGGCGCCGGGTCCTCGGCGGCCGCCAGGGTGGTGTGCTGGTAGGGCTGGCGCCCGGCCAGCAGGTGGTAGGCGAGCGCGGCCAGGGAGAACTGGTCGGCGCGCGGGTCCAGCGCCTCGCCGAGCGCCTGCTCGGGGGCGACGTAGGTGGGGGTGCCGCCGACCATCGTGAGCCGCGAGGACATGTCCATGGCCTTGCCGAGGCCGAGGTCGCCGAGCATCGCCAGCACCCGGGCGCCGCGCGCGGTCTCGACCGTGCGGAACAGCACGTTGGCCGGCTTCACGTCGCGGTGCAGCACGCCGCGGTCGTGCAGCGCCGTGAGGCCCTCGCCGACCTGGCTCAGCACCGACAGGGCCTGGCCGGTCGTGATCGGGCCGCGCTCGAGCCGGTCGGCGAGCGTGCCCTGGTCGGCGAACGCCATGACCAGGTAGGGCCGCTCGTCGTCGAGCTCGCCGGCGTCGTAGACGGTCACGACGTGGGGTGACTCGACCTTGCGGAGGAAGCGTCCCTCCTCGAGGAACCGCTGCCGGGTGTGCAGGTCACCGGCCCAGTTGTCGGCCAGGACCTTGATCGCCACGGGCGAGTCGAGGTGCTCGTCGTGGGCGAGCCAGACGGTCGCGAAGGCTCCCGACCCGATGCGGCGGCGCACCGGGTACCGACCGAGGCGAGTGGGAGCGGACACGCGGGCATTATCGTGCAGACGTGAGCATTCCTGGGGACCACGGGCCCGCGTTGGCGCCGGACGACATCGACGAGCTGGCGCGTCGCGCCCAGGACGGCGACCGTGACGCGCTCGAGTCGTTGCTCGGCGAGGTGCGTCCACGGGTCCTCAACATCTGCCGCGGGGTGCTCCCGTACTCCGGTGACGCGGAGGACGCGTGCCAGGAGGCGATGCTCAACATCGCCACCCGGATCGGTGGCTGGGGCGGGCGCGGACGCTTCACCACGTGGCTGCACGTCGTCGCCGTCAACAGCGCCCGCACGACCTACCGGCGGCTGAAGAACCTCGCCGTCCCCACCGACTTCGAGGACGGCTCGCACGACCGCCCCGACCCGCGCACCACGTCGGTCATCGCCGGCACCCGCCTCGACCTGCTCGAGGCGATGGAGAGCATCGAGCGCGACCACCCGCAGTACGTCGAGCCGCTGCTGCTGCGCGACGTCTACGGCCTGCCCTACGACGAGATCGCGACGCTCGTCGACGCCCCGCTCGGCACCGTGAAGGCGCAGATCCACCACGGTCGCAAGCTCGCCAGGCCGCTGCTGCGGGGCGAGCGGTGAGACCGCCCCGCCGCCACCGGCGGGCCGCGCTCGCGGCCGTGCTGGTGGTCGCGGGGCTGCTGTCCGGCTGCTCGAGCGAGGAGCCCACCACCGACGACCTCCGCCCCGGCACGCCCACCCGGACCGCCGACGGCGACCGGGACGGCGTCGTCGCCACCTCGCCGGCGCCGCTCTCCGACCCGGTCGAGCAGGACCTCGACCTCGCGCTGTCGACCCCGCGCGAGGACAGCGTCTACCCCGACGTCGGCGACCCGCGGGTCGACACCCTGCTCTACGACCTCGACCTCACCTGGTCGCCCGAGGAGCGGCGCCTCGACGCCCGGGCGGTCGTGACCTTCCGGGCCACCCGCCGCGCACCCGCGTTCCAGCTCGACCTCGCACCGGGGCTCACCGTCGGCGACCTCCGCCTCGACGGCGAGCCGGTGCGGTTCGCCCGGCGGGGCAAGGACCTGGTGGTCCGGGCGCCGGTCCGGGCGGACCGGCGCTACGAGCTGTCGCTCGACTACGCCGGTACGCCGCGCCCGACCCCCGCGCCGACGACCCGCGGCGACTTCTCGACGACCGGCTTCACCGTCACCGGCTCGGGCGCGGTCTGGACGATGCAGGAGCCGTACGGCGCGTTCACCTGGTACCCGGTCAACGACCAGCCGGCCGACAAGGCGCTCTACGACGTCACGGTGCACGCCCCGGCGCCGTGGACGGGCGTCTCCAACGGGCGGCTCACCGCGCTCGGGACCGAGGACGGCGTGACCACCACGTCGTGGCAGCTCACCGAGCCGGCGTCGTCCTACCTGGTCACCCTCGCGATCGGCGACTACACCCACCGCAGCAACACCACCGACGGCGGGCTGCGCGTCGACTACTGGACGCCGCGCGGGATGGTGCAGCGGCTCGACCAGGTCCAGACCGCGGCGGCGACGGTCGACTGGATCGAGGCCCGCCTCGGGCCGTACCCGTTCGACACCCTCGGCATGGTCGTCACCGACTCGATGAGCGCGATGGAGACCCAGACGATGGTCACGCTCGGCACCAACGACTACGTGCTGTCGCCGCAGGTGGTCGCCCACGAGCTGGTCCACCAGTGGTACGGCGACCAGGTCTCGCCGAACGACTGGCGCGACGTGTGGCTCAACGAGGGCATGACGATGCTGATGCAGTGGCTCTACGAGGACGAGCACGACATCGCGCCGCTGCGCAACACGCTCGGCGCCGCCCGCAACGCCGACCAGGGGCTGCGCGACGCCTACGGACCGCCCGGCGCCTACGACCCCGAGCAGTTCGGCGGGTCGAACATCTACTACTCGCCCGCGCTCATGTGGAACGAGCTGCGCGTGGCGCTCGGCGACGACGAGTTCTTCCGGGTCGCGCGGTCCTGGCTGGCCGACCACGACGGAGCCTCGGTCGGCCGCGAGCAGCTCTTCGAGCACTGGGAGTCCGAGACCGGGCTCGAGCTCTCCGACTTCTTCGACGCCTGGATCACCGGCACCACCACGCCGGCCCGCGGTGTCCCCGGCACCTGAGGTCCCCGCTGGGACAGGGATACCCTCGCGCGATGACCCGCCTCAGCGCGCACGACCTCATCGACCTGGTCCTCGACCCCGGGTCGTGGACCTCGTGGGACACGCCGCCGGTGCGCGAGGGCCTCGACGAGGCGTACGCCGCCGAGCTGGTCGCCGCCGCCGAGCGGTCGGGCGTCGACGAGTCGGTGCTCACCGGCGAGGCCCGCCTGCGCGGGCGTCGGATCGGGGTGCTGGTCGGCGAGTTCGGCTTCCTGGCCGGCTCCATCGGCCGCGCGGCCGCCGACCGCATCGTGGCCGGCATCGAGCGGGCCACCCGCGAGGGGCTGCCGCTGGTCGCGGCCCCCGTCAGCGGGGGAACCCGGATGCAGGAGGGGACGCCCGCCTTCGTCCAGATGGTCCGCATCTCCGCAGCCGTCGCCGCCCACCGCGGCGCGGGCCTGCCGTACCTGGTCTACCTGCGCCACCCGACCACCGGCGGCGTGATGGCGTCGTGGGGCTCGCTCGGGCACGTGACCGTCGCCGAGCCGGGCGCGCTCGTCGGCTTCCTCGGCCCCCGGGTCTACGAGGCGCTCTACGGCCGGCCGTTCCCCGAGGGCGTGCAGACCTCGGAGAACCTCTACGCGCACGGCATCATCGACGCGGTCCTGCCGCCGGAGGAGATCGCCGAGATCCTGGACCGCGCCCTGCGCATCCTGATGGCGGCCCGCGAGGGCGTCGCGCCGGTGGCGGACCCCGGCCAGGAGCCCGTCCCCGACGTCGACGCGTGGGACTGCGTGACCCGGTCCCGGCGCCCGGACCGCCCCGGGGTCCGGCGCCTGCTGCGCTACGGCGCCCGCGACGTCGTCCCGCTCAACGGCACCGGGCAGGGCGAGTCGGACCCCGGCCTGCTGATCGCGCTCGCGCGCTTCGGGGAGGCTCCGTGCGTGTTCCTCGGCCAGGACCGGCGCGGCCAGACCACCGACCACCCGATGGGGCCGGAGGCGCTGCGCGAGGCCCGGCGCGGGATGCGGCTCGCCTCCGAGCTCGGCCTGCCGCTGGTCACGGTCATCGACACCCAGGGCGCCGCCCTGTCGGCCGACGCGGAGAACGGCGGCCTCGCCGGCGAGATCGCCCGCTCGCTCGCCGACCTGGTCACGCTCGACGCGCCGACGCTGTGCCTGATGCTGGGCGAGGGCAACGGCGGCGGGGCGCTGGCCCTGCTCCCGGCCGACCGCGTGGTCGCCGCCCAGCACGCGTGGCTCTCGCCGCTACCGCCCGAGGGAGCATCGGCGATCGTGCACCGCGACCTCGACCACGCCGCCGAGATGGCCCGCACCCAGCACGTACGCGCCCTCGACCTCCACCGTCGCGGCGTGGTCGACCGGATCGTGGCCGAGAAGCCCGACGCCGCCGACGAGCCCGAGGAGTTCTGCCGCCGCATCGCCGCCGTCCTCGAGCACGAGCTCAGCGCGCTCCTCGCCGCGGGTCCGGGCTCCGCCGAGAGCCGGGCGCGCCGGTACGCCTGACCCGCCCTCGCCCGGCGGCGGTGCGTGAGCCACATTCTGGGGCGCCGGAACGTGGGTGGCTCACCGCTCCTCGGGCGGCTTCCGCGTGTCGTCCCCGCGAGCGGTGCGTGAGCCACATTCTGGGGCGCCGGAATGTGGCTGGCTCACCGCTCCTCGGCACTGAGTCGCCCGGAGACTCAGGTACGAGGCTCGGCCGGCTCCTCGCCCGCGTGCTCGGCGGCCTCGGCGGCCGCCTCCTCCTGGGCCTCGACGACCTCCGCCTCGGTCACGGCGCCGTCCGCCGCGTCCGAGTCGGCGGGCCGCTCCCCGGCCGGCTCCTCGGTGGTGGCCTCCACGACGGGCTCGGCCCTCGCGGGCTCGGGGAGCACCACGCCGGGCACGGTGCCGGTGAGGGTGGCGAGCATCTGGCGGACGTTGGAGAGCTGGGCGTTGATGCTGTCGCGGCGCTGGGCGGCGGCGGCGAGCTCGCGCTCGGACTCGGCGCGGACCCGGTCGGCGGTGGCGCGGGCCTCGGCGACCATCGTGGTCGAGCGCTCCTCGGCGTCGGCGAGCATCCGGGCGATCCGGGCCTCGGCCTCGGCCCGGCTGCGCTCCATCGCGGCCTCGGCGTCGCGGTTGCGGGCGGTCATCGCGTCGAGCTCGGCCTGGGTGGCGGCCTGCTGGGCCTGGAACTCCGACGTGGCCTTCTGCCGGCGCTCGGCGAGCGTGGTCTCGAAGTCGGCGGCCGCCTGGGCGGCCTTCGCGCGCTGGTCCTCGTGGAGCGCCTCCGCCTCGGCGCGACGGGCGGACGCGTCGCGCTCGGCGGCGTCGCGCTCGGACTCGGCGGCGGTACGGGCGTCGGCGACGAGGCGGGCGGCCTCCGCGTCGGCGTCGCGGCGGGTCTCCTCGGCGTACCGGTCGGCGTCCGCGCGCAGCGACGCCACGTCGGCCTCGGCGTCCTTGCGGAGCGCCTCGACCTCGCCGACGACCCGGTCCCGCACCTCGGCGGCCTCGGCCTCGGCCAGGCTGAGGATCTGGCCGACCCGCTCGCCGAGGTGGGCGAAGGTCGGCTGCTCGGGCTGCTGCGCCTCCCGCGCGACGAGCGCCTCGCGGGCAGCCGACGCCTCGGAGCGGGCCTGGTCGAGCCCGGTGCGCGCCTCGTCGGCCTCGGTCCGCGCCTGCTCCGCCGCACCCTCGGCCGCGGCGAGGCGGGCGCGCAGCTCGGCGACCTCGGTGCGGGCGCCCTCGACGGCGCGCTCGACCTCGGCCGGGTCGTAGCCGCGACGCACGGTCGTGAACATCTCGTCATGCATCGGGGGTCTCCTGCTCGGGGTGGGGGTCCGGGTGGGGGTCCGGGTGGGGGTCAGGGGTGGACGATCCGGCGTCGCGGGTCGGCAGCGGCGGGCGCGAGGGCTCGGACTCGGGCACCGACAGCGCCTCGATGACGCCCGACCACTGGCCGAGCTCGGCGGCGATGGTGTCGCGGCGCTGCTGCAGCTGGGCCACCTCCGCGCGCGCCCGCTCGAGCGCCTGGCGGGCGCTGTCGCGCAGCCGGTCGGACTCGGCGCGCCCCTCGGCGACGGTGGCGATCGCCTCCTCGCGCGCCCGGCGCCGGTCCTCGGCGGCCTCGGCGCGGGTGCGGGTGACCTCCTCGGCCACCAGCGCCCGCAGGCTGGCCGCGCCCGACTCGGCCTCGGCACGCCGACGCTCGAGCCGCTCGACGGCCCGCTCGGCCTCGTCGGTGGCGTCGGCGACCACGCGCGCGGCCTCGGCGTCGGCCCGCTCGCGCACGGCGCGCGCCTCGCTCTCCATCTCGCCCGCGGCGAGCGCGGCGACCTGGGTGATGTCGCTGGCGCGCTCGCGGGACGCGGCGACCTCGGCGGCCATCCGCTCCGAGAGCCGGGCGATGACGTCCTCGAGCCGGCGACGGACGTCGCGGACGTGCCCGGCGGCCCGCGCGTGGGCGGCCGCGCGGATGGCGTCGGCCTCCGACGCGGCACCGGCCAGCACCGACTCGACCGTCCGGGTCGCCCACGCGGTCTGCTCCGCGGCGCGACGGAGCTGCTCCTCGCTCTCGGCGCGGGCCTCGGAGAGCACCTCCTCGGCCTCCCGGCGCAGCCGCTCGGCCTCGGCGCCGGCGCTGCGGCGTACGTCCTCGGCGTGGACGGCGGCCTCGTCGCGCATCCGGGCCGACTCGGTCGAGGCGCTCGCGCGCAGCGACTCGGTCTCCGCGGTCGCAGCCTCGAGGTGGTGCTGGCTGCTGGCCCGCGCCTCCTCGACGAGCCGGGTCGCGGTCTCGCGGGCACCGGTGAGGGTGGCCTCGGCCTCGGCGTGGGCGGCGTCGAGCAGGTCGGCGCGCGCCACGGCGGCGGTGTCGTGGAGCTCCTGGGCGGTGGCCCGCAGCGCTCCGGCGTCGGCCTCGGCCCGGGCGCGCAGGTCGTCGGCCTCGGTCCGCGCCAGCGCGACCTGGTGGTCGCGCGCGCCCTCGGCGGCGCCCATCAGCAGCGCGGCCTGCTCGTTGGCGTCGACCACGATGGTCGCGGCCTCCTCCGACGCGCCCGCGAGGACCTGCTCGGCCTGGCGGCGGGCGCGAGCCGCCTCGGCGCGGTCGCGCTCGGCCTCGGCCATCAGGCTGCGGGCCTCCTCGCGCAGCCGCGCGAGGTCGGCGGTGAGGCGCTCGGCCTCGGCCCGCGCCTCGCTCTGCAGCTGGTCGGCGACCTGCTGGGCGCGGGCGAGCACCGAGGCGGTGGTCGGCTCGCCGGACGAGGCCGTGGCGGCGTCGAGGGCCATCCGCCCCACTCCTCTCGTCCGGGTCCGACCGTCTCATCCTCGCAGCCCACCCGCCGGGGTGACAAAGGGGCCGTCCGGGACCCGGTGTGCGCCCACAGCGAACGTCCCTTGCCCGGGGACGGCGACCCCGCTGGAGTGGGGCCATGAAGCTCCTCGTCCTCGGTGGCACCCGGTTCCTCTCGCGCGAGGTCGCGACCCGCGCGGTCGGCCGCGGCTGGGACGTCACGTGCGCCTGCCGCGGCACGTCGGGCCCGGTGCCCGAGGGTGCCCGCCACCTGCGCTGGGACCGCGCCGACCCGCCGCCGGCCGAGGTGGTCGACGGGGGCTGGGACGCGGTGGTCGACGTCGGCCGGCTCCCCTCGCAGGTCAGCACCGCCGTCGCCGCGACCCCCGACGCGCACTGGGTGTTCGTGTCGACGGTCAGCGTCTACGCCGACAACGCCTCACCGGCGATGGAGCCGCTGCTCGACCCGATCACCGACGACGTCGACCTCGCCGTCGACCCGGAGGCCTACGGCGGCATGAAGGTGGCGTGCGAGCAGGCGGTCACGGCGACGGCCGCCTCCGCGGCGGTCGTACGCCCCGGGCTCATCGTCGGACCGGGCGACCCGACCGGCCGGTTCGCGTACTGGCCGCAGCGGCTGGCCCGCGGCGGGGAGGTGCTGGCGCCGGGGCGCCCGGAGGACGTGGTGCAGGTGATCGACGTGCGCGACCTCGCGGACTGGCTGCTGGTCCTGGCCGAGCAGCGGACCACCGGGACCTACGACGCCGTCGGCACCCCGACGCCGTTCGGCGACCTGCTGGCGGGCGTCGCCGAGGGCGTCGGCGCGCGGGACCCGCGCCTCACCTGGGTCGACGCGGCGTTCCTCGAGGCCCACGGCGTCGAGCCCTGGGCGGGCGAGGGCTCGCTGCCGCTGTGGCTGCCCCACCCCGCCTACGACGGCATGCTCCGCCACGACCCCGCACCGGCGGAGGCCGTCGGCCTGCGGCTGCGACCGCCGACCGCGACCGCACCCGCGTGCCTCGACGACCCCGTGACGGCGCTGTCGCCGGAGCGCGAGGCGGAGGTGCTGGCGGCCTGGCACGCCCGCTGAGGGACGGGCCGGGGACGGCTCAGGGGGCGGGCAGCAGCTCGGCGGCGGTCCCCGCGCACGCCGCCTCGAGCTCGGGCGTGACCTCGTCGGTGACGAGCGTCCAGGCTCCAGGCATGCGGGTCCAGGCGGGCGCGGCGGCGTCGAGCTTGGTGGCGTCGGCCAGCACCACCGTGCGGCGGGCGGTCCCGGCGACCTGCTCCTTGAGCGAGGTCTCCTCGACGGTCGGTTCCCCCACCCCACGGCGTACGTCGACCGCGTCCGCGCCGAGGAAGGCGACGTCGAACGACATCCGGTCGAGGGCGAGGGCGGCCAGCGGACCGACCAGGCCGTGGCTCAGCCGGCGCAGCCGCCCCCCGACGAGCTCGAGCTCGACGTGCTCGGCGTCGGCCAGCACCAGGGCAGTCTCCAGCCCGCGGGTGACGACGGTGAGCGGGCCCACCGTGGTGTCCTCCGCGACCAGCCGGGCGAGCGCGCCGCACGTCGTGCCGGCGTCGAGGAAGACCCTCCCGCCCGCCGGCACCAGCGGCAGTGCCGCCCGGGCGATCCGCTGCTTGGCCTCCACCCGCACGCGTGCGCTGTCGCCCACCGACCGCTCGTGGAACGGTGCCGTCGGGAGCGCGCCGCCGTAGGTGCGGGCGACCACCCCGTCCGCGCGGAGCCGGGCGAGGTCGCGGCGCACCGTCGAGGCCGACACCCCGGTCCGCGCGGAGAGGTCCTCCACCGACGTCACGCCCTCGCGCACGAGCCGGAGGAGCGCGGCGTGCCGGGCCCGCGTGGCGGACCTGGTGGTGGCGGGTTCGGTCATGCGACGAACCGTACGGCTCAGCTGCCGTAGGCCGCGCGCATGCGGGGCACGTAGGGCGCGTAGTCGACCGCGGCGAGGTAGGCCGACCGCATGGTGCCGTGGTCGGCCCGCCCGGTGCCGGCGATGTCGAAGGCGGTGCCGTGGTCGACCGACGTGCGCAGGATCGGCAGGCCGACGGTGACCGAGATGGTGCCGTCGAAGTCGTAGGTCTTGGCCGCGATGTGGCCCTGGTCGTGGTACTGCGAGAGCACGCCCTCGAAGCGGCCCTCGAGGCCCTGGTGGAACACCGAGTCGGCGGGGATCGGGCCGTGCACGGCGAGCCCCTCGGCGCGCAGGTCCTCGCAGGCGGGGATGATCTCGTCGAGCTCCTCGCGACCGAAGGCGCCGTTCTCGCCGCCGTGCGGGTTGACCGCGGCGACCGCGAGGCTCGGGGAGTCGACGCCGTAGACCTCGAGGGCCTGCAGGGCCCGTCGGATGGAGTCGACCTGCCGCTCTCGGGTCAGCTGGTCGAGGGCCTTGCGCAGCGAGACGTGGCGCGTGGCGAAGAAGATCCGCAGGTGGTGGTCGGGCCGGTGCCGCGAGCGCACCACGAACATCGTGTCCTGCTGGGTGACCCCGGTGAGCTCGCCGAGCATCTCCGTGTGGCCCAGGTGCTCGCTGCCGCTGGCCCAGATCGCCTCCTTGTTGATCGGGCCGGTGACCACCCCGTCGACCCGGCCCTCCATCGCGGCCCTCGTGGCGACCTCGATCGCCGTCACGGCAGCCCGTCCGGCCTGGGCGTCCACCTCGCCCCACGCGGGCTCGGCACCCTCGAGCACGCCGATGTCGAGGACGTCGATGACGCCCTCGCCCGCCGGCGGCGTGTCGAAGCCGCTCACCTCGCGGACCTCGACGTCGAGCCCGGTGGCGGCGACGGCGCGGCGCACCGCCCCCGCGTCACCGACCGCGACGCCGTGGTGGCCGTGCTCGCCGGCCTGCTCGGCGAGCGTGCGGACGGTGATCTCGGGGCCGATGCCGACGGGGTCGCCGACGGTGAGGGCGAGGACGGGGGTGGTGCGGGTCGGGGTGGTCACGGGTTCCTCCAGGTGACGGTGGTGGTGCGGTCGGGTCGGGGGTGGTCAGGGCACGCGGGTGCGGGCGGGGGGGACGTGCCTGCGGCGGGCGCGGGCGGACTGCTCGAGGAAGGCGACGCAGGCGACCGCGGTGTCCTCGTCGCCGATCAGCCCGCCCTTGGTGACGACCGGCAGGCCGGACCAGGGGCCGCCGACGAGGCTGCCCGCGACGGCCAGCGGCACCACCTCGTCGGCCACGTCGAGGCCGTCGGCGGCGAGCTCGGCGAGGCAGGCCGCGGCGATGTCGCCCCCGGTGAGGTAGAGCCCGTCGACGCGCTCGGACTCCAGCACCCGCCGGGTGGCGCGGGCCAGCACGGACGGCACGGACGTACGCGCCTCGGGGCCGAGCAGGTCGCCCGGCTCGAGCGACGAGGCGACCAGCACGAGGTCGCCCGGGTCGGCGGACCCGAGCGCGTCGTGGAGCGCGGCCGTGGTGGCGTCGGCGTCCGGGTGGCCGTCGGCGTCGAGGGCGACGCGCACCACCCGCACCGGGCGGGCCGCGCAGAGCCGGGCGAGCTGACGCCGGGTGAGGTCGGTGGCGCTGCCGCTGACGGCGAGGTACGGAGCCGCGTCGGCGCCGCCGCCCATGCCGAGGGCGCGGGCCATCGCGACCGTCCCCGGCCCGGGGTCGACGCAGAGCCAGATGACGCCCTCGACCGCGGCCGCGGCGCCCGCCACCCGCTCGACGTGGTCGAGGGTGAGGGCGTCGGCCACCACGATCCCGGTGCCGGCGGCCGCCGCCGCGGCCAGGGCCGCGGTGAGGTCCTCGAGCGGGCCGGTGACCGTCTCGAGCGGGACGCTGCGGACGGGGAGGTCGGTCTGCTCGGCGAGCAGCCCGGCCACCTCCGAGCGGGTCATCGGCGAGCGTGGGTCGTCGGCCAGCTCGGTCTCCTCCAGCCGCCGCCCGCCGAGGAGCTGCACGCCGCCGACGGTCTGGCGCTGCGCCTCGGGGTGCGCCGGGACGCAGAGGGCCACCACCGGGCCGCCGGTCAGGTCGACGAGCTCGGCGAGCATCGCCTCGGTCGTGGCGCCGACGTTGCCGCGCAGGGTGGAGTCGATGCGGTTGGCGACGACGGCCGCCGGCCACCCGGCCCGCAGCGCACGTCGTACGTCGCGGGCCGCGTCGGCCGGCTCCGCGTGCCGGTTGTCGGCGGAGACCACGACGGCGTCGAAGCGCCCCGCGAACTCCGCCACCAGCTCGGGGTGGCCGGCGTCGGCGACGGTGACCGACCGGAGTCCCGCGCGGGCGAGGCCCGCCGCGGTGGCGTTGGCGCCGGTGAGGTCGTCGGCGACGACCAGCACCCGGCGCGGACGCTCGGGACCGGTCACAGCACCCACCCGGCGACGAGCACGAGCGGGATGGAGCCGAGCCAGGCGGCGGTGGTGATGCCCGACCAGCCCTTGATGGCCGCGATCCCGTCGAGCCCGGCGAACCGGGTGACGACCCAGAAGTAGGAGTCGTTGAAGTAGCTGAACACCATCGACCCGGCGCAGCAGGCCAGGGCAGCGGCCAGCGGCGACAGGCCGAGGCCGACCACCAGGGGCGCGGAGACCGAGGCGGCGGTGATCATCGCGACGGTGCCGGAGCCCTGCGCGACGCGCACGAGGCTGGCGACGAGGAACGGCACCAGCACGCCGGGCAGGCCGGTGCCGGCGATGGCGTCGGCGAGGGCGTCACCGACGCCCGAGTCGCGCAGCACCTGCCCGAGCGCGCCGCCGGCGCCGGTGATCAGCAGGATCAGGCCGGCGGACGCGGCGGCCTCGGCCAGCCAGCCGCTCACCTTCTCGCGGGTGGTCCAGCGCGGGAGGAGCACGTAGACGGCGAGCACCAGGCCGATCAGCAGCGCGACCACGGGGTGGCCGATGAAGGCGAGCGCGGACGCCCACGCGGCGGGGGTGTAGTCGTCCTCCGGGCCGAGCACGCCCTGGTTGCTGCGGTCGAGCGCGGTGGCGCCGGTGTTGAGCACGATCAGGAGCAGCGGGGCCAGCAGCGGCAGCGAGGCCACCAGGGCGCCCAGCGGCTTGCGGTCGGGACGCGCGTCGTCCTGGTCGTCCGGTGCAGCGCTGCCGCCGTCGGCGACGGCGCTGCCGCCCGACGGACCCGGCCCGGCCGCCACCGCGGCGTCGGCGTAGACCGCCTGGCGGACCTCCTCGTTGACCTCGGACTCGAGCTGCGGGCCCATCCAGCGGGCGTAGGCCACGACGACCGGCAGGAGCAGGACGGAGAACAGCAGGCCCACGAGGATCAGGCCGCCGAGGTTGGCGCCGAGGATCCCGGCGACGCCGAGCGGGCCGGGGGTCGGCGGGACGAGGTGGTGGGTGAGGGTCATGCCGCAGCCCAGCGCGAGCGCGAGCGTGACGTAGCCGCCCTGCTTCACCCGGGCGATCGAGCGGGCGAGCGGGTTCATGATCACGTAGCCGGAGTCGCAGAAGACCGGGATCGACACGAGCGCGCCCGTGGAGCCCATCGCCCACGGCTCGCGGCCCTTGCCGAACGCGCGGAGGAAGGCCCGCGCGAGGGTGTCGGCGGCGCCGGAGACCTCGAGGATCTTCCCGACCGCGACGCCGAGGCCGATGACGATGCCGATGTTGCCGAGGGTCGTGCCGAAGCCGGCGGTGATCGACGCGATCGTGTCGCTCGGGGCGGAGCCCGCGATCGAGCCGGTGACGAGCGCGGCGACCAGCAACGCCGCGAAGGCGTCGAGCCGGGTGCGCAGCACCAGCACCACGATGGTGGCGATGCCCACGACGAGGGCGAGCAGCAGCTGCAGGTCCATGTGTTCCTCCTGAAGGTGACCGCCGTCACCCTGCCAGACGAACCTGCACACATCAACCACTTGCACTCATGTAATTGCGCAGTTCGCGCAATTACCGGGTGCGTGACACGGCATGAGCGGGCACTTCCTCCCGCTGGAAAGCACTGACCGGGCAGCTCCTCGCGCTGCAGCGCGAGGAACTGCCCGGTCGACGTGATCTAGCGCGAGGAGCTGCCCGGTCGCTCAGAAGAGCAGCGCGGTGCCCGGGTCCTGCAGGATGCCGGCGACGTCGGCGAGGAAGCGCGAGCCCTTCTCGCCGTCGATGTGGCGGTGGTCGAACGACAGCGCCAGCGTGGTGACGTCGCGGACCACGATCTCGCCGGTGGCCTCGTCGACCCACGGCCGCTTGTTGATCGCGCCGAAGCACAGGATCGCGGACTCGCCCGGGTTGATGATCGGCGTGCCGGCGTCGACGCCGAAGACGCCCACGTTGGTGATCGTGAACGTGCCGCCGGACATCTCGGCCGGCTGCGTCTTCCCGTCGCGGGCGGTGGCGGTGAGCTCGCCGAGCGCACCGGCCAGCTCGACCATCGACAACGCGTCTGCGTCCTTGACGTTGGGCACCACCAGGCCGCGCGGGGTGGCGGCCGCGATGCCGAGGTTGACGTAGTGCTTGTAGACGACCTCCTGGGCGGCCTCGTCCCAGAACGAGTTGATCTCCGGGGTCCGCCTCATCGCCATCAGCACCGCGCGCGAGAGCACGAGCAGCGGGCTGATCCGGACGTCCTTGAGGTCGCGGCGCGCCTTGAGCCGCTCGACGAGCTGCATCGTGGCGGTGACGTCGACGGTGATCCACTCGGTGACGTGCGGGCTGGTGAAGGCCGACTGGCTCATCGCCGTCGCCATCATCTTGCGCACGCCCTTGATCGGCTCGCGGGTCTCGCGCTCGCCGGGCGCCCGGGACGCCTGCGGCGCGACGACCTCGGCCGTCGCGGGCGTACGCGCCGCCGAGCCCGAGGCGGCGGACTGCACGTCGTCGCGGGTGATCGAGCCCGACGGGCCCGAGCCGGTCAGCGTGGTCAGGTCGACGCCGAGGTCCTTGGCGAGCTTGCGGACCGGCGGCTTGGCCAGGGCGCGCACTCCGCCGGGCTGCTGCGCCGCGGCCGGCACGAGCGCCTCGGCCGGCTGGGCCGCGCGCTGGTCGGTGGCGGGCACCGGCGACTCGTCGGCGGGCATCACCTCGTCGGACTGCGCGCCGCCGGGGGCGAACGCCCCCTGGACCTGCATCTGGGTCTGCGCGCCGGCGTCGGTGCTCGGCGAGGCCGAGCCGCGGCGGGCCCGGCGCATCGGGCCGCGCTCGGCCTTGATCCGTCCGACGAGGGACGCGCCCTCCATCGAGCCGGACGCCGCCGGGTTGGACAGGTCGATGTCGGCCGGGTCGACCTGGGCGGCCGCCTCGGCGGCGCCCGCCTTCTCGGCCATCCCGAGGTAGGGGTCGGACTCGGTCTGCTCGGTGGGGGCCGACGCGGCCGGGGCCGGCTCCTCGCCGGGGGCGCCGACCGAGATGATCGGCGTGCCGACCGGGACCGTCTCGCCCTCGGGCACGAGCAGCGCGAGGACGGTGCCCTCGAACGGCGAGGGCAGCTCGACGAGCGACTTCGCGGTCTCGATCTCGACGATGACGTCGTTGATCTCGATGGTGTCGCCGACCTTGACCTTCCAGGCGACGATCTCGGCCTCGGTGAGGCCTTCCCCGACGTCGGGGAGGAGGAACTCGGACATCAGGATCCTTTCGGAACCGGGTCTCGTGACGGTCGCTGCGCGACCTCCTCGACCAGCGGTGGGGTCAGAAGGCGAAGGTGCGGTCGACGGCGTCCAGCACCCGGTCGAGGTCGGGGAGGTACTCCTCCTCGATCCGCGACGGCGGGTAGGGCATGTCGAACGCGCCGACGCGCAGGACCGGGGCCTCGAGGGAGTAGAAGCACTCCTCGGTGATGCGCGCGGCGAGCTCGGCACCCATGCCGAGGTTGACGTGCGCCTCGTGGGTGACCACGCAGCGACCGGTGCGGCGCACGGACTCGAGCACCGGCGCCATGTCGAGCGGGGACAGCGTCCGCAGGTCGATGACCTCGAGGTTGCGGCCCTCGGTCTCGGCGGCCTCCGCGGCCTTGAGCGCGGTCTTCACGGTCGGGCCGTAGGCCAGCACGGTGGCGTCCGTGCCGGCGCGCACGACGCGCGAGGTGAACAGCGGCTCGGGCGTCGCGGACTCGTCGAGCTCGGCCTTGTCGGCGTGGTACTGCCGCTTGGGCTCGAGGAAGATCACCGGGTCGTCGTGGGCGATCGCCTGCTGGATCATCCAGTAGCCGTCGACCGGGTTGGAGCAGGCGACCACCTTGAGGCCCGGGGTGTGCGCGAACTGCGCCTCCGGGCTCTCGGAGTGGTGCTCGACCGCGCCGATGCCGCCGCCGAAGGGGATGCGGATCACGATCGGCATCTTCACCTTGCCCTGCGAGCGGTAGGTGTACTTCGCGACCTGGCACACGATCTGGTCGTAGGCGGGGTAGACGAAGCCGTCGAACTGGATCTCGATGACGGGGCGGTAGCCGCGCAGCGCCATGCCGACCGCGGTGCCGACGATGCCGGACTCCGCGAGCGGGCTGTCGATGACGCGGTCCTCGCCGAAGTCCTTCTGCAGGCCGTCGGTGATGCGGAAGACGCCGCCGAGCTTGCCGACGTCCTCACCCATGAGCAGGACCTTGTCGTCGGCCTCCATGGCCTTGCGCAGGCCCATGTTGAGGCCCTTGGCGAGGGTGATCTTCTGGTGGGTCATCAGGAGTGGCTCCCCTCGAAGGACGCGAGGTAGGCCGCGAACTCGTCGCGCTGGGCGGCGATCTCGTCGGTCATCTCGCTGAAGACGTAGCCGAACTGGTCGAGCGGCTTCGGGTCGGGCAGCGCCTTGCAGCCCTCGCGGAGGTGGTGGCCCATCTCCTTGGCCTCGGCGTCGAGGTCGTCGAAGAACTCCTGGTCGACCAGGCCGTTGCGGCGCAGGTAGACCTTGAGCCGCTCGATCGGGTCCTTGAGCTTCCAGTGCTCGAGCTCGTCGTTGAGGCGGTAGCGGGTCGGGTCGTCGGTGGTGGTGTGCGCGCCCATGCGGTACGTGTACGCCTCGACGAACGACGGGCCGTTGCCCTCGCGGGCGCGCTGGAGCGCGGCCTTCGTGACGGCGTACGTCGCGAGGACGTCGTTGCCGTCGACCCGGATGCCCGGGAAGCCGAAGCCCAGCGCCCGCTGGTAGAGCGGGATGCGGGTCTGGCGCTCGATCGGCTCGGAGATGGCCCACTGGTTGTTCTGGCAGAAGAACACGACCGGGGCGTTGTAGGAGGCGGCGAAGATGAACGCCTCGTTGACGTCGCCCTGCGAGGACGCGCCGTCGCCGAAGTGGGCGATCACGGCCGCGTCGCGCTCGGGGTCGCCGGTGCCGACGACGCCGTCGCGCTGCATGCCCATCGCGTAGCCGGTGGCGTGGAGGGTCTGCGCGCCGATGACGATCGTGTAGAGCCCGAAGTTGTTCTCGTTGGGGTCCCAGCCGCCCTGGTCGACGCCGCGGAACAGGCCGAGCAGCCGCAGCGGGTCGACGCCCTTGCAGTAGGCCACGCCGTGCTCGCGGTAGGTCGGGAAGACGTAGTCCTGGGGGCGCAGCGCACGACCGGCGCCGATCTGCGCGGCCTCCTGGCCGAGCAGCTGGGCCCAGATGCCGAGCTCGCCGTGGCGCTGGAGCGCGGTGGCCTCGACGTCGATGCGCCGGGTCAGCACCATGTCGCGGTAGAGGCCGCGCAGCTCCTCGGCGGAGAAGTCGTGGTCGAACTCGGGGTGGTGGACGCGCTCACCCTCGGGAGTCAGCAGCTGGACGAGGTCGGGGCCGCCGTCGGACTGCGAGGGCCCGAAGACCTCCGCGAGGTCGGGGCCGAAGGTGTCGCTCCGGGCGGAGGCAGGGTCGGACAACGCACTCTCCTTCTACAGCTAGCGGCGGTCGCGGGATCACCGGACGCCGGCGGCTCTACAGCGTGGTCGCCGGCGTGTGTGACCCCGACCACATGGTGGGCTCAACGTATCCGGCGGCGCCTGCCAGCACCAATCCGGCACCCCCTCCGGCGGGGTCGACGCGCCTCGCCGCGGCCTCGCCCCGCGGGGCCGCCGACCGCCGTAGCCTTGCCGCATCCGAGCGACGCACAGGGGGTGGGCAGGGGTGGCACAGGTGGGGTCCACGGGCACCCGGCGCGGCGTACGCCGGCTCGTCGCGGCGCTGCTCGCCGCCACCGTCGGGCCGCTCGCGCTCGTGCCACCTCCTGCGTCAGCCGCGCCGGACACGCTGCCGCCGCGGCCGCTGTTCTGGGAGCAGCCGCTCGCCGACCCGTCGGTCGTCCACGACGGGAGCCGGTGGTTCGCCGCCGGCACGGGCTGGCGCGGCGCGACCAGCGGCAGCGTGCGCGCGTCGGTCGGCTGGGTGCCGGGCGCACCCCTGCTCGACGCCCGCCCCGCGTGGGCGCGCAACGGCGACGTGTGGGCCCCCGAGCTGGTCCGTGCCGCCGACGGCACCTGGCTGGCCTACTACTCGGTGCCGGTCAGCGGGCTGCCGCGCCACGACGACCGGTGCATCGGGGTGGCGACCTCACCCGACCTGGAGACGCCGTTCACGCCACTGCACTCCCAGCCGCTCGCCTGTCCCACCGGCGCGGCGCCGGTCCCGGCGAGCGACGACCTCGAGCGCGGCGGCGGCCTGCCGCTGCGCGGGGTGATCGACCCGTCGTCCTACCTCGCCCCCGACGGCCGCCGGTTCCTGCTCTACCGGACCCAGGGCACGCCGTCGTCGATCCGGATGGTGCGGCTGACCCGCAGCGGCCTGCGGGCCGCCGGCCCGAGCCGGGAGATCCTCCGCGACCCGGGCGTGCTGGAGAACCCCGAGATGGTCGACGCCCGCGGGACCCACCACCTCCTGATGAGCCGGGGCGACTTCGGGCGCTGCGGCTACCGCACGGTGTGGCGCGCGTCCGCGTCGGTCCGCAAGGGCTGGGAGCGGGCCGCCGAGCACGTGCTGCTCGACCACGAGGGCACCGGCATCTGCGGCCCCGGCGGCGCCGACCACTCCGACGACGCGGCCGGGCGGCTGTTCGTCCACGGCTGGGTCTGCGACGGGGTCAACGGCCCGTGCGAGGCGACGTACTCCTCCCACGACGACCCGCTGCAGCGCGGGCGCCGGGTGCTCTACGTCGCGCGGCTGGCGTGGACCCGCGACGGCCCGGTGGTCACCCGCTTCACCCAGGGGCCGGCGTGGACCCCGCCGGGTCCGCTCAACCGCGACCGTGTGGCGTCCGCCAGACCGCCGGGTCCGGGCCGACCGGGACGATCTGCGTCGGGTTGATGTCGGTGTGCACGACGTAGTAGTGCTGCTTGATCTGGTCGAAGTCGACCTCGTCGGCGAAGCCCGGCGTCTGGAACAGGTCGCGGGCGTAGCCCCAGAGGTTCGGCATCTCGGTCAGCTTGTTGCGGTTGCACTTGAAGTGCCCGTGGTAGACCGCGTCGAAGCGGACCAGGGTGGTGAAGAGCCGCACGTCGGCCTCGGTGATCGCGTCGCCCATGAGGTAGCGGCGGTCGGCGAGGCGCTCCTCGACCCAGTCCATCGCGGTCCACAGCCGCTCGTAGGCGTCCTCGTAGGCCTCCTGGGAGCCGGCGAAGCCGCAGCGGTAGACGCCGTTGTTGATCTCGGTGAAGACCCGCTTCATGACCTCCTCCATCTCCTCGCGGAGGTCGGCGGGCCACAGGTCGGGGGCGTCGTCGCGGTGGTGCTCGCGCCACTCGAAGAACAGGTCGTGGGTGATCTGCGGGAAGTCGTTGGTGACGACCTTGCCGGACTCCACCTCGACGACCGCGGGAACGGTGATGCCGCGCGGGTAGTCGGGCTCGCGCGCGAAGTACGCCTCCTGCAGCCGCTCGATGCCGAGCACCGGGTCCTTGCCGTCGGGGTCGAGGTCGAACGTCCAGCTGCGGGCGTCGTGGGTCGGCCCAGGCGCGCCCCAGGAGATGACGTCCTCGAGGCCCAGCAGGCGCCGCACGATGATCGAGCGGTGCGCCCACGGGCACGCCCGGGCGGCGACGAGGCGGTAGCGGCCGGGCTCGGCCGCCCACACCGGGACGTCGCGCGGGCTGTCCTTGGAGCCGCTGGGGAACTGCTCGTCGAGCGGGTCGGCCGAGCGCTCCCCCGCGAGGACGCGGTCGGGGAGGTAGGACATGTCGCGCTCGAAGGGCTCGCCCTTCTTCGTGTAGGTCGCGGTGTCGTTCACGGTTCAACCTTACGGGGAGCCGCCACCCCCGCCGGGGTAGTCCAGTGACGAATGGCTGCCCGGAGGCCCTCGGGCCAGCCATCCCCCACTGGACTACCGGGAATCGCAAAGAAGTGTTTGCAAATGAATCTTTGCAGTCCTACGCTGCCGCCATGGCCTCCTCCATCACCCCCGACGTCGCGGGACTGCGGGCCCTGAGCCACCCGGTCCGGCTGCGGATGCTCGGCCTCCTGCGCACCGAGGGACCGGCGACCGCCACCACGCTGGCGCGCCGGCTCGACCTCAACACCGGCGCGACGTCGTACCACCTGCGCCAGCTCGCGCAGCACGGCTTCATCGAGGAGGACGCCGAGCGCGGCAACGCCCGCGACCGCTGGTGGCGCGCCTCGCACGAGGCCACCCGCACCGACGTCCACAGCGGTGGGATCGGCGGCGAGGACGTCGAGGCCTACCTCGCGACGGTCGCACAGCTCTACGCCGACCGGTTGCGCGCCGCGGTCGCCGAGCTGCCGTTCCTGCCCGAGGAGTGGCGGTCCGTCGGGACGCTGAGCGACTGGGAGGTCCGGCTGACCCCGGCGCAGGCCGACGCCCTGGTCCGCGAGCTGGCCCGGATCGTCGAGGAGACCCCGTCCTGCGACGACGAGGACGCGGCGCCGTTCGCCGTCAACATCAACGCGTTCCTGCGCCCCGGGCAGCAGCGGGACGAACGGTGAGCGCCGAGACCCGCCGCGCCCCGCTCGTCGGGGCGCTGGTCGCCGAGGGCGTGTCCTTCGTCGGCACCCGCGTCTCGATGATCGCGATCCCGTGGTTCGTGCTGTCCACGACGGGCTCGGCCACGCAGACCGGCCTGGTGGCGGCCGCCGAGATCGCGCCGCTGGTGCTCACCAAGGCGCTCGGCGGCCCGCTGCTCGACCGGGTCGGTCCGCGCCGGGTGACGCTGACCTGCGACCTGCTCTCGAGCGTCGTGGTCGCGGCGATCCCGCTGCTGCACCACCTCGACCTGCTGGCCTTCCCGACGCTGCTGGTCCTGGTCGCGGTCGCGGGGGCGCTCCGCGGCCCCGGTGACGCCGGCAAGTCCGCGATGAGCCCGGAGATCGCCCGGGTCGGCGGCTGGTCGCTCGAGCGCGTCACCGGGCTCGCGGCCGCGGTCGAGCGGACCTCGACGATGGCCGGCGCCGCGCTGGCCGGCCTGCTGGTCGCCTCGATCGGCGCGGCCAACGCGCTCTACGTCGACGCCGCCTCCTTCCTCGTCTCGTTCGTCGTCTTCGCGGTCGCCACGACCGGCCTCGGCCGGCCGGTCCCGGCGGAGGACGGAGCCGACGCCACGTCGTACGCCACCGAGCTGAGGCAGGGCTGGGACTTCCTGCGCACCGAGCCGGTGCTGGTCGCGGTGTGCGTGATGGTCGCGGTGACCAACCTCGTCGACCAGGCGTGGAGCGCGGTGCTCGCGCCCGTCTGGGCGAAGGACTCGGGCGCCGGCGTCGCCGTCCTCGGCACGCTGTTCGCGGTGATGAGCGGCGCGTCGGTCGTCGGCGCGCTGGTCGCGGCGAGGTGGGGCGAGCGCCTGCCGCGCTTCCGGACGTACGTCCTCGCGTTCCTCGTCGCCGGGGCGCCGCGGTTCGTGGTGATGGCGCTGGACTCGCCGGTGTGGACGGTCTTCGTGGTGGTCGCGGTCGCGGGCGTCGCGTCGGGCTTCCTCAACCCGATCCTCGGCGCGGTGATCCTGGAGCGGATCCCGGCGCCGCTGATGGGACGGGTCTCGTCGCTCAACACCGCGATCTGCTGGTCGCTGATGCCGCTCGGCGGGATCCTCGGCGGCCTCGCCGTCACCGGCCTGGGGCTGTCACCCGCGCTGCTCGTCGCCGGCACCGTCTACCTCGTCACCACGATGGCGCCGGCGCGGGTGCCGTCGTTCCGGGCGATGGACCGGGCGCCCGCCGAGTCGGCAGGAGCTGTCACCCCGGCGCGCTGAGTCGGCGGGTCGTCGCCGCCGACCGGGCGGGCCGACCCCGACCTGTCAGGCTCTCGCTGAACTTGTCAGGGCGTGCACGGCCTGACAAGTTCAGCGATCCCCGGTCAGCCGGGGATCGCTGAAGAGGCAGGACCTACGCCCCCGGCGCGAAGCGGGCCGCGACCTCGACCACGCGGTCGAACGCCTCGGCCTCGCCGATGCTGACCCGGACGCCGTCGCCGGCGAAGGGGCGCACCGAGATGCCGACCTCGCCGCAGGCGGCGGCGAAGTCGAGCGCCCGGTCGCCGAGCGGGAACCACACGAAGTTGCCCTGCGCGTCGGGCAGGTCCCAGCCCACCTCGCGCAGCCGTGCGACCAGGTCGGTGCGCCGCGCGACCAGGTCGTCGACCCGGGCGAACAGCTCGTCCTGCGCCTCCAGCGAGGCGATGGCCGCGGCCTGCGCGACGTGGCTGACGCCGAACGGCAGCGACACCGCCCGCAGCGCGGCGGCCAGCGGCGCGGGCGCGACGGCGTAGCCGACCCGGAAGCCGGCCAGGCCGTAGGCCTTGGAGAAGGTGCGGGTCAGGACCACGTTGTCGTGGCGGCGGTAGGTCGCGACGCCGTCGATCGCGTCGTCCATCCGGACGAACTCGAGGTAGGCCTCGTCGACCACCACGACGACGTGCGACGGCACCTTCGCGACGAAGGCGTCGAGCTCGGCCTGCGTGACGGCCGGGCCGGTCGGGTTGTTGGGGGTGCAGACGATGACGACCTTGGTGCGGTCGGTGACCGCGGCCGCCATCGCGTCGAGGTCGTGGCGCCCGTCGGCGGTCACCGGGACCTGCACGCTCGTCGCGCCGCCGGCCGTGACGGCGATCGGGTACGCCTCGAAGGAGCGCCAGGCGTAGACGACCTCGTCGCCGGGCTCGCAGAAGGCGTTGACGAGCTGGTAGATCAGCGCGACCGAGCCGGTGGCTGCGGCGAGGTCCTCGACGGGCACCCCGATCGCGTCGGCGAGCGCGGCGTAGAGGGCGGTGCTGCCCATGTCGGGGTAGCGGTTCATCTGCGCCGCGGCCTCGGTCGCGGCCTCGAGCACGCCGGGGAGCGGCGGGTACGGGTTCTCGTTCGACGACAGCTTGTACGACGTCAGCCCCTCGCGGGCGACGGGCGGCTTGCCGGCGACGTACGCGGGGATGGCGAGCACGTTGGGCCGGGGCTGGGGCGTGGAGGACATGCCTCGCACCCTAGTGAGCGACCGGCTCCCGCGCCGAGCCGCGGCCCCGCCACGGCCGCACGACCGGCAGCAGGAGCAGGCCGATCAGGAAGCCGATCCCGGCGCCGAGGACGTTGTCGACCATGTCGGTGACGTCGCACGCCCGGTCGATGCGGGCGAGCAGGAGCTGGACGAGCTCGATGCCGAGGCTGTACGCCGCCAGCAGCCCGAGCCCGAGCGGCGCGAGCACCACCCCGGCCCACCAGCGCCCCACCGCGAGCACCAGGAACATCCCGGCGGGCACGAAGAGCAGGACGTTGAGGGTGCGCTGGTCGAGGCCGAGCACCTCGAACGTCGTGCCGGACGGGCCGCCGTAGTCCCACGAGCAGGAGTCGCTGCGGGTCTCGGCGGGGACGACGCCGACGTCCGGTCGGGTCGGCACCAGGGTGACCAGCGCGATCGCGACCAGCGACCACAGCAGGCCGGCGGCCGCGACCGCCGTGGGGGTGCCCACGACCCGGCGGAGCGCGAGGGCGAGCATCCCGGCCACCACGGCGGCGACCAGCCCGCCCAGCACCATCACGCCCGTCCCGCCGATCGTCACCACGCCCGCGAGGGTAGTCGCGGGCCCCGGGCTCGCCGGTCCACGCGGGTTTCTACGCGCCCGTCGCGTCCTCGCACGCTCGGCCGCGGGCCTGCTCAACCTCCCGCCACACGCCGCGCGCGACTTCGTCGCTCCCGGCTAGTGTCGTGACATGCGCTTCGTGACCTGGTTGCTGACCTACGCCGCCGGGCTGGCCGTGGCCGCCTGGCTGCTCGACGGGATCTCGTTCGAGGGGGCGAGGAACGGGCAGGCCGAGCTGCAGGACAAGGTCGTCCCGGTGCTGGTCGTCGCGCTGATCCTCGGTCTGGTGTCGACCTTCATCGAGCCGGTCATCAAGCTGCTGTCGCTGCCCTTCATCATCCTCACGCTCGGCTTCCTGCTGCTGGTCATCAACGCGCTGATGCTGCTGCTCACCGCGCGGCTGGCGGACGCGTTCGGCGTCGGCTTCACCGTCGACGGCTTCTGGAACGCGCTGGCCGGCTCGCTGGTCATCACCGTCGTCGGCTGGGGCGTCCGGACGGCGCTGCCCGCCCGGGACTGAGCCCGTGGCGTCGTCCCGCCTGCCCGCTCCCCGCACGCCCGGCCGCTACCGGGTCGCCCTCGTCTGCCTCGGCAACATCTGCCGCTCCCCGATGGCCCACGTGGTCCTGGAGAGCCGGCTGGCCGACGCCGGGCTCGACGACCGCGTCGAGGTGGTCTCCGCCGGCACCGGCGGCTGGCACGTCGGCGACCCGATGGACCGCCGCGCCGCCGCGACCCTGTCCGCCGCCGGCTACGACCCCAGCCGCCACCGCGCGCAGCAGTACGACCGCGCCTGGCCCGAGGCGTACGACGTGGTGCTGGTGATGGACGCCACCAACCTCGACGACGTCGGTGGCCGCACCGACCGCGTCGGGCTGTTCCGCGACCTCGATCCGGTCGATCCCGGGAGCGAGGTACCGGACCCGTACTACGGTGGGGACGACGGGTTCGAGGAGGTGCTGGCGATGGTCGAGCGCACGAGCGACGCGGTCACGGCCGAGCTGGCAGCCGCGCTGGAGGACCCTGCCTGATGCCACGCCAGCCGCTGGTGGCCCGTCGCGCCGAGGAGCTCCTCGGCGCGTCCGTCGTCGCGACCGCACCGGTCGCGGGAGGCGACATCGCGACCGCGACCCGGCTGCGGCTCTCCAGCGGCCAGACCGCGCTGATGAAGACGCTGCCGCACGCGCCCGCGGGCTTCTTCGAGGCCGAGGCCGCGGGGCTGCGCTGGCTCGCGGAGGTCGACGGCGGGGTGCCGCTGCCGGAGGTGCTGGCCGCGGCCGACGACTGCGTGATCCTCGCGTGGGTCGAGCAGAGCCCGAAGACGCCCGTCGAGGCGGCCGCCGCGTTCGGCCAGCAGCTCGCCGCCACCCACGCCGCCGGCGCCGACGGCTGGGGCCTCGACCACGACGGGTTCATCGGGCGGCTGCCGCTGCCCAACCGGACGGCCGGGTCGTGGCCGGAGTTCTACGCGGTGCGCCGGCTGCTCCCGTACCTCAAGCTCGCCCGCGACCGCGGTGCGATCTCGGAGACGGACGCCACCGCGGTCGAGGCGGTCGTCGGCCGGCTCACCGACCTGCTGCCCGACGAGACGCCCTCCCGGCTGCACGGCGACCTCTGGAACGGCAACTGCCTGTGGGGCCAGGACCTCGCGATCCACGTCATCGACCCGGCCGCCTACGGCGGCCACCGCGAGGTCGACCTCGCCATGCTGCACCTCTTCGGGCTCACCCACCTGCCGCGGGTGATGGCGGCCTACCACGAGGCGAGCCCGCTGGCCGACGGCTGGGAGGACCGGCTCGGGGTGCACCAGCTGTTCCCGCTGCTGGTCCACGCCTGCATGTTCGGCGGCGGCTACGGCGCCCGGGCCGGCACCGTCGCGGCGCGCTACGCCTAGGAAGTCGCTGGTCGAGGAGGTCGCCGGACCGCGCCGCCCTGAGGAGGCGCCCCCGGGCGCCGTCTCGAAGGGTCACGAGACCCGGTCAGCGGTCTCGTGACAGGACTTCGTCCTTCCTCGACCGGCGCCGATCTTCAGCGTCCGCTCAGGGCCCGGTGGCATCCTTGGCGCGTGACCGACTCCAAGCCCCGCGTGCTGGTCGTCGACGACGACCGCGCCGTGCGTGACTCGCTGCGGCGCTCCCTGGAGTTCAACGGCTACGAGGTGGTGCTCGCGGCCGACGGCGCCGAGGCACTGGTCGCCGTCGGTGCCCAGCACCCCGACGTGGTGGTCATCGACGTGATGATGCCCCGCCTCGACGGGATCGAGACGACCCGCGCGCTGCGCGCCTCCGGCAACGACGTGCCGGTCCTCGTGCTCACCGCGCGCGACGCGGTCGGCGACCGCGTCGAGGGGCTCGACGCCGGCGCCGACGACTACCTCACCAAGCCGTTCGCGCTGGAGGAGCTGCTGGCCCGGATCCGCGCGCTGCTGCGCCGCGTCGTACCCGACGACGGCGAGGAGGGCGAGGTGCTGACCTTCGCCGACCTCACCATGGACGTCGCGAGCCGCGACGTCACCCGCGGCGACCGGCCGATCGAGCTGACCCGCACGGAGTTCACCCTGCTGGAGATGTTCCTGCGCCGCCCGCGCCGGGTGCTGGACCGCTCGTTCATCCTCGAGGAGGTGTGGGGCTACGACTTCCCGACCTCGGCGAACTCCCTCGAGGTCTACGTCGGCTACCTCCGTCGCAAGACCGAGGCGGAGGGCGAGCCACGCCTGATCCAGACCGTCCGCGGCGTCGGCTACGTGCTGAAGGAAGCATGAACACCACGGGGGGACACCGATGAGGTCGGCCACCGCCTGGCCCGACGGGCGCTGGCACTACCGCCGCTCGCTCGCGTCCCGCGTCGCGGTGCTGACCACGACGGCGCTGGGGGTCTCGATCGCGGTCATGGCGCTGACCGCGTTCCTCGTCATGCGCCAGCAGCTGATGAGCTCGCTCGACCAGTCGCTGCTCGACCGCGCGCACAAGGCCACCGCCAACACCACCCTGTCGCGGATCACCGCCCAGGGCGTCCCGCCGTGGATGCTCGGCGCGGCCGACGTGCGGGTCATCTTCATCACCGCCGACGGCCAGGGCATGTCGGGCGCCGACCCGCCGCACTTCACCCTCGGCCAGCCGGAGTACGACGTCGTCACCGGGCGGAAGGAGTCGGCGGTGCGGACCCTCGTCACCGAGGAGGGCGAGCGCTACCGCGTCGCGACGGTGCAGGCCGGGCGCCGGGAGGCGCTGATCCTCGCGCAGCCGCTGGCCCCCAACGACCGGACGCTGGAGAAGCTCGGCGGCGTCCTGTTCGTCTTCGGTGCCCTCGGCGTCCTCGCCGCCCTGCTCGCGGGATGGCTGGTGGCGCGCAACGGGCTGCGGCCGGTGCGCCGGCTCACCACCAGCGTCGAGCGGATCGCCGTGACCGAGGACCTCACGCCGCTGCGGGTCGAGGGCGACGACGAGGTCGCCCGGCTGGCGACCGCCTTCAACCAGATGCTCCTCGCGCTCGGGGCCTCGCGCGACCGGCAGCGCCGGCTGGTGGCCGACGCCAGCCACGAGCTGCGCACCCCGCTCACGTCGCTGCGCACCAACCTCGACCTGCTGCGCCAGGCCGAGGGCAACACCGCCCTGCCTGCGGAGGCGCGCCTGGAGCTGCTCGACGACGTCCGCGGCCAGATCGAGGAGCTGAGCGCGCTGGTCGGCGATCTGGTCGAGCTGGCGCGCGACGAGCCCATGACGCGCACGGTCGCCGAGGTCGACCTCGCGGCGGTCGTGGAGCGGGCCGTGACCCGCGTACGCCGTCGCGCGCAGGGCATCGCGTTCGACGTCCGGCTCGCGCCGTGGCGCGTGGTCGGTGACGCCAGCGGCCTCGAGCGCGCGGTGACCAACCTGCTCGACAACGCCGCCAAGTGGAGCCCGACCGAGGGCACCGTGACGGTGCGCCTCGAGCAGGGCGTGCTCACGGTCGACGACCAGGGCGAGGGCGTCGCGGAGGCGGACCGGCCGCACGTGTTCGAGCGGTTCTACCGGGCCGAGGAGTCGCGCGCGATGCCCGGCTCGGGCCTCGGCCTCGCCATCGTGCGCCAGGTCGTCGACCGCCACGGCGGGCGGGTCGACGTCACCGAGGCGCCCGGGGGCGGCGCGCGCTTCGCGCTGTGGCTGCCGGGGGTCGCGGCGGCGACGACCGCGGGCTAGTCGAAGACGCGGAGCAGCCGCTCGGCCTTCCAGCCGGCCTCGGCCCACTCCTCGTCGACGTCGGAGCGCACGGTGATGCCGCCGCCCGTGCCGAGGCACCAGGTCCCGCTGCCGTCGGTCACCAGCGAGCGGATGACGACGCCCAGGTCGGCGGGACCGTCGCCGCTGATCCAGCCGAACGCGCCGGCGTAGACCCCGCGCGGCGTCGACTCGACCTCCTCGATGATCTCCATCGTGCGCAGCTTCGGCGCCCCGGTCATCGAGCCGGCCGGGAAGAGCGCGCGCAGGGCGGCGACGGTCGAGACGTCGTCGCGCAGCCGGCCGCGCACGGTCGACACCAGCTGGTGCACCGACTCGTAGGACTCCACCTGCATCAGCGCCGGCACCGCGACCGTCCCGACCTCGCAGACCAGCGACAGGTCGTTGCGCAGCAGGTCGACGATCATCAGGTTCTCGGCGCGCGTCTTGGGGTCCGTCGCGAGCCGCTCGCGCTCGGCCCGGTCCTCCGCCGGGGTTGCGCCGCGCGGGGTGGTGCCCTTGATCGGCTTGGTCTCGAGGTGCCGGTCGGGGGTGACGAGCGCGTACCGCTCGGGCGAGCTCGACAGCAGCCACGCCCGCGCCCCGTCCACGTCGTGCTGGAGGAAGCCGGCGTACGGCGCGGGGTTGAGCGCGCGCAGGCGCAGGTACGCCGTCACGGGGTCGAGGTCGTCCTCCACCGCGACCCGGTGCGTGAGGTTGACCTCGTAGGAGTTGCCGGCGTGCAGGTGCTCCTGGACGCGCGCGAACGCGGCGGCGTACTGGGTTGTCGGCCTCTCGCTGAACTTGTCAGGCCTTGCACTGCCTGACAAGTTCAGCGATCCCCGGTCAGCCGGGGATCGCTGAACGGACCCGGACGGCCCCCCACCCACCGGGTGGTCGAAGACCCGCACCCCGCGCGGACGCATCCAGACGGCGTCGGGCAGGAGCGGGTCGGGGGCGGCGGGGAGGTCGGTGCGCGAGGCGTGGCCGAGGTAGCCGAACCACTGCTCGCCCGGGCGGAGCTCGGACTCAAGCACGGCGAAGACGTCGTCGCCGACGACCTCGGAGGTGGCCCCGACGTGGCGGGTGACCTCGCCCCGCGCCGCCGAGAACGACAGCGACACGTCGTCGTCGTCGAGCCAGCCGATGATCGAGCGCCGGCCCGACCACTCGCGGGCGCCGCCGCCGTCGAGCCAGAAGCAGCGCCGGTGCGCGGCGGCGACGGAGGTGAAGAAGTCGACGGGGTCGCTGCTCACGAGAGGAAGCCCCGCACGATCGCGTCGCCGTGCGTGGACAGCACCGACTCCGGGTGGAACTGCACGCCCTCGAGCGGCAGCTCGCGGTGGCGTACGCCCATCACGACGCCGTCCTCGCTCCACGCCGTCGCGACCAGGCAGTCGGGCAGGTCGACCGCGGCCAGCGAGTGGTAGCGCACCGCGGCGAACCCCTGCGGCAGCCCGGCGAGCACGCCCGCCCCGTCGTGGGTGATCGTGGCGACCTCGCCGTGGGCCGGCCGCACCCGCGCGACCGTGCCGCCGTAGGCCGTCACGAGACCCTGCATGCCCAGGCACACGCCCAGCACCGGACGGGTGGCCGCGAGCAGCACCTCGCGGCCGACCGCGAAGTCGGCGACCGACGCGGGGTGGCCCGGCCCGGGCGACAGCACGACGTGCGTGTGGGCCAGCACGTCGTCCGCCGTGGCCTCGTCGTGCTGCACCACCCGGGGCAGCCGCCCGGTCACGCCCGCCACCAAGTGCACCAGGTTCCACGTGTAGGAGTCGTGGTGGTCGACCACGATCACGTCCGGCTGCACGCAGCGAGGTTAGTGCTACTGCCGCACCGTCCGGCACCCGTCCGTGAGCGGTTGGTCGCCACGCTCGGTGCAGGAGTCGAAGGCGGCGAGCCTCGCCATCAGCTCCGCGACCTGCGCCTGGCTGCGGGGCGCGGCGAAGGTGTTGCGCCGCTCGAAGGGGTCGCGGCGGTAGTCGTAGAACTCGTAGCCCCACGTCGTACGGCCGCGGCGGGGGTCGAGGTCGAAGCGGGCGAGCAGCGCGGTGCGGCTGCGCACGGCCGTGAACGACGGGATCCGGTCGAGCTCGGCGCCGGTGAACGCGGCGTCGGGGTCGCCGCCGCCGAGCGTCTGCTGGGTGTGCTCGAGGAAGGCGTACGACTGGCGCACCAGCCGCGGCTGGGTCAGCGTCGGGACCAGCGACAGGCCGCTGCGGTAGGCCGGCGGCGTGAGGCCCGCGAGCTCCTCGAAGGTGGGCGCGAGGTCGATGTTGCTGGTGACCTCGCGGCGCTTGCCCGGGACGACCCCGGGGCCGGTGACGAGCAGGGGCACCCGCACGTCGGTGTCGTAGGGCGTGCCCTTCCCGCGGCCCAGGCCGTTCTGACCGAGGTGGAAGCCGTTGTCGGAGGTGAGCACGACGTAGGTGTCGGGGCCGACCGTGCGCAGGATCCGGCGCACCAGCCGGTCGGCCGACTGCGCCATCCGCGCGCGGTCGCGCAGGTCGCGCTCGGCCACGGCGGCCGAGAGGGTCGGCACCGTGTTCCACGCCCGCGCCCGGGACCCGTCGGCCGCCCGCGGACGGTTGTCGCGGGCCGGGTCGCCGAAGCCGGGCAGGTCGTCGACGGTGAGCTTGCTGCAGGCGACCCGGCCGCAGGAGCGCTCGCCGGTGCGGTCGCGGAAGGCCGGCGGGAACAGCGGGTCGTCGGGGTAGTAGCCCTGCGGCTGGGTGCGGTTGTGCGGGGCGTAGACCGAGACCTCGAGGAAGTAGGGCGCGTCACCGCGCTCGCCGCGGCGCACGGCGTCCATCGCCAGGTCCCCGACGACGGTGCCGGCGTAGGCCCGGTCCTTCTCCGCGGCGGACGCCGAGGCCGGCGGGGCGGGGTGCTCGACGACCCGCATCCGCTGGTCGACGACCGTGGTGCTCGCGAAGTCCCAGCCGTCGTAGGCCGAGCCGAAGACGGCGTGGAAGGACGACCAGCCCGGCACCACCGGCGGCAGCGCGCGACCCGGCACCCACTCGTACTCGTTGAGGAACTTGCCGACGAACGACGTCGTGTAGCCGGCCTCCTGCAGGCGCACGTTGAAGGCGCGCTCGGGGTTGCCGTGGGTGTCGTAGGCCGGCCAGCCGCCGAGCATCGAGGTGCCCTGGTGGGAGGTGTTGGTGCGGACGCCGGTCTGGTGGGGGTACTGGCCGGTGAAGAAGCTCGAGCGCGACACGCAGCACAGCGAGTCGGTGACGAAGGTGTACGGGTAGCTCGCGCCCGTGCGGCGCATCTGCTGCACCGACCGCATCGTCTGCACCAGGTCGGTGGAGAAGTCGTCGAGCATCACCACGACGATGTTGGGCTGGCCCGACCGGGCGGCCGGCGCGAGCTCAGCGACGGGTCGCGGGGTGGCGCCGTGGCGCGGCGTCCGCGGCGGCTCGGTCGTGGTCGTCGACGTCCCGGGGGCGCCGCACGCCACCAGCGCGAGCAGGCACACGCCCGCCCAGACCCTCCTGAAGTGGTGCACCTGTCCCCCGTCGTCCCCGCTCGGCTACCCAGAGTGACGTCCACCGGCGCGGTTGCGTTGCCTGCCACGCCGAATGAATGTCTAGTCGATGGATAGACAATAGCCCGCCGGCCACCCGGTCATCTGAGGACACCCTGCAGTCGTCTCGGCCCCGTCGGGCTGCACCACGTCCTCAGATGTCGGGAGGTCGTCCTCCGTCACCCGGTGGTCGAGGTGCGAGCGATCAGCAGGTCGCGGACGGCCGCGTGGATCAGGTCGCGGCCGTTCTCGGTGAGGATCGACTCGGCGTGGAACTGGATGCCGCGGAAGTGCGGGCCGGCGATCGCGTGCACGTCGCCGGTGGCCTCGTCGGCCTCGACGCGTACGCCCTCGGGCAGGCCCGCGGCCGGCACCCGGCCGACGAACGTGTTGTAGAACCCGACCCGCTCGGTGCGGCCGTCGAGGCGCACCGGCGACTGGGTGCCCTGGAAGACGACGTCCTTGTAGGCCAGGTCGAGGCCGAGGCGCTGGCACAGCGTCTGGTGGCCGAGGCAGACCGCGAGGAACGGCTGCCCGGCGGCGAGCAGGTCGTCGACCGCCCGGCGGAACGCGGCGATCTTGGGGTGGTCGCCCTCGCGCGGGTCGCCGGGGCCGGGGCCGACGACGACCAGGTCGGCGCCGTCGAAGGCGCCGGTCGCGTAGTCCTCGTGCCGCACGACGGTCGAGGTCATCCCGAACGTCCCGAGCACGTGGACCAGCATGTTCACGAAGTCGTCCTCGCCGTGGAGGATCACGGCCGTACGCCCCGACAGCGCCGGGTCGGCGGGCTCACCGGCCTGGTCGGTGAGCCAGAAGCGGGACAGCCGCTGGTTGCGGGAGCCGAGCGCGAGCACGACGTCCTCGTCGCGGGCGAGGTCGGCGATGTCGGTGCCGTCGGTGGTCGCGGCGGGCGCGAGGCCGAACGCGCTGAGGATCCCGCCGGCCTTCGCGCGCGTCTCGGCGACCTCGTAGGCCGCGTCGGAGTCGCGCACCAGCGTCGCGCCAGCGGTGACCTTGAGCTCGCCGGCCGGCGACACGTCGGCGGTGCGGATCAGGATCGGGCTGTCCATCGTCGGGGTGCCGTCGGGCGCACGGCCGAACAGCGCCAGCGCGGCGCCGTAGTAGCCGCGGCCCTCCGGCTCGTAGTCGGCGATCAGCCGGCACGCGTTCTCCACCGGCGCACCGGTGACGGTGGCGGCGAACATCGTGTCGCGCAGGATCTCGCGGTGGTCGCGGTGCGAGCGGCCGGCGAGGAGGTACTCGGTGTGGATCAGGTGCGTCATCGGCTTGAGGAACGGCCCGAGGACCTGCCCGCCCTCGTGGCAGACCTCGCACATCATCTTGAGCTCCTCGTCGACGACCATGAAGAGCTCGAAGACCTCCTTCTCGTCGGCGAGGAACTCCAGCAGCCCGGCCTTGAGCTCCTCCCCGGCGAGGCCGCCGACGCGGAAGGTCCCGGAGATCGGGTTCATCCGGACGTCGCCCGAGCGCACCGACACGTGCCGCTCCGGCGAGGCGCCGATGAGGAACCGCTCGCCGGTGAAGAAGCAGAACGTCCAGTACGCCCCGCGCTCGCGCTCCAGCAGCCGCCGCAGGACGGTGAGCGCCCTGGTGGCGTCCCAGTCGGCGAGCACGGCGCGGTAGTGCCGGCCGATGACGAGGTTGGCGCCCTCGCCCTGGCCGATCTCGTCGCGGATGATCGACTCGACGACCCGGCCGTAGTCGTCGTCGCCGGTGGCGAACCCGCCGCGGTCGGCGAGCTCGACCGGTACGTCGGGGAGCGCGGCGAGCAGGTCGTCGACCGACACCTCGTGCTCGGCCTCGATGTCGACGACGGTCAGCGGGGCGCCGTCGTCGATCGCCGCGAACCCGCGCTCGGCGACCTGCCGGAACGGCACCGCGACCAGCCGGTCGGCGCTGCGGCCCGGCTCGGGCGCGCCGGTCTCGAGCGGGATGTCGAGCAGGGAGGCGACCTCGTGCGGGGTGCCGCCGACCAGGCCCGCGGTCGGGGCGGCCTTGCGCCGGATGACCGCCCACGCGCCGTACCCCTGGATCTGCTCCAGGAGGTCGGTGACGGCGGGCTTCTCGGTCATGGCGGAAACCCTACGACCGGGGTGCGGCGGCCCACCGGGGTGTCTCAGTCCAGCTGGGTGGCGATCCACTCCTGCAGCCCGGCGACGCCCTCGCGCAGCCCGACGCGGGGCGACCAGTCGAGCTCGCGGACGGTGTCGTCGACGGTGCAGGACGCGTGCCGGACGTCGCCGTCGCGGTACTGGCCGGTGACGTGCGGCTCGGGCGCGGAGTGGTAGGCGGCGATCTCGCGGGCGAGGTCGCCGATGGTGGTGCGGACCCCGCTGCCGACGTCGACCGTGCGCAGGTGACCCTCCGGCGGGGCGGCCATCGCCGCCACCAGCGCGCTCACGACGTCGTCGATGTGGACGAAGTCGCGGGTGATGTCGCCGTCCTCGTAGAGCGGGATCGAGCCGCCCTCGCGGGCCAGGCGCGAGAAGAGGGAGACGATGCCGGTGTAGGGGTTCGACAGCGACTGGCGCGGGCCGTAGACGTTCTGCAGCCGCAGCACCGACAGCCGGGTGTCGTGGGAGCCGGTCCACGCCGACAGGACCTGCTCCTGGGCGAGCTTGGTGGCGCCGTAGACGTTGATCGGGCTGGGATGGGTGCCGGCGACCGAGTTGGGGACGTGGACCGCGCCGTCGCCGTGGTCCCAGCGGCCGGCCTCGAGCTGGGCGTGGGTGCGCAGGCCGGGCTGGAAGGTGGAGCCGTCGGGGTTGCGCCACACGCCCTCGCCGTAGACCGCGCGCGAGCTGGTCAGCACGACGTGCGCCGGGACGTGGCCGGCGCGGGTGAACGCGTCGACGAGCTGGGTGGTGCCGACGACGTTGACCAGGCCGTGGCGGGTGCTCTCAGAGAGCGACTGCGCGGTGCCGGTCTCCGCGGCGAGGTGGACCACCGTGTCGGGCCGGAGGTCCGCGACCACCGCGTCGAGGTCGGCGGCGACGGTGACGTCGCCGACGTGCAGGTCGACCGAGCCCGGCAGGTCGGCCGGCGGGACCGAGCCGGGGTGGACCTGCGGGTGCAGGTTGTCGAGCACGACCCATCGCTCGGCCCCGTCGGCGAGCGCACGGGCGAGGGTCGTGCCGATGAACCCGGCACCGCCGGTGACGAGGACGCGTCCGACGGTCTGCGAGGAAGCCACGGCCTCACCCTAGATGTCCCCGGGTGGCCACCAGCCGGAAACGCGGGTGCCCGGTCGCCCCGGCGCTGGCACACTCGGCCCATGACGACGCAGACCGGCCTGCGTCGTCCCGCGCCGTCCCACCTGCGCGGCCTCGTCGAGGTCGCCGCCGCCAGCGTCCTGTGGGGCACCGGCGGCCTCGCGGTCCAGCTGGTCCGCGAGCACGCCCCGCTCTCCCCCGTCACCGTCAGCGCCTGGCGGATGGCCCTCGCCGCGGCCGTGCTGCTCGGCGCCCTGCTGGTGACCGGGCGCGGCCCCCGGCTGCTCGCGCTCGCCCGCGCCCGCCCGCGCCAGCTGCTGGCCGTCGGCGTCGGCACCGCGGCGTACCAGGGCCTCTACTTCGTGTCCGTCACCCAGGTCGGCGTCGCCGTGTCGACCGTGGTCAGCCTGGGGCTCGCGCCCGTCCTGCTCACCGTCGCGGAGGCCGCGCACGGGCGCCGCGTCCCGGCCCCGTCGCGGCTCGCGGTGCTCGGCGCGGCCCTGGTGGGCCTGCTGCTGGTCAGCCTGGCCGGCACTGACGCGGCGACCGGGCCGGCACCGGTCACCGGGGTGCTGCTCGCCGTCGCGAGCGGGACGACGTACGCCCTCACGACCGTCGCGGGCGGGTCGGTCTCGAAGGACGCGGACCCGCTGGTGCTGACCGGCGGCATGACGCTGGTGGGCGCGGCGGTGCTGCTGCCCTGCCTGGCGCTGGTCGACGGACCACGGACGACCGGCGACCCGGTGGCGCTGCTGTGGCTGGCCTACCTCGGGCTGCTGACGATGGCGCTGGCCTACGTCCTGCTCTACTCCGGGCTGCGGGTGGTCGCGCCGAGCACCGCCGTCACGGCCAGCCTCGTCGAGCCGGTCACGGCGGCCGTCGTGGCCGCCGTCGTGCTCGCGGAGCCGCTGGGGCCGACTGCCGTCGCCGGAATAGTGCTGGTGCTCGCGGCGGTGGCCGGGCTCGGCCGTCCGGCGGCGGCCGCCGGCCCGGTGCTGCCGGAGCCCGGACCCGGACCCGGGCGAGGGGTCACTTGACGTCGACGTTGACCCAGTCGACCAGCATGCTGGCGCGGGTGCCGCCGTCGACGACGTACTGCGGCAGGACGTCCTTGTTGGACAGCCGCAGGTGGATCGGCGCGACGTTGCCCGGGACGCGGCGCAGGTCGGGCGTCGATGTGATCGAGTAGACCTCGTTGCCGTAGGCGTCCTGCGCGAAGTAGCGCACGGTGTCGCCGCCGACGGTGAACTCCGCGCCGTAGACCCAGTAGGCCTCCCAGGGCTTGGGCCTGTCCGCGAACAGGTGCCCGACGGGCGCGAGGTCGGCCGGCATGCCGGCGGCCGCGCACGCCCCGTCGACGCTGTCGTCGATGCCGTCGTAGCAGATGTGGGAGCCGAGCTGGGCTCCCGTGGTCTTGAGCGGCCCGTAGCTCTCGATGACGTCGATCTCGCGCGGGTCAGTCGGGCTGGGGTGCTGGATCCAGAGGGCGGAGTAGTTGGCGCCCGTGTCGGGCATCCAGATGCTCGCCGTCACCCGGACCTGGCTGCCGGTCGGCAGGGTCCAGCCGGGGTTGGTGCGGATCTGCGAGAGGCGCGCGACGTCGAGCTGGCCCGCGCCGTTCTGCGCCGCGGTGTTCCACCCGGGGATGTAGTGCCACTGCTCGGGCCAGGCGCCCGCGGGCCCGTCGAAGTCGTCGCGGAAGACCGTCTCCCAGCCCCAGGTCGGCGCCGGGTCGGAGTCGACGGTGTCGCCCGGGGCCAGGCCCGCCCGCGCGGGCGCGGCGGTCGCGACGAGGAGCGGGACGAGCACCGTGGCGACGGCGACGAGGGCGCGCGCGAGCAAGGATCGACCTCCCCCTGGAGCGTGGCTGGCTGACTGACCGTGGGACCGATGGTCCGAGAGGAGAACGGTACGCGGCGGCACTGACGCGAGCCAGTCGGGGCGGTCTCCGGCGCCGTGGATCAGTAGCTCAGTCCCTCGCGAACGTCGCGAGGCGTGAAGGGGATCAGGCTCTGGATCCGTCGGATGTCGAGCTGGACCAGAGGCGCGTCTGTCGCCCGCGCCGGCCGCCTGTCGAACGTCGGCTCGACCCCGATCGACTCGGCGACCATCTCGACGATCTCCTTGACGGCCTCGGAACGCCCCGAACCGACGTTCAGCACGCGGACGCCCAACGGGTCACGAGCCAAGCGCTCCACTGCCCCGGCAAGGTCATCGACATGGACGAAGTCCCGTCGCGCACCCCCATCGCCGAAGAGGACGACCGGACGGCCATCCGCGAGCGCCCGCCGGGTGATCCCGATGAGCCCCTGCGAGCCGACCTCGGGCTCACCAGGGCCGTAGACGTTGGCACAGCGGAGGATGTCGGCAGCGAAACCGTGCTGGTGCGCGTGCAGGTTGATGTAGCGCTCGGCAGCGACCTTCAGCACTCCGTAGGTGCTGATCGGCCAGAGCGGAGCATCCTCGGGTGTCGGCGCCGGCGCACCGGGACCGTAGACCGTCCCGGCGGAGGACAGGAACGTCATGCTCGGGACGCCATGACGCTCCATCGCCTGAAGAGTTGCGATGATCGGACCGAGATTGGCGGCGACCTCTTCGAGCGGGTGCTCGTCGGACTCCGCGGGCTTCACCGTGCCGGCGGCGTAGACCACGTGGTCGACGCCGGAGAGGATGCGGTCGAGGACCGCGGGATCGGAGGCGTCCCCCGTGAACACGTCATGGTCGGGCGCCTCGGGAGGCGCGCCATCTCGCCGCGCGAGCGCCCGTACGCTCCAGCCCGAGCTTCCGGCGGTTCGAGCCACGCGACGCCCGATGAACCCGTAGCCGAGCACCGCCATGGTCCCGTGCCTCTTGGGCGGTCGCGTCTCCGACGTCATCGGCGGGCCGCCGATCCGGACGCCATGGCGGTCAGGAGGGCGTCGTAGTGCGCCGTGTAGATCTCGGGATCGTGACGCTCGAGGACCTTCGCCCGTGCGCGGGCACCCATGGACGCCAGCTGCTCACGCGGTGTCGACGCGACCCGCTCGAGCATGGCGCGCAGCGACAGCAGGTCGCGACTCTCGCAGAGGAACCCGTCCACGCCGTCACTCACCAGCTCGGGGATGCCGAAGACGCTCGTCGAGGCGATCGGACGGTCGAACGCCATCGCCTCGAGCATCGAGCGCGGGAGCGACTCGACGTCCGAGCCACTGAGCAGCACATCTGCGGCGTGGTACCACTTGTAGGTGTCTGGCTGGACGGGTTCCACGCGCACCCGTGACTCCCCCGACGCCTTGAGGTAGTCCTCGATGGCCTCGACATACGGGCTGCCCTCCTTGGCGCCGACGAGCACGAGGCTCACGTCGCGACCGGCGAGCGCAGCCGAGCCGGCGAACGCCTGGGTGATGTTGACCTGCGCCTTGCGAGGCTCGATGGTCCCCAGGACGAGGAGCACCAGCGTCTCCTCGGAGAACCCGAGCTCGGCTCGCAGTCGTGACCGGTCCACACGAGCGCGGTAGTCGTCGATCTCCGAGAAGTCGACACCGTAGGGGACCACCTCGCCGGCATCGGGGGCGAGCCACGGTGCGTAGAGGTCGAGTGTCGCAGCGGCCTCGAACACTGCGCGTCGGGTGCGCCGCAGCGCGTCGGTCGAGCGCTCCTCGATGTACGTCGGCCGAGGCGGCGGGAAGGCCTCACTCAGGAACTGGGGGACGGGGAAGCTCTCGTGGATGGCCCAGACGACCTCCAGCCCGAGCCGATGCGCTGCGTCCACACCAGGGAAGGCGCTCATGGTGTTGGCAAGAGCGACGTCACATCCCTGCTCGGCTGCCCAGAGCGCGATCTGGCGGACCTGTGCTTCGTACGACTCGGCGTCGTGGGGATCGAAGGTACCGGTGACGAGCACCGGGATGCCGTGCTCTTCCAGCTCAGCGACGAGCCTCCCCCCGCGCGGACTCGCAACGAAGCACTCGACACCGCGGCGCGAAAGCCGCTTGAGCAGCTCCTGGAGGTAGAGCTGGCCGCCACCAAGGCCCAGGTCGTGGGTGACGACCAGCACCCGCGGGGCAGCGTCCGACCGGTCCTCCCGAGGCGCGCGCTGCGAGATCATCCGAATCGTCTCGTCGGTTCGGCGCCTCACGACCTCCAGACGTTCAGGCGACCACGCATCGACGAGGTCCTCCTCCACCCGCGCGGTCCACGGACGGATCTCGAACGGCTCGCCCTCGCACGGAGTGACGACAGCCGTCATCGACACACGATCACGACCACCCGGCACGTCCACGACACGCTCGAACAGCGCGACCGCGCTGTCGGGACCTTGCTGAGCGCCCTCGAACCGTCCCGGCAGGGCAGTTCGGGCGAGGCCAGCCGACACGCCCTCGCAGAACACCTCGACGCGGCTCACCCCCCCGGGCGCTTCAGCGAGGCCGTAGATCTTGTGCAGGCCGCTCGTCAGGTCGTCGCGCACCACGAAGCAGCCGCCCCGCACGACGGCGTCGCCGGCGCGCCTGACTCCGACGGTCACGGAGGAGAAGTGCACCGGTTGACCGAACGAGCGATCCGCGTCGGCCTCCGACGGCGTGTCCGACCGGGGCGCGAGGATCGCAAAGACGTCGATGCGCAGATCAGGGCCCTTGACCCCGCTGAGGTCGACGACGGTCGACCAGCCTGAGCTTCCCGCACGTCGCAGGGCCGGGTGGGCAGCCGCTACGTCAGGCCTCTCCCCCGAAACCTCACAGCCGCCGACGACTGCACCATCGACCATGACCACGACGCCCAAGACATCGCGCCGGCGATGAGCCACCCACCCACGGACCTGCACCTGTCCGGGCACCGCGCCGTGGATCGGCGAAGGCTCGTCGATGGAGCCCTCGATCCGGGGCAGCGAGCGCCCCGCATCTGCTCCAGGCGCTTGGTCCGTCGGGCCTTGAGGACGTTCTGACGATTTCGAGACCCTCAACCCCATGGCGCGGACTGTATCAACGGTGCTCGGTTGGCTAGGTTCCTACCTGTGGAGTCGACCGACGTGCAGATCTCTTCAGAACTGAAGCGCTTCGTCGACGAGGCGCCCGCTGCTCGCAAGCCTCACCTCGACTTCCTGGTGGCGGCCGCCGGGTCGCTCCCCGCTGGATCGCGCGTCCTGGACGTGGGTTCCGGCGAGGCTCCCTATCGAGAGCTCTTCAGCCAGCACACCTACCTCACGAGCGACTGGGAAGGCACTCAGTACACGCCCGAGACCGCGCCCGACATCGTCGGTCCGGCACACGACCTGCCGCTGGAGACCGACTCTCTGGACGGCCTGGTCTGCACGCAGGTGCTGGAGCACGTTCCGGACCCACGAGCGGCGCTCGCCGAGTTCTACCGCCTCCTCAGGCCGGGTGGCTGGCTGTGGGTCACGACTCCGCTGACGTGGTACCTGCACGAGATGCCCCACGACTACTACCGCTACACGTCCTTCGGGCTTTCGCACCTCATCGGCTCCTCCGGATTCACCGACCTCGAGATCCGGCCGATGAACGACTCACCCACCACGATCGCCCAGCTCCTGCGACACCTGGGCTACCTGCTCGGGCGTCATGACGACGGTCACGACCCGCGGCGCTTCATGGCCGGGCAGGTAGCCGACCAGCTCGCCGACGTCGTCCAGGACTTCGGCGACCTCGACACGCAGTGGTGGCTCCCGATCAGTTTCTCGGCCGTCGCGCGCAAGCCCGCAGACTGACTCGACCGGCGACAGCACGATTCGGTGTGCCGCTGTGGCATACCTATAGTCGACTCTCGTGCCTGGGGATGCGGATGTCGACGAGCACGCCATCGACGATCGCTCCGTCGCACTGACCCACCGCTCCCGCGCCTTCCTCGTCGAGGCCGTGCTGTGCGGACTCGCGATCGTGACGTGGGTGTCACTCAGCGTCGTCTGGCTGGTCCGTCACAGGTCGGGTCAGCCACTCAACATCGACGAGGCTGGCTACCTGGGTATCGCGCTCAACTACGCCGGCGGATGGGAGCGAGGCGGACCTCCGGGGTGGCTCGACACGGTCCTGGCGCCAAGCGTGCATGCCCCGCTGACGCCGGCCACAGCCTCGATCGGCGTCGTGATGGGCATGGAGCCGCGGACTGCGGCCTTCGCCACGGTCCTCGGCTTCTCGGTCGTCACGACCGTCTTCGCCGTCCTGCTCGCCGCCCACTTTCGCGTACGCGGGGCGATGATCTGCAGCTGTCTGGTTCTGCTTGCCGCACCGGGCTTCGCCGAGCTGGGGCGCAACTTCATCTTCGCAGTACCTGCGGCCGCGGTGACGGTCGCCGCCCTCTACTTCCTCGTACGCACGGAGGGGTTGGACCGAACTCGCTGGGCAATCGCACTGGGGGTCGCGGTCGGCTTGATGCCGCTGACGCGCACGTTGATGATCGCGTTCGTACCGGTCATCGTGGCTGTGGTCGCCGTCAACGCCACTGCCACGTGGGTTCGAGAGCGCTCCGCAGGCCGGCGGCGCATCGCCAACGGCGCTGTAGCAGCCGCCGTGGCCACGGGTGTCGGGGCGACCTGGTTAGTGCCCAGCGGACGATTGGTCTTCGACTACCTCACCGGCTACGGCTACGGCAAGCACGCGGCTGACTACACGGTCGAGGTCGCGATCCCCCCGCTCCGCCTCCTCACGGCTGCGTCGCGCGACTTCCACGCACCTATTCTCGTGTTCGTCGTGGTCGCCTGCCTGATCGCGATCTGGCGCCGCCGCACGTCCTCGGTCCGCCTCTTCTCGCGACCAGGCCTCGTTGAGGCCGCGAGCAGCCCCCTCCTTGCGTGCGCCGCATTCGTCATCGGGGCCGCCGTTGCACTGATGAGCTCGAAGAACGTGGGGTTCGGCTTCACCGTCCCGCTCATCGCCCCGACCGCAGTGCTGGCCGTGGTGGTCGTGCTTCGCGCAGCACGAGCCTCGCGACGGACTTGGTCGGCGCCCCTCGTCGTAGCGCTCATCGCGGTTTCCGCGGTTGTCCTGACGTGGCCGCGTTTCGACAGCACCAGTCCGCTTGCAGAGCAACGGTTCATCATCGCTGGCTCCACGTCGATCACGATCACGGATGGCGCGACCTCTGATCCGGCATACGTGTTCCAGCCCACGAGGCAGGCCTCGCCCCGCGTGGGGGACCTCGTCAACGAGAGCGAATGGGGCGACGACTGGAGCGAAGCGGTCGACGCACTCACCGCAGAGGTCCTCGACGGATCCACAGCGCGACCCGACGTCGCGTTCGGCTTCCGGGATCGATTCGCCAACGTCAACAGCGTGCAGCTCGAGGTTCTCGAGCGTCTCGGCTACGGGATACCGGTCGCGCAGGTCGACCCGACGGAATGGGGTAGGTCGACGTCCGACTACACCGAATGGCTCACGACTGGACCCGCCGGGTCCAGCTGCCAGCTACTGATCGCCCCGGGGTTCGTCAACGAGCTCACCCCGCTCCCAGGGACGCCAGCGTTGCGAGCCGCGGCGGTCAGCGTCGGATTCATCAAGGGCGACTCCGTCCGCCTCCCGGACGGCCGCGAGGTCCAGGTCTGGGAGCGCGACGCCTTAGGCTGCTGACCGCGACCTGGACTGCACTGTTGCGGCAGCTGCGGCAATGTCGCGGGTCCAGCTCACCCGGATCACCACATCGCATCGGGTGACCGACCATCAGGTCCGGGCGCGACGCCGCGCTTCCGCCCGAGCGGCGAGCGGTGGGAGCTCCCGGGCCCACGGCACATCAACGTCTGGAAGAGAGAGGCAACCTGCCCATGAACACCCTGACCGACGACGTCCACCAGCTGGTGGTGCTCCCCACCTACAACGAGGTGGACAACGTCGCCGCAGCGGTCGAGTCGGTGCTGCGGCTGGGGACGGACTACGGCGTGCTCGTCGTGGACGACTCGTCCCCCGACGGCACCGCCGCCCGGGCGCTCGAGGTGGCCGCGCGCCACCCCGGACGGGTCGAGCTGCTGACCCGCGCCGTCAAGGACGGCCTGGGCGGCGCGTACCGCGTGGGCTTCGCGCGGGCCCTGCAGACCAAGGCGGGCGTGGTCATCCAGATGGACGCCGACGGCTCGCACCCGGTCGACCGGATCCCGGAGATGGTGGGACAGGTCCGCGGGGGCGCCGGGCTCGTGCTGGGGTCGCGCTACGTCCCCGGGGGGAGCCTCGACGAGGACTGGCCCTGGTCGCGTCGGGCGATCTCACGCGGCGGCAACCTCTACGCCCGGTCGATCCTGCGGCTGCCCGTCAAGGACTGCACCGGCGGGTTCAAGGCCTGGGACGCCGAGACCCTCGGCGGCATCGACCTCGCGTCGGCCGACGCGCAGGGCTACGCCTTCCAGATCCAGACCACGCTGCAGGCCATCCGCGCCGGAGCCCGGGTGGTCGAGGTGCCGATCCACTTCAAGGAGCGGGTGCTCGGCACCTCCAAGATGACCCGCAGGATCGCCTCGGAGGCGATGGTCGCGGTGTGGCGCATGCGTCGGCGGGCCTGACCGGCCCCGCCGGCACGGTCCCGCGCCCGTCTCAGCCGACCGTGGTGAGCAGCTGCGTGGCGCGGGTGAGCACGACGTAGAGCGTGGCGCGGCCGGTGGCGGACTCGTCCTCGATCTCCTGCGGGGCGACCACCACGATGCCGTCGAACTCGAGGCCCTTGGTGTCGAGGCCGGTGAGCACCACGATCCGGTCCTCGCCGCTGGGCGTGACGGTCGAGTCGACCGCGGCACGCGCCCCGGCGGCGTCGTCGGCGTGCTCGGGCCACGACGCCAGCCAGGCGTTGACCTCCGAGCGGCGGGCGACCGGCACCACGATGCCGACGGTGCCCTGGACCCGCTCGGCGGTCGACGTCACGGCCTCGCGGACGGCGGCCTCGAGGTCGGGCACGTGCGACACCACGCGCGGCTCCTCGCCGGTGCGGCGCACCGCGTCGGGGAGGTCGGCGTCGAGGCCGACCCGCCGGGCGTAGTCGGCGGCGAAGGCGTAGATCTCGGCGGAGTTGCGGTAGTTGGTGGACAGGTGGAACTCGTGGATCTCCTTGCCCTGCAGCGCCTCCGCGCGCGCGGAGGCGGCCTCGGGGGCGTCGGGCCACGACGACTGCGCCGGGTCGCCGACGATCGTCCAGCTGGCCGTGCGGCCGCGGCGCCCGACCATCCGCCACTGCATCGGCGTGAGGTCCTGCGCCTCGTCGATGAGGACGTGGGCGTAGCCGTCGTCCTCGATGCGGTGGGTCGGTGCCGACCAGGCGAGCCCGCCGGGGGCGTACTCGCGCTCGGAGATCGTGGTCAGCTCCTGGAGGTCGACGCCGCCCTCGAGCAGGCCGGTCTCGTCGAGGTCGCGCTCGTCGTCGGTGCGCTGCGGGACGTCGCCGATCGCGTAGCGCAGCTCGTCGAGCAGCGGGACGTCCTCGATCGACAGGCTGCCGGACGCCCACGACTTGGTGAGCAGCAGCTGCTCCTCGCGGCTCACCACGCCCTCGCCGACGCGGGCGAGGAACTCGGGGTCGCGCAGCCAGGAGAAGACGGTCGTGGCGTCGAGCGGCGGCCACCAGGCCGACGCGAACTCCACGAACCCGGCGTGGCCGAGCATGTCGTCCTCGAAGGCCTCGCGCCCGCGCTCCTTGCCGCGCTCGCCGGTGACCTGGCGCCACATCGCGTCGAGGAGCGTCTTGGCCACCCGGGGGAGCTGGCGGTTGCGCCGGCCCTGGGACATCAGCTGGCGGCGCAACCGGCCGAGCAGGCCGGGGTCGAGGACGAGGGTGTCGTCGCGCCAGTAGATGCGGAAGCTGGTGGGGGCGCCGGGGGCGTGCTGGCGTGCGGTGCGGCGCATCAGCTCGGCCATCCGGGTCGTGCCCTTGACGTCGGCGACGGCCGGCTCGTCGTGGCGGGTCGCGCGGATGCCGCCGACGACCTCGCCGAGCGAGCGCAGCGCGACGGCGGTCTCGCCGAGGCTGGGCAGGACCCGCTCGATGTAGCGCATGAACACGCCGCTCGGGCCGACGACCAGGACGCCTCCGCCCTCGTAGCGGCGGCGGTCGGAGTAGAGGAGGAACGCGGCGCGGTGCAGCGCGACGACGGTCTTGCCGGTGCCGGGTCCGCCGGAGATCGACACGACGCCCTTGCCGGGCGCGCGGATCGCCTTGTCCTGCTCGGCCTGGATGGTGGCGACGATCGAGTGCATCGAGCGGTCGCGGGCCCGGGAGAGCTGCGCCATCAGCGCGCCCTCGCCGACGACCGGGAGGTCCGTCTCGGCCTCCTGGTCGAGGAGCTCGTCCTCGACGCCGATCACGGTGCGGTGCTGCGAGCGCAGCACCCGGCGGCGCACCACGCCCTGCGGTGTGGCGGCGGTGGCCTGGTAGAAGACGCCGGCGGCCGGCGCGCGCCAGTCGATGAGCAGCACGTCGCGGTCGGCGTTGCGGACGCCGATGCGCCCGATGTAGCGCGGCTGCGCGTCGATCTCCGGGTCGAGGTCGAGCCGCCCGAACACCAGGCCCTCGTGGGCGGCGTCGAGCTGCGCGATGCGCTTGGCGGCCTGGAAGACCATCGCGTCGCGCTCGACCAGCCCGCCCTCGTGCTCCAGCCGTCCGCGCTGGTGCCCCTCGGCGGCCAGCGCCCGCGCGCTCGCCGTGGACGCCTCCAGCTGGACGTAGACCTCGTCGACGTAGTCCTGCTCCAGCGCGATCTCCCGCGCCTCGAGCTCCTCGCTCACCCTCTGCTCCTCATTCCCCCGAGACCACTGCCCGCTCCCTCGGGCAGACCGGCAAGCGTACCGGTGCGGACCGACGACCACCGAGTTGTCGGCGAACGGTGGTACGGGGAGAGTGCTCGCCCCGTCCGACCACCGCCGTCCGCGCGGGTCACAGCGCGAGCAGCGCGCCGACCAGGCACGCCGCGGCTCCGAGGGTCCGCACCCGGTCGGCGCGGTCGAGGCGACGCAGCAGGGGCGCACGCTCGTCGGGTCCGACGCCCGACAGGCGACCGTGGGTGGGAGCGGCGACCGCCGCCGTCGTGAGGACCGACAGCGCCCCGCCGGCCACCGCGAGCCAGGTGGCCGGGTCGTCCGGGCGCGACACGACGGCCCACGCGAGGACCCCGACGAGCGGCGGGTAGACCGCCGCGACGACCGGGGTGATCCGCGACGAGTGCCGCTGGTGGGCGTGCGCCCACCGCTCGTCGGGCATCTCGCCGAGCGCGGGGTAGACGACGAGGTCGACGGTCAGCTGGAAGCCGAGGTGGGCGGCGGCCACGACGAGCAGCCAGGGCAGCGGGTCGCCGAGGCTCACCCGAAGTCCCCGGCCGCGACCTCGGTCTCGCCGGCGGCGAGGGCGTCCACCACGCGGCGGGCGACGTCGGCCGGGTCGAGCCCCTGCGGCAGCCGCGGCGCGGTGCCCGCGAGCGGGCGGCCGGCGAGGCCGGTCTCGGTGTGCGGGGGACGCACGTCGACGACCGACACCCGGGAGCGGCGCAGCTCGGTGCGCAGCGCGGCGTCCACCGCGCTCAGCGCGGCCTTGCTGGCGGAGTAGGCCGCCATGCCCGGCATCGGTCGCTCCGCGACCACGGCGGAGAGCTGGAGCACGAAGCCCTGCGACTCCTCCAGCAGCGGCAGCACCCGCCGCAGCAGGAAGATCGGGCCGACCACGTTGGTGAGGAAGAGCTCCTCGACCACCTCGTCGGGGGTGTCGACCAGGGAGCCGAAGGCGACGACGCCGGCGGCGTTGACCAGCCCATCGAGACCGCCGAGGTGCTCGCGGGCCGCGGCCACGACCGCGTCGCCCGCCCCGGCGTCGCCGAGGTCGGCGACGACCGGCACGCCGAGCCCGGTCGCGGCCAGGCGGTCGGCGTCGCGTCCGACCAGCAGCAGGCGGGCGCCGCGGCGCCGAGCTCGGCCGCGACGAGGGAGCCGAGGGCGCCGGTCGCTCCGACGACGGCCACCCGCGCGCCGTCGAGGTCGCGCGTCGCCGCGCCCAGTCCGCCGATCGCCACCATCGTCTCCTCTCGGGGGGTCCTACGACCTTCTCTCCCCCGAGGGCCCGCGCGGATGCGGTCGGCGGCTACTTCTTGCGCGAGAGGAACGCCGTCATCGCCTCGCGGGCCTCGTCGCTGGCGAAGAGCCGGGCGCTCGTCGTGGCCATCTCGTCGCCCAGCACGTCGATGCGCGCGACCAGGTCGCCGTTGAGGATCCGCTTGGACTCCCGCAGGCCCTGCGGCGCCCCGGTCGCCAGGCTCGCGCAGATCGCGGCGACCTCCTCGTCGAGCCGGTCGGCCGGCACCGCCTTCGTGACCAGGCCGTACGCCGCGGCCTCAGCGCCGGTGAAGACCTCTCCGCCGAGCGTGGTGAGCGACGCCGCCCGGGGGTTCATCCGGTGGTGGACGGTGAGGCTGATGATCGCGGCGGCCAGCCCGAGCTTGACCTCGGTGAGGGCGAAGGTGGCGTCGTCGGCGCTGACCGCGATGTCGGCGGCCGCGACGATCCCGATGCCGCCGGCGCGCACCGCACCGAGGTTCTTGGTGACGACCGGCTTCTCCAGGGTGACGATCAGCCGCTGCAGGTCGACGATGCGGCGCGCGCCGACCTCCATCCCCTCGGTGGTCGCCTCGGAGAGGTCGGCCCCGGAGCAGAAGACCTTGCCCGAGCTCTCGATCAGCACCGCGCGCACGGCGTCGTCGGCGCCGGCGCGCTCGAGGTGGGCGTACAGCTCGGTGACCAGCTGCCTGCTGAGCGCGTTGCGGTTGGCCGGGCTGTCGAGGGTGAGGGTCGCGACGGCGTCGGAGACGGCGTAGTGGACCAGCTCGGTGGGGGCGTCGGTCATGGCGCCATCCTGCCGCACCGCGACACCGACCCATCTGAGGAGCGTGGGCGCTCCGAACACCCGACATGGACCACACCGCGACGACCACCGCGCCCGAGCCGGGACGGCAGCGCCTGCGCCACGCGGCGTACGGCGTGCTCGCCACCCTCGTCGGCCTGGCGGCCGCCCACCTGGTGGCCGCGGTCACCGTGCCGGCGGCCTCGCCGGTCCTCGCGGTCGGCTCGACGGTCATCGACCTCACGCCCACCCCGCTCAAGGAGTGGGCGATCCGGCAGTTCGGCAGCGCCGACAAGCTGGTGCTGGTCGGCTCGGTGACCGTGGTCGTGCTGCTGCTGGCCGCGCTGGCCGGCGTGCTCACCGCGCGCCGCCCGACGCTCGGCCTGCTCGTCGTCGTGGCCCTCGCCGGCGTCGCCGGCGTGCTGGCGGTGCTCCGGCCCTCGGCCGGCCCGCTGGACCTCCTGCCCGCCCTGGTCGCCGCGATCGTGGGCGCCGCCTCGCTGTGGTGGCTGCACCGCGTTGACGACCGGGGCTCCGAGGGATCGCCGGTCGGGTCCGGCGGTCCGAGCCGGCGCGGGGTCGTGCTGGCGAGCGGCGGCCTCGCGGCCGCGGCCGTGGCCATGGGGGGTGTCGGTCGCTGGGTGACGTCCTACCGCCTCGGCGGGACGGACGTCGCCCTGCCCACGCCGACCGACCCCGCGTCGCCCCTCCCGAAGGGGCTGGAGGCGACCTACCCGGGCATCAGCCCGCTCCAGACGCCCACTGCCGACTTCTACCGGGTTGACACCCGGCTCACGCTGCCGACGGTCGACGTCGACTCGTGGACCCTCACCATCGACGGCGACGTGGAGAAGGAGGTGACCCTCACCTTCGACGACCTGGCGAAGATGCGCACGATCGAGCGCGACATCACCCTGACCTGCGTGTCCAACGAGGTGGGCGGCCCCTACGTCGGCGGTGCCCGCTGGCTGGGCGTGCCGCTCAAGGACATTCTCGACCTGGCCGGGATCGACGCGACCAAGGCCGACCAGATCCTCTCCACGGACGTCGACGGCATGACCATCTCGACGCCGCTCGACGTGGCCATCGACGGCCGCGACGCGATGATTGCGATCGGGATGAACGGGTCCTCGCTCCCGCGGGCCAACGGCTTCCCGGCGCGGATGGTCGTGCCCGGGCTCTACGGCTTCGTCAGCGCGTGCAAGTGGATCACCCGGATGACCCTCACCACCTACGACGAGCAGCAGGCCTACTGGACCGAGCGCGACTGGGCGATCGACGCCCCGATCAAGCTGTCCAGCCGGATCGACACCCCCAAGCCGCTGTCGGACAGCAAGGCCGGGACGGTCGTCGTCGGCGGCATCGCCTGGGCCCAGAACGTCGGCATCGAGCGCGTCGAGGTCCGCATCGACGGCGAGGCCTGGAAGCCGGCCACGCTCGGCCCGCAGGTCACCGACGACTACTGGCGCCAGTGGTACTTCGAGTGGGACGCCACCCCCGGCCAGCACTTCCTGGCCTGCCGTGCGGTCAACAAGGACGGTGACGTGCAGTCGGACGTCCGGATGACGCCGTTCCCCGAGGGCTCCAGCGGGCTCCAGGAGATCTCCGTCAACGTCGGCTGAGCAGCTCGTACGCCCCCGGTGCCGGCGGGCGGTGCGTGGCGCAGGTCCTGAGCCTCCGGGACCTGCGCCACGCTCCGCCCGCCGGCGCTGTGTCGTGCTGTCCAAGGATTGTCCAAAGTTTTTCGAAGAAGCACCCATCCGCCCCGGCAGGGGCGCCGAACACCTCCCGACAGCGGGCCTCCACGGCCCACTAGCCCGGTTCCACCTCCGAAAGGGACACCCCATGAACACCAAGCTCCGCACCCGCTCGATGGGCCTCGCCGCCCTCGCCCTGACCGCGTCCATGGGCCTCGCCGCCTGTGGCAGCGAGGACGAGGCCAGCACCGCCTCGGACACCAGCTCCGAGACCACCTCCGAGTCGCCGATGGAGTCGGAGTCGCCGATGGAGTCCGAGTCCGCCGAGCCGGCCTCTGACGCGCCGTTCGGTCCCGGCTGCGCCGGCGTCCCCACCTCGGGCGAGGGCTCGGTCGAGGGCATGGCCGACGACCCGGTCGCCACCGCCGCCTCCAACAACCCGCTGCTCAAGACGCTCGTCGCCGCGGTGACCGAGGCCGGTCTGGTCGACACCCTCAACTCGGCCGAGAACCTGACCGTCTTCGCCCCGACCGACGACGCGTTCGCCGCGATCCCGAAGAAGGACCTCAACGCGCTCCTCGCCGACAAGGAGGCCCTGACCAAGGTCCTCACCCACCACGTCATCGGCGAGCGCCTCAGCCCCGCCGACGTGGCCGGCGAGCACGAGACCCTGGCCAAGGACATGCTGACCGTCGAGGGCTCCGGCGAGGACTTCACCATCGGTGACGCCTCCGTCGTGTGCGGCAACGTCCAGACCGCCAACGCGACCGTCTACGTGGTCGACCAGGTCCTGATGCCGCAGATGTGATCTCGTCCCTCGACGAGCACTACGCAAGGATGAGCACGTGAACCACGTGAAGCCCGTACCGGACGGGGTGCCCTCGGGCACCCCGTCCGGGGGCGATGCAGCCCGGCTGGCCGACCTGCTCCGGCGCTCGGCCCTGGGTGACGAGGCGGCCTTCGCCGAGTTCTACGACGCCACCTCGGCCCGGGCCTACGGCCTGGCGCTGAGGGTCGTGCGCAACCCGGCCCACGCCGAGGAGGTCACCCAGGAGGCGTTCCTCGACGCGTGGCGCTCCAGCGCCCGCTACGACGTGGGACGCGGCAGTGCGGCCGGCTGGCTGCTCACGATCGTGCACCGCAAGGCCGTCGACCGGGTCCGCTCGGTCGAGGCCGCCACCACCCGGGACGAGACCTGGAACCGGGAGACCGCACCCACCGACCACGACCAGACCTCCGAGGCCGCACACGCCTCCCTGGAGGCGGCGCGGGTCCGCAACGCGGTCGCCACCCTGACCGACGTGCAGCGTCGCGCGGTGGAGCTCACCTACTTCGGCGGCTACACCCACACGGAAGTGGCCGCCCTGCTCGACGTCCCGTTGGGCACCGCCAAGACCCGCATACGTGACGGACTGATCCGCCTACGAGACCTGATGGGAGTTGCCTCATGAGCGACCTGCACAAGCTCACGGGCGCGTACGCCGTCGATGCCCTCGACGAGCTCGAGCGCGCACGATTCGAGCAGCACCTGTCTGCTTGCGAGGACTGCCGTGCCGAGGTGGCCGAGCTGCGGGAGACCGCGGCCCTGCTGGCCGACACCACGGCCGTCGAGCCGCCGGCCTCGCTGCGCTCGTCCGTCCTGGCGGGCATCTCCCAGGTCCGTCCCCTCCCTCCCGAGGTCCCCTCAGCCGCTCCTGCCGCCGACGACACCCACGGTGGGCGGCGACGGTGGGCGCCCTTTCTGGTCGCGGCGGCACTCGCGCTCGTCTTCGGCGTCGGCGCGGCGGTGACGCAGCCCTGGGCCGGTCCCGAGGGCGGCAACCTGACCGCGGCCGAGCAGGTCCTGCAGGCCGACGACGCCAAGAAGGTCGTCCACGACCTCGGTGCCGCCGGACGCGCCACGGTGACCTGGTCGAAGTCGCAGGACCGCGCCGTGATCACCACCGAGGACATGGTCGGAGCGCCGGACGGCAAGGACTACGAGCTCTGGTTCGTCGGTCCCGACGGCAGCTTCACCCCCGCCGGCCTGATGCCGGACGCGCCGGACCAGACCGTCGTGCTCGACGGCACGACCGTCGACGCGGCCGCGGTGGGCATCACCGTGGAGCCCGACGGGGGCTCCGAGCAGCCCACCAGCGACCCGATCGCGGTGTTCGACCTGACGCAGGCCGCATGAGCGGCACCGCCCCGCGACGCATCGCCGTCGTCGGCTCCGGCGTGGCCGGGCTGACGGCGGCGTGGGTCGCGTCCCGCACCGCCCACGTCACGCTGTTCGAGGCCGACGACCGGCTCGGTGGCCACGCCGACACCCACCGCGTCCCGACGCCCGCGGGCGAGCTGGCGATCGACACCGGCTTCATCGTGCACAACCGGCGCACGTACCCCACCCTGCTGCGGCTCTTCGCCGAGCTCGGCGTCGCGACCCAGCCGTCGGAGATGTCGCTCTCGGTCAACGACGCCGGCACCGGCGTGCAGTGGGCCGGCGCCCTGGGACCGCGGGGCCTCTTCGCGCGGCCCTCGTCGCTGACGTCGCGCAAGCACTGGCGGATGCTGCTGGAGATCCCGCGGTTCCACCGGCGCGCCCGCGCGGTGCTCGCCGCCGGTGACACCGCGGGCGACGACGACCAGACGCTGCGCGACTTCCTCGCCGAGGGCGGCTTCTCCGACGGCTTCCTGCGCCACTTCATGGAGCCGGTCGTGGCCGCGGTGTGGTCGTGCGACCCCGCCACCTCGCTCGACTACCCCGCCCGCTACCTCTTCGCCTTCCTCGAGCACCACGGCATGCTGAGCGTCTTCGGCTCCCCCGAGTGGCGCACCGTCACCGGCGGCTCCGGCACCTACGTCGCGAAGGTGGCGGCCGGGCTGCAGGAGATCCGCCTGGAGACCAAGGTGACGTCCGTGCGCGAGGTCGCCGACGGGGTCGAGGTGACCGACGGCAGCGGCGCCACGACGGCGTTCGACGCGGTCGTCATCGCCACCCACCCCTCCCACGCGCTCGCGATGCTCGAGCAGCCGACCGCCCTCCAGCGCGAGCTGCTCACCGCGATGCCCTACAGCGCCAACCCCGCGCTGCTGCACACCGACACCTCGCTGCTGCCGGACGCCACCGGCGCGCGGGCGTCGTGGAACTTCTTCCGTCCCACCGGCGAGACCGGCGCGGTCACGGTCACCTACGACCTCACGCGGCTCCAGCGGCTCCCCACCGACACCCACTACCTCGTCACCCTCGGCGGCGAGGACCTCGTCGACCCGGCGACCGTGATCGACCGGATGGAGTACGAGCACCCGCTCTACACCCCCGCGTCGGTCGCCGCCCAGCGCCGGCTGCCCGAGATCGACACCGACCGGATCGCCTTCGCCGGGGCCTACCACGGCTGGGGCTTCCACGAGGACGGCGCCCGCTCCGGGCTGGCCGCCGCCACCCGGCTCGGCCTGCCCTGGACCCGCGCCGCCCACGTGCTGCCCGAGCCCGGGCGGTTCGAGACCACCATCCGGCACACCCGGCGCACGCCCTTCAGGCGCGCGTTCGAGCACACGTCGACCACCTGGCTCGTCGACGTCGACGACCTCCCCGACCACGGTCGGCTGGCCCGCTTCGAGGCGCGCGACCACCTCGGCTCGCCGGACCGGTCGATCCGCGCCAACGTGGAGGCGTTCCTCGCCGACAACGGGGTCCGGCTCGGCGACGGCGCGCGGGCGGGCACCATCCTCATGGCCGCCCAGCCGCGGTCGCTCGGCTACTGCTTCAACCCGATCAGCGTGTTCTGGTGCTTCGACGACGCCGGCGCCCAGGCCGGCGTCGTGATCGAGGTGCACAACACCTACGGCGACCGGCACGCCTACCTCGTCCACCCCGACGAGCAGGGTCGCGCCACGACCGGGAAGGCGATGTACGTCTCCCCCTTCCACGGCGTCGACGGCACCTACGAGATCGCCGTCCCGGTCCCGACCGACCGCCTCCACGTCGCGGTCACCCTGCGCGGCCACTCCCACGAGGAGACCGGCGACGCGGCGCCCTTCAGCGCCAGCCTCACCGGCAGCCGCAGCGACGTGCCCCTCCGCAGGACCATCGGCGCCGCGCTGCGCGGCAGCGCGCTGATCCGGGCCCACGGCACCTGGCTGTGGGCGCGCCGCCTGCCCATCCGCAACCGACCCAGCCATCGCCAGGAGGGCGTGCAGTGACGCTCGAGAAGAACCGCCCCGTCGAGCCCAGCAGCCAGGGCATGCCCCCGCTGGAGCCGATCACCCCCGGCCCCCGCACCGCGATCTCCGCCGCGGTCGCCAAGCGGCTGTTCCACGCCGCCCTCTCCCAGCTCCAGGTCACCGTCGTCGAGGAGCCCACCGGCCGCCGGCTCGGTCGCGGCGGCCCGGTCATGCGGCTGCACCGCCCCGACGAGTTCTACGCCCGGCTGGGCCGCGACGGCCTGATCGGCTTCGGCGAGGCCTACCTCACCGGCGCCTGGGACGCCGAGGACCTCGCCGGGTTCCTCACCGTTCCCGCGGCCCGGATAGCCACCCTGATCCCCCGGCCCCTGCAGCGCGCCCGCGCGCTGGTGACGCCGCGCCTGCCCAGCCACCAGCGGAGCACCGAGGCCAACAGCCAGGCCAACATCTCGCACCACTACGACCTGTCGAACGACCTGTTCGGCCTCTTCCTCGACGAGACGCTGAGCTATTCCTCGGCCCTCTTCGACACCTCCGTGACCTCGGTCCCGGCGGGCCCGGGATCGGTCGCCGAGCACCAGCTCGCCACGCCGCCAGAGCCGGTCGACCACGACGACCCGCGCCGCCACGGCCCCGACCTGGCCGAGGCCCAGGGCCGCAAGATCGAGCGGATGCTCGACGAGGCCGGCGTCACCGACGGCACCCGCGTGCTCGAGATCGGCACCGGCTGGGGCGAGCTGGCGATCCGCGCCGCCCGCCGCGGCGCGCACGTCCACACCATCACCCTCTCCGTCGAGCAGCTCGAGCTGGCCGAGCAGCGGATCGCGGCAGCGGGCTTCGCCGACCGCGTCGAGGTCGAGCTGATGGACTACCGCGCCCTCGCGACGGCGGGTCGGACCTACGACGCCGTCCTGTCGGTCGAGATGATCGAGGCGGTCGGCCACGAGTTCTGGGGCACCTACTTCCAGACCATCGACCGGGTCCTCGCACCCGGCGGCCGGGTCTCGATCCAGGCGATCACGATGCCCCACGACCGGATGCTCGCGACCCGCGACAGCCACACCTGGATCAACAAGTACATCTTCCCGGGCGGCTTCCTCCCCAGCGTCGAGGTGATCGACGAGATCACCCGCCGCGACACCACCCTGCGGCTGGTCGACCAGCTCGAGATGGGCAGCCACTACGCCGAGACGCTGCGCCGCTGGGACCGCCGCTTCCTGGGCCAGCGCGACGCGGTGCTGGCCCTCGGCTTCGACGACCTGTTCATGCGGGTGTGGCACTTCTACCTCGCCTACTCCCAGGCCGGGTTCGCCGCCGGCTACATCAACGTCTCCCAGCTGACCTTCACCCGAGAGGACCGGTGAGGGACCCGATGACCCAGACCGACCCCCGCCCCGCCACCTCCGCCGCGGCCGCCGGCGGCGTCGCCGAGCGCCTCGCCGAGGCCGTGCGCCCGTTCATCGGCGGTGACCTGCCCGTGCGCCTGCGGGCGTGGGACGGCTCCGAGGCCGGCCCGACCGAGGGCCCGCTCGTGGTGCTCCGCTCCCCCGACGCCCTGCGCCGGCTGCTGTGGCACCCGGGCGAGCTCGGCGCCGCGCAGGCCTACGTCACCGGCGAGCTCGACGTGCCCGAGCAGGACGGCTGGGACCTCGGCTCCGCGCTGACCCACGCCTTCGCGGTCGGCCGCGAGCGCGGGCTGTCGGGCGTACGCCTCTCGCCGCGCGCCATGGTCGACGCGGTCCGCACCGCCGCCGGCCTCGGCGCCCTCGGGCGCCCGCCGGCCGCACCCGCGTCGCAGGCGCGGATCAAGGGGCGCCTGCACTCGCTCGCCCGCGACCGGTCGTCGATCAGCCACCACTACGACCTCTCCAACGAGTTCTACTCCCTCGTCCTCGAGCCGCAGATGGCCTACTCCTGCGGCTACCACGCCACCCCCGACACCCCGCTCGAGGAGGCGCAGCGCGCCAAGCTCGACCTGGTCTGCACCAAGCTGGGCCTCGAACCGGGCATGCGGATGCTCGACGTCGGCTGCGGCTGGGGCTCGCTCTCGCTGCACGCCGCCGAGCACTTCGGCGCGCAGGTCACCGGCGTGACGATCGCCGCGGAGCAGAAGAAGTTCATCGACGCCCGGATCGCCGAGCGCGGCCTCCAGGACCGCGTCGAGATCCGCCTCCAGGACTACCGCGAGGTCCCCGAGCGTGACCACTTCGACGCCGTCGGGTCGCTCGAGATGGGCGAGCACGTCGGCGCGCTCAACTACGACACCTACGTCGAGGTGCTGCGCCGCGCGGTGAAGCCCGGCGGCCGGGTGCTGGTGCAGCAGATGTCGCGCCAGGGAGCCGGTGGTGGCAAGCACCCCGGCGGCGGCCCGTTCATCGAGTCGTTCATCGCCCCCGACATGACGATGCGCCCGGTCGGCGAGACCGTCGACCTGATCGAGGCCGGCGGCCTCGAGGTGCGCGACGTGCACGCGCTGCGCGAGCACTACGTCCTCACCGTCCACGGCTGGCTGGAGCGCTTCGAGGCCAACCTCGACGCGATCCGCGCGCTGGTCGGCGAGGAGGTCGTCCGCGTGTGGCGCCTCTACCTCGTCGGCGGTGCGCTGGCCTTCCGCGACGGCCGGATGGGCGTCGACCAGATCCTCGCGGTGCGCCCCGGCGCGCCGCACACCCTCCCCGCCACCCGGACGTGGTGAGGTGCTGACCCAGGCGGTCGTCGCGATCCTCGCCGCCGCCGTCGTCATGGGGTCGACGGCGGCGGTGAGCAAGAGGCGCGACCGGGTGGCCGACGTCGACGTGGCGTGGGGCCTGTCGTTCGTGGCGATCGCGGTCGCCCTCGCGCTCGTCTGGCCGGACGCCCACTCCTGGCTGCTCGCGCTGCTCGTCGCCGTCTGGGGCGGCCGGCTCGCGATCCACATCGCCCGCCGCTCCCGCGGCCACGGCGAGGACCCGCGCTACGAGAAGATGCTCGGCGGCCCGGGCTGGCACGCCGGCGCGGCGAAGGTGCTGCGCCGCGTCTTCGGCACGCAGGCGCTCGTCTCGTGGATCATCTCCTTCCCGCTCGTCGTCGGCGCCGCCTACGACGTGCGCTGGTGGCCCGTGGTCTGGTTCGGGGTCGTCGTCTGGGCGATCGGGCTCTACTTCGAGGTCGTCGGCGACGCCCAGCTCGAGGCCTACAAGGCCCGGCCGCGCGAGTCTCGTCCGAAGATCCTCGACACCGGCCTGTGGGGCTGGACCCGCCACCCCAACTACTTCGGCGACGCCTGCGTCTGGTGGGGCCTGTGGATCGCCGGCGCCCTGTCGCTCGGCTGGGTCCCGGGGCTGGCGACGATCTTCGCGCCGGTCGCGATGACCTTCTTCATCCGCAACGTCACCGGCGCCAAGCTGCTCGAGAAGACCATGTCGCAGCGCGAGGGCTGGGCCGACTACGCCGCCCGCGTGCCGCTGTTCTTCCCCCGCCCGCCCCGCCGCTGACCGGGCGGTTCCTCGCGCTGGATCGCGCCGACCGGGCGGTTCCTCGCGCTAGCGTCGTGCCGTGGAGCTGAGCGCACGGGAGGACACCCACCGGCGGATGCTGCGCGCCCGCGACGAGATGGACCGGCTCTACGCCGAGCCGCTCGACATCCCGCACCTCGCAGCGGTGGCGCACCTCTCGCCCTCCCAGTTCGGGCGGGTGTTCCGCTCCGTCTACGGCGAGACCCCGCACCGCTACCTCCAGCGCCGTCGCGTCGAGCGGGCGATGACCCTGCTGCGCCAGACCGACCGGCCGGTCACCGACGTCGCGTGGGACGTCGGGTTCGCCAGCCTCGGCACCTTCAGCCGGACCTTCAGCAACGTCGTCGGCTGCTCGCCGTCGCAGTTCCGCGCGCGGCACGCACCCGTCGCGGTGCCGTCGTGCTTCATCGCCGCGTGGGCCCGACCGCGCGAGGCCGCCGGGCCGGCGAGGACAGCGGTTTCGGAGAAGCGCGCGGACGGTGACGCTGGCTAGCGTCCTCCCCATGACCCACATCACCAGCCTCCACATCCGCAGCGTGCCGGTCCTCGACCAGGACGAGGCACTCGACTTCTACACCCGCCACCTCGGCTTCGAGGTGCGCGACGACATCGACCTCGGCTTCATGCGCTGGCTCACCGTCGGCGTCCCCGGCCAGGACACGTCGCTCCTCCTCGAGCTCGTCGGCGGGCCGCAGCACGACGAGGCCACCGCCGCGCAGGTCCGCGAGCTGGTCACCAAGGGCGCCCTCGGCGGCATCTTCCTGACGAGCGACGACGTCCACGCGACCTACACCGCGCTCGTCGACGCCGGCGTCGAGGTCACCCAGGAGCCGGTCGAGCAGCCGTACGGCACCGACTTCGGGATCCGCGACCCGTTCGGCAACCACGTCCGGATCAGCCAGCCGAACGCGGCGTCACCCGCCGAGGTCCAGGACGCCTACGACGCGGCGAACGCGCGGTGAGCTATCCGCCGCCGATCTACGACGGCGAGTCGGGCGAGGCCTCCGCGCACGTGGTGCGTGGAGACGTCGAGCCCGCCGTCGTCTACCCCAACGGCAACAAGGTGTTCTACCTCGCCCGGGGCACGGAGACGACCGGAACGTTCGGGCTCTACCGCTGGCAGTTCGCCGGGCCCGAGAGCGGGCCGGGGCCGCACTTCCACCGCACCATCACCGAGTCGTTCTACGTCCTCGACGGGACCGTCTCGATCTTCGACGGGACGCAGTGGGTGAAGGTCCGCGCCGGCGACTTCGCCCACGTCCCGGCCGGCGGGATCCACGGGTTCCGCAACGAGGACGGCGCCGCCGAGATGCTGCTCCACTTCGCCCCGGGCGCCCCGCGCGAGGCGTACTTCGAGCAGCTCGCGGCGGGCATCGCCGACTTCGACGACGACCAGCGCGACCGGTTCATGCGCGAGCACGACAACCACTGGGTGTGACGGACGTCGGCCTAGCGCCCGGCGTCGCCGCGACCGGCAGGCTCCGGCGTGGGGGCGGCCCGCCGGGTCGCCCGCACCGGCAGCCCGGCGACCCACTCGAGCGGGCCCCGCACCCGGAGCAGCCGCAGGCCCGCGCCGAGGGTGAGGAGCACGGCGACGTGCAGGGCGTAGCTCGACGGCTCCTCGGGCGGCCACACCTGCGGCGTACGCATCACGACGTGGAGCGTGTAGAGCGTCAACGTGGCGGCGCCGGCGCCCAGGACGACCGCGAGCACCGCGGTCACGGCCCGGGGCAGGACCCGCTCGAGGAGCAGGCAGCCCGAGATGACGAGGACCGCGCTGCCGATCGTCTGGGCGAGGTCGAACGGCGTCGCCGAGTGGGGCGCCACGACCAGCAGCCAGCTCCAGTCGCCACCGGTGGGCGTGGTGCCGTACATCCCGGTGGCGTTCTCGGACGCCACCGCCGGGTCGACGAACGTGGCCGAGACGCGGGTCGCGAGCACGGCCGTCCCGAGGCCGCCGAGCGCGAGGCCGCCGAGCAGCGTCGTGTCCCGCAGGTCGAGGCGGCCCAGGACCAGGCCGACGAGGACGTAGGCCAGCCAGGGGAACGCGGGGTAGTAGCCCGTCAGGAGCAGCTCGCTCGCCAGCTGCCCCGGGTCGCCGAGCTGCGCGAAGCTCGGGCTGTCGAAGCCGCGCTCGGGCAGGTCCGGCCGGACCAGGTGCGACACGATCGGTGCCACCACCACCCACGCGACGGCGAGCGGCAGCAGGACCCTCACGGGCAGGAGCGTGAACGGGAGCGCGAGGACGAACAGCACGCCGTAGTAGGTGAGGATCACCGCGATCCCGGTGTCGAGGCCGCCGAGCGCCAGCCCGAGGAGGGCGATCAGCGCGGCTCGCGCGACGATCCCGGCGGACCGCAGGGCGAGCGGCCGCCCCCGCAGCGGCTCGCGGGTCATCAGGGCGAGGCTCACCCCGGCGAGCACCGCGAAGAGCGCCGATGCGCGGCCGCCGGCCAGCCACTGGAGCGTGGCGAGCTCCCCGCCGGGCGTGCGCGGGTCGAGCACGTGGGTCGCGACCATGCCGAGCAGCGCCAGGCACCGGGCGACGTCGAGCCCGACGAGGCGGCTGCCGGACGCGCTCGTCATGACCCCATCCTGCCCGGGCGTCCCAGCGGGGCTCACGTGCCGGGACGCGGGACCTGCTCGGCGAGGCGCGCGGGCGCCTGGAGGCAGTAGGAGTCGGTGAGCAGCTCGGCCAGCTCGTCCCAGTCGATCCCGGCCTCCTCGTCGAGCACCAGCCCGATCACGTTGCCGCCCCAGCCGGAGCGGAAGTAGGGGTGGCCGAGGTGCTCGAAGGCCGCGACCTCGTCGGGCTCGCCGCGGAAGGTGATCCGGAAGACCTGGTCCTCGCCGCCGAAGACGTGGGCGACCGTCGCGCCGCCGACGCGCCACCGGGTGCCGGTCCAGGCCTGCTCCTGGGCGCAGCGCGGCAGGGCTCCCAGCACCGCGTCGATGCGCAGCACCCACTCCTCCGGGACGAGCGGTCGGTCAGCCAGGGCCACGACCCGATCCTGCCAGCGCGGACCGACAGCCGGCCGTCAGCGCAGCGGACGGACGACGTACCTGACCAGCGCGGTCCCGCTCCACCGCGGGGCGACGCCGACGAAGCTGAGGTCGACCTTCACGCGGAGGCCGCGGCCGCTCGCGCGGACCACGAACTCCTCGCGCACCTCGGGCTCGGTGCCGCCGGGTCCGGTCGGCACCTCGGCCGTGCGGCTGCGCGAGGTGACGCCGTGGAACCCCTTCGCACGCAGCCGGCGCACCAGGTCGGCCTGCACGGGCTCGAGGTCGTCGGTCTCCATCGCCAGGTCGAGGAGGTGACGGCAATCGACCCGCAGGTAGCCGCGGACCGTGTAGTCGTCCCGCGGCAGCGGCACCGCCCGCGGGAAGTCCGCGGGATCGACGCTGGTCGGGGGACACGCCGCCTGCCGGCCGGCGGCCGGGTCCACCGGCGCCGGCGCGGCGGCCGCACCGGCGGCCGCACCGGTCCCCAGGAGGGCGGGGAGGACGAGGGCGGTGGCCACGACGTGGCCCAGGCGCATCGGCACGGTCGGTCGCGTCATGGGTGCAGTGAAGCGCACGTCCGCCGTCGCGACCACGGGAAACCGCGAAATCGCCGCGACGGGTCGACATCTGAGGACGTCCTGCAACCCGGGGGCCGGTTCCGGCTACAGGGCGTCCTCAGATGACGGGTGTCAGCGCAGCGGGAGCCGCACCACCTGTCCGCCGTCGGGGCAGACGCTGCACGTGGAGACGTACGCGCTGCGACCGGCGAAGGCCAGGCCGTAGGGCGCGACCAGGTCGTCGGCGACCACCTCGTGCGCGCCGCCGGGGTCGATGCGCAGCAGCGAGCCCGATGGCGGCTGGTCCTCCGGCACCGCGAGCAGGCCGTCGTCGGCGAGCTGCACGGCGTAGAGCCGGCCGCCGCGCCAGCCGAGGTCGGTGACGTTGGTGAGGCCGGTGGCGTAGACCGTCGGGGCCTCACCGCGGACCAGGCGCCAGATGTTCGAGCCGCCGGCGGGGAACGGGAAGCCGGTCAGCTGGCTGACGTAGAGCGCGCCGTCCGGACCGCGGACCGCCGAGGTCGGGACCGCGTCCATCGGGATGTCGCCCGGCGGCAGGAACGGCGGGGGCGGCACCAGCCGGGTGGGGAAGACGCCGAGCGTCGCCACCCGTCCGCCGCGGTTGACCCGGACGACGTCGTTGCCGCCGGCGTCGGCGACGATCCAGCCGCCGCGGGCCCGGAACAGCCCGACCGGGTTGGAGTCGACCTGCGCGCCGTCGGGGTTGGCCGCCGTCTCGTGGGCGGAGACGTCGGCGAGCACGCGCGGGGCGCTGTCGTGCCGCCGGTCGGCGCTGCCCCTGCCGTGGTCGCCCTCGAGGCGCCCGCCGAGCAGCGTGCCGAGCAGCGGGGCGTACGCCGGGGCGCCGGGGGCGGTGCGGGCCGACGGGTCGGCTCCGAGGCCGACCAGCACGGCGTACCAGCCGTCGTCGACCGACACGTCGCTCGGGCCGATCGCGGCGCTGCCGTCGGGGGCGGCGATCGAGGGCAGGCCCTCGAGCACCCGACGCTGGCCCCACCGGTCGACCCGGGTCACGGCGCCGGTCTGGCCGAAGCACACGTCGCCGCCCTCCGGGCCTGGCTGGCACGCCTCGGTGCCGCCGGTGCCGGCCTCCGCGACGTAGAGGTCGCCGTCGTCGAACGACAGCTGGCGCGGGTTGTCGAGGCCGGTCGCGACGACGACGGGGCCGTCCGGCGGCGATGGGTGGTGACCGCCGTGGCCGCCGTGACCGTCCGCCGAGGCCGCGCCGGGCGCGATCGTCAGGGCGCCGGTCAGGGCGAGGGTGAGCAGTGATCCGGCGGCGACGTGGCGTCGGCCGCGGCTCGGGGTGGTGGTGAGGTCCATGGCGGGTCCGAGGGGTCGGGGATGGGTCCCGTCCACACTTGGCCGCTCCTCCGCGACGGCGCAACCCCCGAATCTTGGGGGGGTCAGTACGACTTCGGCAGCCCCAGGCTGTGCATCGCGACGAAGTTCAGGATCATCTCCCGGCTCACGGGCGCGATCCGGCCGGCCCGCGCGGCGACCAGCAGCCCCGCCATGCCGTACTCCTGCGTGATGCCGTTGCCGCCGTGGGTCTGCACGGCCGCGTCAACCGCGTGGACGGCGGCCTCGGCGGCGGCGTACTTCGCCATGTTGGCCGCCTCGCCCGCCGCCAGGTCGTCGCCGGCGTCGACGAGCGCGGACGCCTTCTGGGTCATCAGCCGGGCCAGCTCGTTCTCGATGTGGGCCGTCGCGAGGGGGTGGGCGACCGCCTGGTGGGCGCCGATGGGCTCCTTGAAGACGGTGCGCTCCCTCGCGTACGCCGAGGCCTTCTCGAGGGCGTGGCGGGCCAGCCCGGTCGAGAACGACGCGGCCATGATCCGCTCCGGGTTCAGCCCCGCGAAGAGCTGCACCAGCCCGCCGTCCTCGTCGCCGACCAGGGCGTCCGCCGGCAGCCGCACGTCGTCGATGAACACCTGGAACTGCTGCTCCGGGCTGACGATCTCCATCGGGATCGCGGTGAACTCGAAGCCCTCCGCGTCGGTGGGGACGACGAACAGGCAGGGCTTGAGCTTGCCGGTGCGGGCGTCCTCGGTGCGGGCGACGACGAGCACGTTCTCGGCCTCGTCGACGCCGGAGATGTAGACCTTGCGCCCGTTGAGCACCCACCCGTCGCCGTCACGGCGCGCGGTGGTGGTGATGTTGTGGGAGTTGGTGCCGGCGTCGGGCTCGGTGATCGCGAACGCCATCGTTCCGGTGCCGTCGCAGATGCCGGGCAGCCAGCGCTGCTTCTGCTCCTCCGAGCCGTAGCGCGCGATCACGGTGCCGCAGATGGCAGGGCTGACGACCATCATCAGCAGCGGGCTGCCCTGCGCGGCGAGCTCCTCGCAGACCGCGGCCACGTCGCCGATGCCGCCCCCGCCGCCGCCGTACTCCTCGGGGATGTTGATGCCGAGGTAGCCGGCCTTGGCGATCTCCATCCAGAGCTCGGTGGTCTTCTCGCCGCTGCGGGCGCGCTCGACGAACCACTGGCGGCCGTAGCCCTTGGCCAGCCGGGCGACCTGGCGCCGCAGCTCCTGGCGCTCCTCGGACTCGGTGAACGTGCTCATGCCTGCTCCTCCACTACTGCCAGGACCTCCCCGGACGCGACCTGCGCGCCGGGCTCGACGTCGATCTGGGTGACCGTGCCTGCGTGGGGCGCGGTCACGCTGTGCTGCATCTTCATGGCCTCGAGGACGAGGACGACGTCACCTGCCGCCACCGTCGCCCCCTGCTCGACCTTCACCGACACCACCGTCCCGGGCATCGGCGCGAGCAGCGAGCCGCTCGCCACCGCGTCGGCCGGGTCGGTGAAGCGCGGGACCTCGCGCAGGGTCTGGCGGACCATCGAGTCGTCGTCGAGGTGCACCTCGCCCGTCGCCGCATCGATGTGCACGTCGATCGACTGTCGGAACCGGCCCCGCTCCACCACGACGCGGTCCGGGGTCGCCTCGACCACCCGGAGGTCCTCGTCGGTCGCGCTGCGGAAGCCGTCGCGACCGGCGTACCACTCGGCCACCACGGGCTCGTCCCGACCGCTGATCAGGAACGCGGTGCGGTGCGGCTGGGAGACGACGTTGCGCCACCCGATCGGCACGCGCTGCTGGACCACGCGGCGCCCGGCGTCGCGCACGGCGAGCGCGACCGCGGCCACGAACGGCGCGAGCTCGGGGTCGCCCGCCGGACCCGGGTCCGAGAACTCGCGCGTCAACCGCTGCTCGAGCGTCGACGTCGTCATCGTCCCTGCCACGGTGTCGCGGTCGGCCAGCACGGCGATCAGCAGGTCACGGTTGGTCGTGATCCCGTGGAGCCGCGCACGCCTGATCGCGCCGCGGAGCGACCGCATGGCCGAGCTCCGGTCGGGACCCCAGCTGATGACCTTCGCGAGCATGGCGTCGTAGTGCGTGCCGACGACGTCGCCCGACCCGTAGCCGGCGTCGACGCGGATGCCGTGGCGCGCCAGCAGGTCGAAGGTGGCATCGGTGGGGATGTCGAAGCGGGACAGGCGACCCGCGGTCGGCTGCCAGCCGGACGCCGGGTCCTCGGCGTAGAGGCGGACCTCGACCGCGTGCCCGCTCGGGACCGGTACGCCGCCGGGCAGCAGGTCGTCGAGCAGCCGCCCCTCCGCGATGCCGATCTGGAGCGCGACCAGGTCGACCCCCGTGACGCACTCGGTCACCGGGTGCTCCACCTGCAGCCGGGTGTTCATCTCGAGGAACCAGAACCGCTCGCTCGACGCGTCGTAGAGGAACTCGACGGTGCCGGCGCCGACGTAGCCGACCGCGCGACCCGCCTCGACCGCGGCGTGGTGCATCGCCGCGCGGACCTCGTCGGACAACCCCGGGGCCGGCGCCTCCTCCATCACCTTCTGGTGGCGCCGCTGGAGCGAGCAGTCACGGTCGCCGAGCGCGACACCGGTGCCGTGGGCGTCGAAGAGGACCTGCACCTCCACGTGCCGCCCGGCCTCGACGTAGGGCTCGACGAAGACGGTGCCGTCGCCGAACGCGCTGCGCGCCTCGGCCTCGGCGGCCGACACCTCGCCGGCGAGGTCCTCGAGACGGCGTACGACCCGCATCCCGCGGCCGCCACCGCCGGCGCTGGCCTTCACCAGCAGCGGCAGGTCGGCGTCGGTGGGATCGGCGGGCGCCTCGAGGGTCGGCACGCCGGCGGCGCGCATCAGCTCCTTGGCGCGCACCTTCGAGCCCATCGCCTCGATGGCGTCCGGCGGCGGGCCGATCCAGGTGAGCCCGGCCGCCTCGACGGCGCGGGCGAAGTCGGCGCTCTCGGACAGGAACCCGTAGCCTGGGTGCACCGCGTGGCCGCCGCTGGCGCGCACGAGGCGCACGATGTCGTCGCCTCGCAGGTAGGTCTCGGTGGGGGTGCTGCCCGGCAGCCGCGCCGCGTAGTCGGCGTCGTCGACGAACGGCAGGTCTGCGTCGGGGTCGGAGAAGACCGCCATCGTCTCGATGCCGAGTCGACGACAGGTCGCGAAGACGCGGCTCGCGATCTCCCCGCGGTTGGCCACGGCGACCAGGTGGATGGGCGTGGTCACGGTCGGAACACCCCGAATCCGTCGGCGCCCTGGACCGGCGCGTTCTCGATGACGCTGAGGCAGATCGCGAGCACCGTGCGGGTGTCGCGGGGGTCGATGACGCCGTCGTCGTAGAGCATCCCCGACAGCGCGTAGGGCAGCGACTGCTCCTCGACCATCTGCTCGACCATCGCTCGCATGCCGGCGTCGCCCTCCTCGTCGTAGGCCTGCCCCTTCGCCTCGGCGGCCGCGCGGGCGACGATCGACAGCACGCCCGCGAGCTGGGCCGGGCCCATCACCGCGGACTTCGCGGACGGCCAGGTGAAGAGGAAGCGCGGGTCGAAGGCGCGACCGTTCATGCCGTAGTTGCCGGCCCCGTAGGACGCGCCCATGATCACGCTCAGGTGGGGCACGGTGCTGTTGGAGACCGCGTTGATCATCATCGCGCCGTGCTTGATGATCCCGCCCTGCTCGTAGTCGCGGCCGACCATGTAGCCGGTGGTGTTGTGCAGGAACAGCAGGGGTGTGTGCGACTGGTTGGCGAGCTGGATGAACTGCGTCGCCTTCTGCGCCTCCTCGCTGAACAGCACGCCCTGGGCGTTGGCGAGGATGCCGATCGGGCGGCCGTGCAGCTGCGCCCAGCCGGTCACCAGCGACGAGCCGTAGAGCGGCTTGAACTCGTCGAAGGGCCGGCCGTTGCGCTCGCTGGTGCCGTCGACGACCCGGACGATCACCTCACGCGGGTCGAACGGCTCCTTGAGGTCGGTGGGGACCAGGTCGAGCAGGCCCTCGGGGTCCTCGTCGGGCTCGGCGAAGGGCAACTGGGACACCCTCGTCGACGCTAGACGCACGCCATGGCGTGCGTCAGGCGGAGATGTCTCCGCTCGAGCACGCCCCTGGGCGGAAGGCTTCTCGCGGTTCAGCCGGGCGACGATCCGCCGCCCGATCCGGATCGCGTCGTGCTCGTCCTCGGCGAGGTAGTCGGCGAGCCCGGAGACGCGTGCGTGCATCTCGGCGCCGCCGAGCGACTCGTCGTCGGACTCCTCGCCGGTGGCCATCTTCACCAGCGGCGGGCCGCCGAGGAACACCTTCGCGCCGCCGCGGACGAAGACGGTGTAGTCGCTCATGCCCGGGACGTACGCCCCGCCGGCGGTGCTGTTGCCGAAGACCAGCGCGATCGTCGGCTGCCGGCGCGCCGAGGCGCGGGTGAGGTCGCGGAACAGCTTGCCGCCGGGGATGAAGATCTCCTTCTGCGTGGGCAGGTCGGCGCCGCCCGACTCGACCAGCGAGATCGTCGGGAGGTGGTTCTCCTCGGCGACCTGGGAGGCACGGAAGATCTTCTTCACCGTCCACGGGTTCGACGCGCCGCCCTTGACCGTCGGGTCGTTGGCGCTGATCAGGCACTCGACGCCCTCGACGACGCCGATGCCGGTCACCACCGAGGCACCGACGGTGAAGTCGGACCCCCAGCCGGCGAGCGGGGAGAGCTCGAGGAACGCCGACCCCGGGTCGACGAGCAGCTCGATCCGCTCGCGGGCGGTGAGCTTGCCGCGCGCGTGGTGGCGCTCGACGTACTTCTCCCCGCCGCCGGCCACGGCGACCGCGTGCTGGGCGTCGAGGTCGGCGAGCTTCTCGAGCATCGCCGTCCTGTTGTCGTTCATGCCTCGACCACCGCCTTCATCCGCTCGAGGGTGGTCCGCATCCCGCGCCGGTTGGTGCGCCCGCGCAGCGCGCCGAGGAGCGTCCAGTAGACGCGGGTGAACAGCGACGGCTCCATCCGGAAGTACTCCGTGACGAGGGTGCCGCCGTCCTTCGGCTCGAGCCGGTAGCCCCAGTTGTTGACCGTGATCGCGTCGGTCCCGACGGAGAACTCGAAGACCTTCTCGGGCTCGCAGGCGGTGACGCGGCACGGCGACCAGTACGTCGGGCCGACGCCGTTGCGCTTGACGTGACCGGCGAAGTACGCGCCCACCTCGGGGCCGGTCGACCCGCGGGTCCACTTCGCCTCGAAGGTCTCGGGGCTGAACTCCCCGATGCGGGTCACGTCGCTGACGAGCGCCCACACCTCGGCCGGGGTGGCGTCCATCCACACGGACACCTCGTCACCCAGGGACGGCAGCTTGATCATCGGTTCTCCTGATCTCTCTCGGGGATCGAGGTGCCAGCGGAGCGAGCCTCGATGTTCATGTCGCATAGCCCATCAGGCGGGCGGTGAGGTCGCGCAGGACCTCGTCGGCGCCGCCCCCGATCGGCAGGAGCCGGGCGTCGCGGTAGTGCCGCTCCACCTCGCTCCCGTGCATGTATCCGGCGCCGCCGAAGACCTGGACGGCGCGGTCGCAGACGTACGCCGCGCAGTCGACGGCGGTCTGCTTGGCCAGGCACGCCTCGGCGACGACGAGCTCGCCGGCGACGTGGCGTCGCGCGACCTCGCGGGTGTAGGTCCGTGCCACCTCGACGTGGCGGCGCATCTCGACCAGCGTGTGCTGGACGCTCTGGTGGCCCACGAGCGGGCGGCCGAACGTCGCGCGGTCGCGGGCGTGGGCCGCGGCCAGGTCGAGCGCGCGGGCGGCGATGCCGTAGCCGTGGACCGCCAGCGCGATCCGCTCGACGACGAACTGCTCGGCGATCTGGGCGAACCCGCTGCCCTCCGCCCCGACGAGGTGGGTCGTCGGCACGCGCACGTCGACGAACGACAGCTCGGCGGTGTCGGAGCAGTGCCAGCCCATCTTGCGCAGCGACCGCGAGACGGTGAAGCCGGGCGTGCCCTTGTCGACGACGAGCAGCGAGAGGCCCGCGTGCCCGGGGCCGCCGGTCCGCACGGCGGTGGTGACGAAGTCGGCGCGGACGCCCGAGGTGATGAACGTCTTGGCGCCGTTGACGACGTAGTGGTCGCCGTCGCGCTCGGCGCGGGTCGTGATCCGTGCGACGTCGGACCCGCCACCGGGCTCGGTGATCGCCAGCGAGCCGATCGTCTCGCCGGCCAGCGTCGGGCGGACGAACCGGTCGACCAGGTGCGGGTCGCGGGTCGCCGAGACGTGGGGCAGCGCGATGCCCGCCGTGAACAGCGCCGCCATCAGCCCGCTCGACGCGCCCGCGGCGAACATCGCCTCCTGCATCGCCACCGAGTCGAGCAGGTCGCCGCCGCTGCCGCCGACCTCCTCGGGGAAGGCCACACCGAGCAGGCCGAGGTCGCCGGCCGTGCGGTGCAGCGCCCGCGGCACCTCGCCGGCGTCCTCCCACTCCTGCAGGTGCGGGACGACCTCGCGCTCGGTGAAGCGGGTCGCAGTGTCGCGCAGCGCCTCGCGCTCCGTGCTCACAGCAGGCTCTCCTCGATCGAGACCATCCGCGACCGCAGCCACTCGCCGAGTCCCTTGGCCTGCGGGTCGAAGCGGGTCGAGGCGGCGACGCCCTGGCCGAGCAGGCCGTGGACGACGAGGTTGACCGCGCCGAGGTGCGGCAGCAGCCAGACCTCGACGTCGAGGTCGGCCGCCTCCGGCAGCAGCGCGCCGATCCCGCGCGGCGACATCACCTTGGACAGCCACTGCACGCGGGCGTCGTAGGTCTCCCGGTCGACGCCGTCGTGGGCGACCCAGAGCCCGACGTTGGCATCGCCGCCCTTGTCGCCGGATCGGGCGTGGACGAAGGTGCCGAGCGGCAGCCGGCGGGTGAGCACGTCCGGGCGGGCCGGGTAGGGCGAGGGGCGGGCGCCGGGCGCCTCGGTGGCGGGCGTGAAGACGGTCGGGTCGGCGACCACCTCGCGCCGGCCGTCGGCGTGGACGACGGTGTGGGTGACCTCGGCGCGGTCGACGTACGCCGCGCGGTAGACGCCGTAGGGCGTGGCCGGGCCGGGCGGGGCGGTCATCGTGAAGCCGGGGTAGGACGCCAGCGCCAGCTCGACGGCGGCCGCGGTGAAGGCACGACCGACCGGGTCGGGCGAGGGGTCCTTGACCGTGCAGCGCAGCAGGGTGGAGGCGGCCTCCTCGGTGGCGGCGTCGACGGGCGGCGGCGTCACGTCCGACCAGGTGACCTCGGCCGCGGTCAGCCGCGGGGTCAGCTGGTCGCGGACCCACGCCGCCTTCGCCTCGACGTCGAGCCCGGTGAGGACCAGCTCGACGCTGTTGCGCCAGCCGCCGAGCTCGTTGACGCACACCTTGAGCCGCTCGGGCGGCGCCTCGCCGACGACGCCGGTGATCGCGACGCGGTCCTCGCCCTGCTGCTCCAGGCGCAGCGAGTCGAGGTGGACGGTCACGTCGGGCCCGAGGTAGCGCGTGGACTGGATCTCGTAGACGAGCTGGGCGGTGACGGTGTCGACGGTGACCGCGCCGCCGGTGCCGGCGTGCTTGGTGATCACGCTCGAGCCGTCGGCGGCCACCTCGGCCACCGGGAAGCCGAGCGGCAGGTCGCGGCGGGGCAGGTCGAGGAAGCCGCTGAAGTTGCCGCCGGTCGCCTGCGCCCCGCACTCGACGACGTGGCCGGCGACGACCGCCCCGGCCAGCGCGTCGTACGCCGTGTCGCTCCAGCCGTGGTGGGCGACCGCCGGCCCGACGACGAGCGAGGCGTCGGTGACGCGGCCGGTGACCACGACGTCGGCGCCGGCGCGCAGGGCCGCGGCGATGCCGAAGCCGCCGAGGTAGGCGTTGGCGGTGAGGGCGCCGTCGAACGACAGCGCGCGGACGTCGTCGCCCTCGACGTGGGCGACCTGCGGGTCGAGCCCGAGCCCGGCGGCGACCTCGCGGACCTTGTCGGCGAGCCCGGCGGGGTTGAGCCCGCCGGCGTTGGCGACGAGCCTCACGCCCCGCTCCAGCGCGAGCCCGAGGCAGTCCTCGAGCTGGCGGACGAAGGTGCGGGCGTAGCCGAGGGCGGGGTCCTTCATCTGGTCGCGCCCGAGGATGAGCATGGTGAGCTCGGCGAGGTAGTCGCCGGTGAGCACGTCGAGGCCGTGCCCGTCGGAGGAGGCGCCCTCGAGCATCTCGCGCATCGCGGAGAGGCGGTCGCCGTAGAAGCCGGAGCAGTTGCCGATCCGCACCACTCCGCTGGTCGAGGAGGTCCCCCCGCGACCGTCACGACACGCGGTCATCGCGGCGCTCGCCCCTCGCCGGGCTGGCCGGCGAACGCCTGGGCGATGCCGAGCCACCGGTCGACGTCGGCGCCGGTCGCGACGAGGTCGGTGTCGGCGCGGTGGACGCGCTGGGTGACGAGGCGGCAGAAGTCGCTGGCGCTGCCGGTGAGGGTCTGCGCGGCGTCCTCGGGTCCCCAGCCCCAGACGTCGCCGCTCGGGGCGACGAGGTCGATGCGGAACTCCTCGGCCGGGGCCTGGAGGCCGTGGACGGCGTAGGCGAAGTCGCGCGTGCGGACGCCGAGGTGCGCGACGTGGCGGATCCGGTCGGTGTCCTCGACCGCGACGCCGAGGCCCTCGTGCACGTCGAGGCTGTGCGCCCACGTCTCCATCAGCCGCGCGGTGGCCATGGACGTCGCGGACATCGGCGGGCCGAACCACGGCATCTTCTGCCCGCGCGGGTGGGCGGTGAGCGCCGCGTGCAGCGCGGCCCGGCTGCGGCGCCAGCGGCCGAGGAGGTCGCCGTCGCGGGCCACCTCGGACGCCTGCTGGTCGACGTAGCCCTCGGGGTCGGCGATCGCGCCGAGCACGACCGCGTCCCACGCCTGCTTGTCGGTGGCCGCCTTCAGCGCGACCTCGTCGGTCCAGGCGAGGTGGGCGACCTGCGTGGCGACGTCCCAGCCGGGGGCCGGGGTCGGGGTCCGCCAGCCGGCCTCGTCGAGCCCGGCGACGACCGCATCGAGGCGCTCGCCCTCCGCGGCGAGGTCGGCGAGCACCTGGGTGAGCACGTCGTGGGGTGAGGTCATCGGTCCATCTCCCTGTCCAGCACGTCGGCCCAGGCGTCGAGGATCCGGCGCCGGCGGGCGGTGTCGTCGGTGATCGTCTGCGCCAGGCCGAGCCCGCGCACGAGGTCGAGGGTCGACTGCACGAGCTCGCGCGTGCCCGGGCGGGACTCGTCGGCGCCCAGCGCGGCCACCGTGAGCCGGTGGGTCTCGCGGCCGACGCGCTGCTCGAGCGGAGCGACGGCGGCGAGGAGGGCCTCGTCGGTGCGGGCGGCGACCCAGAGCTCGAGCGCGGCGGCGAAGACCGGCGAGGAGAAGTGGTCGCCCAGCATCCGCAGCACCGCGCGGGTACGGCGCGGGCCGCGCGGCAGCGCCTGGACCGCCTCGGCGAGCTCGGCGCCGCGGAGCTCGGTGAGGTGCTCGACCGCGGCCACGACCAGGTCGTTCTTGGTCGGGAAGTGGTGCAGCTGCGCACCCCTGCTGACCCCGGCCCGCTCGGACACCAGCGTCGTCGACGTCCCGGCGAACCCGCGCTCCACCAGCAGCTCGACCGTCGCCTCCAGCAGCCGCGCCCGCATCGCGCGGGTGCGGTCGGCCTGCGGCGTCCGGGTGGTCGTCACGCGCCCAGCCTGCCGTCGTACAAACAAACAGTCAAGCCTGACTTTTAGTTCGCTGGCTGGGTATCTGAGGACGTTCTGGTGGGCGAAACCCCCGCTTCAACCACCAGAACGTCCGCAGATACCCAGCCGAACGGCCGGCCGTTGCGCTTCAGTCCAGGCGGGCCACCAGCGGCAGCCGCGAACGCGCGGTGAGGCCGACGACCGCCGCGGTCAGCAGCGGCAATGCGAGCACGATGACCGCGATAAGCAGCCACGGCACGTCGAGGAACGGCCCCTGCTCCGGCGCTCCGATGATGCTCACCGACGTCAGCGGCCGCGAGATCGCGATGCCCGGGATGAAGCCGATCGCCGCGCCGAGGAGCGCGCCGACCGTGCCCACCACGAGGGCGTACGCCGCCGCGACCCGTCGCCGGGTGCGGGGGGCCGCGCCGACGGCGGAGAGGGTCGCGAGGTCGGGGCGCGCGTCGGCCAGGGCGAGGAAGGTCGCGGTGAGCGTCCCCCCGAGCATCAGCACGCCCCCGAGCACGCCGAGCACCAGGAGGGTCACGACCGCCTCGGCCGGGCGCTGGTAGCCGCGCTCGACGTAGACGTACGACCCGGCGATGGAGCCCTCGACCGACTCCCGCAGGCGCGTCTCCGCCGCCTCGTCGAGGTCGCCGGTGAGGCGCAGCGACGTGGCGACGACCGGGATCGCGAGGTCGTCGGCCAGCCGCGTCGGCAGCACCACCTGGGCGGGCGCGCTGACGCCGTCGGTGTCCCACGGGACGACCTGCGCCGTCAGCCGGTCCTCGTCCGTGCGCTCCGGCTCGGTGCCGGTCTGGCGCCACGTCTCGCGGTGCAGCGTGACCTCGGTGAGGCTGGCCTCGGCGTCGGCGAAGACGACCGCGCGGCCCTCGCCGAGCGCGGAGTCCATGAGCGCCGCCGCGTCGCCGCTGACGCCCGCCTCCTGCGCGGAGTCGGCCACCGCGACGGTGGTGCAGCACCAGGACACCCCCGGGCCCTCGTTGTCGGCCCCTGTGTCGACGTAGGCCGAGGTGTAGGTCTCCCCCGTGACGGACTCGTCCATGCCGCGCATGGGCTGCGTCTCGACGCCGGGCGCGACGGTGCGCACGACGTCCTCGATCCGGTCCCAGGTGGCGCCGGCGTCCGGCGGCGCCTCCCCCGACACCACCTCCGGCGACCAGCTCAGCCGCCCGGTGCCGATCTCCGCCTGCGGCTGGTAGGTGCGCTCGTTCCCCAGCTGGTCGCTGGCGTTGGCGATCCCGAGCGCGACCACCCCGGCCACGGTGGCCGCCACGGCGGCGACGGCCGGGACCGTACGGGTGCGGTGCCGCGCCGCGTCGCGGGCGGCGTACCTCGCGGTCAGCGGCAGCCGCCCCGCGAGCCTGGCCACGAACGACACCACGACGGGCACCACGAGGATCATGCCGAGCACCGACACCACGGCGGAGGCGGCGATCCACACCCCTCCCCGCCCGTTGTCGGAGGTCGCGGCGCCGTAGGCGGACGCGGCGGTGCCGATCGCGACGAGCACCAGCCCGGCGATCGGGGTCGAGGCGCGCGGTCGGCGGTCGCCCCGGCGCCCGGCGAGCACGGCCACGACGTCCTGCCGGCTGGCCAGCCAGGCCGGGACCGCCGCGGCCAGGAGCGCGGAGACGATGCCGAAGGCCACGATCGCCGCGAGGTAGGGCCACGGCAGCTCGAAGGGGCCGAACCACTCGCCGTTGAACCGCTGCGCCAGCGGCAGCAGCAGCCACCCGACGACCACGCCGAGCACCAGTCCGAGCCCGGACGCGACCAGCCCGAGCACGACGCCGCCGGCGAGGATCACCCGCCGCGCCTGGCCGGGCGTACCCCCGCACGCGGCGATCAGCGCCAGCGTGCGGGCGTGTCGCCGGGCGCCGACCGCGAAGGCCGGGCCGGCCAGCAGCACCACCTCGATCAGCGCCATCACGACGATCAGCGCGATGACGGCGTAGACCTCGTCGGCGCCCGTGTCGTAGCCCATCTGCTCGGCCGTCGAGGCGAGGTCGGGCGGGTCGGCGAGCACTGCCCGCGAGGTGACCAGCACCCCGACCTGGTTGAGCTCGCGCACCTGCGACCAGGTCACGGGGCCGCTGTCGACGAGCCACTCGCGGACGTTGTCGCCGTCGACGGGCAGGTCGTCGACCGCGCCGAGGAGCACCGGGCGGTCGTACGCGGTCGCGTCGCGCCCGACGCCGACGACGGTCAGCGTGGTGTCGCCGATGACGAGGTCGTCGCCGAGCGCGAGGCCCTTCTCGAGCATCGGCGGGTTCGCCACGACCTCGCCGGGCGCCCGCGGGAGGCGACCCTCCTCGAGGTCGAAGAGGCCGGCGGCCACCGGGTCAGCCAGGTCGACCCCGGCGGTGGTGACGTCGACGACCCGCTCGCCGAGGCGGACCCGGGTCCAGCTCGTGGAGAACGGCACCAGCCGGGCGTCTGCCCCGAGCACGGCGCGGACGTCGGCCTCGGTCGGGGGGTTCTCCCAGTCCATCTCGCCGACCTGGCCCCACTCGCCCCCGCTGGGGTCGAGCCCCTGGACCACCGGGCCACGACCCTCCGTGCGCACCCGCGCGTCCGCGGCGCCCATCACCCGCTCGGTGGACTCCGCGCCGGTCACGTCGGCGGTCTTCAGCACCACCGCCGCGGCGGTGACCGCGAGCACCGGGAGGCTGATCATGACCAGCACGAGCGCGCTGCGCCCGCGGTGGCGCAGGGCGTCGCGCCAGGCGATCAGGAGGGCGGGACGCCAGCCGGTCATGCGCGTTCCCCGGCCAGCAGGTGCTCGGGCTCGTCGGCGCCGGTCTCGTCGACCACGACGCCGTCGCGCAGGAAGACCACCCGGTCGGCCCACGCGGCGTGCCGGGCCTCGTGGGTGACCATCACGCCGGCGGCGCCCGCGTCGCAGCGGGCGCGCAGCAGGCGCAGGATCTCCTCGCCGGTGTCGGTGTCGAGCGCGCCGGTCGGCTCGTCGGCGAGGATGAGGCGCCGCTCGCCGACGATGGCGCGGGCGATCGCGACGCGCTGCTGCTGCCCGCCCGACATCTCGTCGGGGAAGCGGTCGGCCAGGTCGGGGATGCCGACCTCCTCGAGCGCGGTGAGCGCCAGGCGCCGCGCGACCTTGCCCTTCTCGCCGTCGAGCTCGCGCGGCAGGGCGACGTTCTCCGCGGCGGTCAGGGCGGGGATCAGGTTGAAGTCCTGGAAGACGTAGCCCACGGACGTACGCCGCATGCGGGCGCGGCCGGCGTTGTCCAGCGAGGCGAGGTCGGTGCCCTCGATCCAGACCGAGCCGGACGTCGGGGCGTCGAGGCCGCCGGCGAGGGTGAGCAGGGTCGACTTGCCGGACCCCGACGGTCCCATCACGGCGACGAGCTCACCGGGGTGGGCGCGGAAGGTGACCCCGCGCAGGGCGTGCACCTCGGTGGCGCCCTCGCCGTGGACGCGGGTGACGGCGGCGAGGTGGAGGACGGCGTTCACCGGCGGGCCTCCTCGGCGCTCGCGGCGGGCGCCCCCTGGGACGGGGCGTGGGCGTCGCGGGCCGCGCGGCGCAGGCGCGCCTCGCAGTGGTCGAGCCAGCGGACCTCGGCCTCGGCGTCGAAGACCAGCGAGTCGAGGACCAGGCTCCACGCGAGGTCCTCCGGGGCGGCCGGGCTGGCCGCGCGCCCGGTCCGCTTCAGCCGCGTGTAGTCCTGGAGCGCGGCCATCGTGGCGCTGCGCTGGCGCTGGATGATCGCGCCGACGTCGACGCCCGGCAGCGTCACGGCGATGGCGAGCTTGATGGCGAGCTCGTCGCGCGGGGGCTGGGAGCGAGCCACCGGGGTGGCGAACCACTCCGACACCTCGCTCCGCCCCGCGTCGGTGGCGCGATAGCTGACCTGGCGGTCCGAGCCGTCCGCGGCGGTCGGTTCGTCGGCACCCCCGTGCCCGACGACCTCGACCAGTCCGTCGCGCTCGAGCCGGGTCAGGGTCGTGTAGACCTGCCCGATGTTGAGCGGCCAGGTCTCCCCCGTCCGCTGCTCGAACTCGGCCCGGAGCTGGTAGCCGTACATCGGCCCCTGCTCGAGGATCGCCAGCATCGCCTGCCGGATCGACATCCGCGCCTCCACGCTCCGTCCGCCGCCCCCTCGGCGACTGGATACCGGGTATGTATACCACGTATGCATGGCTTTCGGGATCCCCGGCCGACCGGGGATCGCTGAAGGTGCCGGGAGACGTCAGACGGCGGCGACGGTGAGCACGACCTGCGCCCGGACGTCGTCGGCGAGCCAGCGCCGACGCGCGCGCACCAGGCGGCGGGTCGACCACGCGAGGAACGGGACGGCCAGCGCGGGCGGCAGCCAGGCCCACGGCAGCGCGCCGGCCGCGGTGAAGAGCATCGCGGTGATCGTGGTGACCAGCGAGAGCCGACCGGCGTACCCGGCCATCGCCGCGTGCGGCGCGGGGGTGGCGCGCGGGGACGAGAGGTCGGCGGCGTAGGGCGAGCGCACCGACCAGCTCATCGAGATCGCCAGGACCTGCACCAGCACCACCGCCCAGCAGGCGGCGACGGAGAGCCCGGTGACCAGGGGAGGTACGCCGTTGCGCAGCAGCGCGAGCAGGAGGGTCACGCCCGACACGCCGGCGAGGCACTCGGCGACCACGCGGGCCCGCGTGCCGAAGACGAGCGCGGCCGGCACCGGCAGGGTCTCGCGCCAGACCATGCCCTTGCCGTCCAGGCACCACGCGTTGACGCCGAAGAGCAGCGCCGCGCCGCTGGCGGTCAGTCCCGGCAGCAGCATGACCGAGCTCCACTGCAGCCCGGCGACCAGCGCCACCAGCCCGGGGCCGATGCCGAGCACGAGCAGGCCGCGGCGCATCCCGACCGAGCGCCACACCGACCCGCGGTCGAGCCGACGCAGCAGCGCCGCCTCGGGGGTGCCCCAGCGCGGGCGCGGCGCCGGGCGCGCCTCGTGGACGCCCGACTGGACGCGCAGCTCCTCGCGCGGCGGGAGGCCGAGGGCCCAGGCGGCGGGGACGGCCCCCACCACGACGGCGACCGCGGCGACGAGCAGCAGGACGACGACCGCGAGCGGCCAGGCGGACGTCTGCATCACCTCGGTGAGCCGGGTCGTGGGGAGCGCACTCACGGCCGGCAGCAGCCATCCCGCGAGCTGGAGGCCGCCCACGAGGAGCGCGAGCAGCAGGCCGCCGACCCGGACCGTGAGGACCCCGCGGGGCGTGCGGCGTACGCCCTCGACGGCCCAGCCGACCGCCTGCCCCACCGCGGTCGCGGCGAGCACCCACGCCACCACCACGACCTGCGCGCCGAGCAGGTGCTCCTCGGGGGTGACCAGCGCCGTCACGGCGAGCAGGCCCCACATCTGGACCAGCCACGCGAGGTTGACGGGGGCGAGCACCAGCGCGCCGAGGTGCTCGGTGGTCGGACCGACCGGGTGGATCGCGGCCTCGCTGCGCGAGAGCAGCTCGCGCCCGCCGCCGCTGCCGACGGCGGCGGTCACCGCCAGGGCCATGAAGCCGACGAACGCCGGACCGAGGTTGCCGGTCAGCACCGACAGCAGGTCGTCGAAGGCGGTCGCGAGGTCGCCGTCCGCGCCCCGGACCTCGGCGGCGCGGGAGGCGTCCGCGATCGCGGCGGGGACCGTCGCGAAGACCACCGTGAGGGCGAGCACGACGAGCGCGCCGGACGTCGCGGCCACCCGGCGCCGCACGGTCCGGGCACGGAACGCGACGAGGTGCCGCGCGTCGGTCGCGGCGCCGAGCCAGCCGTCAGTCGAGGAGCGCACGGTAGGCCTCGCCGGTGAGGTCGCCGGCCTGCATCGCGGCGACCCGGTTGCCGCCGCGCAGGACGACGGCCTCGCCGCACGCCTCGAGCGCGAGCTCGCGCAGGTGGGTCGACAGCAGGACGCAGGCGCCGCGCGCGCAGGCGTCGGCGACGACCTCGAGGGTCGCGTCGACACCGATCGGGTCGACGCCGTCGAAGGGCTCGTCGAGCAGCAGCACGGAGGGCTCGTGGAGCGCGGCCAGCACGACGCTGAGCCGCCGGCTCATGCCGTGGCTGAACCCGCCGACCACGCGGTGGGCGACGTCGCCGAGCTCGAAGCGCTCCAGCAGGTCGCGCCCGCGTCCCTCCCAGTCGTCCATCCGCCGCAGCCGGGCGGAGAGCTGGAGGTGCTCCCACGGGGTCGCCCGCGGCACCAGGCCGCCCACGTCGGGGCAGTAGCCGACGGCCCGCTTCACGCCGAGCGGGTCGGTGGCGGCGTCGTGGCCCGCGACGGTGACCGAGCCGGCGGTCGGCGGCACGACGCCGGCGAGCACCTTCATCGTCGTCGACTTGCCCGCGCCGTTGCGCCCGAGCAGCGCGGTCGCCCGTCCGGCGGCGGCGCTCAGGTCGACCCCCGAGACGGCCTCGACGTCACCGAAGCGGACATGCAGGTCGCGCACGACGACGGCGGGAGTGCTCACCGGAGAAGTCTCCCCGAGCGAGCGCATCCTGACAGCCGAATCGAGCGGGCAGTTCCTCGCGCTGGAACCCGTCCACCGGGCAGTTCCTCGCGCTGGCGCGCACCGACCGGGCACTTCCTCGCCGTTGCAGCGCGAGGAAGTGCCCGGTCAGCGCCCCGCAGCGCGAGGAAGTGCCCGCTCGGTCAGGCGGGGAAGGAGCCCCCGGAGGCGGCCAGGTCGCGGAGGTACGCCGTCGGGCGGAACCGCTCGCCGTAGACGTCCGCCAGCTCGTCGGCCCGGGCCAGGAACGCCGCCAGCCCGACCGGGCCGGTGCCGCGACCGTGCTCGTCCAGTGCCTGCCAGCCGGTCATGAACTGCGCCGCACCGCCGGTGAGGGCCGGGAAGCCGATGCCCATGATCGAGCCGATGTTGGCCGCGGCCGCGGAGGTGATGACGCCCTCCTCGAAGCACTTCGCGGTCTCGAGCGCCTCGATGAACAGCATCCGGTCGCGCATGTCGCGGATCGGGACCTGCTGCTCGGCGACCGGGAAGTGCTCGGCGAGCCCCGGCCACAGCGTCGTACGCCGCCCGGACTCGTCGTAGTCGTAGAACCCGGCGCCCTTCAGCCGCGACGGGCGACCCAGGTCGATCATCGTCGCGATGACGTCGCCCGCGGGGTAGTCGCCGAGGTCGACGCCGTCGCGGGCCGCGGCCTCCTCGGTGGCCTTGCGGATCTTGGCCATCAGCTCCATGTTGAGCTCGTCGCTGATCTGCAGCGGCCCGACCGGGAAGCCGGCCGAGGTGGCGGCGCGCTCCAGCGAGACCGGGTGGACGCCCTCGGCGAGCATCGCGAGGCCCTCGTTGATCTGGGTGCCGATGACGCGCGAGGTGTAGAAACCGCGCGAGTCGTTGACGACGATCGGGGTCTTGCGGATCTGCTGGACGACGTCGTACGCCTTGGCCAGCGCGGCGTCCGAGGTCTCCGCGCCGCGGATGATCTCGACCAGCGGCATCTTGTCGACGGGGCTGAAGAAGTGGAGCCCGATGAAGTCCGCCGGCCGGTCCACGCCGGTGGCGAGCTCGGTGATCGGCAGCGTCGAGGTGTTGGAGCACAGCAGTGCGTCGGCGTCGACGTGCGCGGCGACCTCGGCGAACACCTTCGCCTTGAGCGACGGGTCCTCGAAGACCGCCTCGATCACCAGGTCGCAGCCGGCCAGGTCGGCGGCGTCGGCCGTCGGCGTGATCCGGGCCAGCAGCGCGTCGGCCTTGTCCTGGGTGATCTTCCCGCGCTCCACGCCCTTGGCGTTGAGCTTCTCGGTGTACGCCCTGCCGCGCTCCGCCGCCTCCAGGGAGACGTCCTTGAGCACGACCTGCATCCCCGCGCGGGCGCAGGAGTACGCGATGCCGGCGCCCATCATCCCGGCGCCGAGGACCGCGACCTTCGTGGCCTGCCAGCGCTCGACGCCCTGGGGGCGCAGCGAGCCGGAGTTGATCGCCTGGAGGTCGAAGAAGAAGGCCTGGATCATGTTCTTGGCCTGCTGGTTGACCACCAGGTCGGTGAAGTAGCGGGTCTCGATCCGCGACGCGGTGTCGAAGTCGACCTGCGCGCCCTCGACCGCCGCGCTCATGATCGCGCGGGGCGCGGGATAGACGGCGCCCTTGGTCTGCTTGCGCAGCAGCGCCGGGAAGGCCGGCAGGAACTGCGCGAGGGCAGGCGTCCTCGGGGTGCCGCCGGGCATCTTGTAGCCGGCGCGGTCCCACGGGTTGCGGGCGGCGTCCTCGTCGTCGCGGTGCTCGAGGATCCACGCCTTCGCGGCCGGCACCAGCTCCTCGCGGGTCGCCACGAGCTCGTCGACCAGGCCCTTCGCCAGCGCGCCCCTCGGGTCGAACTGGGTGCCGGGCATCAGCACGTCCATCAGCGCCGACTGGAGTCCGAGCATGCGTACGACGCGGGTGACCCCGCCGCCGCCGGGCAGCAGGCCGAGGGTCGACTCGGGCAGCCCGATCTTGACCGAGCGGTCGTCGACGGCGATGCGGCGGTTGGCGGCCAGCGCGATCTCGAGGCCGCCGCCGAGCGCGGCGCCGTTGATGGCCGCGACGACGGGGCGGGGGTACGTCTCCAGCGCGCGGAGGCTGGCCTTGACCGCCTCGCTCATCGCGAAGATCTCCGGCGCGTCGTCCGGGGTCGCGGTGACCATGCTCTTGAGGTTGCCGCCGGCGAAGAAGGTCTTCTTCGCGCTGGCCAGCACGACGCCGGTGACGTCGTCGACCTCGTCCTGCAGCCGCTGGACGGCCGCCTGCATCGACGCCTGGTAGAGCTCGTTCATGGTGTTGGCGCTGGCGGTGGGGTCGTCGAGCGTGAGGGTGACGATTCCGTCGGCGTCGCGGTCGTAGCGGACGGCGGTCTCAGTGGTGGTGGTGGTGCTCATGGGAGTCCTGTCTGGCGGGGTAGTCCAGTGAGAATCGGTCGTGATCCGGGCCCGGGGGCAGCCAGATCTCACTGGACTACCCCCCGGCGGCGGGGACGACGACCCGGAACGGGCGGAAGGGTCAGACCAGCTCGACGATCGTCGCGATGCCCATGCCGCCGCCGACGCAGAGCGTGGCGAGGCCGCGCTTCTGGTCGCGGCGGGCGAGCTCGTCGACGAGGGTGCCGAGGATCATCGCGCCGGTGGCGCCGAGCGGGTGGCCCATCGCGATGGCGCCGCCGTTGACGTTGGTGACGTCGTGGCCGATGCCCATGTCGCGCATGAACCGCATCGCCACGGCCGCGAAGGCCTCGTTGATCTCCCACAGGTCGATGTCGTCGACCTCGAGGCCGGCGCGGGCCAGCGCCTTGCGGGCGGCGGGCGCGGGCCCGGTGAGCATGATCGTCGGGTCCGCGCCGGACACGGCGGTCGACACGATCCGGGCGCGCGGCGTGAGGCCGAGCGCAGCGCCGACCTCCTCGGTGCCGATCGCCATGACGGCCGCGCCGTCGACGATGCCCGAGGAGTTGCCGGCGTGGTGGACGTGGTCGATCGCCGGGACCCAGTGGTACTTCTCCAGCGCCACGTCGTCGAAGCCGGCGTCGCGGCCGATCTGGGCGAACGACGGCTTGAGCCCGGCGAGGCCCTCGACCGACGTGTCGGGGCGGACGGTCTCGTCGCGGTCGAGGACGGTGACGCCGTTGAGGTCCTTCACCGGCACGACGGCGTCGTCGAAGTAGCCGTTGGCCCAGGCCTTCGCGGCGCGGTGGTGGGACTCGGCGGCGTAGGCGTCGACGTCGGCGCGGCCCCAACCCTCGATCGTGGCGATCAGGTCGGCGCCGATGCCCTGCGGCACGAAGCCGGTCTGGAGCGCGGTGGCCGGGTCCATCGCCCAGGCGCCGCCGTCGCTGCCCATCGGCACGCGGCTCATCGACTCGACGCCGCCGGCGACGATCAGGTCCTCGAAGCCGGAGCGGACGCGCTGCGCGGCCTGGTTGACGGCCTCCAGGCCGGAGGCGCAGAAGCGGTTGAGCTGCACGCCCGCGACGGTCTCGGGGTAGCCGGCCTTGAGGGCGGCGGTCTTGGCGATGTCGCCGCCCTGGTCGCCGATGGGGGTCACGACCCCGAGCACGACGTCGTCGACGCGGGCCGGGTCGAGCGTGGGGTTGCGGGTCTTGAGCTCGTCGAGGAGTCCGACGACCAGGTCGACCGGCTTCACCTCGTGGAGCGAGCCGGTGGCCTTGCCCCGGCCGCGAGGCGTGCGGAGGTGGTCGTAGACGAATGCTTCTGCCATGCCAGCGATTGTGACAGCATTGCTGTCACAGTCCAACAGGTGTGTCCTGCGTCACCCGCCCCGAATGCGGATCGTGGGCGCGGGGCGAGAGGATGGGTACGTGGCGATCGAAGGTGGGCTCGACGAACGGCCCGACGAGGCCGTCGACCTGCTGAGCCTCGACGAGCTGACCGAGCGCACGGGCGTGAGCGCCCGCAACGTCCGGTTCTACGCCTCGCGCGGCCTCGTGCCCCCGCCCGTGCGCCGCGGCCGCTCGGGCTACTACGGCCCCGACCACGTCGCCCGGCTCGAGCTGGTCCGCGAGCTGCAGGGCCACGGGTTCACGCTGTCGGCGATCGAGCGCTACGTCGAGCAGATCCCCGCCACCGCGACGCCGTCCGACATCGCCCGCCACCTCTCGCTCCTCGCGCCGGTCACCGGCGACCGCGAGGTTGACGTCTCGGGAGACCTGTCCGGGATGGGCATCTCCCCCGAGGCCGCCGAGGCGGTGGCCGAGGTCTACGCCGAGCACGGGCGGCAGGTCGCCGAGGAGCTCTCGGAGATCGTCCGCACCAAGGTCTGGCCGCAGTTCCGCGAGGCGGGCTACACCGCCGAGCAGCTGCGCGAGTTCATCCACCGGCTCAAGCCGCTGACCATCGCCGGCCTGGTGACGGCCTACGAGCAGGCCATCGACGAGAGCCAGGCGGCCTACGACAGGCGCGCCCCCACGCGATGAGCCGCCGATGACGACCGGCGTCGTCTACCTCCTCCTCGGCCTGGCCCTGCTGCTCGCGATCGTCCTCCCGCAGGTCACCCGCCGCATCGCGATCTCCCCGCCGATGGTCCTCGTGGCCGTCGGCATGCTGATCGGGCTGCTGCCGGTCGCCGACACCGTGAGCCTGGACCCGCAGGACCACCGCACCGTCGTCACCCACGTCACCGAGTTCACCGTGCTGGTGTCGCTGATGGGCGTCGGGCTGGCCATCGACCGGCACTTCCACGTCGGGTCCTGGTGGTCGTGGCGCAAGTGGTCCCCGGTGTGGCGGCTGCTCGCCGTCACCATGCCGCTCACGATCGGCGCGATGGCGCTCCTCGGGTGGTGGGCCGCCGGCCTCGCGCCCGCGGTCGCCCTGCTGCTCGGCGCGGTGCTCGCCCCCACCGACCCGGTCCTCGCCTCCGACGTGCAGGTCGGCGAGCCGCTCACCGACGACCTCGAGCCGTCCGAGGGCGGGGACGCGCCGGAGGAGGACGACGACATCCGGTTCTCCCTCACCGCCGAGGCGGGCATGAACGACGGGCTCGCCTTCCCGTTCGTGCACCTCGCGCTGCTGCTGCTGGCCGGCGGCTTCACGCTGGCCGACGCCGGCGCCTGGTTCGGCTGGTACGTCGTCGGCAAGATCGCGCTCGGCGTGCTCGTCGGCGTGGTCGCCGGCCGGCTGCTGGGCCGCCAGGCGTTCCGTGCGCGCAGCGACAACCTCCGCCTCGCCGACCGCGGCGAGCCCCTGCTGGCGCTGGCGGCGCTGATGGCGGCCTACGGGGGCGCCGAGGTCGTGGGCGGCTACGGCTTCCTCGCGGTCTTCGTCTGCGCGACCACCCTGCGTGCCTCCGAGCGCGGCCACGCCTACCAGCGCGCCATGCACGCCGTGGTCGACCGCCTCGAGCGGCTGATGACGCTGCTGGTGCTGCTCGTGCTGGGGATGGCGATGACCCAGGGCCTGCTGGAGCACCTCGACTGGCGCGGGGTGGTGCTCACCCTCGCGCTGCTCCTCGTCGTGCGCCCGCTCGTCGGCTGGCTCTCGGTGAGCGTGGCCGCCCGCGACGAGCACCTCGACGGCGGCCTCGACCGGGGCGAGCGGCTCGCGGTCGCCTTCTTCGGCGTCCGCGGCGTCGGCTCGCTGTACTACCTCGCGTACGCCACCTCCCACGAGGACGTGCCGGGCGAGGACTGGCTGTGGTCCACCGTCGCGTTCGCCGTCATCGCCTCCGTGCTGCTGCACGGGGTGACGGCGACCCCGGCCATGTCGCGCCTCGACGCCCGACGGCGGGTGGCGCACTCGTCGGGATGAGGCGGTCCTGCGGACCCGGCTGAGAGAGTGGTGGCATGCCCACTGTTCTCGTCACCGGCGCCACCGGCTTCATCGGGCGCCGCCTGGTCCCTGCCCTGGTCGAGGACGGCCACGACGTGCGTGCCATGACGCGCCGCCCGGAGTCCTACGACGGTCCGGGCGAGGCCGTCGGCGCCGACGTGATGGACCCGGCGTCGCTGACCGCGGCACTGGAGGGCGTGGACGTCGCGATCTACCTCGTGCACTCCCTCGACGACCCCGACTTCGAGCGCAAGGACGCCGAGGCGGCGCGCAACTTCAGCAGGGCGGCGTCGGACGCCGGTCTCCAGCAGATCGTCTACATGGGCGGACTGGGCGACGATTCCGAGGAGCTGTCGGCCCACCTGCGCTCGCGCCGCGAGGTCGAGGGCCTGCTGGGCGGCGACGGGGTCCCGGTCACGGTGCTGCGCGCGGCGATCGTCGTCGGCCACGGCGGCATCTCGTGGGAGCTCACCCGCCAGCTGGTGAAGAACCTCCCCGCCATGGTCGTCCCGAAGTGGGTCGGCACCCGCACCCAGCCGATCGCCATCGACGACGTGGTCCGCTACCTCGCAGGCGTGGTCGGCCAGCAGGAGGCCCACGGCCGGGTCTTCGAGATCGGCGGGCCGGAGACGCTGACCTACCGCGAGATGCTCCAGGGCGTGGCGCTGGCGATGAACGGCCGCAAGCTCCCGATCGTCGTCCTGCCCCTCCTCACCCCCGGCTTGTCGTCGCGCTGGCTGGCGCTGGTCACCGACGTCGACGTCACCACCGGCCGCAACCTGATCGACTCGATGTCGACCGAGGTCGTCGTGAAGGACACCTCGATCCGCGACGTGGTGCCGGGCGACCCGCTGACCTACCGCGAGGCCGTGCGCCGGGCGCTGGCCGAGCGGGCCGAGGCGCAGGCGGCCGGGACCCTCTAGGCCGGAGCCGTCAGAACAGCAGCGGCAGCAGGAAGAGCATCGACAGCGACCAGGTGATGTGGGTCAGGATCGGCGCGAGGATGCCGCCGCTGGCCCGACGCTCGAGCCCGCAGACCGCCCCGAGGACGATGGCGGCGAAGCCGAGCATCACGTTGCCGGTCGCCAGCGTCGCGACGACGTAGGCCAGGGTCGTCCACAGCACCGGGTGCCGCGGGATCGCGGCGTACATCGCGCCGCGGAAGAACAGCTCCTCGGCGATGCCGTTGACGAAGGTGATGACGGCCAGGACGGTGAGCGAGCCCTCGTCGGCGTAGGCCAGCACCGAGCTGACGTAGTCGGCGAGCGGGTCGATCTCGCGCACCACGAGCGAGCCGAGGACGAACACCCCCACGAGCAGCAGGCCGAGCAGGACCGGCGCGACCACCGGGCGCACGAACGCCTCCCCCTCGGCGATCCGGCCCAGGTGGAGCCGGCCGGAGAGGAACGCCCCCGCCGCCCAGACGCCGGCCAGCACGACCGCGGCGACGTAGAAGGTGCCGCCGCCGGGCTCGAGCCGCAGCGACCAGCCGAGGATCGCGGCACCGACCAGGACGACGACCGCCGCGACCATCTGCCGCCTGCGGAACGCCGTGTCGCTGTCGCGCTGGTCGCGCGGGACCACGTCCCACAGCGAGCGCCGGATCCAGGTGCGCATGAGCACCACTCTAGGAAGCCTCACTCGCCCACCGTGATCCGGCTCAGCCGGACCACCGCCCGCGACAGGGCGTCCTCGTCGTCGGGGCCGGCGGCGTCGAGCAGCTCGCGCTGGCGCCGCGCGCCGGTGCCGTCGTCGAGCAGCCGGGAGAGGCCGCGCGACACGTGGTCGTGGTCGCCGGTGTCGTGCAGCGCGTCGCCGACGTGGTCGAGCAGCGTCGCGAGCACGTCGGCCGCGGGGCGGCTCGTGCCGCTCGGCGGGTCGACCAGCTCGCCGGCCAGGCCGTGCCGCCCGGCCTTCCAGCCGGCCAGCCGCAGGATCGGCGCCGGCACGTCGAGGGGCTCGACTCCCTCGGCCCACTCGCGCGCGGCGGTCTCGACCAGGGCGCGCGACAGGGCCGCGACCAGCACCGCGTCGCGCACGTCGAGGCACACGTCGGCGGTGCGGATCTCGACCGTCGGGTGCAGCGCCGACAGCCGTGCGTCGGAGTAGACCATCGCCTCGTCGAGCGGCACGCCCGTGGCGAGCATCGCGTCGACGTAGCGTCGGTAGGCGTCGGGCGACCCGAGCACGGGCAGCGGGCCCGCGCTGGGCCAGCGCATCTGCATCTGCCAGCGATAGCTCTCGTGGGCGGTGTCGACCGACTGCGACCACGGCGAGTTCGCGCTGATCGCGAGGAGGAGCGGCACCCACGCCCGGATCCGGTCGAGCACGCCGACGCCCTCGTCGGGCCCGGACACGTCGACGTGGACGTGGCAGCCGCACACCAGCTGCTCGGCCATCATCAGCCCGTAGCGGTGGGCCATCGCGTCGTAGCGGTCGCTGCGCTCGACCGAGCTGTCCCCGGCGAGCGGGGACGTGCCCGACGCGAGCACCCGGGCGCCGACCTCGAGGGCCGCGGTGCGCGTCCGCTCGCGCCAGGCGCGCAGGGCGTGGTCGAGCGCGGGCAGGCTCTCCAGCGGCGGGGTGTCGGTCTCGACCTGCGTCTTGTGCAGCTCGTGGCCGAGGGAGCCGCCGCGGCCGTCGCTCGGCGCGGGGGCCGCGGCCTCACGCGCCTGCGCGGCGCGGACCACCTCGCGGGCGAGGTTGCGGGGCCGGCCGGTCCTGGCGTCGACGAGGAGCAGCTCCTCCTCGACCCCCATGCTGCGCATGCGTCGATCCAAGCACCCGGGCCCGCACCCGCACCCCATCCCTGGGGGCACGGGTCGGGCCCGGTGCGATCAGTCGGTTCGCTCAGCGGCGACCGCTGAACGACGCGGCGCTGTGGCCACCGCCGCTGCGCGAGCCCTGGCCGGACTGGCTGGACTGGCCGCCCTGGCCGCCACGCTGCGGCGACGACGGTTGCCGCCGCCGCTGGGGGCGCCACCGCCGGACGGGCCGCCCGAGCGGCGGCGCTGGCCGCCGCCGTTGGAGCCGCCGTTGGAGCCGCCCTTCGAGCCGCCCGAGCCGGGCGTCTCGCTCGTGTAGGTGGTCGGGTTGCCGCGGCGCGACTGGCCGTTGGTCGCACCGGACCGGCGGGCGCGCTTGCGCTGGGCGTTGGCGCCGTTGGAGCGGCCGCCACCACCGGTGGACGCGGGCGCCTCGACGACGAGACCGCCGGGCACGAGGGTCCGCTCGCCGGGGGCGAGCTGGGCGAGGACCGGGTGGTCGGTGCCGTGGACCTTGGTCGTGGTCGGCTTGATGCCGGCCTGGCGGGTCAGGTCGCGCACGTCGCGCACCTGCTCGTCGGTCATCAGGGTGATGACGGTGCCCTCGTTGCCGGCGCGCGCCGTACGGCCCGAGCGGTGCAGGTAGGCCTTGTGCTCGACCGGCGGGTCGGCGTGGACGACGAGCGAGACGTCGTCGACGTGGATGCCGCGCGCCGCGATGTCGGTGGCGACCAGCGTCGTCGCGGTGCCCGCGTGGAACGCCTCCATGTTGCGGGTGCGGGCGTTCTGCGACAGGTTGCCGTGCAGCTCGACGCTGGGCACGCCCGACTTGTTGAGCTGGCGGGCGAGAGCCTTGGCGCCGTACTTGGTGCGGGTGAAGACCACCGTGCGCCCGGGGGCGCTGGTGAGGTCGACCAGCACCGGCACCCGCTGCTCGCGGGAGAGGTGCAGCACGTGGTGGTGCATGGTGGCCACCGGCGACTGCGCCGAGTCGGCCTCGTGGGTGACCGCGTCGGTGAGGAAGCGCTTCACCAGCACGTCGATCGCCTTGTCGAGCGTGGCCGAGAAGAGCATCCGCTGGCCCGACTGCGGGGTCTTGTCCATGATCCGGCGCACGCCGGGCAGGAAGCCGAGGTCGGCCATGTGGTCGGCCTCGTCGAGGACGGTGATCTCGACCGCGGACAGGTCGGCGTAGCCCTGCTGCATGAGGTCCTCGAGCCGGCCGGGGCAGGCGATGACGATGTCGACGCCCTTCTTGAGCGCGGTGACCTGCGGGTTCTGGCCGACGCCGCCGAAGACGGTGCGGGTGGTGAGGCCGGTGGCCTTGGCCAGCGGCGCGAGGGAGGCCTCGATCTGGCCGACCAGCTCGCGGGTCGGGGCGAGGATCAGCGCGCGCGGCTTGCGCGGCATGGCCGGCAGCTTGGACGCGTCGAGGCGGGCGACCAGCGGCAGGAGGAAGCCGTAGGTCTTCCCGGAGCCGGTGCGGCCGCGGCCGAGGACGTCGCGGCCGGCGAGGCTGTCGGGCAGCGTCGCGGCCTGGATCGGGGTGGGGGTGGTGATGCCCTGCTGGTCCAGCACGCGGACGAGCGAGGAGGGAACGCCGAGGTCGGCGAAGGTCATGTGACTGCTTTCGGTTGGCGTCTCGCCACCGTGTGCCGCGGCCCGTGGGCCAGGCGGCGTACGTGCCCCTGTCTGGGGAAGGGGGCGCCGGGGCGTCCACCTGCGCCCGGGGCAAGACCGGCCGGGCGTCTGTGGACCCAACGCTATCGGCCCGCGCACCCTTCCCGTGAATCGCGCCGGGTGTGATCCGCGCGCCTCAGACGCAGCAGGTGGTCTCCACGACCGCCTCGGCCGGGGCGTCGTCGGTGATCGTGTAGACCTCCCAGCGCTCGCCGTCCGGGGTGCCCTGCACCCAGAACTTGTCCTGCTTGGCGTAGCAGCAGGTGGTGTCGCGCTCCTCCGTGGTGGCGAAGCCGGCCGCCGCGAGCCGGGTGAGCTCGGCGTCGACGGTGTCGACGGTGTCGACCTCGACGCCGAGGTGGTTGATGCTCCCGCCCTGCCCGCGGTTCTCGACCAGGACCAGCTTGAGCGGCGGCTCGGCGACCGCAAAGTTGGCGTAGCCCGGACGCACCTTGTGCGGCCCGGTGCCGAAGAGCGTGGAGTAGAAGGCGATCGACGTCTCGAGGTCGTCGACGTTGAGGGCCAGCTGGAGGCGGGACATGGTGGTGCTCCGTTCACATAGATGGATGTCGATGTCCCGAGATTGCCGAAGGCATCGACATCTGTCAATATTGATCTGTGTCGAAGTCCGAGCTGACCCTCACCCCCGTCGAGACGGCCGCCTGCTGCTCACCGCTGCTGCGCGAGCCCCTGTCCGCCGAGCGCGCCGAGGGCGTGGCGCCGCTGCTCAAGGCGCTCGCCGACCCCGTACGCCTCCGGCTGGTGTCGATCGTGGCCGCGAGCGAGGGCGGCGAGGCGTGCGTGTGCGACCTCAACGACGCCTTCGACCTCTCCCAGCCGACGATCAGCCACCACCTCAAGGTGCTGCACGACGCCGGGCTGCTCGACCGCTCCAAGCGCGGCGTGTGGGTCTACTACGCCGTGCGCCGCGAGGTCCTCGCCGACCTCGCCGCGCTGATCGGCGGCGAGCGGTGAGCGCGCCGGGCGCCCCGGTGGTGGAGCGGCTCTCCACCCTCGACCGGATGCTGCCGCTCTGGATCGGCCTGGCCATGGTCGGCGGCCTGCTCCTCGGGCGTGTCGTCCCCGGGCTCGGCGACGCGCTCTCGGCCGTCGAGGTCGACGGGGTCTCGCTCCCGATCGCCCTCGGCCTGCTGGTGATGATGTACCCGGTCCTGGCCAAGGTCCGCTACGACCGGCTCGACTCCGTCACCTCCGACCGCCGCATGCTGGTCGCCTCCCTCGTCCTCAACTGGGTGCTCGGGCCCGCGCTGATGTTCGCGCTGGCCTGGCTGCTGCTGCCCGACCTCCCCGACTACCGCACCGGGCTGATCATCGTCGGCCTGGCCCGCTGCATCGCGATGGTGATCATCTGGAACGACCTCGCGTGCGGCGACCGTGAGGCCGCGGCCGTGCTGGTCGCCCTCAACTCGGTCTTCCAGGTCATCGCCTTCGCGGGCCTCGGCTGGTTCTACCTCGAGGTGCTGCCCGGCTGGCTCGGCCTCGACACGGCCGCGCTCGACGTCTCCGCGTGGCAGATCGCGAAGTCGGTGCTGGTCTTCCTCGGCGTGCCGCTGCTGCTCGGCTGGGCCTCCCGCACCTGGGGCGAGCGGCTGCGCGGGCGCGAGTGGTACGAGTCGGCGTTCCTGCCGAAGGTCGGCCCGTGGGCACTGATCGGCCTGCTCTTCACGATCGTCGTGCTGTTCGCGCTCCAGGGCGAGCAGGTCACCAGCCGCCCGCTCGACGTCGCGCGCATCGCGCTCCCGCTGCTCGCCTACTTCGCCCTGATGTGGGGCGGCGGCTACGCCCTCGGCCGGGGGCTCGGCATGACCTACGAGCGCACCACCACGCTGGCCTTCACCGCGGCCGGCAACAACTTCGAGCTCGCCATCGCGGTCGCCATCGCGACCTTCGGCGTCACCTCCGGCCAGGCGCTGGCCGGGGTGGTCGGCCCCCTCATCGAGGTGCCGGTGCTCGTCGGGCTGGTCTACGTCAGCCTCGCCCTGCGCGACCGCTTCCCGCACCCCGCCCCCACCCACGAGGAGGTCTCCCGATGAGCCACCCCACCGTCCTGTTCGTCTGCGTCCACAACGCCGGCCGCTCCCAGATGGCAGCCGGCTGGCTGCAGCACCTCGCCGGCGACCGCGTGGAGGTGCTCTCGGCCGGGTCCGCGCCCGCCGAGACGATCAACCCCGTCGCCGTCGAGGCGATGGCGGAGGTCGGCGTCGACATCACCTCGGCGAGCCCGAAGGTGCTCACCGACGCCGCCGTGCAGACCTCCGACGTCGTCATCACGATGGGCTGCGGCGACGCCTGCCCGTTCTACCCCGGCAAGCGCTACGAGGACTGGAAGCTCGACGACCCCGCCGGGCAGGGCATCGACGCCGTCCGTCCGATCCGCGACGAGATCAAGCGCCGCGTCGAGGAGCTCATCACCTCGCTCGCCTGAGCCTCAGGCGCTGCCGCGGCGCACGAGCACCGGCGGGACGACGACGCGCACCGGCTCGGCGTCACCGGCGTCGACCCGATCGAGCAGCAGCCGGGCGGCGCGCTCGGCCATCTCCTCGACCGGCTGGCGGACCGTGGTGAGCGGCGGCGTGGTGCGCTCGGCGACGCCGAGGTCGTCGAAGCCGATCACGGCGACGTCGTCGGGCACCTTGCGGCCCAGCGCCGCCAGCACCCGCATCGCGCCGGCCGCCATCAGGTCGGAGGCGACGACCAGTCCGTCGAGGTCGGGGTGGCGCTCGAGGAGCGCCCGGCACGCGGTCTCGCCGCTGGCCTCGGTGAAGTCGCCGTGCTCGACGGCGTCGACCGGCAGCCCGGCCGCGGTCATCGCCTGCGTCCAGCCGGCGAGCCGGTCGACGGCGGCGGTCATGTCGGCGGGACCGGCGACGGTGCCGATCCGGGTGCAGCCGCGGGCCAGCAGGACCTCGGTCGCCTCCCGCTCCCCCGCGACGTTGTCGACGTCGACGTAGGAGATCCGGTCGCCGCCGGTCCAGGGCCGCCCGCCGAAGACGCACGGCAGGCCGATGTCGGCGAGGTGCTCGGCGAGGCGGTCGTCGCGGTGGTGGGAGGTGACGATCGCGCCGTCGACGTGGCGGTTGGTGAGGTAGCGCAGCGTCCGCTCGGTGTCGGCGCCCGGGCGGGCCAGGAGCAGCACGAGCTGGATGTCGCGCTCGCTCAGCACCCGGTTGACCCCGCGCAGGGTCCCGGCGAAGAACGGGTCGGAGAAGACCCGGTCGTCGGGCTCGGGCACCAGCACCGCGATCGAGTCCGTGCGCCGGGTGGCCAGGCTGCGGGCCGCGGGGTGGGGGACGTAGCCGAGCTCGCGCACCGCGAGGTCGACCGCCGACTGCGCCCGGGCGCTCACCTTCTGCCCGCCGTTGATCGCGCGCGACGCCGTCGCGCGGGAGACGCCGGCGACGCGGGCCACCTCGTCGAGGGTCGGCGAGCCGGTGCTCGAGGTGCGCGGGGTCACCCGCGCCACGCTAGTGGGCGGTCGGGCCGGAGGTGGGCAGGACGCCGGTGCGCGCCACCTCGGCGTACCAGCGGGCGCTCGACTTGGGGGTCCGCTGCTGGGTGGCGTAGTCGACGTGGACCAGGCCGAACCGCTTCGCGTAGCCGAAGGCCCACTCGAAGTTGTCCATGAGGGACCACTGGAAGAACCCGCGCACGTCGGCGCCGGCCTCGATCGCGTCGTGCACCGCCCGGAGGTAGGAGTCGAGGAAGGCGATCCGGTCCGGGTCGTGCACCGCGCCCTCGGCGTCGGGGCGGTCGTCGAAGGCCGCTCCGGTCTCGGTGAGGTAGACCGGGGTGCCGGGGTGGTCGCGGTGCAGGCGCAGCAGCAGCCGCCGCAGCCCGTCGGGCTGGATCTCCCACCCCATGGCGGTCACCGGCAGGCCGCGGCTGGGGAAGGTGACGTGCTCGGAGCCGACGAACGGCGAGAGCGCGACCCGCTCGGGGTGGTCCGCGCCGACGCCGACGACGTCGGTGCGCGGGTGCCCGGAGACCTCGTTGCCGTGGTAGTAGTTCACGCCCAGCACGTCGATCGGAGCCGAGATGGTGGCGAGGTCGCCGTCACGCACCACGTCGGTCCACGGGCTCCCCGCGAAGGTCAGCTCGGCGGTGTCCTCCAGCACGTCCGCGGGGTACGTGCCGAGCAGCACCGGGTCGAGGAACAGCCGGTTGTGCAGGCCGTCGATGCGGCGGGCGGCGTCGACGTCGACCGGGTCCGTGGGGTCGCTGGGGTCGGGGACGGTGAGGTTGAGGCTGAGCCCGAGCCGGTCGGCGCCGCGGCCGCGCAGCTCGGTGACGGCCAGGCCGTGGGCGAGCATCAGGTGGTGGGCGGCGACCAGGCCGGCCGCGCCCTCCTGCCGTCCGGGCGCGTGGTGGCCCGCGGTGTAGCCGAGGAACGCCGAGCACCACGGCTCGTTGAGGGTGGTCCACGTCGGGACCCGGTCGCCGAGCGCGTCGTGCACCGCGGTGGCGTACTCGACGAACCGGAAGGCGGTGTCGCGGTTGGTCCAGCCGCCGGCGTCCTCGAGGACCTGCGGCAGGTCCCAGTGGTAGAGCGTCAGCCACGGCGCGATGCCGCGCGCGAGCAGTGCGTCGACGAGCCGGTCGTAGAACGCGAGGCCGGCCGGGTTGACCGGCCCCGCGTCCGGACGCACCCGCGGCCACGACACCGAGAAGCGGTACGACGTGGCGCCGAGGTCGGCGAGGAGGTCCACGTCGGCCGGCATCCGGTGGTAGTGGTCGCAGGCGACCTCGCCGGTGTCGCCGCCCATGACGGCACCGGGGATCGCGGCGAAGGTGTCCCAGATCGAGGGCGTGCGCCCGTCCTCGGCGACGGCTCCCTCGATCTGGTAGGCCGCGGTGGCCGCGCCCCACACGAAACCGTCGGGGAACCGCACCTCGTCGGTCCTGCTCTGCGCGCCCATCGCCTACGCTCCATCCGTTGGTGAGAGCGCTTCCACTCCCGCGTGGCAGCAGTCTCGCCCCGCCACGCCTCCCGCGTCAACGACTCCGCGGTAGTGCGTCCACCAGCGCGGGTCAGCCGGCCGCCAGCAGGCGGCGCACCCGCGGCACGACCTCCTCGCCGTAGAGCCGCACCGACTCCATCCGCTGCTCGTGCGGGAGCGCCCCGACGGAGTACTTCAGCTGGAAGCGGGACAGCCCCAGGGTCCGCACCGCCCACGCCACCTTGGCCGCGACGGTGTCCGGCGAGCCGACGAAGAGCGCCCCCTGCGGCGAGGCCGCCTGCTCGAACTGGATCCGGGAGTACGGCGGCCAGCCGCGCTCGCGGCCGAGGCGGGTGTAGAGCTCGGCCTGGTGCGGGTAGAGCTGCTCGCGCGCCTCCTCGTCGGTGGCGGCGACGTGGCCGGGCGAGTGCATCCCGATCGGGAGCTCGGGGTGGCCCATCTCGGCCAGCGCGCGCCGGTGGAGGTCGGCGAGCTGGACGAACGCCGCCGGCGACCCGCCGATCACGGCCAGGACCAGCGGCATCGCGTAGCGGGCGGCGCGCACGACCGACTCCGGCGTGCCGCCCACGGCGATCCAGGCGGGCAGCCGGCCGGCGGCGGTCGTCGGGTAGACCTGCTTGCCCTCGACCGGCGGCCGGATCGAGCCCTCCCACGTCACCGGCTGCTCGGACTGGAGCGCGGCGAAGAGGTCGAGCTTCTCGGCGAAGAGCCGGTCGTAGTCCCCGAGGTCGAGGCCGAACAGGGAGAACGACTCGATGAACGAGCCACGCCCCAGCTGCACCTCGGCGCGACCGCCGGACACGGCGTCGAGGGTCGCGAACCGCTCGTAGACCCGGATCGGGTCGTCGCTGGACAGGACGGTGACGCCGGTGCCGAGCCGGATCCGCTCGGTCTGCCCGGCGATGGCGGCGAGCACCACGTCGGGCGCCGAGACGGCGTAGTCGGCGCGGTGGTGCTCACCCAGCCCGATGTAGTCGACGCCGACCCGGTCGGCCAGCACCGCCTCCGCGACCACCTCCCGGATCGTCTCCGCGTGGTTGGCGGGGGCGCCGTCGAGCGGTGCGTCGCCGAAGGTGTCGAGGCCCAGCGAGGGGTGCTCGCGGGTGCCGAGGACGTCGTAGGACATGCCTAGATCCTCCCACCCGGGGCCTCCCCGGGCGCTCCCTCGACCAGCGGTCGGCCGCGTCAGCGGAAGGTGAGCACCCCGTCGTCGAGGCGCGAGCGCCGCAGCTGCACCGCGTCGTAGGGGTAGTTCTGCTTCAGCCGCCACGGCGCGGAGGTGCCCTGGTGGGGCAGCAGGTGGGCGGCGCGGCGGACGTAGCCGGCGTCGAAGTCCATCAGCGGGGCGCGTCCCACCGAGTCGTCGGGGGTCGGGACGACGGTGCGCCGGCCCTCGGCGCGCATCCGCCGCAGGACCCGGACGACGTACTCCGAGACGAGGTCGGCCTTCAGCGTCCACGACGCGTTGGTGTAGCCGATGGTGAAGGCGAAGTTGGGCACCCCGGAGAGCATCATCGCGCGGTAGGCCATCGTCTCGGACGGCTCGACGACCCGGCCGTCTACGCTGAGCTCCGCACCCCCGAAGAGCAGCAGCTCGAGGCCGGTGGCGGTCACCACGACGTCGGCGTCGAGGTGCTCGCCGGACGCGAGCTCGATCCCGGTCTCGGTGAAGGTGCGGATCGTGTCGGTGACGACCGACGCGGAGCCGTCGGAGATCGCGCGGAACAGGTCGCCGTCCGGCACCAGGCACAGCCGCTGGTCCCACGGGTCGTAGGTCGGGCGGAAGTGGGTGTCGACGTCGTAGCCCGCAGGCAGCAGCGCGACGTTGGCCTTGCGGACCAGCCGGCGCACCAGGCCGGGACGGTGGCGGCTGAGCTGGTAGAGCGCGGTCGAGACCGCGACGTTCTTGGCGCGGACGAGCGGGTAGGACCGCCGCTCGCCGAGCACCCTGCGGGCCGCGCGGGCGAACCCGTCGCGCGCCGCGAGCGGGAGGACGTACGTCGGCGAGCGCTGGAGCATCGTGACGTGCGCGGCGCCGGCGTCCGCGAGCGCGGGCACCAGCGTCACCGCGGTCGCGCCCGACCCGATCACCACGACCCGCCTGCCCGTGGTGTCGAGGTCCTCGGGCCAGTGCTGCGGGTGGACCAGCGTGCCGGCGAAGCGCTCCTCGCCCTCGAGGTGCGGGCGGTGGCCGCGGTCGTAGTCGTAGTAGCCGCTGCACGACCACAGGAAGTCGGCGGTGACCTGCCGCTCCTCGCCGTCGACGACGGAGGTCACCGTCCAGCGCGCGGTGGCGCTGTCCCAGGCGGCACCGACGACGTGGTGCCCGTAGCGGATCCGCTCGTCGACGCCGTACTCGGCGGCGGTGTCGCGGACGTACTGCAGGATCGACGCGCCGTCGGCCAGCGCCTGCTCGCCGCGCCAGGGCCGGAAGCGGTAGCCGAGGGTGAACATGTCGGAGTCGGAGCGCACGCCGGGATAGCGGAACAGGTCCCACGTCCCCCCGCTGGCCGCACGCCGCTCCAGCACGGCGTACGACACTCCCGGCAGGTCCTTGGCGAGGTGGGCCGCGGCGCCGACGCCGGACAGCCCGGCCCCGACGATCAGCACGTCGACGTGGTCGCTCACCGGACCAGCGTAGGCGCGGAGACCTGAGGTGTAACCATGAGTTGCACCACGGGGGACCGGGCCCGGCTCACTCCGGGATCATGTGCAGCCACGGGCGCGCGAGCTCGAAGCGACGGCCGCTGATGTCGGTCACGTCGATCTCGACCACGTTGTACTTCAGGGTCGGCACCCACGGCCGCAGCGGGAGGTTGTCGGCACGGTGCTCCTCGTGCTCGTCGAGCAGGCGGGCGCGCCCGCGCACGATGACGCTGGCGGCCACCTCGTCGACGAGCTCGTCGGCCTCGAAGGCGACGTCGGCGTTCATCACCACGCCGAGCAGCTTGGAGCCCTCGGCGGTCCGGAAGAGGATCGAGCGGCGGTCGGTCACGGGGTCGTGGTCGACGGCGTAGTTGACCGGGACGAGGTGCACCTCGTCGAGCAGGTGGTAGGCCATCCGGCCGAGCTCCTGGCGGCGCAGGAAGTCCCAGCACTCCTCGGTGTCCATGCGGGTGGTCGGGTCGTCCATGCTCCGACGCTAGGTCGGTGCCGGCGCCCGCGGCAGGGCCGAACGTCCCCCTGCTTCAGGACCGGGCGTGGAGCTCCACGAACCGCGCCAGCAGTCGCACGGGCTCGGTGACCATCGCCTCGCGCGCGGCCGCCTTGAGCTCCTCCTGCTCGTGCGGCGCGTAGTAGCCGTGCGCGCTGTAGGCGTCGATCCGGTCGCAGATCGCGACGGCGTCGAGCTCGGGGTGGAACTGGGTGGCGTAGACGTTGCGGCCGATCCGGAAGGCGTGGACCGGGCAGGTCTCGGTGGAGGCGAGCAGCACCGCACCGTCGGGCAGCCGGGCGACCGCCTCCTTGTGGCCGAGGTAGGCGTCGAAGACCGGCGGCACGACGCCGAAGAGCGGGTCCGCGACGCCCTCGGGCGTCAGCCGCACCGGGAGCGCGCCGATCGGCTCGCCCCAGGTCCGGTCGACCACGCCGCCGGCCAGGCTGCCCAGCACGCCGATGCCGTAGCAGGCGCCGAGGAACGGGAAGTCGGCGGCGACGACGCGCTGCGCCAGGTCGTGCAGCTCGGCCTCCGCGCGCCGCTGGGTCGGCGACTTCGTGTCGTCGGGGTCGGACCGGTTGAAGGGGCCGCCGCCGAGCACGATCCCCGACCAGTCGGCCAGGTCGACGTCGCCGAGGGGGTCGGCCTCGAGGCGGACCCGGACCAGCTCGTCGGGGTGCAGGCCGGTGCCGGCGAGCACGGCGTCGTACTCCTGCTGCGCGACGTCGTCCTCGGCGCGCGTGCCGAGGAAGAGGAACGGCCTCACGCCTGCACCGCGGCACCGCTCGCGAGGAGCGCGTCGACGTCGGCGATCCCCCAGGCCGCGAGGGCCTCGCGGGTGTGCTCGCCCGGCAGCGCCGGCGGGGTCGTGAGGGTCGCGCCGGTGCGGGAGAAGCGCGGCGCGGGTGCGGGCTGGGTGACGCCGTCGCGCTCGACGAAGGTGCCGCGCGCGGCGAGGTGCGGGTGGCGCGGCGCGTCGGCGAGGCGTACGACCGGGGCGACGCAGGCGTCGGTGCCGTCGAAGACCTCGGCCCACTCGGCTTGCGTGCGCTCCTTGAAGCGGCGGGTCAGCGCGTCGCGGATGGCCGCGTGGTTGGCCGGGTCGTCGCGGTCGGGGAGGTCGACACCGATCCGGGCGACGAGCTCGGCCCAGAACTGCGGCTCGAGGGCGCCGACGCTGACGTGCTCGCCGTCGGCGGTCTCGTAGAGGTCGTACCAGGGGGTGCCGCCGTCGAGCAGGCCGGAGCGGCGGCGGCCGGTGTCGAGCCCCATCGCCGCGAACGCCGACGCGATCGCGTTGAGGTGGGCGGTGCCGTCGACGATCGCCGCGTCGACGACCTGCCCCTGCCCGCTCGCGCGCGCCTCGAGGAGCGCGGCGAGGACGCCGACGACGAGGTAGGTCGAGCCGCCGCCGAAGTCGCCGAGCAGGTTGGACGGGAAGTGCGGGCGGGCGGGGTCCTGCCCGAGCCCGTGCAGCGCGCCGCTGGTCGCGACGTAGTTCATGTCGTGGCCGGCCGCCCGGCTCCACGGGCCGTCCTGGCCCCAGCCGGTCATCCGGGCGTAGACCAGCCGCGGGTTGCGGGCGTGGCACTCCGCGGGGCCGAGGCCGAGGCGCTCGGTCGCACCGGGGCGCAGTCCCTCGACCAGCACGTCGGCGCGCTCGACCAGGTCGAGCACGGTCGCGACCGCCGCCGGCTGCTTGAGGTCGAGCGCGACGCTCGGGCGACCGCGGTTGAGCAGGTCGGCGCGGCCGGTGGCGAACATCCCGCCCCCCGGACGGTCGATGCGGACGACGTCGGCCCCGAGGTCGGCGAGCAGCATGCAGGCGTGCGGGCCCGGCCCGATCCCGGCGAGCTCGACCACCTTCACGCCCCGCAGCGGACCGGTCCCCTGCCCCAGCTCGTACGTCATGCGCCGATCATGACACCGGAACTGTCACGGTCGCGAGCGCGCCCGCCCGACCCGCCCGACCCGCCCGACCGACCGACCCGCCCAACCGCCCAACCGCCCGACCCCTCCCGGTATCTACGGACAAACTGGTGGGCGAAACGGCTCTGGCACCCACCAGAACGTCCGTAGATACCCAGCCGCCGGGTGATGCACCCCACTGTTGCAACTCGTTGCATAGGTACGTCACACTCCTCGGCATGGCCCTCGAGCACGCCCTCCTCGTCGCGCTCAGCGAGCGCCCGTCGAGCGGGCTCGAGCTGACCCGGCGCTTCGAGCGGTCGCTCGGCTTCTTCTGGCACGCCACCCACCAGCAGATCTACCGCGTGCTGGCACGGATGGAGGCCGACGGCTGGGTCACGGTCGAGACCGTCGGCCAGGAGGGTCGACCCGACAAGCGGGTGCACACCCCTTCCGAGACGGGCCGCCGCGTCCTCGCCGACTGGCTGGCCGAGCCGATGCCCGTCGAGAGCTTCCGCAGCGCGCTCGCGGTCAAGCTGCGCGGGGCGTCGTACGGCGACCGGGCGCGGCTGCTCGACCACCTGGGCGACACCCGGGCCGACCACGCGCTCCGGCTGGCGGCCTACGAGCAGATGGAGCGCGAGCAGTTCCCCGACCCGGGCTCCCTCGACGAGGCCGGCCGCGACCAGTGGCTGGTGCTGCGCGGCGGCATCCGGCTGGAGCGGTTCTGGATCGACTGGATCACCGAGTACCTGCAGGCACACGAGAGGCACTGAGACATGACGCACCCGCTCTACCCCCACCTCCTCGAGCCGCTGACGCTCGGCAGCGGACCCGACGCGCTCACCCTGCGCAACCGCGTGGTCATGGGCTCGATGCACACCGGGCTCGAGGACCACCCGTGGGACCTCGACAAGCTCGCCGCGTTCTTCGCCGAGCGCGCCCGCGGCGGCACGGGCCTGATCATCACCGGCGGGTTCGCGCCGACCAAGCGCGGCTGGCTCAAGCCGTTCGCCTCCGAGATGACCAACCGGCTCCACGCGATCCGCCACCAGCGGGTCACCGGCGAGGTGCACGAGGCCGGCGGCGCGATCGCGCTGCAGGTGCTGCACGCCGGTCGCTACGGCTACCACCCGCTCTCGCAGAGCGCGTCGGACAAGAAGTCGCCGATCACGCCGTTCAAGCCGCACGCGATGTCGGCCAAGGAGGTCGACCACACCGCGACGGCCTTCGCGAAGAGCGTCGCACTGGCGCGCAAGGCCGGCTACGACGCGGTCGAGATCATGGGCTCCGAGGGCTACCTCATCAACCAGTTCCTCGCCGCGCGCACCAACGACCGCGACGACGCGTGGGGCGGCTCGGCCGCGCGGCGCATGCACTTCCCCGTCGAGGTCGTACGCCGCTCGCGCGAGCTGGTCGGCGACGACTTCCCGATCGTCTACCGGATCTCGCTGCTCGACCTCGTCGAGGGCGGCCAGACCTGGGAGGAGACCGCCGAGCTCGCGCTGCACCTGCAGGCCGCCGGCGTCACCGTCTTCAACACAGGCATCGGCTGGCACGAGGCGCGGGTCCCGACGATCATCACGCAGGTCCCGCGCGGCGCGTGGCGCTCGTACACCGCGCGGCTCAAGCAGGTCGTCGACGTCCCGGTCTGCGCGTCCAACCGGATCAACACCCCCGAGCTCGCCGAGGACATCCTCGCCAGCGGCGACGCGGACCTGGTCTCGATGGCCCGGCCGCTCCTCGCCGACCCCGCCTTCGTGGCCAAGGCGATGGACGAGCGCGCCGACGAGATCAACACCTGCATCGCCTGCAACCAGGCCTGCCTCGACCACGTCTTCAGCAACGAGCGCGCCTCCTGCCTGGTCAACCCGCGCGCCTGCCACGAGACCGAGCTGGTGCTGATGCCGACGCTGCGCAAGCAGACGGTCGCCGTCGTCGGCGCCGGGCCCGCCGGCCTCGCCGCCGCCACCAGCGCCGCCGAGCGCGGCTTCGCCGTCACCCTCTTCGAGAAGTCGCCCCGGCTCGGCGGCCAGTTCCGCCTGGCGATGGCGGTCCCCGGCAAGGAGGACTTCGCCGACACGCTGCGCTACTTCACCCGCCGCCTCGAGGTGCTCGGCGTCGACGTGCGCCTCTCGACCGAGGCCACGCCCGCCGACCTCGCCGGCTTCGACGAGGTCGTCGTCGCGACGGGCGTCGAGCCGCGGATGCCGGACATCCCCGGGATCGACCACCCGTCCGTGGCGTCGTACGCCGACGTGCTGAGCGGCGCGGTCGTGCCGGGAAGGCGGGTCGCGGTGATCGGCGCGGGCGGCATCGGCGTCGACGTGAGCGTCTTCCTCACCCACGAGCACGAGGACCTCGAGGACTGGATGGCCCACTGGGGCGTCGGCGACCCGGCGCTCACCGCCGGCGGGCTCACCGAGGCCAAGCCCCGCACCCCCGCCCGCGAGGTGACGCTGGTGCAGCGCAAGACCACCCCGATCGGCATCGGCCTGGGCAAGACGTCGGGCTGGGCGCACCGTGCGGTGCTCAAGCAGTCGAGGGTCACCCAGGTCAGCGGCGCGACCTATGACCGGATCGACGACGAGGGCCTGCACCTCACCGTCGACGGCCAGCCGCGCGTCGTCGAGGTCGACACGGTCGTCGTCTGCGCCGGTCAGGACTCGGTGCGGGGGCTCTACGACGAGCTGGACCGCAGCGCCCACCTGACCGGTGGCGCCACGGTGCACCTGATCGGCGGAGCCGACGTGGCCGCCGAGCTCGACGCCAAGCGCGCGATCAAGCAGGGCACCGAAGTGGTGGCCGCGCTGTGAGGCCCGGCCTGCTTGCCGCGACCGGGCTGCGGACCCGGGCGGTGGCGCGGGACGTGCGCGACCTGGACCGACCGTCCGGTCCGCCCAGCGGTCGGCTCCGGGTCGGTGAGCTGGCCTCGCCGCTGGCCGCGACCCGCCTCGCGGCTGCCGCGCCCCGGCTGCTGGCCGTCCCGCGCGGCGACGGTCACCTCGTCGTCGACATCCCGGGCTGGCGTGCCCCCGAGCTCACCGGCGCCCCGCTGCGGGCGTACCTCCGCCGGCTCGGGTACGACGCCCGCGGCTGGGGCTTCGGCACCAACGTGGGCGACACCGGCGCCGACGTCGACCGGCTGTCGGCGCGGCTCCTCGAGCTCGTGGAGCAGACCGGCGGACCCGCCTCGCTGGTGGGCTGGAGCCTCGGCGGCGTGGTCGCCCGCGAGGTCGCGCGGCGCCACCCGGAGGCCGTGCGCCGGGTCGTCACCTACGGCACGCCCGTGGTCGGCGGGCCCACCTTCACCTCGGCGGCGCGCTCCTTCGAGACCGCGCCCGACCGCGAGGGCTGGAAGCTGGCCGAACGCCTCGACGCCGAGTCCCCGATCAGCGTGCCGCTGACGGCGATGTACTCCCGCCGCGACGGCGTGGTGGCGTGGCAGGCCTGCCTCGACCGCAGGACGCCCGGGGCCGAGCACGTCGAGGTGGCCTCGACCCACATCGGGATGGGCGTCGACCCGGACGTGTGGGCGGTCGTCGCCGACCGCCTCGCCCGCAGCGCCGGGTGACCGGGACGCCGTGGGCTGCGAGGATCGCGGCGTGAACCGTCGCGCCCTCGTCCGCCGTCCCGGCCCCCGCCTCGCGGAGGGCCTGCTCACCCACATCGACCGCGTCCCGGTCGACCTCGACCTGGCCGAGCGCCAGTGGGAGGCCTACGTCGCCGCGCTGGAGGCCGAGGGCTGGGAGACGGTCGAGGTGCCGCCGGCGCCCGACTGCCCGGACGCGGTGTTCGTCGAGGACACGGTCGTCATGTACGGCGACCTCGCCGTCCTCACCCGCCCCGGCGCCGACGAGCGCAAGCCCGAGGTCTCCGGCACCGAGCAGGTGCTGCGCGACCTCGGCTTCCGGACCGCGCACATCGAGGCGCCGGGCACGCTCGACGGCGGCGACGTGCTCAAGCACGACGGCACGGTCTGGGTCGGGCTCGGCGGGCGTACCAACCAGGCGGGCATCGACCAGCTCGCCGCCCACCTCGCTCCGCTCGGCGCCCGCGTCGTCGCGGTCCCGCTGACGAAGGCGCTGCACCTCAAGTCGGCGGTCACCGCGCTCCCCGACGGCACCGTCGTCGGCTGGGACGAGGTCGTCGACGACCCCGGCGTCTGGTCGTCGTACCTCGCCGTCCCCGAGGAGCCGGGCTCCCACGTCGTGCTGCTGGACGGATCGACGGTCCTCATGTCGTCCGCCGCCCCGCGCACCCGCGCGCTCTACGAGGAGCGCGGCCTGCGCGTGGTCGCCGTCGACGTCAGCGAGTTCGAGAAGCTCGAGGGCTGCGTGACCTGCCTGTCGGTGCGGCTGCGCGGCTGAGGCTCGCCTGCCGGCGACGGTGGAGCCCCGGGCCGGACCTACGGGCCGTCGGCTCCACCGTCGTACGCGCGTCCGGCACCGGCGGGCCGGGTCTCGCGACCCGGCCGCCGGGCAGCCCCTGCCGATGTGGTCGGACCACTGTTCACGGATCCCGGTCGCCGCCCGGGTCGAGGCCCGGACAGCCCGGCCGCCCCAGGGGCGGGGCGAGGACCCGACCGTACGCCGCGCCGCGGCCCGCGCGACCTGGTTGCGTCGGCCGACGGCGCGCCGACGCTCAGCCCAGCGGCGGCAGCGTGACGACCTGGCCGGCGTACGACAGGCCGGCGCCGAACGCGATCAGCAGCGCGGTGTCGCCGGGGGCGGCCTCCTCCTTGCGGAGCATCGCCTCCATCGCGAGCGGCACGGACGCGGCGGACGTGTTGCCCGAGTCGACGACGTCGGTCGCGATGGCGACGGCCTCGGGGAGCTGGATGTTCTTGGCCAGGGTCTGGGTGATCCGCAGGTTGGCCTGGTGGGGGATGAAGGCGTCCAGCTCGTCGACGGACACGCCGGCGAGGTCGAGCGCCTCGTGGGCGACCTTCGCCATCGCGAACGGCGCCCAGCGGAAGACCGCGGTGCCCTCCATCTGGACGACCGGGTGGTCGGCGTCGGTGTGCTCGCGCGTGCCCATGCAGCTCGGGGTCTGGGTGATCACGTGGGCCTGCGAGCCGTCGGAGCCCCAGGCGGTGGGGCCGATGCCGGCGGCGTCGGACGGTCCGACCACGACCGCACCCGCGCCGTCGGCGAAGATGAACGCGGTGCCGCGGTCGGTCGGGTCCATGAACCGGCTGAGCTGCTCGACCCCGATGACGAGGACGTGCTGCTCGGCGCCGGCCCGCACCATCGACGCGGCGAGGTTGAGCGCGTGGCAGAAGCCCGCGCACCCGGCGGAGACGTCGAACGCCGCGGCCGTGATGCCGAGCGCGGTCGCGACCTGCGGGGCCGAGGCGGGCGTGTGCTCGGGGTGGGTCGACGTCGCGACGATGACGCAGCCGACCTGGTCGGCGCGGACGCCGGCGGCCGCGAGGGCACGCTCCGCGGCGGTCGTGGACATCCCGATCAGGGTCTCACCCTCACCGGCGAAGCGCCGCGTCCGGATGCCCGACCGGGTCTGGATCCACTCGTCGGTGGAGTCCAGCACCTCGCAGATCTCGTCGTTGGTGACGACCCGCTCGGGACGGTAGGTGCCGAGCCCCAGCATGGCGGCGTGGGTGAGGTCGGTGGGCATCTGGATCGTCATGGCGCGAGCATGCCACGCGACCGCAGGACTACGGCACGGGCTGGGGCTCCGTCGTCGGCGGCTGCGGCTCGTCCGGCACGGTCGTCCCGGGGCCGACGGGGTCGCCCGACGGGACGATGTCGGGGTCGGGCAGGGGCTCGGTCGGCGCGGTGGTCATCCCCCCGTCCTACGCCTCGACCCCGCCGGTGGCAATGCCGGACCCACCCCTGTGGGGGCGACGGCTACGGTGACGCCGTGCCCGCCCTCCCCACCCGCGCCGCGCGGCTCGGAGCCCTCGCGTTCCTGCTGCGACCGACGTACGTCCTCACCGAGGTCGTCACCGCGGCCGCCACCCGCGGGGGCTACAGCTTCGTCTCCGACTCGGTCAGCAGGCTCGGCGAGGTCGGCTGCACGCCGGACTACTGCTCGCCGAAGCACGCGGTGATGAACGGCTCGTTCATCGGCTACGGCGTGCTGCTCGCCGGTGGTGCGGCGCTGCTCGCCCGACCGCTCGGACCGTGGGTCACCGGCCTGCTCGTGGTGTCGGGCGCGAGCTCCGTGGCGACCGGCCTCGCGCCGCTCGACCAGGACGCCACGCTCCACGCGATCGCGGCCACCCCGCTGTTCGTCGGGCAGCCGGTCGCGCTGCTCGCGCTGGGCCACCGGCTGCGCGAGGAGCGGCCGGTGCTGGCGAAGGGCCTGCTGGTGACGGGTCTGGTCACCGGCGCCGCCGCCGTCGGCTTCATCCTGTCCGGCGACGAGCAGGTGGGCGGCGCGCTCGAGCGGCTCGCGCTGTGGCCGGTGCTCGGAGCGCTGGCCGCGTACGCCTGGCCGCACGCGCGGCGCCGGACCGGCTGAGCTCAGCGCGGGCGGCGACGCTCCTGCATCTTCTGCACCGCGGCGCGGATCTTCGCCTGGTTGTGAGGCTTGCGCGCCTCGTCGTAGACCTTCTTCGCGATCCCGAGCGCTGCGACCTTCTTGCCCATACCCATGCTCCCAGCGTGTCAGCGGCACCCAAATCGACACAGGACCCATCCGTGACGCGGATCACTCCGAACCACGTCAAAGCCGCCGGTCCACGGCGGCCCGACGACCGAAGGGTCCAGAACCATGCGCCTCCCCTCGATCCGCCGCCCCTCCCCCTCGATGGCCGTCTCCGTGATGGCCCTCGTCGTGGCCTCGACCGGCACGTCGTACGCCGCCGGCCTGATCGGCTCCGACGACATCAAGAACAACTCCATCCAGTCCCAGGACATCAAGAACAAGACGATCCAGGGCAAGGACGTCAAGAACGGCACGATCGGTGCCAAGCAGGTGAAGGACGGCTCGCTGCGGGCCCGTGACTTCAGGGCCGGCCAGCTGCCCGCGGGACAGCAGGGCCCGGCCGGACCTGCGGGTGTCGGTCGCTGGGCGCTCGTCGACGCGACCGGCGCGATCGTCGCCCAGTCCGGCGGCTTCACCGTCACCGCCGCCTACCCGACGCTGGCCCCCGCCGGCACCGACACCACCGGCCTGCGCGCCAACGGCAACGTCTACATCAACGCCGGCGAGAACCTGGCCAACAACGGCGTCCTCGCGGTCGTGGCGCTGCAGAACACCGTCGACCAGAACGGCGACGGCATCACCAACGGCCGCGCCGACGCGGCGGACGCCAACCCGGAGTTCTCCGGTGAGATCAGCGCCGCGATGTGCCAGCCCGGCATCGTGAACTGCGCGCCCCCCGGCACCGGCAACACCAACCACCTCGTCGTGAGCCCCCGCAACAGCGACGGCAGCGTCACCACCGACGGCACCCGCAAGCGGTTCTACGTCGTCGTCACCGGCGACTCCACCGACCGCGGCTGACCACCACCGACCAGCGTCACGCGGGGCGGTCGCCGTCCGGTCGCCCCGCGTGACGTTGCACGTCGTACGCACGCCCCGTCCACAGGTCCGGTCCGCCCTTGTTTGCGGCCCCGGGGTGGGGGAACCCTGATCCAGGACAGGGGAGGTGCGACGCCATGACCGTGGTGATGAGACCGGACGCCGTGCGGGCCGGGTGGGCCCACGCCGACAACGCCGCCGCCGAGCTCCGCTCGGCCCAGGGACAGGTGCCCGACGCGGCCGGCCACGACCTGGCCGACCTCGCCGCCACCCTGGCCGACGCGGCGAGCGACCTCGACGGCGTGCTGCGGGTGGCGCTGGGGGTCATCGACGAGCACCACGGCGGCGTCGAGGACTGCATCCGCGACTTCCTCGCCACCGACGGCACCTCGGCAGGGGAGTTCCATGGGCTTGCTCGATGAGACCGTCGCGCGGCTGAGGGACGTCCTCGCCACCGTCGAGGACCTCGACCTCTGGCCGCCGTGGGACGCCGCGCAGACGCTCGTCGACGCGGTCGGCCGAGCCGTGGCGATCCTGACCGAGCCACCGGCCCCGGAGCCCGGCGCCCTGACCGACGCCGCCGCTGCCTGGCGCCGTGCCGCGGCCTCGGTGGAGTCCGGCGTCGACGACCTCGCCACGACCCGCGCGGCCGTCGACACCAGCGTCTGGGACGGCACCTCGGGCGACGCGTTCCGCTCCTCGGTCGGCCGGCTCCGCACCCGCACCGCGACGGTCCCCCCGGCAGCCCGCGAGGTCGCGGCCGTCCTCGACCGGCTCGCCGCCGACATGACCGCCGCCCGCACCCGCCACCGGGAGGCCGACGACCTGCTCCGCGACCACCTCGAGCTCTCGTGGGGCGACCTGTGGCCGTGGGAGCTCGTCGACTTCCTGCGCGGCGTCGTCGCGGGGGTCGTCCACGCCCTCACCGAGGCGATCGGCGCCTACCAGGACGCCGCCGACGCGGTCGCCGTCGCGAAGGCCGCCGTCGTGGCGGCGATGGACGAGGTCGCCCTGCCCGACCACCTGCCGGCCGGCGTGAGCCCGGTGTCGGTGGTCAACGCCTGGGAGGACGAGGACGGACCCCTGTCCGGCCGCCAGCTCGAGGACTACGACGCCGCGCTGGCCGCCCTGTCCCCGGCCGAGCAGCAGGCCGTGCGCGACGCGCTCGCGGGTGCGCGCAGCGACGCCGAGCGGGCGTGGATCGTGGCCGGGGTCGCGTCCGGCCTCAGCGGCGCGGCGCTGGCCAACTACGTGGCCCGGCTGCACACCCTCACCCCCGCCCAGCTCGACGACCTCGACCCGCCCACCGACGGCAGCTACTCCCAGCCCGACCAGACCACGTGCGGGTCCTCCAGCCTGGTGATGTCGCGGATGCTCAACGACCCGGCCTACGCGCTGTGGATGGAGACCGGCTACGACGCGGCCAGCGGCACCACCGACCCGCGCACCCCCGAGCAGCGCTTCGCCGACGAGTCGCTGGCGATGCACCAGCGCACCAACGCGCTGCACGACCGCGACGGCGACCTCCAGTTCCCGTGGCCCGAGGCCGCCGGCACCCAGCCGTGGGCGGTGGCCGCCGAGATGTCGGGCGAGGGCGGCAGCGGGGTCCCGGGCCAGGACTACGAGGTGCAGACCGTCTCGCCCTCCGACCGCGGCGACACCTACGACCGGATCGCCGCGTCCGTGGAGAACGGCAGCACCGTCCCGCTCTACGTCGGGGACACGACCCGGCCCGGCCACGTCGTGCTGGTCACCGGCAGCGACGGTGACTCGCTCACGATCTTCGACCCCGCCTCCGGGCGCGAGCAGACCATCCCGCGCGACGACTTCACGAGCGGCGACCTGGGGGTCTCCGGATGGGACGAGCCGTGGTTCGCGGTCACGCCGTCGTCCTGACCCTGGCGCTGGCGGCGCCGGCGCTGGCGGGCTGCAGCGCCGGTCCGCGGATCGTGTCCGACGGCAGCGACCTCGACGCGGCGGCCGCCGTGTGGTCCGACCCCTGGGTCGCGCCCACGTCCGCGACCGTCGCCGGCCCCGCGCTGGGCAGCGACGGCCAGGTGACGCGGGTCGTCGGCCGCCGCTCCACGACGTACGCCACCGGGGTGGAGGTCGCCGCGCGCGCCGAGGTCGACCTGGCCGCCGACGCCGGCTGGCGACCGACGTCCAGCACGTGCGGGACCACCGTCCAGGTCGCGCTGGTCGGGCCCGACGACGCCCTCGCCCAGCTGGTCGTCACCCCCGACGGCGGCAGCGCGACCGCGGCGCTGCAGGTCGTGGTGCCCCACCACCTCGACACCGGCTGGGAGGCCCCCGACCCGGTCGCCGACACCTGCCTCGACGGGCGCGCCACCGGCTTCGTGCCGCCACCCCTGCAGTCGCGGCCGCTCGGCGAGGAGGACGCCGACGACGTCGGGACCGACGCCGCGGCCTGGCCCGACGACGGGCCCGACGACGGTGCCGTCGCGGCCGCATCCTCCGATCCCGGACTCGTCGCGCTCGGGCTGCGGGTGGTCGCGCCGCGGCTCGAGGCGGGCGTCAACCGCCGGCGTGCACCGGCCGCGGAGGCGACGGTGACGGCCCGCTCGCTCGCCCGGCTCGCGCGGCGGCTCGCCGGGTGGGACCTGACCTACGCGGCGTGCGGGGCGGGAGGGCCGGTGCGCGCCACGTTCGCCCGTGACCTCGACGGGTCACCGGCCGTGCTCTCCGTGTCACTGGCCGGCGGGGACGCGCAGGTCCGGGTCGTGCTGCCGGCCACCGACGGTCCGGCGCCGGGCTGGCTCGACGGCCTCGAGCCGCTCGACCCTGCCACCGCGTGCGCCGAGCCGGACGACTCGCTCCTCGAGGTCCTGGGCGTGCCGGCGGTCCTGCCGGACGCCCTGACGCGCGTCGTGGACTAGTACTGCGCCCCGCGCGAGCGCACGTGGGCGGTCCAGGACGCGCCGTTCCACCAGCGCTCGCGACCGCCGTCGGCGGTGACGTACCAGCCCTCGGCGAGGGTGCCCGGCGGCTCGTTCTCTGCCCCGGTCAGCTCGTCGGGTGCGGTGGTGCCCGACCGGACGTCCTGGTCGGGCCGGTCCGCGGCCGCGGGGGCCGGCGCGGCGGCCGGCGCGGAGCGGGTGACTGGCGCGGACGGAGTGATCGGGGCCAGGGTGATCGGGGCCAGCGTGATCGGCGCCGGGGTGATCGGCGCCGGCGCGGTCGCCGCAGCCGCAGCCGCGGCGGGCGTGGGTGCGGGCGGGGCGGTCGGTGCGGGTTCTGCTTCGGCCTCTGCCGCGGGCTCAGCCGTCCGTCCGGCCGTCGGTGCGGCGGCGGGTGCGTGCGGGGTGACCGGCGCCGACGGCGGAGCCCCGCGGGTGGGCGCGGGCTCGAACCCCATCACGCGGGCCAGGACGTCACCGAGGGGCCCGCTGACCTCGACGTGCACCCCCGGGCCGTGGTCCGGGGCGGCGCGGTCGAGCTGCTCGCGCACGTGCGGCGGCAGCTGCGCGTAGACCTCGGCGGCCTCGCGCATCACCTCGTCCATGCTGCGGCCGCCCGGGACCACCATCTCGCCGGCCAGCCGGCGCAACCGCTCGACCGCCTCGGGCGGCAGGTCCGCGGGGTCCTGCGGGGCGACGAACCGGTCGTCGAGGGACTGCGAGCCGGGGCGCCGGCCCGCGGCGCGGTAGACGTTGCCGATCCAGATGAACACCGCCACGATCCCGATCACGACCAGCACGGTGAGGGCCGCTCCGTTGGCCTGCCAGCCGATGAACACGATCAGGAGCAGCACGAACCACGGGAAGGTCGTCGTGTTCTTCCGCCGGGCCATCCGTCCTCCTGGTGCCGTCGTCGCGACCGGTGCCGGTCAAGGGTGCGGCACGACCACCCGCGTTGTCCCGCGTACGGCACAATCCTCGCCGTGACTCGGATCTCGATCGCCGGCCTCGGCTACGTCGGTCTCTCCATGGCCGTCCTGCTCGCCCGGCACCACACCGTCGTCGGCCTCGACCTCGACGCCGGCCGCGTCGAGCGGCTGCGGCGCGGCGAGAGCCCGATCCACGACGACGACATCTCCCGCTTCCTCACCGAGGAGGACCTCGACCTCGTCTTCACCACCGACGCGGAGGAGGCGCACGCGGGAGCCGACTTCGTGGTGATCGCGACGCCGACCAACTACGACCCGGTCACCAACTACTTCGACACCGCCTCGATCGAGGCGGTGATGCGCGACGTGCTGCGGATCAACCCCGCCGCGACGATGGTGGTGAAGTCGACCGTGCCGGTGGGCTACGTCGAGGACGTCCGCACGCGGCTCGGCACCGACGCGGTGATCTTCTCCCCGGAGTTCCTGCGCGAGGGCCGGGCGCTGCACGACAACCTCTTCCCCGCGCGCATCGTCGTCGGCGAGGACTCCGAGCGTGCGCGGGCGTTCGCCGCGCTGCTCGTCGAGGGCGCCGAGGCCGAGGACGTGCCGGTGCTGTTCACCGAGCCCACCGAGGCCGAGGCGATCAAGCTCTTCGCCAACACCTACCTCGCGATGCGGGTGGCGTTCTTCAACGAGCTCGACTCCTTCGCGCTCTCCCGCGGCCTCGACTCGCGCCAGATCATCGACGGCGTCGGGCTCGACCCGCGCATCGGCACCCACTACAACAACCCGTCCTTCGGCTACGGCGGCTACTGCCTGCCCAAGGACACCAAGCAGCTGCTGGCCAACTACACCGACGTCCCGCAGACGCTGATCTCGGCGATCGTCGAGGCCAACACCACCCGCAAGGACTTCATCGCCTTCGACATCCTCGACCGCGGGCCGCGGGTCGTCGGGATCCACCGGCTGATCATGAAGTCGGGGTCGGACAACTTCCGCGAGTCCTCCGTGCAGGGGATCATGAAGCGGATCAAGGCCAAGGGCATCGAGGTCGTGGTCTACGAGCCCGAGCTCGGCGAGGCGCACTGGTTCGGCTCCGAGGTGCTCGACGACCTGGCTGCCTTCAAGGAGCGCGCCGACCTGATCGTCGCCAACCGGATGGTCGACGAGCTGCACGACGTGGCCGACAAGGTCTACACCCGCGACCTCTTCGGCGCCGACTGAGTCATGTGGCTCGGAGTCATTGGCTCGCTCCGCTCGCGGTGTCGCTGCGCTCGTAACCCGGTGGTCAGCCGGCGCGCCGCGACGAACCCCCGACCTCCAGTCGGTCGATCAGCGCCGGGCCGACCATCCGCTGGTCGAGGAAGGCGCTCTGGCGCCTGTCACGAGACCCGGTCGGCCCCCCGATGTAGTCCAGTGAGCGTTGGCTGCCACGCCGCGATAGTCCAGTGAGGGATGGCTGCCCCGAGCCCCCGGACACAGCCATCCCTCACTGGACTACCCCGACCAGCCGACCCGGTCGCCTAAACCCCAGCGCGACGAGCTTCCCGCTCAGCGGCGGCGGCCGAAGAGCCCGCGCTTCTCGTTCTCCGGCGCCGTCCCGGCGGGCGTCTCGACGGGGGTCCCGGACGGCGCGTCCGGCAGGGGGCGTACGGCCGAGGCCTCCTCGGCCCGGCGCAGCGCCTTGTGGAGCCGGTTCTCGGACTTGCCGGGGTCCATCGGCGGGCGGGCGCCGAGGGTGAACCGCTCGACGACGCGGTCGTCGACCGGCACGAACCCGACGGCCGTCGCGGGGTAGGTCTTGGTCCCGAACGACTCGTCGAGCAGCGCGTCGCGGTCGTCGCCGGGCTCGGCGAGCCGCTCGACCCGCGCGAGCGCGGCGGTGCGCTCGAGCCGGGCCACCCCGCCGGAGGGGTACGCCAGCAGGCGGGCGCCGTGGTGGGTGCGCTCGAGGTCGTCGAGGAGCGCGGCGAGGGTCGCCGGCAGCGGGGCGAGGGTGACGTCGGGAAGGGTGAGCAGGAACTCGGCGTCGGACCGGCCGTCGTGGGCCTCGACCAGCCGCACCCGCGGCTCGTGGAGGTAGGAGCGGTGCACCAGCCGGGTCTCGAGCACCGGGTCCTCGACCGGCTGCACGCGGTCCTCGTGCACCGACGACCACGGGCCGACGACGGTGACGCGCAGGTCGGGGACGTCGCCGTCGAGGAGCGAGTCGACGACGTGGATCGTCTCGTCGGCGGGACCGGCCTCGAGCACCACCTCGAGGTAGGGCACCTGGTAGGCGCGACCGCGCTTGTTGCGCTTGGGCCGCATCGTCGGCACCAGGTCGGCGAGGTAGGGGTCGTTGTAGCGGTTGACCTGCTCGGCCCGGCGCAGCACCTGCGAGCGGCCGAGGTGCCAGCTGCGGGCCTCCCGGTCGACGACGAAGACGCCGCCGGCCTGGGCGAGCGAGTGGCCCAGGTGCATGTCCTCACCGAGCCGCAGCGTCCGGTCGAACCCGGCGGAGTCGAGGTAGAGCGCCTTCGTCACCGAGCCGGTCATGCCGATGTGGAAGCGCTGCGCGCGCGGTCCGGCCGTGCGCAGGTCGTCGGTCTTGGCCCAGTAGTCCTCGACCCAGCGGTGCGGCTCGTGCTCCTGGTCGGGGAAGAGGTCCGCGGCGCCGCCGGCCGCCACGCGGTCGCGCACGACGGCGGGGTCGACCTCGAGCAGCGCGGTCGGGTCGACGAAGAGCTTGAAGCCGCCCGGCACGGCGTAGTCGACGAGGTGGTGCCAGCGGGCGTGCGCCTCGACCTCCTCGCGGTGGGCCAGCATGTCGGCGTCGTACCAGTGCAGCACGTCGCCGTCGGCGGCGAGCGCGCCGAGGTGGCACGCGTTGGCGCGCCCCCAGCCCTCCTCGACGCGGAGCAGCCGGGTGTTGTCCGGGCGCACCTCCGGCAGCTCCTGCGCCGGGGTGCTCTGGTCGTCGACGACCAGCACCTCGAGCAGGTGGGAGGGGTACGACTGCGCGGCGAGGCCGGCGAGGACGTAGGGCAGCGTGTGCTGGTAGTTGAAGGTCGGGACCACGACGGTGACGGCGAGCGTGGGCTCCCACGCGCCGAGCGTCGCGGGAGCCAGCGTGCCCCAGTCGTTGTGGCGCACCACCGGTTGCCGGGCCATCTGCCTACTCCCCCTCGTTCGTGCCGACCCCGTCCGGGCGGTCGACCGGGTCGACCTCCAGCGCGCGGCTCGGTCGGAAACCCTTCCACTCGGAGGCCACGATGTCAGGTCGGCGGAACTCCTCGTCGTCGCGCTGCCAGGTGTGTCCCGTGCCGGTGCGGCGCAGCACGTAGCCGAGGCCGTGGGTGCGGTAGATCCGGCCGCCGGCGGCCTCGACCCCCGCGAGCAGCTGGGCGTCGACGAACTTCCGCACCCGGCGGAAGTCGCCGAGCGAGCCCAGCAGGCCGCGGTCGAGGAGCAGCGTGCCGCCGGCGACGAACCGGGCGAACAGCTCGGAGGGGTGGTTGCGGCGGACCGTGAGGTCCTCGCGGTCGGCGTTGGCGTGGAGGTAGACGAACTCCGACGGCATCCCGACCACGTCGGCGCCGGAGAAGCGGCGCGCCATCGCCAGGTCGTGGACCGCGTCGGGCGAGTACCAGTCGTCGTCGTCGACCTTCAGCACGACCTCGCTCGACGCCGCGTGCGCGGCGGCGGTGAGCACGTCGCCGAAGAACGTCGCGTCGTCGAAGGTCAGCACCTGGTGCGGTCGGTCGCCGAGCGCCCGGCGCACGGCGTCGCGGTCGGGCTCGAAGCCGTGGGCGGCGATCACCAGCTCGACCTCGGCGCCGCGCTGCCGGGCGACCTGGCGCAGAGCGAAGTCGAGCATCTGCGGCCGCTTGGTGGCCAGCAGCGCGCTGACCGGCGGCAGCCCGGTGTGGCGGACGCCGGCGCGCGTCGCCAGCGCCGAGCGCCACGCGAGCGTGGAGTGGTGGTCGAACGCGGCGCGACGCACGGCCAGGCTGTGCTCCTCGCGGGCCAGCGCGTCGTCGAGGTCGACCTCGGCGCCCAGCGCCTGGACGAGCGGCGCGGCCAGGCCGAGCTCGGTGGCGCGCGAGGGGTCCACGCCGACGAGCGGCACCCCCGACGCGGCGAGCGCGAGCAGGTCGGACGCGTGGGTGTCGGCGGAGGGGCGTACGCCCTGGTGGGCCCGCGCCGCCTCGACGACCGCCTCCGTCACGGGGCCGCGGCCGAGCGCGGCGAGGTCGGCCACGGGCGCGTCCCAGTCCTTGCGGAAGCCCACCGGGTTGAAGATCCGCTCGTCGACCGGGTCGACGCCGGGGTCGGTGACGACCGTCGGCGCGCGGTCGATCACGTGGTGGGCGGCGACCCGGCCGCCACGACTGGCGACGACGACGTCCGGCGGCACGTCGCGCTCCGCGTCGCCGGCGCCGGCCACGTCGGGCAGCAGCACGCTGCGCGCGTCGAGCCCGGGTGCGGCGGGACGACCGGCGTAGGCCACGACGACCCCGCCGTGGGTGGTGTCGCCGGGGCCGGCGGCCTGGCGGGCCATCTCCATGACGACGAGCTGGGCGCGGGCGCCGCCGGCGAAGCGCAGGACGGTGAGCACGCCGCGGTCGCCCGCCTCGCGGGCGGCGAGGTGGACCAGCCGTGGCCACTCCGGGCGGGGCACGACCACCCACGGGGTCGGGGTGTCGGTGAGCCAGCAGGCGACGACGCGGCACTGGCCGAGCAGCGGCACGGCGCTCGCCATCCGGCGCAGGCGCGCGCGGTCGGCCGCCACCACCAGCACCGAGCCCCAGCCCTTGAGCGGGCCGTCGAGCGCCGCGAGCGTGACGACGCGGGCCTCGATCCCGGGGACGTCCTCGATGCCGTGCAGCGCGTCGAGCGCGAGGCTGTCGGAGTCGTCGACCAGCACGAGCGTCGGACCGGGCATCCGGACGTCGTGGAGCGGGTGCGGGGCGGTGGGTGCGGGGCTCACGGGCGTACGCGTTCCTTGAGGGACGAGGGCAGCGAGTGCTGCACGAGCGGTCGGGGCTGGCGCCAGAGCCAGTCCCGGCTGACGTGGTCGATGACGTGGACGCCGGGCGGTGCGACGACCTTCACCAGGCCGCCGAGCTCCTCGGCCCGACCGGTGCGGATCGCCTCGTCGACCTCGAACTCGCGCAGCTTGCGGTAGAGCCGGGTGTTGGTGAAGTCGACGCCGTCGGTGCGCCAGTGGGCGTACTCGTCGGCGTCGAGCCACTTCACCTCGAGGACCAGCCCCTGCTGGAGGACGACCCGCTCGACGCCGGGCGGGAACTCGCGCAGCTCCCAGTCGAAGGCCTTGACGAACGTGAACTCCGGGCCCATCGGGTAGACCCACGGCTCGAGGAAGCGCAGCGACAGGTCGAGCCAGCCGGTGGACTCGTCGACGACCGTGAGCGGGTGGCGCGGCACGGCGACGATCGCGCGGGTCGACTGCAGCTGCCAGGCGAGGTCGCGCAGGATCCCGGCACCCTCGGGCGTCAGCACCATGTCGCCGTCCCACTTCATCGAGTAGGTGGTGCGGACGTGGGAGAAGCACCAGTTGTAGAAGTGGGTGAGGGAGTGGACGCTCGTCGCGGGCGTGGCGAGGTGCTCGCCGCCGGCGCGGGAGACCCGGTGCGGGTAGTCGAGCACGGTGAGCCGGTCGGCCGCCCCGCACTCGTCGGCCACCCGGCGCGCCACGTCGGCGGTGCCGTCGTCGGAGCCGTTGTCGACGAGCAGGACGTGCTGGACCGCGGAGAGGATCGGCGGCAGCACCCACGGCAGGTTGCGCGCCTCGTTGCGCACCCGGAACACGCAGGTCAGGCCGGGCTCGAGCGGCTCACCCGCCGTCCACGGCCAGGTGACGTCGAAGTCGGGCAGCCCCTCGAGCGAGGCGATGTCCGGCATCAGGCGGGTCGCTCCCGGCCCATCGCCCTGCGCACGGCCTGCCGCGCGGCCGGCGGGACCATGGCCCGTACGGCGTGCGGCACCCGGTCGGCGCCGGAGCGCGGCCGGCCTCGGCGGCGGCCTGTCGCCTGGCCTCGGCGGCGGCGGTGCGGCGCTGGGCGACGACGGTGGAGTGCGCGAACGCCTCGGCCTCGGCGTACTGCGCGGCGTAGGCCGTGCGCAGCTCGTCGCAGCGACGGCGCGCCTCGTCGGTGTCGTCGGCGGCGACGTCCTCGAGCGTCCGCCAGGTCTCGTCGGCGAGCTCGCGCAGCCGGTCGGGCACGCCGATGTCGTCCCAGGTCGCGGTGACCCGGCGCAGGCTCGGGTCGATGAAGCGGTGCACCTCGGCGATGTCGACGGCCATCGCCGTCTTCACGCCCGCGAGGTCGAAGGCCTCGCCCAGCGCGAACACCGGCTGCGTCCAGTCGTCGAGCAGCGCGCCGTAGTGGACGAACGCCCGCTGCTGGTCGCGGGTGGCGCGCTCGGTGTGGAGCATCATGTTGACCCACGCGGCGGTGCGGGTGATCGCGCCCTGGTCGGAGCCGGCGCCCATCTGTCCGTAGTAGGCCTGCTTGGAGCCGACCACCTCGGTCACCGGCCGCAGCATCGTGACGTACGACGACGTGGCGCCGCAGCGGTCGGCCGCGGCCCGCCACAGCCCGAGGAACCACGCGGCGCGCGGGTCCTTGACGACCAGCTCGTCGCTGATCGCGAACTGCTCCTCCAGCCAGGCGGTCACCCGCTCGCGGGTGGCGTGGTCACCGCTGGTCGTGCCGGTGTCGAGCCAGGCGCGCGGACGGGCGTCGGAGACCTGCACGTTGCTGCGCTGCAGCAGCTCGGCGTGGAGGTCGACCACCCACCGCGGCTCCCCGAACCCCTTGGGGTTGGTGGCGTCGGCCACGACCTCGGGCTGGGGCACGTGCAGGCCGAGGGTGCGCAGCGTGCCGGCCATGGTGCTCGTGCCGCTGCGGCCCGAGCCGACGACGAACACGATGCGGCGGCTGCTCATGTCGCGAGCCTATCGGCGCCCGGTCAGAGCGCCGGCAAGCCCCGCCTCGCGCGCGCCTGGACCCGGAACCAGCCGGAGGTCATCACGAGCAGGACCAGCAGGCCGGCGGCCCACCAGACGGCGCCGCCGACCGACTTCTCCGAGGTCGTGCGCCACACGCCGTCGCGCTCGTAGACCGTGACGGTGTCGCCCTTCGCGGCCTCGCCGAGCCAGCGCAGCTCGTAGAGCGCCGACTGCTGCGTCCCGTCGGGGAGCTCGAAGACGATCGAGGCGTATTCCGTCGCCCGGGCTCCCGGGCGCGCCCGGTCGAGCTCCTCGAGCCCGAGCACGGTCGCCTCCTGCGCCTCGACCCCGGTCGGTGGCTGCCGGCTGTCCCACGCGTCGAGGAGCCGGTAGCCGCAGACCAGCATCATCAGCACCAGCAGCGCGAGCGCCGTCCAGGTCATCCCGTGGGCGCCGGCCGTCGGGTCCGCGGACGAGGCCGCGCCGAGCTCACGCCGGCGCGGGTCGGGGCGCTCGGGGACGGGACGCTCGGCCATGCCGGGCAGTGTGCCAAACCCTCAGAGGTGCTGCGGCTGCGCCTTGATCAGGTCGGCGTACCACTGGAACGACCTCTTCGGCGTGCGCGCGAGCGTCTCGTAGTCGACGTGCACCAGCCCGAAGCGCTGGGTGTAGCCCTCGGCCCACTCGAAGTTGTCCATCAGCGACCAGCAGTAGTAGCCGCGGACGTCGACGCCGCGCTGGACGGCCTCGGACACGGCGTTGACGTGGGCGCGGAGGTAGTCGATGCGCGCCTGGTCGTCGACGACGCCGTGCTCGTCCGGCCCGACGGCATAGCTGGCACCCGACTCGGTGATGATGATCGGCGGCAGCGCGGCGCGGAAGCGGGCGCGGAACATGACCAGCCACTCGCGCAGCGCGTCGGGAACGATCGGCCAGCCGAAGTCGGTGGTCGGGTAGCCCACGACCTCGCGGAAGTCGAAGGGGATCTCGGAGTCCTCGTCGGCCGCCGCGATCCGCATCGGGTTGTAGTAGTTGACGCCGTAGAAGTCGAGCGGCTGGCGGATCGTGGCGAGGTCGCCGTCGGCCATGAACTCCTCGAAGAGCGGCATCAGGTCGGCCGGGTAGCGCCCGAGCAGCATCGGCTCGAGGAACGTGCCGTTCCACAGCGCGTCGAAGATCTTGCTCATCCCGACGTCGGCCGGGTCGTCGCTCGCCGGCCAGATCGGCGCGTGGTTGTTGGCGCAGCCGATCGACGTCGCGCCCGCGCGGCGCAGCTCGATGGCCGCGCGACCGTGGGCCATCAGCAGGTGGTGGGCGGCGGGCAGGCAGCCGAACAGCATCGCCTTGCCGGGCGCGTGGGTGCCCATGCCGTAGCCGAGGATCGAGGCGACGTTGGGCTCGTTGACCGGCACCCAGTGCTCGACGCGGTCGGCGAGCTTGTCACCGACGATCGCGGCGTACTCGGCGAAGCGGTCGACGGTCGCGCGGTTCAGCCAGCCGCCGTCGTCCTCGAGGGCCTGCGGCAGGTCCCAGTGGTAGAGCGTCGCCATCGGCTGCTGGCCGTGGGCGAGCAGGGTGTCGACGAGGCGGTCGTAGAACGCGAGGCCCTCGGCGTTGACCTTCCCGCTCCCCGTCGGCTGGACGCGGGGCCAGGCGATCGAGAACCGGTAGCCGCCCGTGCCGAGCTGCTGCATGAGCGCCACGTCCTCGTCGACGCGGTGGTAGTGGTCGCAGGCCACGTCGCCGGTGCTGCCGTCGGCGATCCGGCCAGGCTCGGCGGTGAAGGTGTCCCAGATGCTCGGCCCCCGGCCGCCCTCACGCGCGGCGCCCTCGATCTGGTAGCTGGCCGTGCTGGTCCCGAACCTGAAACCGGGCGGCAGCAGGGGGAAGTCTGCGGGGGAGGACACCCCGCGAAGATATCGGCCCGACGCAGGCCCTGTACGCGGGATGGGGGAGGTCGTGCGCGCTCACGGGAGGGCCGGGACGAGCACGCCGGTGCCGACCAGGCTCCCGGCCTCCGTCTCGGCCCGCACGTCGACCCGCGCCGACCCGAGCCGGACGGCCGGGAGGACGTGCACGCCGGCGAAGCCGTCCACGGGGGCACCGTCCTCCTCGTACGACCTCAGTGGGGCGGCGCCGTCGAGGGTCACGGTCGCGGTGAGGGTGCCGGTCTCGCCCGGCACCGAGCCGACGACCCGCACGACCGGCCACACCTGGCCGACGGGCGCCCAGCCACCCGCGTCGGTCCACGGCAACCACGCCGCCTCGGCGACGCAGGTCGCGGCGAGCTTCGCCGGTCGACAGTCGAGCGACGTCCTCCCGAACGCGAACCCCTCGTAGAGACCGGCGGCCTGGGGCGGCACCTCGCGCTGCGCACCACCCGGGCTCACGGTCTGCACGACGCCGTCGAACGTGACCTCCAGCCCCAGCGCGGCGGGGTCGGGGACCGCGACCAGCGCCGACCCCTGGAGGGGCAGCGGGTCCGAGGCGAGCACGGCGTCGACGTCACCGGCGGTGAGCACCACCTCGGCGTCGGCGTCGGCGCCGAGGGCGGCGGGTCCCGCGGCCCCGGGCACGTCGAGCGCGGTCAGGTCGAGCTCCCACGCCACGACGACGAGCTCGGTCCCGTCCGGCGCCTCCAGGTCCGCCGCCTGCTGGCGCGCGCCCGCGACCTCGTCGGCGGCGCGGGAGGCCACGCGCAGCTCCCCCGACGGCACCCGCGCCGTCAGCGCGGGCTCCGGGTCGAGGTCCTCGACCGCCACCGGACGGTCGAGCGTGACGAGCTCGCCCGCGTCGACGCGCGTCTCGCCGGTCGGCTCCTCGGCGCCCGAGCACGCCCCCGCCGCCAGCACCAGCGCGACCGTGGCCGCGACCCGTCCCCCGTGCACCCCCGTGCCCATGTCCCGACCCTTCCACACGGCGCCCACAATGGGGCGCATGACCGCCGACGTCCGTGCCTCCGCGACGCGGCCGGCGTCGAGCGAGGACGGTCGGCTCACGCGGCACTCGTTCTCCTTCGGACCGCACTACGACCCCGCCAACCTCGGCTTCGGGCCCCTCGTCTCCCACAACGACGACCTGCTCGACCCCGGCGCCGGTTATCCCGACCACCCCCACACCGGGCTCGAGATCGTGACGTGGGTGCTCGAGGGCGCGCTCGTCCACACCGACTCCGCTCGTCCCGGCGCGAGCCACGTCCTGCCGGCCGGGCGGGCGCAGGTGCTGTCGGCCGGCACGGGCATCCGGCACAGCGAGGTCGCCGACCCGGCGTCGGGGCGCTGCCGGTTCGTCCAGGCGTGGCTGACGCCCACCGCGACCGGTGGCGCGCCGTCGTACGTCCTGGGCGAGGCCCCGGCGCCCGGCGAGGGGCTGGTGGAGGTGGTGGGTGGCGACGGCCTGCCGATCGGCACCGCGGGCGCGCGGCTGCTGGTCGCGCGGCTTGCTCCCGGCTCCTCCGTCGTGCTGCCCGACGACCCGACCCAGCACCTCTTCGCCGCCACCGGCGCGGTCACCCTCGACGGCCTGACCCTCGGCGCCGGCGACGCGGTCCGTCTCACCGACGAGCCCGGCCGCGCGGTCACCGCGACCGAGGCGACCGAGCTGCTGGTGTGGTCGTTCGCCGCCCTCGCTGGTTGAGGTTCGGGCGAAGCGTCCCGGCGCCCGAGCCCGCCCGTCCGTCGTCGGGCAGCTCCCGTAGCTTCGGTGGTCGAGGAGGTCGCGCAGCGACCGTCACGAGACCCCTCACCCCGAACGGACGACTGGGGTCAGGGGTCTCGTGACAGGACTTCGTCCTTCCTCGACCAGCGGATCGTCGGCCGCACCCCGGACGTAGTCCAGTGAGCGTTGGCTGCCGTGCCGCGGTAGTCCAGTGAGGGATGGCTGGCCGGAGGCCCCGGACACAGCCATCCCTCACTGGACTACCCGGGCTCGGCCGGGAGGCCCCGGACACAGCCATCCCCCACTGGACTACCCGGGCTCAGCCGACGAGCACCCCCGGGTTGAGGATCCCGGCGGGGTCGAGCTCGGCCTTGACCGCGCGCAGCACCCGGACGCCCACCTCGCCGACCTCCTGCGCGAGCCACGGCAGGTGGTCGGTGCCGACGGCGTGGTGGTGGGTGATGGTGGCCCCGGCGGCGATGATCGCGTCGCTGGCCGCCGCCTTCGCGGCCGCCCACTGCCCGAGCGCGTCGTCGTCCTGGCGCGCGGCGACGGTGAAGTAGAGCGAGCAGCCGGTCTCGTAGACGTGCGAGACGTGGCACAGCACGAGCGAGCCCTCGCCCAGCGAGCCGCGCAGCGCGGCGCGGACCTCGGCGTGCAGCCGCTCGCGGTTCGACCAGAAGGTCGCGGTCTCCATGGTCTCGACGAGCACGCCGTGGTCGAGCAGCGCGTCGCGGAGGTACGGCGCGTGGAACCGGCCGTGCGACCACCGCTCCCCCGGCTCGGTGCCGAGCGGCGTGCCGCCGAGCGCCTCGAGCCGGGCGGTGACCGCGGCCCGACGGGTGGCGACCTGCTCGGCGGTGCCCTCGTAGCCGGTGACCATCAGGCAACCCGGGTCGTCGGCGCCGCCGATGGAGGAGGGGTCGGCGAGGTTGATCGCGGTCTCGTCCTCGTCGGAGAGCCGCAGCACCGTCGGCAGCAGCCCCTCCTGGGCGAGGACCCGCATCGCGTCGGAGCCGGCGCCGAACGACGCCCAGCGCCACCCCTCGTACGCCGTCACCTCCGGCGCGCGGCGGACCCGGACCGTCACCGAGGTGATCACGCCGAAGGCGCCCTCGGAGCCCAGCAGGAGCTGGCGGAGGTCGGGTCCGGCTGCGGTGGCCGGCGCCGAGCCGAGGTCGAGCGAGCCGGTCGGCGTCGCGGCGGTGAGGCCGACGACCATCGCGTCGAAGCGGCCGTGGCCGGCGCTCGACTGGCCGCTGGACCGGGTCGCGGCGAAGCCGCCGATCGAGGCGTGCTCCCACGACTGCGGGAAGTGGCCGAGGGTCAGGCCGTGCGCGGCGAGCAGCGCCTCGGCCTCGGGCCCCCGGAGCCCGGGCTGGAGCGTGGCGGTCATCGACACCTCGTCGACCGCGAGCAGCCGCTTCATCCGGAGCAGGTCGAGGCTGACCAGCCCGGCGAAGCCGTCGCGTCGCGCGGCGAGGCCGCCGGTCACGCAGGTGCCCCCGCCGAACGGCACGACCGCGACCCGGTGCTCGGTGGCCCACGCCAGGACGGCGACGACGTCGTCGTGACCGCCGGGCCGGACCACGGCGTCGGGGGCGTCGGACAGGTCGCCGGCGCGGGCACGGAGCAGGTCCGGGGTGGACTTGCCGCGGGTGCGCAGCGCGCGGGTGGCGTCGTCGGTGAGCACGTGCTCCGCGCCGACCAGGCTGCGGAGGTCCGAGAGCAGGTCGTCGGCCAGGGCTCCCGGCGGGGGCACCGCGCCGTCGACCGCGGGCCGCTCCTGGCGGCCGAACGCGAGCTCCACCAGGCCCCTCGCCGACTCGGGCAGGTCGGCCGCGGCCGCGGGGTCCCCCCAGCGCTGCGGGTGCATCTCGACGGTCGGCGTCTCGGGCGTCATGCGTTACAGTGTGACACATGTCGTCACTTCGTCACACCGAGTCCGGTCCCCGCGACCCGCGGATCGACGGCTACCTCGACGCCGCCCGCGACTGCATCCTCGACGTCGGCTGGCGCCGCACCACGCTCACCGAGGTCGCCCGTCGCGCGGGCGTCTCCCGGATGACGATGTATCGCACCTGGCCCGACATGGGCTCGCTGCTCGGCGACCTGATGACCCGCGAGTGGGTCGGCGTCGCCGCCGCGACGCGGGTCGCCGCGAAGGACACCAGCACGCCCGCGGGCATCGCCCGGGCGGCGCTGTCGACCGTGCGCGCGCTGCGCGACAACGAGCTCTTCGTCCGGATCGTCGAGCTCGACCCCGACCTGATGCTGCCCTACCTCCTCGCCCGGCGCGGACGCTCGCAGGAGGCCCTGATCGAGATCCTCGCGGCCGAGGTCGCGAGCGGGCAGGCCGCGGGGACGATCCGCTCCGGCGACCCGGTGCTGCTGGCCCGGAGCCTGCTGCTGGCCGGGCACGGCTTCGTGTTCTCCGCGCTCACCATGGTCGACGGGGAGATCGGGCTCGAGGACCTCGACGCCGAGCTGGTCCACCTCGTCACCCGGACCCTGGCGCCCTGATGGAGCGCCGGATCACCCCCGGCCTCGCCGGCGTCCCCGACGCAGTCGACGTGGTCGTGGTGGGCCTGGGCATCACCGGCGCCGGCGTGGCGCTCGACGCGGCCACCCGAGGCCTGACCGTGCTGGCGGTCGACGCCCACGACCTCGCCTTCGGCACCTCGCGCTGGTCCTCCAAGCTGGTCCACGGCGGGCTGCGCTACCTCGCCCAGGGCCGGCTCGCGATCGCCCACGAGAGCGCCGTCGAGCGCGGCATCCTGATGGGCGTGACGGCCCCGCACCTCGTCCACGCGCTGCCGATGCTGACCCCGCTCACCGACGCGGTCCCGCCCGCGAAGGCGGCCCTGACCTGGGGCGGCCTGCACGCCGGCGACCTGCTGCGCCGCACCGCCCACACCACCGCTCGTACGCTCCCGCGACCGCGCCGGCTCAACACCACCGAGACCCTCAGCCTCGCGCCGTCGCTGCGCCCCGACGGGCTGCGCGGCGGGCTGCTGGCCTGGGACGGGCAGCTCGAGGACGACGCCCGCCTGGTCACCACCGTCGCCCGCACCGCGGCGGCCCACGGCGCCCACGTCCGGACCCGGGCGCGGGTCACGGCCGCCACCGGCACGGGCGTACGGCTCCGTGACGAGCTCACCGGCGAGGTGCACGAGGTCCGCGCGCGGGCCGTCGTCAACGCGACCGGCGTCTGGGCCGGCGGCCTCGACGAGCAGGTGCGGCTGCGCCCGAGCCGAGGCACCCACCTGGTCCTGCGCGCCTCCGCACTGCCGCACACGCGGGTCGCGGTGATGGTGCCGATCCCGGGCACCACCGCGCGGTTCGCGATGGTGCTGCCGCAACCGGACGGCACCACGTACGTCGGGCTGACCGACGAGCCGGTCACCGGTCCGGTGCCCGACGTCCCCGTGCCGAGCGAGGCCGAGGTGGACTTCCTCCTCGACGTGGTGGGGTCCGCCCTCGCGGTCCCGCCGACCCGCGGCGACGTGGTCGGCGCCTTCGCCGGCCTGCGCCCCCTCCTCGAGGTCGCCGGGACGGACGCGACGGCCGACCTGTCGCGCCGGCACGCGATCCTCGTCTCCTCCACCGGCCTCACGACCGTCGTCGGCGGCAAGCTCACGACCTACCGCCGGATGGCCGAGGACGTCCTCGACCACGTCGTCGACCGCGGCCTGCTCGAGGCCGGCCCGTGCGTCACCGCGACCCTGCCCCTCGCCGGTGCGGCTCCGGCCGCCGGGCTGCGGGCGCTCGGGGCACCGCCGCGACTGGTGCGCCGGTTCGGGACGGACGCCGACCTGGCCCTGTCAACGGCCCGCGCGGTGACCGGGCTGCCCGACGACGAGCTGATCGCCCCGGTGTCGGCCACCGTGCCGGTGACCCTGGCCGAGCTCGTCTTCGCCGTCACCCACGAGGGCGCCCACGACGTCGACGACCTGCTCGACCGGCGTACGCGCGTGGGCCTCGTCGAGGCTGACCGCGCCGCCGCGGAGCCGCTGGCCCGGCGGGCCTTGGCGCTCGCCCGCCACGCGTTCCGCACCCTGTGACCGGGACGACGCCATTTTCACTCGGTCTTTCCCGCGATCCCCGGACAGGACGCGGGGCAGGATGGGAAAGTTCTCGCGGCGCGTCCCTTGCCGACCCCATGCGGCAAGGGGCGCCCAGTCCATTTCGGATGGCTCGCTCCGCTCGCAGTGTCGCGGCGCTCGTAACCCGCTCGTTCGTCGTCCTCCAGTCGCCCGTCCGGGGTGCCGGGTCTCGTGACGGTCGCTGCACGACCTCCTCGACCAGCGGAGCACCGGGCGGCTCGCCCGCGCTGGTCGAGGAAGGACGAAGTCCTGTCACGAGACCCCCGCGGGGCATCAGCAGGCTGACCACGGGGGTGTTCCGTCCCCAGGCGTGCCCAGGAGTGCAGGAGGAGGGCTGCGAGCGGAGCGAGCCATCCAACACAGCGCCCCTCACTCCACGGTGACCGACTTGGCCAGGTTGCGCGGCTTGTCGATGTCGTGACCGAGGTGCTGGGCCGCGTGGTAGGCCAGCAGCTGCAGCGGGATGGTGAGCAGGATCGGGTCGAGCTCCGGCTCGTTGCGCGGGACGACGATCCGGCGGGCGCCGACCTCGCCGAGGTCGACCTCCTCGTGCGTCACCACGACCAGCGGCCCCTGCCGCGCGGCGATCTCGTGGAGCGCGCCGACGTTGCGCTCGGTGAGCTCGTCGTGCGGCACCACCGCGACCGTCGGCACGTCCGGCTCGATCAGCGCGAGCGGGCCGTGCTTGAGCTCGGAGGTCTGGTAGGCCTCGGCGTGGCAGTAGCTGATCTCCTTGAACTTCTGGGCGCCCTCGCGCGCGACCGGGAAGCCGCGCACCCGGCCGATGAAGAACAGGCTGCGCGCCTCGGCCAGCGACCGGGCGACCTCGACGAGGTCCTCCTCCCCCGCCAGCACCTCCTCGATCTGCGCGGGCAGCCGCTCGAGACCGGCGACCAGCCGCTTGCCGTCGGCGATGGACAGGTCGCGCACCCGCCCGAGCTGGAGCGCCAGCAGCGCGAAGCCGAGGAACATGTTCGTCAGCGCCTTGGTGCTGGCGACGGCGACCTCCGGGCCGGCGTGGAGGTAGAT